>PNNN01000049.1 GCA_013824245.1 Chlorobiaceae bacterium | reverse complement strand
ATACATACAGTATAGCACTTTAATCACAACACCACATCGTCTGGACTGCCTATCCATCACCAGACAGGAGTCTGGTGTTTTAACGGCTTAATAAAAGATATTGCCAGACAAGTGATTGATACTGAATTAATACTCGAAGCCGCTCGGCTATCGAATGCATTTCCGGTCCTTGAAGATATGAATAACATAATAGAATTTTTCGTAGGCGAGTCGGATAATGTAACGCTAAATAATTTCGAGACGATTACTTCAGCCATGAATATTACATCAGCCGAGTCGCTTCTTGATACGATGAAATTAAAAGAGTTTCAAGATACGCTTCGATTAAAGTCGTTCGCATTTCAAAGAATTTTATCTCAGATTTTAACAGCGGACGATTTTGATCCCGATAGCATCACCCCGGCATCGGCTTTTATGCTTCTGGGACAACGGTTTATAATCGATTCGTACATCACCGGTCAAGTTGTGTACGACAGGATTAAATTTAACGATGTTAAAATCCGGCGTATGCTTCCATCAACGCTCGATGTTTTGTTTGCATTAGGAAACGATGCTTCGGCGCAGTTGTTGAAAGATGAACTGGAGCAATATAAATACAGCACAAATCTTGCAACGCTGAGATATCTTGTCGATCATTACGATTCAAACTTTTGGAGAAGTTCCCTTTTCAATCTCTGGCTGTCAGCAATTCGAACTCTCAATCCACCTGTTAATCGCGATTCGCTCCTTAATTTCATGCAAACAGCCGCGTGGTGGCAAGAAAAAATGAATACCCAACTCGCTTCATGGGCAGAACTTCGACATGATAATCTTTTATATGCCAAACAATCATACACAGCCGGCTATATTTGTTCGTACCCATACTCATACGTTGAGCCAAATCCTCAATTCTTTGATGCGGTTAAAACCTATGCAGATGTCGCACGGAATAAGTTCCAAACAATTACATTCCCAAGTTCATACACGCAGGACGAGATTATTTCTTATTTCAATAATATGTATTTTATCATGGATACACTTAAGACAATCGCACAAAAAGAATTATCGGGTGTACCTTTCTCGGGACCTGAATCCGTTTTTCTGCGAAGATCACTTACGAGAGAATTTGGCTGCGTTGAAACATACGGCGGTTGGTACCCTCAATTATTTTATGGCGAGGATGGACAAGGCGGCGTGTTTTGTAAACAAGATTATTTAGTTGCAGATATTCACACCGCACCAACCGATGCCGCCGGAGATCCTATCGGATGGGTATTGCATACAGGCACAGGAAAAATAAATATGGGTGTTTTTATCGCTACACTTCCCGGTGGTCAAGCAACCGCCTTTGTGGGTCCCGTTTCAAGCTATCATGAATATCTCTCAACAAATTTCTTTCGACTCTCGGATGAAGAGTGGAAAGCTTCTTATTTGCTTCAATCAAATCGTCCTTCATTTGTTAATCTGTATTTGGCAGACTCAACCGGGACCGAGTTACCATCCAGCACAAACCTGTTCACATCTGTAAACAATAATTCAACCTCTCAACATCCACAAAAATTATCGTTGCGGCAATGTTATCCAAATCCATTCAATTCTTCAACCATAATCAGCTTCAGCATTCCATCATCGATGACGAATTCTTTAGTTGAATTGACAATTTACAATGTTCAGGGACAGATTATAAAAAAACTATTGAAGGAAACAATATCATCAGGAAATTATATGACGCGCTGGGATGCTACTGATGATGGTGGGAAAACAGTAACAAGCGGAATTTATTTTTACCGTCTTAAGATCGGAGAAAATATAATTACTGGTAAAGTGAGTTTTATAAAATAAAGATACTTTTATTAAAATCTTATTTGGGCTGATTCCCTACATTTGGATCATTCTTCTGAACCGCTTCATTCGCTTGTGTGTTGTAGCGCCGAAATAAAAGTCCTACGCCAGTGAGAATTAAAATAACGGGCCAATATATGCGGACAGCATCAATCACATCCCACCTGTAAATATATCCATATTCGCTCAAAAGAAACGCTGCACCGATTCCGGTTAATAATATGGTAGGAATCAGGAAGGGCCAATCTTTCAGGTTGTTGATGTATAACATGAAGAAGGCGATTCCGAAAATTATAAACGTTGCGGGAAATATTGTTTGCCCGTAGATTTCAAAATAATCTATAGACTTGAGAAGGAAAAAAAGCGAATACAGAAACAGCGTTGTTCCCCAGAATATCTTTCCGCGACGGTTCTGATTGAATCCGCGCGCGACCGCCATGATTCCAAGCAATATCATCAGGGGCCAAAAGACACTGGAAAAATGAAATTGAATCAAATCGAACCTATCTAAAAGCATGAATAATCCAAGAACAATCAGGACAATCCCGAACCACGAAACTTTCTTTATATTTCCGTTCATTATAATTTCCTTACGCAGATGTTTCAATTAATTTTTCTTCAGGCATGATTATGCCAAGTATGATGTAGATGAGTAAACCCCATCCGAATGAAATAAATATCAACGCGACAAAAATAAATCTTACAAGCGTTGGATCGAGATCGAAATAATTCGCTAAACCGCCGCAAACTCCGAATAACTTACGATTGGTTCTCGAACGTCGTAATTCTTTCTGTTGTTCAACAAAAGGTTCTGAATTCATTTCCGTCTCATTTTCTGAAACGGGTGACGCGTGATTTTTTCTTTTCGAGGTTTGCATATATATGAAAAATACTCCGAGCATTATCAACAAAACTGGTAATAGAACAGAGCGTGAGAAAGACCACCAACTAAAGCCCCAGAACCAACCGATATTAAGAAGCAAAAAGAATGCGCCGGCAAGAATCAACATAACACCGAAAAATCTTTTCTTATCCGTTCCGTGGCTGACAGGTTGTATCTGATTTGTTGTTGTCGCCAGATGTTCAGGATTGACAGGCATGATAATCATACCGACGATGTATAATATAAAACCCGAACCACCCATCAAAGTAACAAGCACCCAGAGCAAGCGCACTATTGTCGGGTCAACATCAAAATATTCGGCAATACCTCCACACACACCATCTATCACTTTGTTTCGGCGCGATTTGTATAGCCGTCGGTTTATATGTCCATTTGCTTCCATTTTTTCAGCTTTCTTTTTTTGCTTACATCATTTTACGTTTGAGATTGCCCAAATGTTTCGAATATTTTGGTGTGTTTTGTGCAGTAGTGAGCAATCTCAATTAAAACAAAATGCCGACTCAATATCTCGAATCGGCACCAACCTCAATAATCATCTATCGAAACTCGATAAATTTGTTGTTTAAACTTCCATTATTTCTTTTTCTTTCACTACAATTAAACCATCAATATCTTTGATAAATTTATCTGTCATTTTTTGAACATCTTGTTCCGCACGTTTCCGCTCGTCTTCAGAAAAATGCTCATCCTTCTCAGACTTCTTCAGATGTTCAATAGCATCGCGTCTTATG
The DNA here is from genome assembly GCA_013824245.1 of Chlorobiaceae bacterium. Taxonomy (GTDB): domain Bacteria; phylum Bacteroidota; class Ignavibacteria; order UBA10030; family SZUA-254; genus PNNN01. The sequence goes on along the minus strand of PNNN01000049.1, from coordinate 181,611 downwards.
TTGCGTACGGCAATTCTGCCTTCTTCGGCAAACTTCTTTATCAACTTTACTAGTTCTTTTCTTCTTTCTTCGTTCAAAGGAGGTATTGGCACGCGGATTCCGTTTGCATCAACAATCGGATTCAAACCTAAATTTGCCGCGATGATCGCTTTCTCGATTGGCTGCAGCATTGTTTTATCCCACGGTTGAACAGAGATTGTGTGAATGTCTTTAACGCTGACATTAGCAACCTGGGTGAGAGGTGAATGCTGTCCGTAATAATCGATTTTAACACCGTCGAGCAGAGCAGTAGTAGCTTTTCCGGTTCTGATCTTTATGAATTCCTGACGCACAACTTCCACCGCTTTGTGCATCTTGTCGTCTGTTTGTTTAATGATTTCTTTTATCATATTTATTCCTTAAATAGTTCGACAAGTCTACTTATTAATTTTTTTGGCTTTCGCGTGAACAAATGTTCCTACTTTTTGTCCTTGCAGAAGCCGTTGTAAATTTCCGGATTTATTAAAATTAAAAACTATAATCGGCATAAGGTTTTCTTTGCAGAGTGTTATTGCGGTAAGGTCCATCACTTTAAGATTTTTTTCAAGCACATCCTGATACGATATCTCGTGATACATGACTGCATTTTTGTGTTTCTCCGGATCACGATCGTAAACTCCGTTCACCCGTGTGCCTTTAATAATAACGTCTGCATTTATCTCCATCGCTCTTAAAGCGGCGGCAGAATCGGTTGTGAAATAAGGATTGCCTGTTCCAGCACCGAATATTACAACACGTCCTTTTTCTAAATGTCTGATCGCGCGGCGACGGATGAACGGTTCTGCCATTTCTTCCATTTTAATGGGACTCATTAACCGCGTGAACACACCATGATGTTCAAGCGCGCTTTGCAATGCAAGTCCGTTTATGATTGTTGCAAGCATTCCCATCTGATCGCCTGTTACTTTATCAACGCCGTCGGATGAATTCTCGACCCCCCGATAAATATTTCCACCTCCGATAACGATTCCGATTTCGATGCCGTATTTATGTATCTCGCCGATCTCAGAAGCGAACTTACTCAGAATATTCGAATCGATTCCGAACTCTTTTTCGCCCATCAACGCTTCACCGCTGACTTTTAAAAGGATTCTTTTGAATGCCGGTTTATTTTTTTTCATAGTCGATATAAAAAAAAGGTCTCACGAATGCGAGACCTGAATTTTTGTTTTTATGAATTTTCTCCAAGATGAAAACGCTTGAACCGTCGGATTGTTATCTTTTCTCCCGTCTTTGCCATCAGATCGAGAATAAGATCCTTAATCGTTTTTCCTGAATCTTTAATATAGATTTGCTCTGTCAGGCAAAACTCCTGGTAATACTTCTCCAACTTACCTTCGGCAATCCGGTTAACAACCTGATCGGGTTTCTTTTCGTTCTTAGCTTGGGTGCGGTAAATTTCCAATTCGTGTTCAATCATGTCTTTTGAAACATCTTCACGGCTTACGTATAACGGATTCATTGCCGCTATCTGCATTGCAAGCTCTCGTGCGAATGCTTTGAAGTCGTCCGTCTTTGCTACGAAATCGGTTTCGCAATTCACTTCAACCATCGTACCGATTCGTCCGCCTGCATGGATATATGATTCGATAACACCTTGATTTGTGGCGCGATCAGCCCGCTTCTCCGCGGTTGCCGCACCTTTCTTTCGCAGGTAATCGATAGCTTTATCCATATCGCCGTTCGATTCTGCAAGTGCTTTTTTGCAGTCCATCATCCCTGCGCCTGTTTTGTCTCGTAATAATTTAACTTGTTCTGATGTAATTTCCATTTAAATCTCGCTATTCTTCAATTTATAAATTGTTCAACTTATTTTCTTCTCTGTCTCGGCTCGGGTGCTTTTTCTTTTTCATGCTCGGTAAGGGCTTGCTGCATGGCGCTCACACGCTCTTGTCCTTCAAGAACCGCATCCGCTATAACTCTGGTTATCGCCTGAATTGATTTTATCGCATCATCGTTCGCCGGAATCGGATAATCAACAAATGTAGGATCGCAATTCGTATCTACAATTGCGAATACCGGTATTCCTAATCGCTTTGCTTCACGCACCGAAATTTCTTCTTTTTTGATGTCAACAACAAACAAAGCGCCCGGCAATCTTGTCATATCAACCACGCCCGAGAGAACATCCGAGAGTTTCTCTTTCTCGCGATCTAAAACTAAAGCTTCTTTCTTTGTTATCTTATCGTAAGTTCCGTCGGTTTCCATCTTCTCAATATTCTGAAGACGCTTAACACTTTTTCTGATTGTGGAAAAATTGGTCAGCATACCGCCTAACCAGCGCGATGATGTGTAAAACGCGCCGCATCTCTTCGCTTCTTCTTCGATCACTACCGATGCCTGACTTTTAGTTCCAACAAAAAGAACTTTCTTCCCTTCGCCAATAATATTAGCGAGAGCGTTTGCGGCACCTTCTAAAAGGTCTTGAGTTTTTTTAAGATCGATGATGTGTATACCGTTTCTCTCCATAAAAATAAACGGTTTCATCTTGGGGTTCCAACGGCGTGTGAGGTGCCCAAAGTGAGCGCCTGCATCAAGTAGGTCGGCTAATTCTATACGTGGCATTTGTTACTCCTTTATGTTAGTTATTTCTTCTACTCCCGTCATCTTCTGAGGGGATCCCATTTGAAACGGGACACTTCCCTCAAAATCAGAGAGTATGTTTGATTTATTAAGTAGTTGAGTAGTTTAGTATCTGAGTAGTTGAGTAAATTTTTCTTCTCAATCTCATCTACTTAAATACTCATATACTCATCTACTAAAAGATTATCTCTTACTGAACTGGAATCTCTTGCGTGCTTTGCGTTGACCGTATTTTTTACGCTCAACCATTCTTGAATCGCGTGTAAGCAAATCATGCTCGCGAAGTTTTCCGCGCAAATCATTATTAAGGTCGACTAAAGCGCGCGATATACCAAGCTTCACTGCGCCCGCTTGTCCGCTCGATCCGCCGCCGTTGACTATCGCATCCACATCGTACTTACCAAGCAACTCGGTAACGGTAAATGGAAGAAGCACATCTGTCTTTAATGTTTCGATGGGAAAATATTTTTCCAAAGCGATGTCGTTAATTTTTATTTCTCCCGAACCGGGTTTTAAAATTACGCGTGCAACTGCTGTCTTACGCCTGCCGACTGATATTCTATGATGAACCATTTTATTCCTTAAATACTATTTTCTAATTTCGAATACCTATTTAATTACTAAATCCTAATTCGTTTAGAATTTCGGATCCCGAAACTGATATTTATTTTCCGAACTTAAGCGGCTCGGGTTTTTGTGCCGAATGTGGATGTTCTGTTCCGCGGTACACTTTTAATTTTTTTATCACCTGAACTCCAAGCCGGTTATGCGGTATCATTCCTTTAATTGCCATCGTTACAATACGCTCAGGATTGGTTTTCATAAGCTCTTTGTACGATTCAACTGTCGCGCCTGCCGGATATAATGTATGGTGGAAATAAGTTTTCAGCTCTTCACGTTTAGCGGCGATCTTTATCTTATCTGCGTTCACCACAATTACGAAATCGCCGCAGTCGGCGTTAGTTGTAAACTGTGGTTTATTCTTGCCGCGCAGTACAGTCGCGATACGGCTTGCGAGGCGACCGAGCGTTTGTCCCTCAGCATCAACGAGGAACCATTTCTTTAAAACCTCGTCCTGCCTGAATGAATGTGTTAATTTCTGTCTTAAAGCCACGAAAAATCCTTGAAAATGATAAAATATGATAGGTTTTCAAAAATAACTTATTAAATCTACAAAAAATTTGTGAAATAGGCAAGGATTATGATATTTATGCTCAATAAATTTTATCATCTATTCAAGATAAAAAGTTTCCCTCTCATCGGTTTCAACGATCAAGAAGGAAACTTTTTTCTGGAAAAACCTACTTACTCTGGACCTAAATAAACAACGGCGCCAACACCAACGTGAGGGTTGCTAATAATTTAATCAGCACGTGAAGCGATGGTCCAGCTGTATCTTTGAACGGATCGCCAACCGTATCACCAACCACTGCGGCTTTGTGCGGATCTGATCTCTTACCTCCGTACATTCCTGTCTCGATATATTTTTTCGCATTGTCCCATGCACCTCCGCTGTTATTCAAGAAGAGCGCCATTAAAATTCCCGTGATGGTACCTGACATCAGGAATCCGCCAATAACCTCGGCGCCGCTTGCACCGTGCGGCGATTGCCCGCCTGCATAGTATAACCATTTAAAAATAATTCCAACACCAACGGTCATGCCAACCACAAGAACTCCGGGTAAAACCATTTTTTGAAGCGCGGCTTTAGTTGCGATATCAACGCACTGTCCGTAATCGGGCTTGGATGTTCCCTTCATTATTCCCGGATTGTTTCTAAACTGCTCCCGCACATTGTTGATGATTGCGTATGCCGCTTTTCCAACTGCTTTGATTGCGAGAGATGAAAACAAATAGACTAACACAGAACCCAACATAGCCCCGACGAATACTTCCGGTTTATTAAGATTAATAACCGGCTGAAATGAGGGCATATAATTTTTGACTTCATCCATGTACGCACCAAAAAGTAAAAATGCCGCCAGTGCCGCTGAACCAACTGCATATCCTTTTGTTAGCGCCTTAGTTGTGTTGCCAACCGAATCAAGTCGGTCTGTGCGTTTGCGAATTTCTTCTGGCTGTTGACTCATCTCAACAATGCCGCCTGCATTATCTGTAATCGGACCGAATGTATCCATGGCAAGTATGTATGCGGCTGTTCCTAACATACCCATAGTCGCTACTGCCGTTCCAAATAATCCGCCGTCTACCATTCCTGAAGAATTACCAAGAAAATATGAGGAGACCAAAGCAACGCCGATTACGATTATCGGATAACCAGTTGATTCCATACCGACAGCTATACCGGAAATGATATTTGTTGCCGGTCCGGTTTGCGATGCTTCAGCAATAGATTTTACGGGGCGGTAATGGTACTCTGTGTAATATTGAGTGATATAAACAAACGCTACCGAAGTGAGAACACCGATCACGCCTGCTAAAAAGAAGTTGAAATAATTTTCGCCCAACAACCATTGAGATGCAATGAAGAATCCGACTATCGCTAATATTGCAGTAACAAAGTAACCGCGGTTGAGCGCCTTCATCGGGTCTTTATTCTCAGCGGTCCGCACTGTAAGTATTCCGACAATCGAAGCGATGATACCAAACGCACGAGCAACGAGCGGAAAAAGAATAACACCAAGAAGCGATAATTCATTATCTATAAAATATTGAGTGTTCGCCCGGTACAAACCGGCGGCTAAAATCATTGCGCCAATATTTTCTGCGGCAGTAGATTCAAAAAGGTCTGCACCGCGACCAGCGCAATCACCCACGTTGTCGCCAACAAGGTCGGCAATAACTGCCGGGTTGCGGGGATCGTCTTCGGGAATACCTGCTTCCACTTTTCCAACGAGGTCTGCTCCTACATCTGCCGCCTTCGTAAAAATACCGCCGCCCAATTGCGCAAAGAGCGCCACGAAACTCGCTCCAAAACCATATCCAACAATAAGCAAAGGTATTTTTGTTATATCGTCTGTAACACCGATTGCTTTCACAATTGTGAACAATCCGGCAACACCCAACAAGCTCAAAGCTACAACAAAGAAACCTGAAACTGCGCCGCCACGAAGCGCTGTTTGTAAAGCGTCGTTCATATTATTACGCGCCGCCGCTGCGGTGCGTATATTACTTCGGATGGCAACCCACATACCCATATATCCTGCCGCAACCGAACATGCCGCGCCGAACAAGAATGATAAAGTTGTCCAGAGTGCAAGGTCTGCCGCACTTGCCGGATCATGCACATTTGGCGTGCGAGCAAACGCATAAAGAAGGTAGATTAGAAGAGCAAGTGCAATCGCGAGCAAAACAATTGTTCTATTTTGCCGACGGAGGAATGCCTCTGCTCCTTGTTTAATTGCGTTGGAAATTTCTTGCATGCGCTCTGTGCCGGTTTCTCGGCGCATCACATCTCTAATCAAATAAAGTGCAAATAATAAACCCAGAACGCTTATTCCGATGATAAGTGATAATTCCATGCGAAATAGTAACCCTTTCGTTGTGTTGAATTTTATGAATCAAACGACTTAATATTATTATCGAAATCTCTTTTCCCATTAAAGAAGAATTCGAGAACATGATAATAACAAAAAAGAACCACCCTTGGTTCACTCAAGGGTGGAACTTAAAACTTGGAAGGTTTAATTTAATAAAAAAAGATGAAAAAGTCGAATATTATTTTGAAATGATTATTTACAGTCTAATCCCATCATTTTCAAGTAATTTTGAGCATTTTTAGCGTCTTCAGATTTGGGGCAAAGTTGAATTACTTTACAGTAATATTGCTGAGCGTCCATCTCTTTCTTTTCGCGGTGATAAATCTGCCCGATTGTCAATGCGAGTTTACAATCTTTTGGACTTAGTTGGAGTGCCTTTTTATAATATTCAATCGCTTCGAATGGTTTCTTCTCATTGAATAATCGGAATGCCTCCATACGATAAGCATTATCGAGAAGAGTTCTGTACCTTGCAGAATTTCCATTCGCTATAGTATCGACTTTTAATATAAGTTCAATAATTTTTCGATTCGCGACGCCTTGCTCTGCTGAATTACCTAACGCTTCGTTGTACTGCGCTAAGAGGGGCCATGCCTCAATATATTCCGGTTTATATTCAATACTTTTTGTGATATATTCTTTTGCACGTTTGTAATCTTTCATTTTACCTAATGATTGTGCACCCTGAAAATAACATGCCCAACGATAACCGGGCGCCGAATCAGTAACGATCTTTTTATCGAACATCATCACCGCGTCAGCATAACGCTCTTTCTCGTTATACAATTTCGCCATTTCGTAATACATATCCGATCTGCTTGAATCTCGTTTATAGGCATATTCATACATAGATATGGATGAATCTATCATCTTCAGTTCATAATAAATTTTTGCACGCTTAACCAACTCATCTACACTTATAGAATCCGGATTTTGATAAGTAATAAGCAATAACGCTTTATCATATTTTCTTGTTTGGATATATGCATCGCGAAGCATCATATTAATATCTTCATCAGTTGAATCGAACCGGCGAATATTTTCCGCAACCGGAATCAATTCTTCATAATACTTCGCCTCGTATAAACACTTCACATAATTTTTTTGATACGATATGGTATCGGGTTGGAGTTTTACAAGATCGCGATATAGCGGAAGAGCATTAGAATATTGTTTTGCGCGAAAATATATATTCGCAAGTTCTTTCATCGCGGTGACGTTCGTAGAATCAATAAGCAAAACGCTTATATATGCTTCCGCGGCTTCTTTGTACTGTCGAGCTTTACGGCTGACATCGGCAATCTTCATATATATCACTGCGCTCTTCCCTCCGATTTCAATTGCCTTCCGATATTGTTCCACGGCAGCAGCAGGAATTTTTTGTCCTACATACACATCTCCAAGATTATCGTAGATTTTCCAATTTTTTGAATCTAATTCGCGAGCTTGCACAAATGCGGTTTCTGCAAGACCTAATGAATCGGTTTTTAAATATGTCACGCCAAGCCAAAAATATGGTTGCGGATTTTTCTTATCATCCTTCACAGCTTCTTTAAACGATTTGATGGCGGTGTGGAAATCGCCTTTTTCAAATTGCGCTATACCTTCTTTTAGTGGATCATCCGCTCTTCCCGGAACGGTATAAGCAATAATAAGGACGATTGCAAGCAGCGAGATAATGATGCGCTTTTTCACGGTTGTAATCCTTTATTTGATAGTTCAACAAGACGAATAGGCATTGTGGCTGGAACCAACCCGTTATAAACAACAAGTTGTTGCCCCGGTGCACTTGTAATAAATGAGATAAATCCTGCCCCTACGCTATACATATCTACACGTGAATAGATGAACACATCACGTGTTACCGGATAATAATTTCGATATACATGTGCCTGCAACGGCGCAAAATATAGTCCTTTTGTACCCAACGAATCCGGCGCGTTCGGGTCTGACAGTTTTAAAACGGTAACGTTATCTTTTTTCTGGCTTAACCAGTTTAGCCCAACAATGCCAAGAGCATTTGGATGGCTTGATACAATTTTCAGCATTTCCTCTGAAGACTTTATTGTGTTCGCGGGCGCTTGATATTTTTTCTCTTTTAGAATTTTCATCCGAACAATTTCGAAGTTTCCTGAATTCTGATCGGGAAGGAATAAATCGATCGGAACATTTTTACCGCCAACCTGATTCCATCTGGTTATTAATCCGGCATAGATACTATCGAGTTGAGTGGTGCGAATCTGCAATATTGGATTATCTGCATTCACAAGAAATGCAATTCCATCTATAGCAATTTTAAATTCCTGAAGATCAATTTTAAATTTTTCTGCAACCGAACGTTCCTCTTTATTCATTGGACGGGAGGTCACAATTATGCGAATTGAATCATTAAAGAAACGTGCAATCGCTTCGCGGGATGAAGAAAAAAGCATTTCGATATGCGCACCGGTATAGATACCTTCGAATTTTTCCTTCTCTTGCTGCATCAGTGGTTCAACCGATTCCGCTGCGACGACTGTAATTCTTCCTTTTGTGGGAGTCTCGGTCCGCTCAGGTAAACATCCCTGGATGGACACGAATAGAAGTGTCCATCCAAGAAATAAGTAAATATATTTATTCTTCGGTTTCATCTTTACGACGATTTTTTATTGTAATGATTACTATGCGATATATGCCATAAACAATCATCATAATACCCATCATAATTCTGAAGCTCGGTGCAATATGAGACGGCAGAAGAAATCCCGTGAGAATTATTATTCCCATGATCAGGATTGAACCCGCAGTGACATACGTAACGATTCGTAGAATAAGTGAAGCGTTCACAGAACACCATTATTTGTTCAGCTTAAATCTGAATGGAACTGCCGCCCAAACTGCGACCGGTCCATTGTTCATCATCGCAGGTGTAAACACCCACTGCAATGCTGCCTTCTGAGCCGGCTCGTTGAATATTTCTGCGTCACTTTTCATAACAACAGCTTTCTTTGCCTTTCCTTCTTTATCAACGAGGATTTTTATCCATACGGTTCCTTCAACTCCAGCGCGTCGGGCAATTTCCGGATAATCGGGCTGGACTTGTTTAACAGGAACCGGTTGTTTTTCAACGGGTACAAAATCAGGCGGTTCTTCATCAGATATATTGATATCCTGTTCGATTTGAACCTGTCCATCGTCTTGTTGCTGAACAACCGGGCTTTGAATTGAAGATAACTCCTGTTGCGTTGCAATGGTTTGCTCTGGGCTAACCTCAGCATCGGGAACGGCAACGGGAATACCGACTGTTGGTTTTGCAACAGGTGCATTTACTGCAACTGCTGGGGCTATTTCTGCCTCAGTCATTGATGGCGGTGGTCCAAGATCTGTGTATTTGGTAATTCTTACAATCATAACTGGGTCATCCTCTTCAGACAAATACCCAACGAGATAGTAAGATCCAATTGCGAGAATGTGAAACGTAACCGCAATCGTGAGGGCTATTCCAAGGTGGCGTTTATATAATTGCCGCCAGTCTTGTATACCGCTTTTTACGGTTGCTGCTATTGCTTGTGCTGTCATAGTTCGTTCTCCTTTCTCACATTAACTTTGCAAGAATTCTTTTATCGGCGTCTTGCATTGGCGCCAAGCTAAAACGGGTAACATTAGCCACGTTCAACTCGTCCATGATGTCAACCATCGTAGAATATTTACCTTTCCGATCTATCTTAATCAAAGTTATCAATCTCGGATTTTCTTGGTTCTTCTGTGTAAGAAGATTTTTTAATTCTTTGAAAGTAACTTTCTGCGGATCCTCAACGGCAATATTCCAATAGATAGTACCATCTTCCTTAACACGAATTGTCATAAGATTGCTTTGGGCAACCTCGACGTTTACATCATTGCTTGGAGGAAGATTGATTTCCATTGTTTGCGGTTTATTCATGGTTGTAGTCAACATGAAAAATGTTAACAGAAGGAACGCAACGTCGACCATAGGTGTATTATCTATCTTTACACCAATACGGCGTTTTTTCTTGCGTTTTCCTTTTTTCCGATCGTGGCCTCGTGGACCACTGGTATCGACCATACCCATAATTTATTTTCCTTAATCGTTTTCTAAATCAGTTACTAGATTAAAACGAGTGATTTGTACTTTTTGAAGAATGTCCATTACATCCTCCGTTATTCCATACTCAGCGTCTTTGTCTCCTTTTACCACCGTACGAAGTTTCGGATTCGCAATACGTGCGCGCACCAAAAGATCCGGTAATTCTTTCGTTGTTACTTCTACGGATAAACGGAGTTTGTTTTCTTCGCCGAACAACTTTGCCATCATGTTTTGTGAATCAAAACCAAGCAACAAACGATTGTCTTTGCTGATTGTGATTGCCATGACGTTGGATTCGGGAAGTTTAAACGCTGAGTGTGATGACGGTAGAACAATCTGCACTTCTTCCGGTGGTTTGAATTGGGTTGTCAACATAAAAAATGTTAACAATAGAAACCCAATATCAACCAGCGGCGTGTTATCGATTGATATACCCAATCTGTGTTTTTTTATTTTCGGCATAGAACGCCTCTATATTATTATTTTTTCACTTTTAACGTCTGAATAATATCGAAGCTCGCTTCATCAATCATATAGGTGAAGCTATCCACCTTATTAACGAAGAAGTTGTAAGCAACAATACCAATGATCGCGGCAAAGATACCTAATGCCGTATTAATAAGAGCTTCCGAAATACCGATCGATAGCTGGACAGCATCCGGTGCGCCGGTACGAGCTAATGCCTGGAAGGCACGGATCATACCAACTACCGTTCCTAACAAACCTAACATTGTTGCGATTGAAGCTATTGTTGACAGTGCGATAAGATTCTTTTCAAGCAACGGCATTTCTAATGCAGTCGCTTCTTCAATAGCACGTTGAACTTCTGCCATTTGCTTTTCAGCATCAACGGATTTTCCTTCTTTCGCATACGACTGATAATGATCTAAGCCCGCGCGAATAATATTCGCCATCGAACCGCGTTGTTGCTCGCATGCTTTTATCGCGGCATCAATATTTCCATCCGCTAACGATTTCTGAACGGTTTTTAAAAACGTTGCCAATGGACCGCGTCCCTGTGCTTTCCGAAGAGATAACACTCGTTCGATGATAAAAGTGATAACCATAATTGAAAGGGCGATAAGGAATGGAACGATAATTCCACCTGTGTAAACCATTCCCATCAAATTATTTGGTTTCATACGGTTGGCGCCGTCGAAGAAATTTGTCGGATTTCCAAGTACAAACCACCATATTACAAAACCGATAGCGATCGCCAAGAAGATAACGATCGAAACAAATGTTGATTGTTTCATTAGTATAACTCCTAATATAGTTGAGGATTAGTTAAATGATTATTTATTGTTATTTTTTTATAAAACTTTCAATTGCTTCGTCCAATGAATCGTGGACATCAAATATTTCCACAAGCCGTGTAATAGCGAGAAGATTTTCCACGTTCTCACTTAGACCCACCAGCTTTACTTCCCCACCATTTTTTTTAAATGATGTATGAGCGGCGATGATAGCTCCGATGCCGGAACTGTTCATATAATTAACTTTTTGCATGTTGACGATAAGGGATTTATTCCCTTGTTCGATAAAATCTGTGACTTCACGACGAAATTGATCAGTGTCCTGATCTCCAATCAATGATCCTTTAACCTCAATGATGGCGACTCGTCCATTTTGAATTGTTCGTGATTTTACTGTCATAGTGAATTTCTTCTTTAGATTCTAATCCAAAAGAAAAGCGAGCAAATCGAATGCCACGAAACACCCGAAGATTCAATCAAAATGATGAATAAAAATTGGAATTAAAGTTGTGGTAGGACTAATTTCTTGCATTCTGCAAGGTGTTCTCAAAGATCAAACGATATTTATCATAACCCAATAAAAAATATAGAGATTAAAGGTCGTGCAAAATGCAAGATGTTTAATCGTGTAATCCGTATTTCTTCCTCTTTCTCCATAAAGTTGCCGGATCAATATTCAAAATACGCGCCGCTTCATCAAGGTCTTTCACAACTTTCAATACACGCGAGATATGATAACGTTCTATCGCTTCTAAAGAAAGCAGACCCGTTTTCACCGATTCGGGATTTTGCAGTTCGGGTGGTAGATGCGACACTTCGATGGTTCTTTGTTTTGCTAAAAGGACAGCCCGCTCGATAATGTTCTCAAGTTCACGGACATTCCCGGGCCAAGGATAAGAAGTTAATAATTTCATCGCTTCCGGTGATATTTCAGTTGATTCTTTGTTCGAATATTTTTTAATAAAATGATAGATCAATAATATAATATCTTCCGATCGTTCGCGTAATGGAGGTAAAGAAATGCGAACTGCATTTAGCCGATAATATAAATCTTCTCTGAAACTTCCTTCTTTCAAAGAGTCGGCTAACCTGCGATTTGTTGCGGCAATTACACGGACATCTACTTTCCGCGTGATATTTTCCCCAACCCGTTCAAACTCACGGTGTTGAAGAAATCGCAGCAATTTCACCTGCGATGAAGGTGGAATATCCGCTATTTCATCTAAAAATATCGTTCCTTCGTTTGCAACTTCGAACCGACCTTCACGATCTTTGATCGCACCGGTGAACGATCCTTTAACGTGTCCGAAAAGTTCGCTCTCAATCAAATTCTCAGGAAGCGCCGCACAATTCACTTTTATTAACGGTTTCGATTTTCGATTGCTATTATCATGAATAAATTGCGCAACCATTTCTTTTCCTGTCCCGCTTTCACCTTCGATTAGAACCGTTAGCAAACTATCGGCAACCTGTCTTGCAAGCTCTAATTGTTGCTGCATTACATTGTTGCGTGTCAGGATAACCGATGACGATTGAATCTCAGCAACCATGCGCCTCAGAGAATGCACTTCGGTTTGTAGATGGTGATGATCTAAAACTTTTTCGGTAAATAATTGAAGTTCTTTCAGATCGAAAGGTTTTTGAAGAAAATCGAATGCCCCGGCTTTGATTGCTTCCACGGCGCTGTCAATTGAACCGTGTGCTGTAATGATGACCGCAGTTGTCATGGGTGACTTTGTCCGAATTTCTTTCAGCACTTGCATACCATCGATCGGCTGCATCATCAAATCGATAAATGCGATGTCGTATTTATCTTCCTCTATCTGCTCAACAGCATCAGTGGGATTAAGAAATCCATCTACATTAAGTCCAATCGCTTCTAATCCAATTTTTATAGTTTTTAAAATATTCGGCTCGTCATCAACCACTAAAACTTTACCGCGTTCAGTCATCTTAGGTCATCTCGCCTTCTGTTATTGGAAGAAATATGGTGAATGTTGTCCCCTTATTTAATTCGCTTTTTACTGAAATATTGCCGCCGTACATATCTACAATTTCTTTAGCTATCGCCAATCCCAGCCCTACACTGCCTGGAGTTGTATCTGGTTGTTGTTTTACCTGAACAAATTTATCAAATATTTTATCTATGTATTCAGGAGGTATACCTCGTCCGGTGTCAGACACATCAATCTGTATGTTCTTATTATTTTGCGATGCAATTATCTCAACCTTCCCGCCTGAATCAGTGTACCGAAGAGCATTATTTAAAAGATTCGATATCACCCAGATGAGTTGCTGCTCATCGCCGATGAATTTCGGAATCTTATTTTCGGAATTGAACAACAACGCGACTCCCTTTTCTTTAAATTGAAGATGCATCGGTTGAATAGCCGTTTCAATAATTTTCACAAGTTCAACATGTTCTTCTTTAACTTCAAGCTTTCCAGATTCGAGTTTAGATAGTTGCAGGAGATCTTTCACCATCTTTGTAAGCCGCGCACAATCCTGCTTCGACGCTTCAAGCAATTCTTGCTGTGCCGGTGTTATCTCGCCGAGTAATTTTTGCCGCAATATATCAACACTCATATTAATTGAAGTGAGCGGTGTTCTGAATTCGTGAGAAACTGCTGCCATAAAATCGGATTTCATCTTATCCAATTCTTTAAATTGTGTAACATCCTGCAATATCAAAACAACTCCACGTTTTCCACCCGATGGTACAGCAATCTCGGAAACACGCGGGCGTAAGAATATTTGTCGATTATTATGATTGAATTGCAGATACGGCACTTTGAGAATTGATGCTTCCTGTGGAGAGCGAAATATTTCAATTAACCTCTCATCGGTGATTACATCCTCAACTTTTTTTCCATAAGCTTCCGCCTCGCTGATATTAATCAGTTGTTCAGCGGAACGGTTCATCAATTGTATGGTTCTTTCTTCATCACAGACAATAATTGCGTCGGATATGCTCTCGACTATCGTCTCAGATTTTTGTTTTTCAGAAATTATGTTTTCAATGTTCATCGCTTCATACTTGCGCAGCCGCTCGGTCATCTTATTGAACTCGCGGCTGAGTTCCCCGATTTCATCATTCGTAGTAATATCGATTTTCAAGTCAAGCCGTCCCCTGCCGATTTGATTTACCGTCGCAGATAATTTTTCAGCCGGTTCAATTATCCGTTTTGTGAATTGAATCATAGTTATAATGCTTAGAGTTATCGCGATGATTGCGGCAAAGAGAACAGCTATGATTGCTTCGTCAGAGGTACTTTTAGATTCTTTCGCAATCTTCATCATTTCTTTCTGATTTTCTTCAATCAGCCAGAATGCATTATCGGACAACCTCTGAGCGAATGGTCTGACTATATTACCATAATATGATCTCGCCTTCTGATCCCTTTTTCGAGATGCAAATGAGAATAGTGAATCGGATACAAATATGTAACCGGCATAAGTTGATTTGATATTATCGAGTATTGGTCCTGCATCCGGTAACGATCTTTTTTCGTTCGCTTTATCGAAAATCTGGTAGAACTCTTCTTTAGCCGTACTGAATTCAGAATAACCGTTTTCATAATCACCATTCAATATCATGCTTAGGCCATGCTCATGCCTTTCCACAAGATGAGCCATTCGCTCGAGCACGACAACATGCGGATAATTTTCATTCAGGATTGAATTAAATGCTAAAGTAATTCTGCCAAAATTAAAAATTGCCCAACCGGTAACGCTAACGTTGATTAAGACAAGTACGATGTACCCGAAACCGATCTTAAATCTCAGACTATTTAAAAATGGAGTTTGCATAATCGTTCTGATAATATATCTAGAAAGCGTGGAAAATTCAACCATGGCAAAAATTTGTTGATGTTTGATTATTCAAAATATTCTTCTTATACTTTGCCTGCTTTATATGATTAAAATATCTAAAAACTGCTGATATATGGAACTTTCCACCAGCCGCCCACGAGTTTTAGGGTGGCTCCGTAGCGCTGCAATTCTTGATGGTGATTGGGGAACGAGCATTGCCTATGTTTTAGGCATTGCCTTTTTCCATGCCGGTTACTATAGCGGCTGGCATCTTTTGATGATGCTCGCGTTCACTATAATGGTCGCGTTGAATTACGTAACTATCTGCCGCCTGTATCCTTCCGGAGGCGGAGTATATTCCTCAGTCAGCCATCGCTCCCGCTCACTTGCAGTAATCGGTGCGTTGATGTTAAGCGCCGATTATGTTGTAACCGCTTCACTTTCCGTTCTCGAAGGTTGTCATTATTTCGCATTCGGCAGACCCGAGATATGGGCAATTGGAATTCTTTTTGGGATAGGAACTCTAAATTGGTTCGGGCCAAGACATGCCGGCAGTTTTGCAATAATAATATCAACAGCCACACTCGCGGCTTTAGCACTACTTGTTGCATATGCGTTTCCCACGGCTGTACAAAACATCTCCCTCTCTCCCGATCCGAATGGTTTCATGACTAATTGGTCTTTCTTTGTAGCGATAATTTTATCGATATCCGGTATCGAATCAATCTCCAATATGACCGGAGTGATGAAAGACCCAGCGCGCAGCTCTCGAAGAGCGATTCTCACAGTTCTTTTAAAAATATCTGTTGTAACAATTGTTTTAGGATTGGCAATGAATGCCGTTCCCGAGCTAAACCGTACTGAACATAAAGAAGAGATGATTCGATATCTTGGGACGGTTTATGTAGGAAATTGGTTCGGACCGATCATCGGATTTGTATTAGGATTTCTGTTAATATCTGCCGGTAATACAGCGATTAACGCTCTTACGTCTATTCAATTTTTAATGTCGGTGGATGGTGAGCTGCCAGTTGGATTGAGAAAATTGAATAAATACGGCGTACCAATTTACCCACTAATCATCTCAACATTGTTGCCAATAATTGTATTGATACTTGTTCACGATGTCATCACTCTCGCATCTCTTTATGCAATCGGAGTGGTCGCTGCTATAATGATTAATGTAGGATCGACCGGAACCGATCGATCGATAAAATTACCTGTATGGACGCGAGTCTTCATGATTCTTTCTACTATCACATTATTTCTAGTCGAAGCTACGATTGTAGTAGAAAAATCCAAGGCGGTGCTCTTTGCCTTAAGCGTACTATTCATCGGGCTTGGCGCTCGCGAAATCGCGCGCCGAAGAAAAGTAGTTACTGCGCCATCTATACCTGTTGCTGTTTCACCCATCAGCACTATACCGCAACCGGAAATAATCTCATTCACCTCGCGTATGCTCGTTGCTGTAAGAGGCGGCGGACAAAAATTATTACGTCAAGCATGCGAAGATGCAAAACTGAAGAAAGCGTTTCTTTTCATATTAAATATCAAAGAAATCGCCGTTACAGGTTCTTTACCAGAACATATTGCAGCAGAAAATTTTGTGAATAACGATTGGATGGGAGAAATTTGCAACGAATATGGAATTCCGTTTAAAGTGATAAGTGTTTTATCGAATGAAGTCGGATACACAATCGCCGAACACGCCGCAACGCTTGCCGTAGATCGATTGATATTAGGTGCCACACAACGAAGTTTAGTGGATAAAGCGTTGCGTGGAGATGTTATTCGTACAGTTTCAGAATTATTACCCGAAGAGATTCAATTGCTGATTTATCGGTCATAACCTTTTTGATAGGAGATCTTCGAGCCGAAGTTCTATTTGCTCGACATCTATCGGTTTTTTAAGTATCCCGAAGACACCTATTTTACGAGCTTCGGAGAGCACTCGGTCATCCTGGAAGCCGGTAATAAATAAAAACGGAATATTCGCCGTTTCAGGTGTTGATTTAACTTTCTTGAACATCTCGAAACCGCTCATTCGCGGCATAACAACATCAGAGATGATAACGTCGGGTTTGAAAGTTGCAACTTTTTCTAAACCCTCGATTCCGTCGTTCGCAACCTCAACGTTGTAATTATCCATGGATAGAAGATCGCACAATAACTCGGCAAATCCGACTTCATCATCAACTAACAATATTTTACGAGATTTATCTACTTGAACCGCCATCGTAATAATTCCCTTAAACTGATTGTGCCAATATAGCCAATGCAAATTCAAAAATCAAGTTTATTCCATATTTTTTTAAATAAAATCATAAAAATATATTGACATTACCCTCACTCTTTTGTAAATTTTATATAATCCTGCACTCAAACCGTTAAAGGAATAGTAATGGCACCCCACATGAAAATGTTATGCGTCGATGATAACACCGAGTTACGCAACAATCTCAAAGATCAATTTATGAACGAAGATTTTGATGTCGACACGGCTGAGGATGGGATTATCGCGTTAGATAAGTTAAAAAACATTCATTATGATATTGTCCTGTTAGATATGAAAATGCCTCGTATGGATGGTATAACTGTTCTGAGAGAATTGAAAAAAACTAACCGTCTTCCGCACATCATAATGCTCACCGCGGTAAACGATGTTCCCACAGCCCTCGAATGCGTTAAGTTAGGAGCAAAAGATTATATATCAAAACCATACGACCCAGAAGAATTGTTGCATGTAGTAATTAAAACACTCGGCTCCCATTAAAAATAAAAAGGTATCTTGCGGTTAGATTAGCAAAATACCTTTATAAAAATCATCTTTAATTTTACTGCTGAACTTGTTCTGCATGCAATCCAGATTTCTTTTCTTTTTTTCTGTACATTATTCCAACCGGAATTATAACACAGTATCCAAGAACTAACAATATCGGTGCAAGTGTCAACTGCGAAAATCCTTCCACCTGATTTCCGGAAAGAGCAATATATCCGAGGATTATAACGAGCAATCCGATTCCCAAGATGATATAATTCTCCCTTTCTAAAGGAAGTATTTCGTCATGCTTCATTTTTTTTGATAATTTCGATTTTTCGATTTTTGCCATACTGCCTATTTCCTAAAAAGTTCGAAAGTAATGTAAGAAAAAAGTATCAATTACTCAAATTTGTAAAAGCTTGCCATCAGTCATTACGAAATTACGGTCAGACCGCTTCGCAAATCGGTCATTATGCGTTACGATTACAAACGATTGTTTCTCCGTCTTGTTCAATTCTAATAATAACTCGTGAAGTTGCTCACCGCTTGCCGAATCGAGATTCCCCGTGGGTTCGTCAGCCAGAACAAGCTTTGGTTGGTTGGCAAGCGCCCGTGCAACTGCCACTCTTTGCTGTTCGCCTCCCGATAATTCAGTCGGTTTATGCTCTTCCCTCGGCAACATTCCGACTTTACTCAACAACTCGACAGCTCTAGTTCTAGCGTCTGTTTTATTCACACCTGCAATCATCAATGGTATCATCACATTTTCAATTGATGTAAATTCCGGCAGTAGATGATGGAATTGAAAAATGAATCCGATATTTTCAGAACGGCGTTTAGCAACCGTTTCGTCGTTAAACAATGAAATATCTTTATCATGCCAAAACACTTTACCACTTGTCGGATTATCCAATCCGCCAAGTATATGAAGCAAAGTACTTTTCCCCGAACCGGATGCACCAACAATTGTTACAATTTCTTCTTCGGATATTTCGAAGTCTATTCCTTTAAGAACTTCCAATCGGGATGATTCCTTCTCATCGATGTAATAACTTTTATAGATTTCTTTACAGTTCAATATTATTTTATTCATTCCCATCTTAATCCTTCCGAAGGTAAAGTTGCCGCCGCCCTGCGTGCCGGATAGTATGATGCCAAAAACGATAGTCCCAAAGATGCGACGGTTATAGAAACGAAATCGGTCCATTGGATATCAACCGGTATGGCAGGGATAATGTAGACAGATGTATCGAGCGGAAATATTTGATAGTGAACCTGCAAGTAAAGAACAACAAGCCCGATTATAATGCCAAGCAGTGTTCCGATAACACCTATCACTAATCCTTCAAACATAAATAAACGTATTAGATTTTTCGAATTCATTCCCATCGCTTTAAGTACGCTTATATCTCGTTGCTTTTCAAGAACACCCATCGTTAGCGAGCCAAGCATATTGAAAGTTGCCACAAGAATGATTATGCTTAAAAGAATGTAAGCCGCCCATCGCTCAATTTGCATAACCGAATATAAATTTTTGTGCAAATCATACCATGTTGAAACCGAGTATTCATTTGAGAGATCGTTTATCAAAATATTTTTAACATGATCGGCTTTGTTGAAATCATGCAGACGAATTTCTACACCGTTAAACTTATCAATCAAACCAAACATCGTTTGTGCTTCCGCTAAAGATATGTAAGCATAGCTTGCGTCGTACTCTCGGTTGTTAGATTCATATATTCCCGCTAAATGAAATTTTGATCCTTCGGGCATATTAATACCGGTGAGCGCTGTTTGAACGCTGTTCGGACTGTAAACCACAATTTCATTACCGAGAATCGATGCAAGACGATCTGCAAGCGTTAAGCCGATTATCATACCGGGAGAACCATCTTTTTCTTCAAAATTCAAATTACCAAGAACAATTTTATTCTTCAATCCTGTTACACTGCCGATTCCATTCTCATCAACACCGCGGATAAAAACGACTTTGTTGAATGATTCAGTTGTTAGCATTGCCTTGCCGGAAACAAACGGAGAATAGGCAAGCACATCAGGATTATCCTTTATAAGGGATTGAATTTTTTCATACTCGCCTGAAGAGATGTTGCCCCGTTTTTCAATTCGGATGTGCGGATCGAAACCTACCAGAACCGAAGTTACAACACCACTAAATCCATTGAAAACTGAAAGCGCAATCAATAATGCCGCGACACCCACGGTAATTCCAACAATCGAGATATATCCGATAATGTTAATAAAACGAATTTTTCGTTTTGAACGAAGATAACGGAGAGCAATCAATATCTCAACACGATTCAACATCATCCGAACCTTAACGCTGTTACCGGATCGAGTTTTGATGCCGAGCGCGACGGTAAAATTGTTGTTAACATGCAAAGCAGCAATGCAACGAGTGAGACTAAAATAAAATTTTCCCAGTGCAACATCATCGGTACCGTATCCATATAATATATGTCGGATGGCAGAGATAATATTTTAAATTCTAGTTGAATCCAGCATAAAATGTACGCGAGCAGATTACCGAACGAAATTCCAACGATAGATATCAGTAAGCCCTGTAAACGGAATATCCTCTTTACCAATTTCGGACCTGCGCCAAGTGATTTCAAGATACCGATAGCGTGAGTTTTTTCGAGAACGAACATGAGCAGAGTACCGATGATATTCACGGTGGCAACCATTATTATCAAGCTCAGTAGAATTGGCGACATTTTTTTCTGAAGTTCAACCCAAGAAAACAGATTTCGATAAAGCTGAAAAACCGTCCGCGCGTAATGCGGATAAGCAAGCAATGATTGCACCTGCTCCGCCACCTCGTCAACTTTTGTAATATCATGTACTATAATATCGAATCCGGAAACATTTTCTCCCATCTGAAATAATTGCTGGGCGTCTGATAAATCGGTGTAAGCGTTGATATCATCGAATTCAGCCATACCCGATTCATAAATTCCAACTAACTCGAATTGTTTTGCCCGCGGTTGTAAACCTTTCGACTGAGGTAGCGCGAAGACCACAAGCTTATCACCAATATTTACATTCAATCTATTCGCGAGTTTCTTTCCTATCACGATTTGTGGTTTATCTTGCTTGTCGGCGTTAATATATCTTCCTGAAATAATATGCTGGTGTGAAGTTAATACCTGCGATGCAGGATCAATACCTTTTAAAAATATTCCATCGATTGATTCTGAAGATCGAATCATTCCTTCACGCGCCGCAAACGGAGTGATTTCACTTACACCCGCAATTTGCTTTTTTACTTTTTGAATCGATTCTTTATAATTTGTAAGAGGAAGATTTTGGTAACCACGGACTTCGATATGAGAGGTAAATGCAATAACCTTTTCTTTGATTTCTCTTTCGAAACCATCAAGAACGGTCAGAGTGATGATCAGAGCCGCCGTTCCGAGCATTACTCCTATTATCGCAATGGAGGTAATAAAAGAAAGAAACCCGCTCTTGCGATGAGCCTGAATATAACGCTTTGCTATGAACCAGGCGGGACTCAAAACAGAAGAACCTCATAAATCCGAAATCCCTGCCTGCCGCTACGCTTTGGCAGGCGGGCGAAATCCGAAATCCGAAATCTTTTTTTAGTGGGTTTGCTTTCCATATTCCATCAAAAATCCTTTAATGAATGCATCAAGGTCTCCATCCATCACACCTTGAGTGTTACTCGTCTCCACATCTGTGCGGTGATCTTTCACCATATTGTAAGGATGAAAAACATATGAGCGAATCTGACTTCCCCACTCGATTTTCTTTTTCGTACTTTCGATAGTTGCAAGCCGCGCTTCTTCCTCTTCCTTACGCAATTGATAAAGCCGTGATTTCAACATCTTCAGCGCGCGTTCTTTGTTCTGAAATTGTGAACGTTCTTGCTGACATGCAACCACCACGCCACTAGGAATATGCTTGATCCGAACAGCGGTTTCAACTTTATTTACGTTTTGTCCGCCTTTACCACCCGCACGATATGTACCGATATCAAGGTCGGCGGGATTGATCTCAATTTCAACATCATCTTCAATTTCCGGATAGACGAAGACTGAAGAAAATGAAGTATGTCGGCGCGCATTTGAATCGAACGGTGAAATACGAACTAAGCGATGGACGCCGCTTTCTGCTTTCAAATATCCATAAGCAAATTGTCCCTGCACTTCGATAGTTGCACTTTTCAATCCGGCTCCGTCGCCCGCAAGCTCATCGAGTAAAAAAGTTTTAAAGCCCTTTTTCTCGCACCAGCGGAGATACATCCGCATTAACATTTCAGTCCAATCCTGCGCTTCCGTTCCACCCGCGCCTGCATGAACGGTGAGTATGCAATTTTTCTCATCATCATCGCCGCTAAGCATGTTGCGGAATTCTACATCGTCAAGAAGTTTTTCAACATCGGTAATCTCAGTTTGCAATTCAGTCCCAAAAGAGTCATCTGACGATTCTACTGCCAATTCTAAAAGGGCTTGTGCATCTTGAAGTTTGCGTTGGATGGAAGTCCACGAATTCACCCATTGCTTCCGCCTATCTATTTGCTGCATCACTTTTTGTGCAGCGATGTTATCGTTCCAGAAATTCGGGGTGTGGGCTTTCGCTTCGAGGTCGGCTATTTCCTTTTCTTTTGTGTCAAGGTCAAAGATACCCCCGGAGAGATGTAAGTTTACTTTCAAGTTCTTTTAATTTATCTTTTACGTCTTCGAACATATAATTTTTATTCAATTAAAATATTAGTTATGCAAAAATTGCTACAGGTACTTCGCGTTCTCTTGCAATCTTATTTCTGTGCAGTTTGATCCTTTCGAGTTCATGAAGAGTTTCGGCAGTCAAATAACTCTCACCACAATTGGGGCAACTTATCACCGGAACATTTTCAATAATGAATAAGCTTGACCCTTTTCCATAACTTTTGGTTATGTGCCGAAGCCGAGCACCCTTTTTATTGCAAATATCACATGTCATATATTTTCCTTTTTATCGAGTGTACACAGTTAAGATAACCAATTTCCCTGTTGGACTCAATTTTGCAGCTACAATTACTCTGCCATCAGCCAGAGAACTGCCTTGTATCAGATACTTCTATTCGGCAGTGATCGGGTCTTTTTGTCTCTCGACAATTTTTCCAGTAAGTATCACGTGTTCAACATCGTAAATCGATAAACCATCGTTATTCATTTCTTCCTCAGCGTGTAAAGTCATTATGTATTGGCGTGTTCTGACTTTTTCACGCATCCGATTCAGGATTCTTCCAAACATTATATATTCTCAATATTTGCGTTTGAGCATCGTGATAATAAACTCAGATTTAACCATTTGTTGCGCCTTTAAAAATATACTGGCTTTGTATCTTGATGATATGAGTTAAATCATCAAAATCTCTAAGAGTTTTCAATCGAAGCCCTTTATAAAGATCATCATCTTTGCAAATAAGCAGATTCCCGAAAGAAAGAATATCGTGTAAAATAAAAGTAGAAGCTGTGTTCATATTTACTACATCTATGTTATCCGTCTCTAACAAATAACCGACATCATTTATTAACCGGACGTGCCGGTTTAACGTTGCTTTTCCCACATAATATACAGCAATATCTATATCGCTCTGGCTGTGAGTTCTTTTTTCTGCTACCGAGCCAAACAGGAATGCCAATCTTACATCTACTTGACTTTTGAAAAAAGGAATAAGTTTCTTCTTGATTGAATTAATATTTATTCGATTTATTTTCACATCACTGGAGATATTTACGGTATTAAATTACGCATAATCGCTCATAAAACAAAATTTGGGGTAGGATTGACAAATGTACTTGAGTTTATGCCGAGTGTTTTTCGAGGGACTCAGACCGCCTGCACCGCTACGTTTTTAAGCGGGGTCAGCACGAGCTGCTGTTTAGAACTCTTCCGCTATCAGTACCAATTCCCGTACATCTTCTCCCGACTTTAATTTATCCCAAGTGAGCTTCAATTCTCGCAAACGTGTTGAAGCCCAATCCAGAATGGGCTTTTCGTATTGAGCCGGTACATGACCTGCTAATCTTTCCAATGGATCAATCGAATAAGATGCTTTGTATTGTTGCTTATACTCTATGTGAAAGTGCGGGCGTTTGTGGTTGTGATCAGGATGCATCCTGAGTACTGTGTGATCATATTGGCAAAGATTAACCTTGATAGATGCACGCACAGCAGGTTGCTCTTCAGCAATTGAAAACAATAACTGCAACTCATCTACGTCTCTTTGCCCAAGCAATCCTCCGCCTTGGTTCTCAGGCTGATCCAGCTCTGAGTACATTTCTTTTTCAAGCGTCTCGATTCTCTTATTATCGATCTTATGGCCCAAGAGTCTAAGGCGTTTGAGATACAGAAGATGACTTCGGGAAATCCATTTATAGAACTCGAGATCTATTGTTTCTTCGTCTACCATTGTTGTTCTAAGTTTCGCATGGAAGAGACCTTACAGATGGCCGCTAAGTTGCGGTACTGATAACTTTTAAAATGTCCCAAACGAAACAAGTTAATTCACTTCACTTTCAATTTTTAATCTGCTTATTACGAATGCCCCACAACTGAGGGACGCTTCGGGATAGTTTTATTTATGGGAGTTCGTATTGGGAACCCATCCTTGTCCCATGCCATATAAGGCTTCTTAGCGGTTTCGGCTCTATGTGCGATGTAGATGGGCATGCTCACAACTTTGAGTTGTGTGAGTTTCTCAATTACGACCTCTACTTTATCAAGAAAGTCTTGGAGTAACTCGAATTCATTCTGCTTCAGGTCTACTCGAAGCCCTCTTTTATGTCTCGAGACTTTCATCCGCTTTGCGACTGCAATACCGTCAACATCTCCCAGCGTCCAATCAGAATGTATGTACTTCGCTCTCTCGTCATTGAGGTTACTGAGATCGATAGCAAGTGCATCGAATTGTTGCAAGACTTTTTTTTCTGACACCCGGTATGGAAATACTGATTTCAACAATCTCAAGAGATCGGTGAAAGAATTACCTGCCATAATACGAACATTGAGTTCATAGTCGTCGCTAATCATCTCACTGATGAAGTTCCTCATGTGGGTTTCAATGTTGGACATCCTTACAGATATCAAACCGAGAAGTTTTAGATAGTCAGCATGGGACGGACTGGCCATGGGTTGACACCTTTGTGATTTCATGTGTTTCCCTTATAGATAATTTAATGTGGCCTCAAAAACATCATAACAGCGATCCACACTGCAACAAGAGTACCTATGGTCATAATTACGTTAAGCCAAATAAGCGTACAAGATAATCTATTGGCAGACGATGCGTTTTTATTTAGCGATTCTATTAGTCTATCCGAGAGAATACGAAAAATTGACATACTGTTATAATATTCAGAATTATTATTGAGAGCGCTGAGTTTACGGTCGAGTTCTTTGTTTTGCGCTTCTTCGGGTGTTGGCATGATGTCCTCATAAAATAATTTGTGCAAAAATATTTGATTTTATCCATGTGCCACTTAACGCACCTACGCTCATTCCGTCAGCTTGAGCTGCTGGTTAGAGCCTACCAGTAATTATGGACCAATTGTCTTTGTGATCTAGCAAATTGGATTGGACGATGGAACAATGTAGAGAATCAGGCTTTCTAGGTCTCACTCCGCCATGAGAGTCGAGCCAGCTCGTGTAATTTGCGATTAGTATATCTTGAACCTGTGACCATTCAAGAACGAAGAATTGATCCTCGCCGTATTTCTCAGCAGCAAGAACAAAGACACAAACAAGGTGCGAAATCGACAATGGCTTCTTGGCCCCAATAAGCTGCTTGTTTCCTTCGAAAGTAATGTCAGCAAATTTCTCAATCGAGAATTGCCAAGCACCGCCTTTGATTGTCTTGACCTGAATTGGGCATGATGATCCCTTGAAATCGGTAGCGATTAGATCGAAATCTGGGACGTTGCCTGAGAAAGTCGCGACAAGAAGACCCCTTCGGGCAAGCTCACAGGCAACAAGATATTCACCAACTTGTTTGATCAGCTGATTGCTACGTCCAGTTGCCATATACGCTCCTTTCTAATTTTTCCGCCTAACTATTAATTATTCCGCCGTAAAGAATGGCGGATAAAACTGCCAAATATTTAGAATTAAACACAGTGAGAATGTATCATAAAAAAGAAAAGAAATCAAATCCCTCTCGCCTGTGTTTATTACACGAAGCTCACGGAGAAGACACGAAGTTCCACTGAGATTCTTCGTGGTTCTTCGTATTCCTTCATGTTTCTTCGTGTAAGTTTTTTACAAGAGCCGCACGAAGGATTTTCCTTATTTTATTATACTCATATGATCAAGTAATTGAGGATTATTTTTTGTTACTTTCATAATATAAACCGTTTTAAACTTAGCGTTATCATATTATTAATAAAAGGCAAAATCAAATCACCTCTCGCCTGCGTTTATTACACGAAGCTCACGGAGAAGACACGAAGTTCCACTGAGGTTCTTCGTGGTTCTTCGTGATATTATTTTTTATGCTTCGTGGCACTTCGTGAAATTATTTTTTTTCATGGGTGTTTCTGTAGGTCAGGAGCAGGACTTTTCCCCGGCTTGATGGAAAAGTTAAAAGTTTTCATCCATTGAAAGTGAGAAAACGCTTAAATCTTTGAAATCGCATCGAAAAGGTTGGCCAAATATCTCTTTTTGAGATTGATATAAAACATTCGTATTTTTCACAATGATTATTACTGACCATTTACGCATAATCATCTTTGCATTTCTCGTAGCCGGAGTTATGCTCACTGATGGAAAGTCGAATATTCGATTCGACTATTTCGCTGAAGAACTTTCGTACACGAGCGTGAATTCCATTTTTCAATCTCGTAACGGCGTAAATACTTTGAACAAAATCGATAGCGACACACCCGCCAACATTTCGGCTGATATTCGGGAGAATATACATATCCGCGTTGACCGAATTAAAACCAAGAAACTTGATCTGATCGAACCCAAAGTACTTCTACCCTTTCGAACCTACACAATCAAAGATGGACTTGTAGGAAATAGAGTAAGAGCCCTCATGCAAGATTCAAAAGGATTTATCTGGATTGGAACCACAGAGGGTTTAAGTGTTTATGACGGCACTAATTTTCAGAACTACAGTAAAGCGAATGGCTTTCCTGTTGGTACAGTTTTATCCATTTATGAAAGCGGCAATCAACCGGGCAATATCTGGTTAAGTGTTGCCGGCGAAGGAGTTGTTAGGTTTAGCGATGATACAGCGGTCGTTTATAAAATCGGAACAGAGAATTATCAAAACTATGTATTTTGTTTTTATGAAGATCCATCCGGTACGCTATGGTGCGGAACACGATATGGATTATTTTATTTCGCAGACGGTAATTTTAATAAAATCAATACAAATCTAAAATTTGAATCAGTAAAAAACATATTCACGGTTAGCGACAGTTTGATGGTCATTGTGAGCGATGTTGATTGTTATTTATTCAATCGTAACAACAATCAAACTAAACTCATCCCGTTGCACTTAGATCTTACAAAGGATTATACGATAGATGCCATAATTGATGATGATGGCGATATCTGGATAGGAATTGTTGATGGTTCTCTTGTTCGTGTTCATAATTTAGTGGCAGATGCAAGTTACAAAATAGGTAATAATTATATGCAACCGGGATTAGACGATGGAGAAGGATTTATTTGGGCTGCAGACGTGATCGGTTTATTACGGATAGCCAAATCATCAGACATAAAACAGGCAACCCTTTATACACCGGCGAATGGGTTACCACACGAAAGTTATTGGGCAATGCTTAAGGATCGTGAAGGCAATCTATGGTTCGGTAACAATAGCAACGGATTAATAAAATTAGAAAATCAGTTCTTCTATCATTTCCCACTCGAAAATCCAAAAAACGCCGTTATAGATCAACAGAATCACATCTGGGTCGCCATGCCCAATCACTTGATAGAATACTGGCGCGAAAGTAAAGGTGATTATCCCGTATTGCGGGATAAAATTCATGATTTAAAAAACTTTGATCGTAATGATAAGATATCTTTAATGACGATTGATTATAACAATCGACTTATTATAACCACTAACGATGGAACTATTCAACGGCTTGAGATACAACCATCTGCCGATGGTGGTTCATTTTTAAAAGTAAATCAAAGCTTTGCTCTTCCGGGGAAAAATTATGCGGTACAGTCTGATCATCGTAATCGTTTATGGGTTGCTCAGGAAGAGAATATTTTATCGTTCATTGATTCTCCCACTAACGATAGAATAAAAGTGTCTATACCGAATCGACAAAATGCTCATACAATATACCGTTCGCCTGATAGCACCGTGTGGTTTAGTTTATTTGAGAATGGGTTGTATTCATTAAAATTTACATCCTCTAATGACAGCCAGCCAATCCTTGAGAGTAAAACATTTAAAGATATACATGTTAGAAGTATTCTGCAGACACGAAATGGCGAACTTCTGATCGGAACAAGCGGAAATGGTTTGTTTATTCTTCAATCGGATCGGATTAAGAATATAACAACGACTGACGGTTTACTAAGCAATACTATCTGGGATATTTATGAAGGCAACGATGATAATATTTGGCTCGCTACCTCTCATGGCTTATGTTATCTGAAGAGTGCTCAAATAAATACTATTCATACTATTTTTCCAATGTATGGGCGATGGATTTTCAAGTGTGGTGAGTTGACCGATGGACTGGTATGGGGGTTAAGTCCCGACGGACTTACTATCTATGATTATAAAAAAGATATAAGACAAGAAGTGGCTCCTCCAATATACATTCGAAGCGTATCAATAAATGGAAATCAGGTTCCATTTTATGACGGGATGGAACTCACTTACGATATGAGCAATTGTGAAATTAATTATGTCGGAATAAGTTATAAAGGTGAACGTGCTGTTCGCTATCAATATACAATCGGAGAGAACGACACGACATGGAGTCAACCTCTCGAACATTCACGCGTAACAATGGCGGCATTGAAACCGGGTCGTTATACGTTTCGTGTTCGGGCGATCAATCAAAATGGCGTTGTAAGTTTAGAGCCGGCGACTTGGGAATTCACTATTCTTCCACCACTGTGGCAGCGGTGGTGGTTCACTGCAATCGTGGTGATATTTATTGGGTTGATGGTTTATCTGATATACCGTTACCGTGTGAATAAAATTTTAGAAATGGAACATCTTCGCCGCCATCTCGCTTCAGACCTTCACGATGAACTTGCGACAAACCTGAGTAGTATAGCAATGTTCAGTAATATCGTTCAGGAAAATCCGCAGCAGCAATCAGGGCTTTTAGGAAGGATTACAACATTAGCGAAAGAATCGGTAGATGCAGTCCGCGATATAATCTGGACGTTGGATACAAAACAGGAAACAATCGGAAGTTTATTAACACGATTGCACGATATAACAGTTATAAATTGCAGAGCGAGAGATTTCCAATTAAAATTCGACCTGCCGCCGAAGGATAGTTTGCCATCGTTCTACTTAGAACCGGAAACAAACAAAAACCTCTGGCTATTATTGAAAGAAGCAGTAAATAATGCATGTAAACATTCAGGATGTTCTGAAATATTGATTGAAACAACACATCGTTCCGGATTGCTTGATATTCGAGTTAAAGATAATGGGAATGGTTTCGATAGAGCTACAAAAACGAACGGTAAAGGTTTAGAGACGATGAAGATGCGAGCTGAAGAATTAGGCGGAAAGTTAGAAATTAACTCCCAGGTGGGTAACGGCACGGAGATCTTATTTCAATGGAAGATGAAAAAATAGTTATTATGTTCTATTGCAGAACGAATTGTTTCGTTGTAACTTACACAAGTTTACTACCTTGATAATACGGTGGAAAAAATCTTTATGGGCATTTGTGTCCTAAGTGTCTTAGTGGTAAAAAGAAAAACAAATAATTTCACCACTAAGGCACGAAGTGCACTAAGAGTCGCTAAAAAATAATAAAATAAAATATGCCAGTAACTGTTGCAATAGTTGAAGACAATCCCGATTACCGTGCAGGAATTTCGTTAATCCTCCGTGCTTCGCCCACTTGCACGATTGTAGGTGAATTCGCTAATGCTGAGGATTTTCTTGATGAAGTTGATCGTCTTCTCCCCGATGTAGTTCTTATGGATATCGGTTTGCCGGGAATGACGGGAATTAAGGCAACATCAATCGTTAAAGAAAAATATCCGAGAATACAGATTATTATTTTATCGGTCTTCGAAGATGATGATAATGTCTTCAATGCTATTTGTGCCGGGGCTATAGGTTATGTTTCAAAACCTGTAACACCGCAACAATTATTAGAAGCTATTGAAAATGCTTTCAATGGCGGAACCCCGATTTCTCCTCACATCGCCCGGAAAATGCTGCAAATGTTCAAAGAGCATCTACCTCCGCCGAAGGCAGATTACAATCTGACCGACAGAGAACTCGACGTGCTCGAACACCTTGTACAGGGAGATGACTATAAACTCATTGCTGAAAAGCTTTTTCTGAGCATCTTCACCGTCCGCGCTCACATCAGAAATATTTACGATAAGCTCCACGTTCACTCAAAATCACAGGCAGTTTCTAAAGCGTTGAATGAAAGACTGGTGTCGAAGAAATAATAGTGGAGTAGTGGAGTGATATTTTATTGATTTATTGATTTATTGATTTATTGATTTATTGATTCATTTTCTCATTGATTCATTGAGTCAATAATTAAATGGTTCAATGATCCGATGAACAAATTCCCAATTAATCCATCAATCCACATTTCCATTTGTATCCGTTCTACCTATTTTATTCAAATTTACCTTCTGCCTTCGCTCATTGCTCTCTGATCCCGCCAGATCTTTGATCCCGCCTACTCCGGTCAAAGCGGGATTCGGCGGGATTCTCAAAATGACATACAAGTTAGCTGCCCCCGCTTCGCGGGATTGCTAACTTGTGTCATTTTTGGAAAAATTAGTCAATTTGTTCTATTTATTTTTAAATCGCTTTCACTTATCTTTTGAGTAAACTATACTTATCTCACAATAACAGAAAAGGAATGTTATGACAAAAAGATCAATCAATTTCATCATGATATTCTATCTCCTCTTTATTCCTTTAGTCTCAACAACCGCTCAGAACAGTAAAGTCAGTTGGTTCTCGTTCAATATGGGATACGGACAGGTGGAATCATCTAACTTAAAGATTAAATCCGTTGTCGGACAGCAATTTGTTGGAACTGTAATGTACAATGATTTCCAAGTCATTAGCGGATTTCTTGCTGATACGCTATTTGGAGGAACATTAGTATCGGTGGTTGATGGTAAAGAATTACCAAAAACATTTTCGTTGGACCAAAACTACCCGAATCCTTTCAACCCGAGTACGAAGATAAAATTTGCAATTCCAAGAGAATCGCATGTAACTCTGAAGGTCTATGACATATTAGGACAAGAGGTAACAACATTAGTAAATGAAGTTGTACAACCGGGATATCATGAGATATCATATGTTGGATCACGACTCACAAGCGGCGTTTATTTCTACCGCCTCGTTTCCAATGACTACGTATCGATGAAGAAATTTATCCTATTGAAGTAAATTTTGTTAATTAACCATAAATGTAAAATTATTAATGGAGATGTTATGAAACAAATATGCTATTCATTTTTTGCAGGTTTTATATTGATACTCATAGTGAGTTCAATCATGCAAGGACAGATTCCACGCACAATTTCATTCCAAGGTGTGTTAACAGACAGTCTGGGAAAACCGGTCGGCGACGGATCGTGGGGCTTAACTTTCCGGCTGTACGATGACTCTACGGAAGGCAGTCAATTATGGACTGAATCAAAGGTTCTCCAGACAAGCCGTGGTTTGTTCTCAACAGGTTTAGGAGATGTTACACCGTTCGGGGCATCGGTAACATTTGACAAACCATATTGGCTCGCAATTCAAGCGGGCGGACAACCACAGATGACACCCCGCATTCCCCTCACTGCCGTTGCATATAGCATTAGTTCAATCAAGTCGGACACGGCAAAGTATGCCGAAACGGTTTCTAAACAAATGTTTGCTGACAGCGCGAGAGTTGCCGGCACTATAGCAGAAAATTCTATTACAAATTTAAATATTATTGACGGAACTATTGGGACAGAAGATATTGCACCAACATTTATTGCTCCTTACAGCGACACAGCAATGTATGCGCGGAATACCGCCAACATTCCTGTTACCGATAGTGCGCGTATCGCAGGCACTGTACCAAATGGTTCATTAACTGAAATTAAGATTGCAAATTCGCAAGTCGTTAAAAGTCTTAACAACTTAAAAGACAATATCATCTTAGCGGCAGAGGGTGGCGCAACTATTACTTCAAACGGTGATACGATTATTATTAATGCCGGAACCGGTGGTGGTGGTACAGGAATTCAAGGCGTTCAAAACACAGATGCCTCATTGACAATCACCGATCCAAACGGACCAACAGCTACAATCAACGTTGCAAATTTAGGAATCAAGAGCGCTCAGATTGCCAATGCGGCAATCACTCCTGCAAAATTAAATTCGGCAGGTGCAGGTGTAGGGCAAGCGATGATCTGGAATGGATCGAATGTGATATGGGGGAATCCAGTCGGCGGTGGACTTACACTTCCGTTTGCAGGAAGCGCCATTTCCGAGACAAATGTCTTTAGTATCACCAACACCGGCTCTAATGGTTATGGAATTTACGGAAAAGGTCGCATTGGAATTTTGGGAGAATCTGAATTGGCTGGTTATGGCATCTATGGAAAACATTTAGCAACTTCCGGCCCCGGTCATGGCGTATATGGCCTTTCAGAATCTTCGTCCGGGTATGGAGTACATGGTTGGGCTAAATCAAGTTTCGGAACTACCTATGGTGTGGGAGGAACTAGTTATTCAACAACTGGTTACGGTGTGTATGGTTTCGCTACTGCAATCACCGGTACAAATTATGGTGTGTACGGAGAAAGCAATTCATCATCGGGCCGCGGTGTCCAGGGTGTTTCTCCTTATCTTGGTACTTACGGCAGAGCAGACGGAACAACCGGAGTAAATTATGGTGTGTATGGAAAAAGTATGTCAACCGAAGGTTATGGTGTCTATGGAACCGCAGAAGCTGCGACCGGAGTTAATTATGGTGTGTACGGAACAAGCAGTTCAGCATGGGGAAGGGGTGTTTACGGATCTGGGCAAATAGCCGGTGTGGAAGGACGCGCAACCGCAACAGATGTTGTGAACTATGGTGTGTACGGTTCAAGTGCTTCAACTATTGGTTACGGTGTTTATGGAGTTAACATCGCATCAAGCGGTTCGAACTTTGGAGTCTACGGCGAGAGCTATTCTACATCTGGTCGTGGTGTACAGGGAATTTCGCCTTACCTCGGTACGTATGGCAGAGCCGAAGCTACAACCGGATTAAACTATGGAGTCTATGGGAGAACTTACTCTACTGAAGGGTACGGCGTATATGGCACTTCACCAAATACTGGAGTGTACGGTGTCTCAACCGCAACGAGTGGGGAAAAGATCGGTGTATATGGAAAAACTAATTCTCCTGATGGGGCTGGAGTTTGGGGTCATGGTATAAAAGCAGGTGTAGTGGGTATTCATACTGGTAACACCGGTGCTGGCATTATCGGATATGCCTCAGGATTACCTGGTAAAGCGGCCATATTTAATGGGTTCGTTGCGGTGATGGGTGAATTATATAAAACGAGTGGATCATTTAGAATCGATCATCCTCTTGATCCAGAAAATAAATACCTTTTTCACTCCTTTGTGGAATCTCCCGAGAGGAAGAATATATATGATGGAACGGTAATCTTGGATGTTAATGGTGCAGCGACTATCATATTTCCAGATTGGTTTGGTGCATTAAATAAAGAATTCCGTTATCAACTTACCGCGATTGGCACATCAGGTCCAAACCTTTATATCGCATCGGAGGTTAATAACAACCAATTTAAAATTGCAGGTGGAACTTCAGGCATGAAAGTATCTTGGCAAGTTACAGGAATAAGGAAAGATGCCTATGCAGAAAGATATCCTCAACCAATTGAGGAATTTAAACAGGGTAGAGAACGCGGCAAATATCTGCATCCGGAACTATACGGTAAGCCACGCGAAGAAGGCATCGGTGCACTCCACA
This sequence comes from Chlorobiaceae bacterium, assembly GCA_013824245.1. Classification (GTDB taxonomy): domain Bacteria; phylum Bacteroidota; class Ignavibacteria; order UBA10030; family SZUA-254; genus PNNN01. The sequence continues at coordinate 147,376 of PNNN01000049.1, read as the reverse complement.
TGCCCAAACTGCCAACTGAAACGATGAAGGATGATGAAAATCTTTCTTCACCTAAACCTCCCGCGCTTGATCAGAAGGCGCCTTCTCAATCTGATCAACAGTAGTACGATTACAGTGAAATGACTAAACTGATGGAGTCCACTTTTAAAGTGGGCTCCATCTTTATGCTGTTAGTCAAATAACCAATTACTAATTGGAGATACAAAGATGAAAACATATTTACAGTTAATAATAGCTCTTCTTCTTTCTTCGCTATCAACGCAAGCACAATGGCAGCAAACAAACGGACCATACGGCGGTAACATTTATTCTCTCGCCGTTATTGGTTCAAATACTTTTGCAGGGACTTATGGAAGCGGCGTATTTCTTTCTACAGACAACGGTGCAAATTGGACAGCAGTAAATACCGAATTGACAAATAAAATAGTTCGCGCACTTGCTATAAACGGTACTAACTTGTTTGCAGGAACCGGGGGTGGCGGCGTGTTTTTATCTACTAACTACGGCACAAACTGGACGGCACTTAATACCGGTTTAACGAATAACTCAATACAGAGTCTTGCTGTCATTGATACAAATATTTTTGCAGGGACATGGGGTGGCGGTGTATTTCGTTCGTCTGATAATGGCGCGAACTGGACGGCAGTAAATTCCGGTTTAACAAGCAATCAAATATATTCTCTTGCCGGAATCGGATCGGATATCTATGCAGGCACTTATGCCGGAGGAGTTTTCTATTCGTCCGATAACGGAGATAATTGGAATGCCGTTAATACCGGTTTGACCGGTCTGTATGTTTATTCTCTTGCCATCAGTGGCACGAATGTTTTTGCCGGAACATACAACAGGGGAGTTTTTCTATCTACGAATAACGGAACAAACTGGTCTCCTGTTAATACGGGTTTAACAAATCTCAACATAACTGGAATTGCCGTTAATAACCAGAATATTTTTGTTGCAACTTATAGTGGTGCATTCCTCTCAACTAATAACGGTATAAACTGGAATCCGGTAAATAATGGATTAACGACTCCCTCCACAAGGGCTTTTGCTGTAAATAATCCATATCTTTTTGCGGGCACTTCCGGCGGCGTTTTTCTTTCAACAAATAATGGTGATAGCTGGACGGATGTTAATCATAATTTATTAGCCACAAAAATTAATTGCTTTGTTGAAAATTCTTCGTACCTATTTGCTGGAACCTGGGGCGGAGGCGTATTTTCATCTTCAGATAATGGTATTAATTGGGATAGGATGAATGATGGTTTTACCAATGCTAATATTTATACGCTGGTGATAAACGGTTCGGATATTTTTGCAGGTACGTTGGGCGCCGGGGTTTTTCGCTCTACTAACAACGGAACCAACTGGTTTGCTGTCAATAGTGGGATATCCTCTACTCATGTAAATTCTATTGTCATTAACGGAACAAACATTTTTGCATGCACACAAGGTAGTGGCGTGTACCACTCAACAAACTACGGTACGAGTTGGACTGCAGTCAACAGTGGATTGACAAATTTGTATGTAAATTCACTTGTCTTCGTAAATCCAAATATATTTGCCGGAACTAATGGTGGAATGTTTATATCAACTGATCAAGGTACAAGTTGGAGTCAAATCAATAATGGTTTGACAAATACATATATCCGATGTATTGCAGTTAAAGAAGAAAAACTTTTTGTTGGAACTACAGGTAGTATTTTTCTTTCCACCGATAACGGAACAAACTGGAACCCGGTAAATACGGGAATACCCAGCAGAGAAATAAAAACAATTATTGTGGAGGGAGATAATCTCTTTTTAGGAATTTCCGATTATGGCGTTTATGTCTCTGCTAATGATGGTTCAAGCTGGACTCAGGTTAGTACAGGATTGGGAGATTATTATGTCAATTCACTTTTTGTAAAAGACTCAAACCTATACGCCGGAACAGAAGTAAGCGGCGTTTGGCGTCGTCCACTATCACAAATCGTAACCGGAGTAACTGAGAACCCGAATACAATTCCAACTAAGTTTTCATTAGAGCAGAATTATCCAAATCCGTTCAATCCATTGACAATTATCAATTATCAATTGCCAATTGACAATTGGGTAACATTGAAGGTGTACAATGTACTTGGTAGAGAAGTAGCAACTCTGGTTAATGAAGCTAAGAAGCTCGGAAGATATGAAGTTAGGTTTGACGCATCCACTCTTTCAAGCGGCATGTATTTCTATCGTCTTACGGCAGGCAACCCTTCCACATCCTTCGGCTCCACTCAGGACGGTGGCTCAGGACAGGGTTTTACATCAACTAAAAAAATATTGTTAGTCAAATAAAGGAGATACTAAAATGAAACATTTAATTCAATTACTAAACGTAATACTTTTAATCGTGTTAATCACGTCTATATCATCGGCACAAATACCACGCACCATTTCATTCCAAGGTGTGTTAACGGATAGTCTTGGAAAACCGGTCGGCGACGGATCGTGGGGCTTAACTTTCCGGTTGTATGATGACTCTACAGAAGGCACTCAATTATGGACTGAATCAAAGGTTCTCCAGACAAGCCGTGGTTTGTTCTCAACAATTTTAGGAGATGTTATACCGTTCGGGGCATCGGTAACATTTGACAAACCATATTGGTTAGCAATTCAAGCGGGCGGACAACCACAGATGACACCCCGCATACCTCTGACTGCGGTTGGTTATAGTATTAAATCAATAACAGCCGATACGGCTAATTTTGCCAAAGCAACTGTGTCTGGAACATTTTTATCGCTTTCAGGTGGGACAATGACAGGAGCAATAACTAACGCGGGTAATCCAGCTATTACTATGGGCAAAGGAAATTTCGGAGCTAACAACATCAACACAGGTACTGATGCTTTTGTAGCGGGCAGAAATAACCGAGCGCGTGGTGATTATTCAGTTGTTTCCGGAGGAGGTGGTGCAAGTTTAGAGGATTCAAATTCGGCAAGCGGTGCAACTTCCACAGTCGGCGGTGGATGGGCTAACAAGGCAAGCGGTGCTCGTGCAACAGTCGGTGGCGGCTATAATAACAAGGCAAGCGGTGCAATTTCCACAGTCGGAGGCGGTAGAATAAATTTAGCGACTGGTGAGCGTTCAACTATTGGTGGTGGCTCTCAGAATTTAACAAGTGGTTTTGCAACTACAGTTGCCGGCGGCAGATACAATACCGCAAGCAGTGATTATGCAACTGTCGGTGGCGGTAATCAAAATCGGGCACGCGGACAATTTTCAGTAGTTAGCGGTGGTGGAGGAGCTGAGGTAGATTCAAACTCTGCAATTGGTGATTACTCTACCGTTGGTGGTGGTAGAAGCAATAAAGCAATTTCGGCGAATGCAACAGTTAGCGGTGGCTTTGATAACACTACAAACGGAACTTCGGCGACAATTAGCGGCGGCGAGAGCAACAGTGCAAGCAATATTTACACAACAGTTAGCGGTGGCATTGATAACACGGCAAGCGGTACTTCTGCAACAGTTAGCGGCGGTCGAAACAATACGGCAAGCGGTATTCAGTCAACGGTTGGTGGCGGCACTGCTAACGCGGCAAGCGGTGATGTTGCAACAGTCGGCGGCGGCACTACTAACACGGCGAGCGGTTGGGGTTCAACAGTATGCGGCGGGCAATCTAACACCGCACTTGGTAATTATTCATTTGCTGCAGGTCGCCGGGCAAAAGCCAATCACCATGGTGCCTTCGTATGGGCTGACCAAAATGATGCGGATTTTTCTTCGGGGGTACCTAATCAATTTAATGTCCGTGCCTCTGACGGAACGCGTATATACTCTAACGCCGCACTTACAGCAGGTGTAGAACTTCCTATCGGTGGTAATGGTTGGATAAGTGCTTCTGATAGCACAAAAAAAAGGAACATCCGTTTAGTAAATACAAAACATATACTCGACAAAGTTGGAAATCTGCCTATTAAGCAATGGAGTTATCTAACACAAGACCCGAGCATAGAGCATATCGGTCCGATGGCTCAGGATTTTTATGCAGCATTCGGTTTGGGTGAAGATGAGATAACAATTTCAACAATTGACCCGGCAGGTGTGGCGCTTGCGGCGATTCAAGAGTTATATAAAACAAGCGTAGAGCTAAGGGCGGAGAGCATAGAGCTAAGAGCAGAGAATAAAGAATTTAAAACAAAGAATGAAGAACTTTCAAAACGATTGGCAGAATTAGAATCTATCGTCAAATCACTGGCTGATGAAACAAAATCGAATAGCACAAAATCACTTGGTGAATTACGATGAGTGAGAGATATCAGATGTCAGAAGTCAGATGTTAGACAAAATAATGAATTGTCAATGGCTAATCGTCAATTAACAATCAACTAACAACCTCGCCTACGTGCAAAAAAAGCACTTCGGCGGGTAAACAACAACATTCCGCCAAAGGCGGATAAAACTGCCAAATATCTAAATAGTAAACACAGTGAAAATGTATCATACATAAGATAAGAAATCAAGTCCCTCTCCCCTGTGTTCATTACACGAAGATCACGGAGAAGACACGAAGTTCCACTGAGATTCTTCGTGGTTCTTCGTGATATTTTTTTTGCTTCGTGGTACTTCGTGAAATTATTTTTTTTATGGGTCTTCTGTAGGTCAGGAGTAGTCTACGGCTCTTCGAGTCCGTAAACTCGTAGAGAACTCCTTCACGAAGTCTGATCTGTTCCTTTCAAGACTTTCCGTCGATTAAAATAACCACGAACAATCGACAGAATACCAAATAGAATGATAGGAATGAATATTGGATTATTAATGACAATGACGAAGAAAACCAGGGCACAAATGCACAACAAGATACCACCAGAGTAAGGGCGAAATATCGCATATATCGTAACCAGTCCGGTTAGAATTACCATTATGCAAACGCGTGTGTTCTGGTTTAAGTAGTTGTCGGGTACATGTGGATCAATAAGTTCTACCACCCCAATGAGCAGCAGAAACGAAGCCACAAGGATTCCCAGAACGATTGTAATAATACTAAATATTTGAAAAGGGAGATTATTTGAGAAATGCATATGATCTCTCCTAAGTTAATGAGTAATGAATTATCGTTTAGTATAACGGAATTACTAATCCACAAATCTTCGATACAGAACTTTACTTTGCATCTGCCTTTGAACTTTGCAAAAACATATTATTGTTTTTTTGTTCCATTATTCTTTTTAGGTTTTGCAGTGAATTTTCAATTATCTTAATCCATTCATGCTGTGCAAACATTTTATCAATGATCTTTCCTCCAAAATACAACGGGAATTTATAATTTTGGATAAATGTAAACTTTGTATTACCATTTAACTTCTCAAAAATCCACTGAGTCTGATGCTCTAAACCTTTGAATGATTTTCCAATCCAACCTTCATTTTCTTTGAATTGTTGAATCTCAGTTCCTACAGCAACCCTCATACCTAATACTTTTACTTTGTAAATAAATTTGGCCCCATTTCCGCGGATTGTTTCGGTTACCGGCTTAACGTCGGAGACTCCCTCGAAAAACTCTGGCCATTTTTGATAGTTAGAAGCATACTCAAAAACTTTATTTACCGGTGCTTCAATATTTATACTGCGATATATTTCTGTCATTTGATACTCCTAAATTATTAATACAATAATGGACTGCAACAAGCCGGTAGATCACATTTTTTTCGAACGACCCTCCCGACTGGAAGTGATAGCAGCACCAATTGCACCGACCAACAAACCAATTGGGCAAACCAAAATGGCGATAAAAAAGAATGCAACACCAGCACCTTGGAGTAAACCATAAGATAGGTTTGCTTCCCCTACCTTCGAGGCTATGCCCTCAAACACGTTGTGAAGAACGGCAAAAATAATTAATCCTATGCCTGACGCGTATATGAGATAACGGAACTGCTTTGAGGTTCTCAATGGATGGACGAAAGCGAGAACCAATGCAATGGTAGAAAGAAACGCAAGTGCTATGCCAGATGGATTGTCGTCAATACCGACAGCAGAAGCAGCAAAGCCGAGTATGCAACAAGCTACGAGGAGTATTAACGAGACAATCATGTTACGAATTGACAAAAATGATTTAAACATAACAATCCTCCATTCCAATGATATTTATTTGTGGCTACCTAACTATTAATTATACTACACGGTTGTATATCGTTAGGAACATATTTTTTATTTCACGAAGTTTTTATCTCTTCGTGGTTCTTTGTATTCCTTCGTGTTTCTTCGTGTAAGTTTTTTCCCAGTGCCGCACGAAGAATTCTCTAAATCTATTACCCTCATCTGATCAAGTAATTGAGATTTATTTTCGGTTACTTCCATAATATAAACTGTTTTAAATTTAGCGCAAATATATTATAAAAAAGATACAAAATCAAATCCCCCGCGTTAGCTTGCCGTCAAGTTTCGCTCAATTCAAAAATTTTACAACCACGAGACCGACATCGTCATCGAGCACTTTTCCTTTACTAAAATCCTTCACCTGTTCTAAAAGATGTTGAACAAATGTCCGAGCATCCAAGTGAACATTCGATTGGAAGAATTCACACAGCCGCTGCTCACCATATTGTTCTTCCTGTGAATTGAATTGCTCAAGAAGTCCATCGGTATAAGAGACAATAGTGCTACCAATCCGAAATTCTTCAACCTGCTTCGTCATGTTTGGCAATATCGAACGAACACCGAGAGGGATTGTTCCTTTCTTCAACGAACGAATCTCACCATCGGTATGTATAAGTGGTGACGGATGACCTGCATTCACATATGAAATAATTTGCTTCGTCGTATCTATTTCTGCCACAAAAAACGTAACGAAATTTTTCTTTTGTGTACTTTCAAACAGTAAAATGTTTAATCGCTCAACTAGTTGTTCTAACCCGATTTCCGTTTGAGCAAGAAGATGAACCGAAGCTCGCACTTCCGCCATGATTAATGCGGCAGGCACTCCATTACCTGAGACATCGGCTACAACAATGAGAACCCGATCATGTGCCAGCTCAATTAGATCACAATAATCGCCCCCAACAAATTTACCTTGTTCGACTATGCCGTATAGATCGAGACCTGAGATCGTAGGGAAAGAACGCGGAACGAATTGCTGCTGAACGTGAGATGCAACCTGAAGCTCCGCCTGAATCTGTTCCTGCTCCTGTCTAATTGTTGACTCATCACGAACCAGTTTGATGATCAGCCGGCGAGAATACTGAGCCAGATAACCGATCAACGCAATAAATCCAATGAGGAGAATTAATTTTGTTGCCTGCCCGATGTATGTTACTTCACGAGTAAAAAGCTCACGCTCGTATCCTCCCGATGTCAATTCGATTGCATTAAGGAAATAGAGATAACAAACAAGTGCAATATACAAGATGACCGTCAATCCTCCTGCGATCCATGTTAGATTCTTGTCGTACCGGAAGGCGGTCAAACCAATAAGTGGATAGAGTATGACGAATACATAATTCTTCAATGCAACTGCCGGAATTTCTATCCGGGTATATAGAAACAGTAATAGAAAAACCAGGATGACATCAAGACAGGAGGTAAAATACTTCATAAAAGGATGATAACCGAAGTGGCGCATCCTTATATAAACAATCAAACCATATGAATAGCCAAGGGCAAGAACGCTGAAATTCATTACGTTGGCTTCAAATGATACAGATTGAATATTGACGAGTGCCAGAAAAGTAATGATTGAAAGAAGAATAATGCGGCCCGAATTAGCTAACCGTTCCGCCTGCGCCTCTTGATTTGAGATCGCCTGATTGATTCGCCGGGTTAAGTCTTCCGTCATAACATCATTTCCTCTCGATAGATTATCTCTGCACATACACTGGAAAAATTTTTGCAATTATTAACTTCCGTAAGCATACTAATAAGCTGGTTCACGAGGATTAATTCTCATTGGCATGCTTCCGATAGTCTTTATAATTCAGTCTTCAATCAAATACGCATCCTTTATCGGCTCCGATTCCAGAACTTCTTTTATCATTTCTTTCATCCTATCATTTGGCTCGAAGAAGGCGGCAATCTTTTCTGTTATATCTACTAGTTCAACATCCGCACCGCCGTAAACTAACTCCCACTTTGAGACAATTGCTGTAAAATTTTCGTCCTTTGCTAAAACTGCAATTTTATCCTTCACCGTTTCGATGATACCACTGATTGAACCTGTACCGAATCCCTGCTCGTGCATCATCGTTTGCCGCAATGATCCTTCTCTTTCAATTTTAGTTATTGTTTTTTTATCATCCTTTTCCTTAGCGGTTTTCATCTGCGCCATCAACGGTTCCATAGAACTTTTGAAATACTTTGAATTGCAATACACTATGGCAACCGCTCTCGAATCGAATGTGCCGATTCTTACGGTCGTTTGTGCATTTGTTCTCTCAGTACCAAAGAGAACTATTGAGATCATAGTCAAACAAATTATCGGAACGATCGAATATAATTTTCTGGAGATCATAATGACTCCTTCCTTATTTTGATTTATTGAACATTAGTTAATTAGGGTAATTGAGATAGAGCAATTATTCTATCATTCCAACGCATGTGCATGTTTCTTTTTCTGTTGCGTTACCAAATTCAAATGAAGAATATCCCGACACCTGGATAAATCCAGACACGAGATACAGTCATTTATTAATTCTTCTTTTCAATCCTTGCACCTTTGTAAAAACAGAACGCAGTCACAAACAGCGGCAGCGAGAGTATGATTCCCATGAAGATGCGAGTTTCTGTTAGTCCACCGCCGGGACCGAAAAATATAAATGTCGCGAGTCCAATGATAGCAAGCAGCGCAGCACTTATCATCGGTCGCTTGATTCCAAGCAACCCTACGATGATAATAAGCAATCCGGGTGACGCTTCCATAAGTGTACCCAATGAAAAACCATGCGATAGGGATGCGAAGAGAGTAATTGCAACACCTGCAATCACTGTAATCCGCACAGCTACTGCACGGTAATCGCCGATCATAACCAGACCTACTACCCCTTTGGCAACCAAAGCAATCGTAACTAACATCGCGTACTCATCGAATGCTTGCTTACCACTGAGCCCTGCTTTGACAGCAAAAATAATGATTGCAACAACCAGCACGGTTAGCGCTATGTTACCCGAATGATATTGGATTTGCATCTGCCGTTCGTCGGCATATATTTTTGCTACACCGAAGGCGAGCAATGTCGATCTCAGCAGAAAGCCGCCGACCATCAGATATAGAAATAGTTCATTGACAAATGCACCAAGCAATAATCCGGCGAGAAATATTCCGCTGGCTATCCAGGATATCTTGTCCCATTTAAACATAATCTTTCTCCTCAAGTTGAAAAAGTTCATCGACAGTCGTGTTGAGTTTGCGGGCAAGCAATAACGCAAGCTTCACCGAGAGATTATAGTCGCCCCGCTCAATCGCTACAATCGTTTGACGCGAGACCTTAATCATATCAGCAAGCTGCTGTTGACTTAAGTCGCCACCTTCGAATCTATATTTACGCAAGTTTGTTTTCATCTTCTATGTCTAACAGATATTGTTGAAACTCGATAGTAATGTAATAATTAATTTATTTAATGTCAAATATATTTGACATTATGTCGCTTATACCATACATTTTGTTCAAAAATAAGGATATCTGATCGGAATGCAACAAAAAGGATATTCAAAAAAATTTGGAATGGGATTGACAAGATAAACAGCTTTGATCAAAAAGTCGAGTCAAATATTTACTTCAAGCCGTATTTCTTTATATGCCGGTAGGCAAGATAGGCAACACCGCCAAGCTGGACAGTTCCCAAAATTGTCCTGAGAGTTCTAAGTTCTTCCTGCTTGGCCAGTACACTTTTCCAAGAAGATACAAGATCAACTTTCTCAGGTGATTTCCAGGAGAAAGGCTGCATACTTAAAGTAAACGATGGTTGAAGAAGTGTCGGATAAAACACTGGTGCAGTTCTGAATGACAAATTGGAGAGAACAGGCGGGGTAACAATAGACAATCCTGAATCGAATATATTCGGTTTGATTGTTGAAGTATCCTTCGGTTCTTGCCCGTGTGCAACAGGCATGAGTACAAATAACAAGATCAGAATATAGAATATCCGGGCCATTTATTTTCTTCGTGCCCCTTCGTGTAATGATTTTATCATATAACTAAAGCACATACCGTTTAATACCATTCTTCAGAAGCGCAACATTGAAATTGATCAACAACCCGACTTTCTTTTGAGCAAATTTCATGTAAGTCAGTATCTGCGCTTCATGAACCGGATTAAAGCAATCTACCGATTTTAATTCCAATACAATTTTATCTTCAACGAGGATATCGATTCTGTATCCACACTCCAACTTAATTTCTTTGTACACTACAGGAATCGGTTTCTGTCGCTCAATCTTATATCCCCATTGCATCAATTCGTAGGATAGACATTCTTCATATGCAGACTCCAGCAACCCAGGTCCCAGATGTTTATGAACTTCTATCGCGGCGCCAAGGACATCCTTCGATAACGATTCAAACTCCATATTCCCCTCCTTTGTTTTGTTACACGAAGATCACGGAAAAGCTTCGTGGTTCTTCGTGAAATCTTTTTCTTCGTGTTCCTTCGTGAAATATATCTTCATATAGTAAACTTTGATTTAAATTAAGCAGAATAGAAGATAAAACAAAATCGGGTAGGAATAACTTAGATGTCTAGATATTCAGATTGAGCCGCTGATTAAGCAGCGGCACTACAGTGTGATAACAACTTTCCCTCGGGCATGTCCTTCTTCAAGGTACCGGAGAGCTTCAGGAACCTCACTAAACGGATAACGTCTGTCTATAACAGGTACTACTTTGCCGGCTTCAAGAAGCTCTTTTAGAAAGACCAAATCTTTCTGGTTTAGTTTCGCCAGCATGTTATACATTTTCCTACTCCCGGTCTTTGATATCAATGGTCCTAACAGCATGGCTTGGAACATTTGAGTCATGGAACCTCCTCCGGCTATGACACAAATTCCCTTGGGACTTAATGCACGCTTGTAATCTAAAATCGATTGATGTCCGTTAGCAACAAGAATCAGGTCATACCGCTGCCCATTTTTGGTGAAATCTTCTTGAGTATAATCAATGACCTGATCAGCGCCAATCGAGCGCGCCTTGTCCAAATTCCTTGTGCTGCACACGGCAGTCACTTCAACCCCGAACGATTTGGCAATCTGCACAGCGAACGTACCAACACCACCAGACGCACCATTGATCAAGACCTTTTGCCCTGGCTGAATCTGTCCTTTGTCGCGAAGACCCTGCAGGGCGGTGATTGCCGCCATAGGTACAGCCGCTGCTTCCTCGAACGACATATTTGCCGGTTTCAACGCCAGATATTTTTCACGAGCACATACATACTCGGCAAAACTGCCCGATATGGTCCCGAATACCTCATCATCCGGCTGAAACCGTTTTACGTTTCTGCCAACCGCTTCAACCCGCCCCGCCATGTCAGCTCCGAGGATTTGTTTTTTTGGTTTCAGAAACCCAAAGCCCATTAGGCGCACCAAGAACGGTTTACCTCTCATGACATGCCAGTCATATGCATTCAGGGATGCCGCATGAATTTTTACCAAGACTTCATCATCCTTTGGAGTAGGTTTTTCTACCTCTTTTAATTCAAGAACATCGGGTGATCCATATTTATGATAAACTATAGCTTTCATTTTATTATCCATCCTTTAGCTTTCAAATTTATTCTAAACCGTTGCCAGCCATGCAAATTGCAGTGCGATCATTCCGTCAGCTTGAGCTGTTGGTTAGGTTGCGTTTTGCCGAGTGATGTATATAATTAATCTACTGTATGACTTGAAATGAAGCATTATTTGTTTGCCAGGCTAATATTTGGCGAAATAGATTACTAGACTTAAAATCAGAATACTCATAAGCCATCCGAAGCATTGCAGCAAAGATATCAGATGTAATTGATAATAAGCGATGATTACCCCAGTGTATCTTCAGAGCCAAATAAAGCAACTCAACCAAATCGTGTCCAGAACAAACCTGCCATTTGTCAAAAGAGCCGGAATTGAGAGTCGCAAGCTGTGCTTTAATATTTGTAACATCAATTGAACAAGAACCTGTAACCCTCGTAACTTCGTTGATCATATCATCAACATTTGTAGTAAAAGATGGAGTTGTAACAAAATTAGCAAAAACAATACCTTTGAATTTCAGACCTAAGTTATCTTTATGTGGCGATGAAATCCATCGAAAATAGCCTACCGGTAATGCTGCTTGAAAGGCAAGAGTAAGAATAGGAGCAGGCATGCTCTTCGCTTTTGGGATAGATAATAGTTCGCTCAAAACTTTATCAAGTGATGATGAACCTAAAAGCATCGTATCGAGATCATGTGTATCAGTGAAAAGAATATTTGGGCTTGGAGGAGTAATCGATTCTAAATAGTCAAAATCAGCGTCTACAATTGTTAACAGCCCTGCGAAGTTTTCACCATCAAGTATTAAAGTGGCTTTTACTGCATTGGGCTTACCGTTCGAAGGTATGAACCGACAACGAGGTTTGTTAAGAAAACGCTCATACACCCTAATATCTGTACCACCCTCAGTAATTACGATTGCCCCAGCAAATGTTGTCCGCGTTAGGCGTACAGTGTTTGCGATATCGTTTGCTGTCAAACAACTAAGCATTCTGTGGCCCCTTAAGCTCTACAGTAATATCCCAACGGTCATGAATTATTTGAGGTGAATGTGTAGCTATAAGGATATGAAAACCTGTCAATTTTGTTATATCCTCTATGTCATTTAGAAACTGTTGTTGCCAACCAACGTGTAATGATAATTCTGGTTCATCTATAAGAATAAGCGACGAAGGTTTTACCTTGAATAGTAATTCATAGAATAATACAAGCTCATGCTGTTCACCAGAGGAGAGACTTGCTGTTGGAACTTTTTTATCATTTGATGCTTTAAATACGAAACCATCTTTCTTGCTTATTGACATTTCTTTGAATAGAAAACGATTATTGATAATTTTAACTAAGAGATCAATTTTATTAGACAATTCATCAAACACAGCCAATTTCTTTTTTACGTCATCGATATAAACTGATAAAACAAAACTATTATTAGCATCTATATTGAGAAATTCTCGAAAGTCAACATCTGGATCTCTGTCTAGAAGACCTGCAATTTCTAATCGTGCTCGCTTTTCTTCGAGTGAATTGAGATCGTTTCTAAGCTGATCGATTGTTGAATGAATTGTACCAGAGCCTTTCACGAGTCGTGTCGGAAATGATCGATCCAAGGATTGAGCAAGCGAAGCATATTCAGCTAACTTTGATTGAATCATTGTAGCAAGTTCTTCAGAATAGGTTCGTACAGCAGGAATCATTGAAGGTTTATCTTCGAATTCTCTTTGTCTTCTAATCTTTGAATATGTTAGCAAACGCTGAGTTTCTATAAATTTTACACTAATGCCCTTTTTAATTTCAGAAAGCCATTCTGGTTGTGTTTCTTTAGGACGTCTCTCAATAGGTAGTCTATCCCCAAATCGTTCTACAATATCCTCGATAGATAAGATTTCTTGTGTTGGTAAATAATGCCAAGTAGCTGGACCAATACTTTCTAGTCCAGGGATAACTTGTTCTATCATCTGTACAGGCATTTGAAGCCTAATATCTTGCAAAGGTTTAAGAGGATATGATAAAGGCTTAGAACCTTCCGTATGAAATTCCAATATTAAATCATCCTGACGTTTGTGAGGTGGCAGGTTTGGGTCAGTCGGCCTTGGAATCTTTTTAAGATTAAGGATTCTACCATCATCAAATGCTATCGAAAATTCTTCGAATGGGATGCTCTGAAAAATACCATAACGCCCACAAAAGAATGAATTGATCATGGTTAGAATCACTGTTTTGCCTACGCCATTAGGTCCATGAATAATTGTAATGCGCTCGTCAGATTTCAAGCCAATTTCGTGTGTAAATATTCCGAATAGACCTTTGATAGAAATACGTGATATTCTCATTTAATTCTCCTTCTCTGTTACTAAAAACTCTTCTTTAGAAAAAAATATTTAATTTTTCCAAATCGCAACCTAACTATTAATTATACTGCCCTATGTCGTGCTAACATACAGGCAGTGAGATTGCTATTTTCTTATTCAACTTGTTCTTCTATAATTTCAGCGTTAATGTATGATGAAAAAGACACAAAATCAAATCCCTGCTCTCCTTGGGTCAGGAGTAGAACTCCTTCCCAGCTTGCGTATTTTTTCACCGCGGAGACGCTGAGATCGCTGAGTTATTCTCCGCGTTCCTCTGCGCCTCTGCGGTAATATTTTATTTAAGCCAACACAGCTTTATACCCGTACATGTGGATTCCGGCTTTGCCGTCGTCCTGTATTTTGCGGAAGACGAGCTTCACTAAATATTTTGTCATCATCTTCAAATTCTTTAACCAGAAAATCCAGCTTCCCGGATTTCGAATCATTCTCAATTTGTTCATCCCATCTTTCCCAATCTCTCTCTGAAAACCATTGTCTTAATTTCCCATAATCATCAGGAGATAGTGTTTCAATTGTTTTCTTTATTTCATCAATATTTGGCATGTAAAATATCTTATTATTAAGGATAATTGATAATGACAATATACTTATCTGTCAACAAAATTCAAATAGTTTTATAGCCATGATTGGTTGTTCCTTCCCGAGTTCAATCTTTGTTAAATAATTCGTTAATAAATAAAAGCAGTAATACTTATATTAATGAACAAAATTTATCTTTTGTGTACTTTGAAACAATAATTTGTTTAATCTCTGAACAAATTGCTGCCTCAGAAATAATTATCGCCTTTCTCCAATTCTCACTTGATGAACATCATTCGTTTTACAAGGGCAGCATCCTTCGTTTGCATGCGATAAATATATGAACCGGATGAAACCTGCTTCCCCGCATCATTAGTTCCATCCCAGTTGTAGATATATGTTCCTGGTTCAAGCTCCCCATTAAGAATTGTCCTGACCTTTCTTCCGGAGAGATCGAATACTTCTAGCAAGATAGTATGATTCGTGCCTGCACCATCGGGAACCTGAATGCGGATTTTGGTATCACCATTAAATGGATTCGGGAAATTCTGGTCGAGTGCAAATGTTTCCGGGTATTTACCTGACGGTGCCACAACTTTCTGCGCCGGAATTTGAATACCTTCGTTTGTTGGAGTACTTACTATAACATACACAATCTCGAAGTCATCGAGTTTGAGATGTGCCAGAGGAAGCCTGAATATCGATCCACTGCCTGCATTTACCGTTGCATTGTCGTTATTGTAAACGACGATGCGGAGGATATCGTCTTCGCGCTGAAGCGGTATTTGCATATGTTTCCCACGGTTGAAGATAAGATCGGGATTCGGAACATTTATCCGATTTCTCATTCTCAAGGCAATCTGAATTCCCTTCACCTCGGTTTTATTGTTCAGGTTAAACCGAAGACCCTGCGGTGTAATCTCGAATTCACCCTTATAGGAATCGGACAATGATTGGATTCTATTTTTTGAAACTGCAATACTATCCCATCGGCCTTCGAGCAAACCGCCAAGAATAATCACTTCGTCACGGGCATCGATAGTATTATTCGTATCCACATCGGCGCGTGTAAAGTTTTCATCAGATAGATCAAGACGCTCAAGAATTTGATCGATGACGGTTGTTAAATCACCGATGTTGGCGCTTCCATCGTCATTAGCATCAGCAAGAAACGCTGTTGCAGTAGCATTGAAAGATACTGCATCTATTGATAATCCTTGAATAGTTGCAGCTACAGTGTAACGGCCGATTTTGCTTCCCAGTTTTAGGATAGATGACGCCTGACCAAGAGAATCTGTTATCACACTTGTATGACTTAAAGCATGTCCGACAGCATTCGTTGGTGTACCTGAGATGGTAAATAATAAATTTACTCCCGCAACAGCATTACCACCCGAATCGGTTACATTAACAGTAAATGGATTTGCCAACATTGTTCCAATATCCTGCGTTTGGTTGCTGCCTGCCGTCTGGTACAGGTATGCCGCAACATCCGCATAAGCGGTCGAGGTGAAAATAACTGGATTGTTATTTCCCCCAGTAATTTCAGCAGCAACTGTATACAAGCCAATTTTATTACCCAACTTCAATGTCGTTGAGGCAATGCCGTTTGAACCAGTTCGAATGACCGTCTGACTTAAGACTTGTCCTACAGCGCCCTGTGGGAATCCAACAATACTAAATACAACAGTTTCTCCTTCTAACAACGTCCCTTCAGAATCTGTAACAACGACATCAAATGGCTGAAGAGTTGAATTGATTGGTTGGCTTTGGTTGCTTCCGGAGACAATGGCAAGAATACCAATAGGTCTTAAAGAACCAAGCGGATGTAAAGAATCTGCAAATGTCCAGCGTCCAAAAGATGTGATGCCATGTTTGGTCATCGTCCGTGAACTAATGTCGATTGTTCCTCCCTGAACTATCCAAGTTTGACCTCCATCGATTGATTTCCAGAGGAGTAATTTTGTTGGATCATGACCGTTAAGTTCTTGGTCAGAATATTGTAAAATTAAACTTGCGCTTAGACCATTATTTGTAGTTGGGAAGATATCATAATATCGCTTAACCGATTCGTAGCCATTGCCAGTTTGTGAAACGCCAGAAGTACGAGTAGTTATTGTGCTGCCTGGAACCGTTCCACTCCAGCTAATAGCAGCGCCAATATTACCAAAATCAGAAAAGGTTGTGGCGCCGGAAAGATCGACATTCTTCCCGATACTCCCACTGAGATATCCTTGTTCCGATAAACTTCCCCTTAATTGTAGAATGAATCCGGCTTCAATTTTAAAAGCAACTGCCTGTCCGATTGTTACATCGCCGGAAACGACAAAATTCCCACCTTGAGAATTTTTTGTTCCTGTTCCGGTTGCACGAAGATGTCGATACTGTCTTGCGGGGATAACTTGATCGGCTCCAAAAAAATCAAAAACGCCGTCAATCGAATCGGGTAAACCTATTGCATGTTGCTTCACTCTAAAGGTACCAGAGTTATTGATCTGACCTGTATTAATCAGATTCTGTGCAATGCTGAAATCAACAAAGAATAAGCATGCATATACAATTAACAAAAACTTTTTACAGGCGATTAACTTTTTGAATTGAACGCTTGATCCTTGATCAGCGCTCAAATAATTATCGGCTGACATCATACACTCTTTCTAAAATTCTAATATTTTTTTTCATTTCAATATCATCCAAACAATCAACTGAAGTGAAGGCCCGCCTGCCAGAGGCGCATGAGCTTTTGGCTCAGAATAAAAAACGCCTTCACCTCGTGGTTCATTCTCCTGCTGCCAGTGGTAAGATTTGAGCAGAATCTCACCACCAGTTTTCAGGAGGGTTTTTTAACTTTATATTTTTTCATCATTTTACATGAAAACGCACTTTCATTAATTCAAACTTATCATACACATCAACTGCCTCAGTGTCATTCTGAGTCCCGATGTTGAACAAATTTGGCAGGAGGGGGAATCTGACATCTTGCTTCAGATGATTCGACTCCGTCCCGCTTCGTGGGACCTCGCTCAGCATGACATCTCAATACTGTTGACGAACAATTTCCGCTGCAGCCGACATCCGACTCGAACCCGCCCTCCGGCGGGCGACCGGGCGTAATATGTCGGATGAGTGCAAAGCTGCAAACATTCAGTCCTACTTTATGGACCACGCATCGGCGAACTACATGTAGCGTGACATTCATGTCGCAGCCACGCCACCGGTTCACGAACTGAAGTTCGTGCTACGAGATTGTCTTCACATTATTATGTATTCACCTGTTACATGACTGTACCCATTGTTATGTTTTTTACGCGATGCACTTATTCACCCACGTTGACTGTACCAGCGTTGTTGAGCGTGCCGGCGTTGATCAAATCAGCACCAACTGTCAAAATGCCTGTACCTTGCACATTCACCGTTACGCCAGAGTTGATGCCGAGATTAGAAGATGTGCTAACCGTTCCACCGAGAATATTCTTTGGAGAATTGTTGGTAAATAACAAATTTGCATACGTTCCAGTAGCAACTGTCTGGGTAGCAGCATCACCCGTTGTTCCATTGTACTCAACCGTACCAGTATTGAACACTACACCGTTGTTTAGACCGGCAAATTGCATCGTTGCGCCTGTGTTGATCTTGCCAGCAGCCAGTGTCAAGCCAAACGTTCTCATGTCTGTTGTAATAGTTGGTGAATTTGTGAAATCCCCGTTGACTGTGAGGTCACCAAGGGCTGTCTTTTTACTGCTGCCAGTGCCTGCCATCGTCAACCTTCCGTAAGTAACACCAGCTCCGCCACCAGCGACATTTTGATCGCCACCATCATACGTCCACAAAGATCCGACGGCGAGGTTAACAGTTCCAGATTGTTCTGCAAAGGTACTAGCAAAAGTTGCTTCTCCTGTACCTATAAGTGATATCGTACCACCAACTTTAATCGCAACATCAGCGTTGAAGTCAAGATTTGTTCCTGTTCCAGCAGTAACGGTACCGGAATTAATTGTTAACACACCGTCGAATTTTAGACCGCCTGTTCCTGCAGTTATCGTTCCTGTGCCATGATCAAGTGTGTTGGAGAATGTTACCAAGCCCGCTCCACCTGTAATCGTGCCACCGTTTGTTGCTGCATTAGTAAAGGACATTGTTCCACCACCAGCAGCCGACGTAATCGTACCGCTGTTGCCACTCAGGTTAGTAACTGTGAGAGCACCGGAACCGTTGATCAGACTCCCTGTACCGTTTATCGCTGTAATTGTATTGATGCTGCTTGCTCCAGTTCCGAAGGTTAGCGTTCTACCGGCAGTAATGTTTGCCAGAGTTGCCAAAGTACCCGACGTGTTGACCGTAAGGTCTCGATCCACAGTCAGGTCACCACCGGTATGTGTCATTGTCCCAGCGATTACTGGACCTTGCAGGCTTTTTGAAGCAGCATTCGAGAGAATTAAATTAGTATAGTTTGCATCGATAACAGTCTGTGATCCCGCATTTGCACGATAGTTCACAGTGCTGCCACCACCGCTTGCTGCGAGTGCACCACTTGTTCTATTGGCAGAACCATCAAGATTAAGAGTTTGTCCATTGACATCAAAGCTGCCTGTACCGGCAACTGTGTAAGCAGTCGATACGGTTACGGCAACATTCTGAGTTTTGGCAAGCGTCCCCGCAGAACTAAGAGTCCCAAATGTGAGTCCGCCATTAGTTGCTGTACCGATACCCTGGTCAGCACCAGTGAGATTTACTGTACCTTCTATTGTGGTTGGAGCGGCAACACCGCTATTTGTTATGTTGCCTTTGATATTATAAGTTCCAGTTCCCGTAAAACTACTTCCAGATTGAATTACAAGATTCTGGCTAAAAGTTACGCCTACGATAACGAATAAGGCGACGATTGCGAATAAAATTGATTTAAACATTACTTTACTCCTTTTTGAAATTGTTTTTAAATAGTTTGAATTTTTGTTTTGATTTTTGTTTACTAAATTTTGCGTTTTCATGATAATTGTTCCTTTTTATTTTGTTAAATGGTTAACGTTGTTCTTATCTACGACCCGACCGCTCACGTCGGGCTCGTAAAATGCCGTTCCGCACTAAGGCGGTCTGAATTGTTCGTAACACATTGCTTTTTCTCCTTTGTTTGTTGTTGATATATGTTTAATTCGTGAATAGTACATCTGCTAATTCCCTGCGTTGATTATACCATTGTTCGTGATTGTGCCGGCGTTTCCGATATCTCCATTGACTTGCAGAGTCACACCGGGTACAACCGTGACGCTCGCCCCGGCATTTACGGTCATGTTTCCTGTTGCTGTAACCGGACTGCTAATGGATTTCGCGCCAGTATTGGAGAGAATCAGATGGTAATAACTAAACTTTGCCGATGTCGCCGTGATGCTCTGAGCCGAGGCGCCGTTGTAGTCAATCGTACTGCCAGTCGTAATATGAGAACCTGATGTAAAGGTCGCCGTCAAACCGAGGACATCAGCTATTCCAATTGTACTGCTGGATGACCACGTTATGTTGTTCGTAACTCGAGTAGCACTGACAGTCAGGTTATTATAATTGAATGCCGTGATCGTTTGGGCACCACTTCCGTTAAAGTCCACCGTATTCCCTGATGTTGCGTAGACAACATTGGTCGCATTGAGAGTGAAGGTCCCCGAGATTCCCACCGTGCCGGATGCAAGCGTTACAGTCGCACTGCCGCGATTACCACTGACAGTCAGGTTGAAATAATTCAACTCGTTCACTGTCTGCGCCGCTGTGGCGTCGTAATCTACCGTTAAGTTGGTGAGTGTCTTAGCCGTGATCGTGTATTGAGAAGCGAAGTCAGCCGTCGCAGCAGTTCGAGTTACTTTGACCGTGCCACTTCCCGTCAGCGTACCAGATCCACTGATGACCACAGCGGCAGCAGGATTCAAGACTGCGCTGCCATTGACTGTTAGAGTGCCTCCGACACTGAAGTTTGTGTTTGCAGAAACTGTAGCACTGGTATTGGAAATGGTTAAATTGTTGAATGCTGTACTTGTAGTTCCACCTACGGCTTGAGCTGTGGTGCCGTTCAATGTTACTGTGCCGCTGCCTTGGGTAAAGCCAGCGTTGTTTGTGAAATTACCTTTCGCGTTTAATACAAAATTGCTTGCTCCGACACTGAGAGTTCCGGCAGAGATCAGCAAATTACCATTCACTGTCGTTCCAACGCCAAAAGTTACAGTACCCGCTGCTATGTTAATGGTCAAGTTGTTGTATGTTGATATTGCGGCTGGCATTGTTTGAGTTCCGGCAAATGTAATCGTACCAGTCCCTGGTGTAAATGTCTGGTTAGTAGTAGTCCAAGATGTGCGGATCTGAAGCGTTCCCCCGTTAGTCATATCGATGGCACTGCCGGCATTCGTCGAACTGACATCAGTTACATTCAGAGTATTGGTTCCGCCGACAGGCCAATTCAGCGTACCCGCTACTGTATGTCCAACATCCAGTGCGCCGTATGCTAAGCTGTTTGCAGCGTTGTCAAAAGTGCACGTTCCTCTGATCCAGAGGTTATCTCCTGCGTTAGGAATCGAACTACCACTCCACTTTGTAGCGTCGCTGAAATTGCCGGGACCGGTAAACGTTCTGTTCGCCGAGACGACGGGGTCAGAAGCAACCAGCAGCATCACGCTGGCGAGAAACAATATGTGAAGGGGCTGTCTTACGTTGCTAAGCATCAATCTGTGTTACAAGAGTCATCAATTCCTTGAAAGATGAATGTGTTTTCCATTGTTTCAGCTGGTTTTTTACACTCATCACGCTCTTTAAACCGTTTTAAATTTAGCGTAAATGTATGGTTAATAATACACAAAACCAAATCCTCTACTTCGAAATGGAATTCACTCCCAGCTAGTTTTTTACCTGTTTGACTGCGCTGGTATTATTGTTTCCACGATGTCGTGCAATGATTATGATTCCTGTAAAATATGTTGAAGCGAAAATTAAAACGAACGGAATCCACGTCCCAAGCAAATTGGTGAACATCTCAAGACTTCTGTTAATGACCAATGCTACAAGAAAAAAATCAACTGTTACCACGAAAGCTATAAACAATATGGCAATAAAAAGCGGTGTTCCATACCTGTACTTGGTGAAGTAAGCAATTGAAACTGCGATGAAGAAAACAGGAGCACCGATTACGTGAATGATCAACGTATTCTTGATTGAGGTCGTAGCCATGCCTATTCCTATCGTTGCTGCACAAAACACCCAACCGACAGATGCATGAATCAGTATAGGTACTAATTGCTTTGTATTCATAGAGAAAGTCCTCTTAACCTCTCGAAAGTTTGAAGCCCTTATTTATGCTATTTCTTTTTTACGCTTCCCGATATTTGGCCTTTCTTTACCAAATCTTTTCCATAGCTCTTCGGCTTTACGACGGTAATATTCTAATTCTTCTGCGTGCGTCATTCCCTTGATTTCTTTATAAATCTTCGCTTGAATATTGTGCTTCATTTCCACGCAATCAAATTTTTTCTTCATACCGATTTAAGGTAAATAATTCTCTTGATATATAAAAACAACTCTTAACTTCCCGAAGATAGAGCCTTCGCTAACGACAGAGCAAGCACTTCGGGAGGTTTTTTCTTAAGCTAAAACAGCTTTATACCCATACATGTGGATTCCGGCTTTGCCATCGTCCTGAATTTTTCGGAAGACAAGCTTTACCTTTTGTCCGATCTTCAGTTTCTCAAAATCAACCACACCAGCAATTTGAGCAGTCAAGCGGAGTTTATCGTTCAATTCGATAATCCCGATTGCGTATGGAGTTTCTTTTGAAAATTTATCGGGTCCCACACGGATTACAGTGTAGGTAATTATTTTACCTTCATCCTTCAACACGATTGGTTTGAATTTTTTCGTGCTGCATTTCGGACAAACAAGCCGCGGCGGAAAAGCAACATATCCGCACTTTGTGCATTTGCCTGCTTCGAGCCGATAGCGTTGAGGAACTTCGCGATGATAACGTGCAGTAATCATTTTCCACCTTCCAAAATATGAATGACACAGCTTGCGCCGCTTCCGCCCATGTTTTGCGCCATACCGATCCGCGCGCCTTTAACCTGACGGTCACCTGCTTTGCCATTGAGTTGTTCATAAAGTTCAATTATTTGTGCGATGCCTGTTGCTCCAACCGGATGACCTTTAGATTTCAGTCCGCCGCTTGTGTTGATTGGAATTTTTCCTCCGATGGCGGTTAAACCTTTCTCAGCGGCTTTTCCACCTTCGCCTTTTTTGAAAAATCCTAAATCTTCCGAGACAACAATCTCGGCAATCGTAAAGCAGTCGTGCACCTCGCAAAGATCGATATCCGACGGTTTTAATCCCGCCATCTTGTACGCTTTCTTCGCGGCATTCACAACTGAACCGATAGTGGTTATGCTCGGTCGGCTGTGAAGCGCTATCGTATCTGAAGCTTGAGCAGATGCGATAACTTTGATTGGTTTCTTCTTAAGTTTTTTTGCCATTTCCATCGTCGTAACAATTACGGCTGCGGCTCCATCGCTCACTGGTGAGCAGTCGAGCAGCCCGAACGGATCCGAAACCATCGTCGCGTTAAGTACCTGATCTATCGTAATCTCCGAGCGGAATTGTGCGTTCGGATTCTTGGCTCCGTTTCTGTGATTCTTCACAGCGACCGCGGCAAGTTGTTTTCGGGTTGTGCCGAATTCCTTCATGTGCGCGTGTGCGATCATGGCGTACAATCCGGGAAACGTAACGCCCTGATACACTTCATACTCCTGATCGGCGGCAGTTGCCAGCGCTTCTGTTACATCGGCGCCGTCTGTCATCTTCTCAACACCGCCTGCAAGTACGATATCACTCGCACCGGAAGCGACTTCTAAATATGCTTGTCGGAACGAAACACCGCCCGATGCACAAGCCGATTCAACGTGTGTTGCCGGAATCGGAGTAACACCAAGGTAATCTGCCATCACCGCACCTAAGTGTTCTTGTCCAACAAACAATCCCGACGACATTGCACCGACGTACATCGAGTCGATTTGTTTTACTCCGGCATCTTCGATTGCTTTCAGGGCGGCTTCAACAAAAATATCTTTTATTGATTTGCCCCAAAGCTCGCCGAACTTCGTCATGCCGGCTCCTATTACTACTACATCTCTCATAGTCGGGTCTCCTTATTCATTAAGTTTAATTTTTTTACGGAACTTCGCGTACTCACCGTAGTCGAGATAGATTTTATCTTTATCAAGATAATCTTTCAACTTCGGCGCGCGATTCTGAACCTTAGTAATTTCTTTGGTAACTTTAAAGATGAAACCATCACTGCCTGCACCGGAACCAAACGATACCATGAAAATCATGTCGCCCGGTTTAGCAACATCGAGAATCGCCGCAAGTCCGGTTGGTGATGAGCCAGAATAAGTGTTACCCATCCAAGGCACAATCCATCCGACTTCCAACTGCTCTTTTGTAAAGCCGAGACGCTTGCCGACTTCCTGAGGAAACTTTCCGTTTGGCATGTGAAAAACAGCATACTTAAAATCGGAAGGTTTCATTTTAGATTTTTCAAGAAGCGCAGTCGCCGCACCCATAACGTGCTTGAAGTATGCGGGATCGCCTGTAAATCTTCCGCCATGACGGGGATAATCTTCACCTTCGCGCCGCCAGAAATCGGGAGTATCGGAAGTGTAAGAGTGAGTGAAAAGAATTTCAGCCACAACTTTTTCGGTTCCCATGATAAACGCGGCGCCGCCAGCCGAGGCGGAATATTCCAGCGCATCCCCCGGTGCACCTTGCGATGTATCTGCACCGATGCCCATTGCATATTTCATCTCACCAGCTTTTACAAGATTTGCAGCAACATACATTGCTTCGCTTCCTGCTTTACATGCAAATTCATAACTTGCAACGTGAACATGCGGACCAATTCCAAGCGCATCGATTACAATTGTGCCGCTTGGTTTAACCGCATACGGATGCGATTCAGAACCTATATACAATGCGCCAATATCCTGCGGATCGATTTGTGCACGCAATAGTGCATTCTTCGCCGCCGCTACTGAGATTGTGATAGTATCTTCATCTTGTCCGGGAACAGTTTTTTCATTCAACTGCAATCCCCGAATGATAGAATTAGCATCCATCCCCCATTGCTTTGCTATTGTTTCTGCTTTTATGCGGTACCGTGGGAGGTACGCGCCAAAACCAACAATTCCGACCATAATTTCTCCTTCAATAAATTTTTGTTAATTCTTTTATTAATTATTCTATTTTTCTTTGCGCCTTCGTGTGAAATAATTTGTTGCATAAAACTTTTTCAAACAAGTTTAATATGCAGCTCTTTTAACTGTGCTTCATCGACTTCCGAAGGCGATTCATCCATCAATGACATTGCGCTTGTTGTTTTTGGAAATGCTATAACATCACGAATCGATTTCTCGCCTGTCAGCAACATGCAGATACGGTCGAACCCATAAGCGATTCCGCCATGTGGAGGCGCGCCGTAACGGAATGCTTCGAGCAAGAATCCGAATTTCTTCTTCGCGTGTTCTTCGTCGATCCCTAAAAGTGTAAAGACTTTGCTCTGTAATGTCCGATCATGAATCCTGATACTGCCGCCAGCGATTTCGTTTCCGTTTAAAACCAAATCGTATGCACGTGCCCGCGCTTTGGATGGATCAGAATCTAATAGCGGTAAATCATCTATCTTCGGTGATGTGAACGGATGATGAACCGCAACGTATCTCTTGTCGTTTTCATCATACTCGAACATCGGGAAATCGGTTACCCACAATAAATTATTCTTCGAATCATCAAGGAGGTTCAACCTCTTGGCAATTTCAAGCCGGAGATTACCGAGGATTGAGTACGTTTTCATCCAACTATCGGAGATTAGAAGAATAAGATCACCTGAAGTGGCTTTCATTTTATTTTTGACCGCTAGAAGAACTTCTTTACCGATAAATTTTTCTATTGGTGATTCAACAGTTTCGGCTGTAACTTTCATCCACACCAAACCGCCGGCACCCATTTTCTTTGCAAGATCGGTAAGAAGATCGAGTTGACTGCGTGAATAGTTCGCACATTGAGGTGCTACAAACCCGGCAACCACTCCACCCTTCTTCACAACATCGGCAAAGACTTTGAATCCTGAATCCTGAACCAATTCATTTACTTGTGTAAACCTTAAGTCAAATCGCGTATCCGGTTTATCCGAGCCGTAAGTTTCTATTGCATCTTTATAAGTCAAACGGGGAAAAGGTGTTTGAATTTCGATTCCTTTAATCTCTTTAAAAAACCGTTTCATTAATCCCTCTGTCACCTGATAAATATCTTCTTCATCTACAAAAGACATCTCAACATCTATCTGAGTGAACTCCGGTTGTCGATCTGCACGTAAATCCTCGTCACGGAAACATTTGACTATCTGGAAATATCTATCCATTCCTGCAACCATCAACAATTGCTTATATGTTTGCGGCGATTGTGGAAGAGCATAAAATTTACCGTGATGAACACGGCTTGGGACCAGGTAATCGCGAGCACCTTCCGGCGTGCTCTTCATAAGTATCGGAGTTTCAACTTCGATGAAGTTCAATTCATCGTAATACTTCCTCGTAATTTGATACATTTGGTGACGAATGAGAAAATTTTTCTGAAGTGGAGACCGGCGAAGATCAAGGTATCGATATTGAAGACGAAGTTCTTCACTTGCATTTACATCGTCTGTTATTGCAAAAGGTGGAACATCGGATTTAGTTATGATTGTTAGTTCTTCGACGGCGATATCGATTTCACCTGTTGGCATATTGGGATTAATCATCCCATCCGGACGATGATTCACTTTACCAGACACGGATATAACATCTTCACTTCTAAGACCGGCGGCTTGTTGATGAAGCTGAGAATTATTCTTTGGATTAAAGACAACCTGCGTCTTCCCGTACCGATCTCGTACAACGATAAAGATAACTCCGCCAAGATCGCGCTGGAAATCTACCCAACCCGTTAGGGTAACATTTTTACCTGCATCGGATGCTCTTAATTCCCCGCATGTGTGTGTGCGTTTTTTATATTGCATGAAATATATATTCTCTTAAATAGATAATAAAACAATAAGTTGTAGCGAAATGAATATATGAAAAAACAGTGTGAGTATCAAACAAAAAATGCCGTACGCAAAGGGGAAGCGCACGGCATCAGGAGGACAGTATGAAGTGTCGTTATTTAATTAATATCATTTTATTCATGGTTGATGTAATATTTCCATCCATGTCAACTGAGGTTATTCTGTAGAAATATTGACCGGATGATAATGCGTTGGCATCGAACCGGACCGAATGCACACCTGCGGATAACTCGGATTTGTCAATGAGCAATCCCACTTGCTGGCCGACCGAATTGTACACTTGCAGTGTAACAACGGTTGTTGAAGTTAATTCAAAATAAATTTCGGTTTGTGGATTGAAAGGATTGGGATAATTCCGCGCGATCAATCTGCCTTCAGGATCAAACCCTGAAACCACTTTATCGAATGATGGTTCTATCTTTAATTTATCTCTATACACTAACAAATAAGCAGGACTTGACGTAAGTCCGTTATTTTGAACAGTGATTGGATATTGACCCGGTATTCCAAGATCTTCAGATAGCACACTGGCATATACTAAATTTGAGTTTACGAATGTCGTAATTCGTTCTGAGCCATTTATAAAAACTTTTGTTGACGAAATAAAGTCTGTTCCTTCGATCTTCATCATATATCCTTGTGATCCGACTTTTTTCCGATTCGGATCGATTGCCGTAATTTCCGGTATCGGTTCTACGACAGTAAATATGATGTTGTTAGATGTACCTCCACCCGGTACCGGAGTTGTTACAGTGACTGAATAGGTTGCCGGTACATCAACAATGATTTGAGGAATTTGTACAACAAGTTCGTATGATGATAAATATGTTGTAGTAAGTGGCAGTTGATCGAAATATACTGTCGAAATCGGTGCGAAGCCGCTTCCTTTGATAATCATTGAAAAACCTACGCTCCGAGCTTTGCGAATACTAGGAGTTATTTCATTTATGACAGGTGTGCCATATAGGATTTCAAAATCTAATGGATTTGTTTCGCCACCTGAACCAAAATTATAAACGGTAACATTCGCATGGCCAACATTCTCAAGGTCAGAATTGAGCAGGACAGTTCTTAATTCGCTGCTGCTGACAAATGTTGTAACACGATCAATGCCTGCAAAACGTATTACACAATTCTCATTAAAATTTTCTCCGGTAACATACAACACTAAATCAACTGCATCTTGTCTCATAGTAGCAGGTGATAAACTAATCAACAATTGGTCTGCACTGGTTATCTTGAACAATTTCGCGTCTGACGTACCACCGCCGGGTAGCGGATTAAAAACAATTACTTCGAAGATTCCGAGAGTTGAAAGATACTCGGGCGCTATTGTTGCCTCAAGCTCAGATAAGCTTATAAAACTTATCGACATTACAACATTATTAAATTTAACAACTGATGATGTTACAAAATTATCTCCGAAAAGAGTCATTGTAATACCATCGTTACCTTTCACTATCGAGTCTGGTGATATGCTATAAAGAATCGGGACAGGATTTTCCTGAGCTGGCGCAGAACCATTAGCGAAGCCGATCATAACAACTAAAATTAATGCCCCCATTGCCATATGTAATCTAACTTTTTTCATATTATCCTCCTTATGGATAATGTTTTTAGTTTTATGTGAGTTTGTCTTCATACAATTTTCTCTTCAATGTTTTCACTCAAATTGAATGCCATTGCAATTCAACTTGTTGGATATATCTGAAATATCCTTTATCTCATTTGTTTTGAATAACTTATAGAAATTGGAAATATTTTGGTAAGTATACCGGGATAGAAAAAAGGTTGTAAATTCTACAAAATTAAGTAGAAGAAACATCTGAAATATTCAGAAAATGTCAGAGTCATTCCGAACTTGTTTCGGAATCTATTCAATTTTAGACCCTGAAACGAGTTCAGGGTGACTCCGTGAGAATTTTTCGGAAGTCTCTAGAATTAATTATAACAGTTTTAATGGATTGTGCTTGAAGTAGGAAAAATAATGAGACACTTCGCTGCGAGATATAACATTTGATAGTATTCAATCAAACACGCTCCACAAGTCATAGACAGGCGGCGCGGATTTGTACCCATACCTTTTCGTCCGCTGAAGTGGAACGCGAAGACGGATTAAAGATTATATTGAGCGATTTTTGTGTAGAGAGTTTTCAAGCTTATTCCCAATATTTTTGATGCGATCTTTTTATCTCCCGAGACATTTTTTAAGATGTTAGTAATATGGATTCTTTCAAGTTCCTTTAATGAAATTTCAACCGTTGATGAATCTATCGCACTCATCGAATCGGAATAACCTTTTCTTAGATTTGGTAAGAGCAAATCAATCGGCTCTATCTCGTCTCCATTTGAAAGTATAGCCGCACTCTCCAACACATTTTCAAGTTCACGAACATTACCGGGCCAATCATACTTGAGTAAAAGATCAAGCGCTTTGCCGCTTAATCGCTTTGTCTTTTTACCTCTGAGTTTTTTCGTGAAAAAATTATCTATCAATAATGGGATATCTTCTTTCCTCTCGCGAAGCGGAGGTATGGTTATCGTGATAACATTTAAACGATACAGAAGATCTTCCCTGAATCGCGATTGTCTCACTTCTTCGCGAAGATCTTTATTTGTTGCAGAAATTAATCTAACATCGGCACGTAAGGTTGTATTTCCTCCAACGCGTCTGAATTCACCTGTTTGCACAAAACGCAGCAACTTAGGTTGGATAATCGAACTTATATCTCCAACTTCATCTAAGAATAAAGTACCACAATCTGCTAATTCAATCAATCCTTGTTTCTGTGCGCGCGCATCGGTGAACGCTCCTTTCTCGTGTCCAAACAATTCGCTCTCAAGCAGTGTATCCGGAATCGCGGCACAGTTGATTGCGACCAACGGCATTCCGGAACGTAAGCTGTGTTTATGTATATAATCGGCTATCAATTCTTTTCCGGTGCCGCTCGGACCTTGTATAAGAACACTGCTATCTGTCGGCGCTACCCTATCTGCGATTGAAATAACAGTTTTGAACAGATGGCTCACGCCGATAAGCTCAGCAACACCGCTGATCCGGCTTATCTCTGATCGCATTATTTTATTTTCATTCTTTAAAGTGCGATGCTCGATCGCTCTTTCAATCACCTGCGACAATTCATCCACGAGAAATGGTTTAGTTAGATAATGAAACGCACCTTCCTTCATGCAATCGACCGCCACTTTCAGATCATCGACTCCAGTTAACATTATGACTTCAGTGGCAGGATAATTTTTTTTAATAAAATGGAGCACTTCTATTCCGCTTACCTTCGGCATCGATATATCAAGAAGCGCAAGGTCGAATCTTTTTGCTTGAAGAATGTTTATCGCTTCAACCCCATCAACTACCGTTTCCACATTGTACCCATCCGAAGTGAGTATTTCGCTGATCTGCATCCGAAATGCTTCTTCGTCATCAACATGCAGAAGTCGAATATTCATCTTATTTTTATCATTCATATCAATTTTAGTCTATGTTCAAAATATTTGTGACGAAATTAATTATTTCATTAAAACCATCTTTTTGACACGAGTATATCTCGCACCTTGTATCGAACCATCCTCTGCCGGAACTTCAACCGCACTCAGCCGGTAGAAATATACTCCTGAGGATAAACGATCTGCATGATAATCAAATTGATGAGTTCCTTCATCCAATATTTCATTATCAATAATTGTTGCCACTTGCTGTCCTACAATATTGAACAGGTTTAGAGTTACGTTCGACTGAACAGGTAGATCAAATTCAATAGTCGTTACAGGGTTAAATGGATTCGGATAATTTTGATCTAATCGATACGATACAGGCAATTCTTCCGTAAGATTGTTGATTGGAATAATTATCGCTGGCACTATTGAAGGATCCCTTCGGATAAATGGCACATCGGCAAGCACGTTTGCCCCAAGCAAAACCAAAGAGTCGGCGAATGTAAGCGTATCGATTCCTCCCTCGAAAGCGAGAGTAACCCTTCTAATCACCTGATCGAATACCTCGAATGAACTTGAATCTGCGAATAAGTGAGATCCATTTTCATAATATCCCATCATCAATGAATCGCCAATCGATGCTAATTCTTTCAGCATTCTACCGTTAAATGGATTTATCTGATCAGTTGGATCGTCGAATATTAATTCGCCAAAACCAAACGGCGTTTTTCCCATCGCACTCGAAGTTATGCTAACTTTTAACGCAATCATATCTGCCAGCAAAATATTATCATATTTTGTCGGTGGCATTAATTTCTGTTTTCCATGAAGCAGCCGTCCGCCGATAAATTGATCAAAACCCTTTGGATATCCGGTGTGCAACTTCCCAACACGAGATGCGTAAAGTGTTCTAATAACATCACTGTACCTGGATGTTTGATACCACGCATAATATTTTGAACTATCCTCTCCTAACTTTCTATCTTTACCAACGATCAATCCGTATGTTTGATCGTAACCGCCTTGCATGAATATTTCTGCAAGCACGTTTATGCGATTCGGCATTGGAAGTTTGGGTATGTTGATGCTCGCCACCGGATACCTGACTGTATATCCATCTTGAATGCCGTATTTCTTCCAAAAATATTTGATAATCTTTTGCGGTTTCCCATTATTCTCATATCCCGAAAGCGTAACAGTTTGTCCTAACGCCAGAGGAGGATTAAAAATAAAATCCCATTTCTTGGACCTTGTATCTACTGCCGCCATCTGAGATGGCGGAGTGGTTGTGAATGGATATGCTACATCAATGCTGTTACTAAATTCAAGCTGCAAACCAGTCGCGTCTATCGACTGACAAGTTAACACAAACGAGAATTGCGTTCGTACCGGTTTTCTTTTAACCGGCAAACCATATTTTCCTTTATTGTCTTTCGATAATGCAATGCTATCGGCACAGAATGATCTGTATGAATTTGAATCTCCAATTACTACGCTGACCGAATTCGATATGCTTGCTTCATAATTTATAGTTCCAGAATATACCGCACTTATCGTGTGCCGTCCGATTGCAAGTGTTGAAATCTCTAAAATTGCCAATCCATCCGTATCAATATCCACGAGTGAACCGATTGGCACAGCACCATCCATAAACTGAACTGTCCCGCCATCAGGTATTGAACCGAAAACACTATCCTTGAGTACAAGAAGCTCACCCTCTAATATTATTATATCGGAAGTTGTTAGAACACTTGAAGTGGGCTTACGGTTAACGATTTGGAGAACCACATTTGAAATGCTGGGCTGATAATTTATTCCCCCACTATAATGCGCTGTGATTGTGTGTGTACCAACAGTAAAATTTGATATGACTAAATCAACAGTTGAATTTAATCCAAGCGGAGTTGGCGCACCAAGATTGATGCCGTTATCTTTGAACTGAACTGTGCCAAGCCCCGGCTCAGTATTTACTATACTATCGCGAAGAGTTATAACATCACCGAAATACGATGGATTCAAAGACGATGTGAGAATGTTGTATGTTATAGTTTGATTCACGCTCTGAACGATTGTGTTTGATGTGGAAAATTCAAAATTGCTTGTGCCACTGTATTCCGCGGTGATGTTATGATTCCCTGCTGAAAGAGTACTAATAGTTAATATGGAAACACCATTCGCATTTATTGCAATCGGAGATCCAACATTCACTCCATTATCTTTGAACTGCACCGTTCCGCCGTCGGGGACAGAACCATACACACTATCAGTTAGAGTTATCGCTTCTCCATATGATGACGGATTCAGAGAAGAGACAAGCACACTTGTTGTTGATTTTTTGTTGACGACTTGATTTATTGTGTTCGATATGCTTGGTGAATAATTAGATGTTCCACTGTACTCCGCGGTAATTGAATGAGAACCGGCACTTAAATCCGACGTTGTATAGACAGCCACACCATTCACGTCTATTGATACAGGTGCACCAAGATTGGAAACACCATCTTTGAATTGAACAGTGCCACCATCGGGAACTGATCCATAGACACTATCCTTAAATACTATCATCGTTCCATATACTGAAGGATTCAAAGAAGAACTCAAATAACTTGTTGTGGTTTTTATACCAACGATTTGATTAACGGTATTTGAGACACTCGGTAGGTAATTAGTTGTACCGCTGTAGCTGCCGGTGATTGAATGAGATCCCACACTCAAGTTCGAGATTGAAATTACAGCAACACCATTGGCATCAATTGGAACCGGTGAACCGATGTCGGAAGGACCATCTTTGAATTGAACCGTTCCGCCATCCGGCACTGAACCTACAACGCTATCTTTAAATGTAACCGATTCTCCGAATAAGGATGGATTTTGCGAAGAGGTCAGATAACTTACCGTTGACCGTTTTTGAACTGTTTGCACGACCGTATTCGAAATCGAACCATCGTAATTAGTTGTACCACTGTATTCAGCGCTCAAGTTGTGCGACCCGGCAATCAAAGATGATATTGAAAGCGTTGCAACACCATTTCCATCAATAGAAATTGGTGAACCAAGATTCACAACTCCATCTTTAAACTGCACCGTTCCTCCATCCGGCACCGAGCCGTAGACGCTGTCTTTCAAAATAATTTCATCCAAATATACAGACGGATTAATATTGATTGTCAGAATGCTTGATGTAGATTTTTTGTCTACCACTTGTGTAACCGCACTGGAGTTGCTGCTCTCGCAATTTGCATCGCCGGAATATTCTGCATGAACATCATGAGAACCTACAACTAATGAGCTGATGGCGAAAATAACTTGCCCACTTCCATCTACACTCCCTGATCCTAAAGTTGTTCCCCCTTCTTTTAAAACCACTGTACCGGTCGGCATTGCAACTCCCGGCAAATTCACCGTTACAGTCGCCGTAAAGTTTATATTTTGGCCAAAAGCAGATGGATTAAGAGATGAAATTAATGTTGTTACTGTTTGGGCTTTATTCACTGTCTGTGTCAAATCACCGGATGCGCTTACTTCGTAATGAGTATCACCACTGTATTCAGCAGTTAGCGTATGAGATCCGACAGAAAGTGTGTTGAGATTCAAGATCGCTTCTCCAGACACGTCAACAGTCTTTGTATCAACAATTACACCACCATCCTTGAATGTGATCATACCTGTTGGTATTCCGGTACCGGGAGAGTTAGCCACAACAGATGCCGTTAATAACACACTCTCGCCTCTCACGGATGGATTTGTAGACGATGTTAATGATGTAGTAGTTGATGCTTTATTCACATTCTGAATTGTACTCGATGAAACACTCCCGTTGTAGTTTGAATCACCGACATATTCAGCAGTAATCGAGTGAGAGCCGACATCGAGCGTAGAAGTTGACAATGTTGCCTGCCCCAATCCATTCAACGCGCCGCTTCCTATCGTTACTACCCCATCCTTAAAACTGATCGAACCGGTTGGAGTTCCGGAACCTGGTGAATTCACTGTCACCGTTGCAGTTAATGTTACACTTTGACCATAAACAGAAGGATTTATCGAACTGGCAAGAGCTGTTGTTGTTGAAGCTTTGTTGACCGTAAAAGTTAAAGAGTTTGAAATACCTCCACCACCATTATTGAAGACAGTTATATTCTTATTTCCTGCCGTCGTTAAATCAGTTGCCGGTATTATCGCAGTTAATTGGGATTCATTAAAAAAAGTTGTTGATCTACTACTTCCATCGAACTGAAGCGCGGATTGTCCATCTACAAAATTATTTCCGGTAACATTCAATGTGAAACCCGATTCTCCTGTAACTTTATTATCGGGAGAAATTGAAGTGAGGATGGGAATGGGAGTTTCACCAAGTGAATTTAAATCGTTCGATGCAGTCCATCTTGAAAAATCGGAAACACCGGTTAAAGTAATTGTCTTCTCGGTTGTATTTACAATTCCACCTCTGTTTGTCCAAGTTGCGCCGTCATCTATTGATTTGAACAAGCGCAATGTAGATGGGTCTTGGCTATTCAACTCACTTGCATCATAATGAAAAGATAATGTTGAATTTAAACCAGAATTATTAGTTGGCGTAATATTAAAATAACGAAGAATTGAACTGTGGCTGTTTCCGGTCGATGCGGTTCCGGTTTTACGTAAAATAGTTGTTGATCCGAGTGCTGTCCCGTTAAGAGTTATATCAGAACCGATGTTGCCGAAATATTGAGTCCCTGATGTCGCTGTAATATTTCTTGTCGTTGTGAGATTGCCTAACACAGTAGCATCAGCCGCTTCAGATATTGTTGCGTTCATTCCAAGTGTTATTGTATTTGATTCGGTAACAAGATCGCCATTCGAAACTGTGAGCGTTCCGTGCACTGTTGGATTACCGCCAGCAGTTACATTCAATGGATTATTAATCGTAAGATTATTTATGTTGGAAACACTTGCAGGTAAAACAACACCTGATGATGTCCCACCAAAATTTAGATTGGACGATGACGTTGTTGTAAGATTTGTATTCACTCCTGCAATCGCTGAGCCATTCAGGGAGAACGTATGAGCGCCAACTTCAAAAGAACCATCCGTAAAAGTTGGAACACCGCTAACGGTAAGATCAGAACCGAGCGATACACTTCCTGAGCTTGTTCTATTTACTGTGAGATTATTTAAAACTTCGCCGCCACTTATAAATCGGAGTGTGCCTAACGCTCCAGTCCCATTAATGACAAGATTTGAAGAACCGCTTCCTTTCAAACCGCCGGTTGTATTTATTCCGCCAATTGTTCCGGATAATGTTAAAGTCTTTCCGTTAAGATCTATTACGTCATTCGTGCCGTCATACTGTATTGAATTACCACCTGCAGGCGCTAAGATAGTAACATTGTTATCTAACAGCACAACGCCGTTATTTTTATTCAAAATTATATAATCAAAATCAAACGAACCGATGCTTTTAGATAATTGTTGAATATTCCCACCTAAGAAATTTACAGACCGACCGCTTGGATAGAATGTACCGTTTGATGCAAAATTACCATATAACAACAAATCACCACCCGAAGAAGTTGAAAGGGTTAGCGTCCCATCGTTGTTAATACTCCCTAAAACCTCCAATGATGCTGTCATTGGAGTAACTGCCATCGATAAAGTAGACCCGCCATCTATTTGAATATTTTCTGCAACTTTTCTTTGAGTTGATGCACCACCAAAACCGAGATCAAGTGTAGTGTTATTTCCTATCGTTACAGATGCAGGATACCCAGCACTACTCGTTGAACTCCATTCTAAACCACGTTGATATGTTCCGCCAGAAAAATATTTCAAGGTTGAACCGGAATTGAATGTAGGTGGATTCGTTAGAACCGAACCACCGCTGTTTATCACTAATGCACCGCCGAATCCAATCGTGGAAGATGTTCCAAAATTAACGGCTCCACCGATTGTAACATTATTGAAAATCAATGTTCCTGTTATTGTTCCCCCTCCCATAAATGAAATTGTACCGCCGTTTGTTCCCGATGCTAAAGAACCGGATGTTTGCACGATTGAACTTCCATTTGCCATCTGTAATGAATTTGAAGCACCTACAGTTAGTGTTCCTGCAGTTAATAATAGAGAGCCACCTACTGTGGGACTTGCAGAAAGTGATGCGTTTATGGCATCGTTCAATTCAAGATTCGAGAATGTACCTGAGCCAGAGATAGTGTGAGATGTAACTCCCCCACTTAGCAATATTTTCCCCGAGCCGGTATGAGTCGCGCTGTTTGTTACATTACCTATAACAGTTATTATATTTCCGCCATCTGCAATCGTTCCGTTGGAAAGAGTCAAGTTGCCATTAACAGTTATAGAATTATTTAAAGTTAAACTACCGGCAGATTTATTCATCGAGAGATGATTAAAAATCTCTCCACCCGTTTTGGAAATTGATTGCACACCCGAGCCATTAAATGTTACTGTGTTTCCTGTGTAGATGAATGTGCCGGCGTTCGACCAATTACCTCCCACCGTAATATCACGACTGTTCGCATCAAGCGTACCTGATGTAACGGTAAAATTGTTTTGAATCTGCAATGTATTGTTTCGTAGTTGTGCAGTCACAGCAGCCGTTCCGTTTTGAACCTGAAAGTTGTAAAGAGGAGCATTACTGCTTACTGAAATAGTATCTACAACTGTTCCTGATGTAATTAAAAAAGAACCGCCGGTAACAGGAGTGCCAGAAAGATTTATATTTATATCGGGCAATGTTGTATTAGCGTTACCGCTTGCGACGCTAACCGTTCCGTTTGTCATTGTGAAGGTTGAATTTGCTATTTCAAATATAGAATTCGATGCGGTGTTAACTGCCCCTCCAGGAGCTATCGCTACTGTTCCACCGTTAATTGTTACAACTCCACCTACAACATTCGATACTAACCTGCCGTTTATAGTTAGTGTCCCCGCACCGATTATAAATCTTCCGGTTGCACCAATATCCAACCGATTAGCGCCGCCGGCACTGCTTATGGTCATCGTACCGTTATTAATTATAAGGTCACCGCTCACTATTAACGACGAATTACTTCCCCACTGCGAAACTGCAGATGCGTGATTTAAAATATAACCTGCAGTTGAACCGATAGTGAAGTTCGTACCACCGAAAGGACGAATAGTTGAAGCGCTTGAAAGTTTAAAACTACCATTTGTTAATGTAAGTGTTGGAGAACCCGATGCCTGACTCATTGATATTACAGATTGAAAATCGAGCGTATTCAATTTGCTCGTCCCCATGTTAAGGATTATTTTATTGAATATCGTTGACCCTGAACCGCTGAATATTTGATTCCCATTTTTATTGAAAGTTACATCTGTAACCCGACCTGAACCGGTGTACATGTTGAACGTTCCATTGTTAAACACATTCCCACCCAACATTAAAATGCTCGTGAGAGTTCCGGTATTCGGACCACGAAATGTTGACCCTGTTAAAATGTCCAAATCACCTGTTAAAGTCAGAGTGCGAACGATTCCATCGTATTCAAGTATTCCGCTTGTGCCTTCACCAACTTTCAAATATGCAATCGTCGTTGTTGTGTTAATCGCAATCGTATGTGTATCTCTTACCAGTACCGAATCAGATGCCAATGTACCTGGTGTGTTAGATGCATCTGCCCAGGTTGCACCACCATCGGTCGAGACAGACCAGGTAGCAGGCGTAGCCCATAACCCAGAAGCTTTACTACGATATTGATTTGCAATTGATAAATGCGAAAAAACTAGAAGTGCAACGAGGACAGAATAAATGGTGCAGTAACGAGTAAAATATTTCATTGGTTCCCCCATGTTCGTAAACAATTAATGGGATTAAAATCGTTGTTATTTAATAATGACATAGATAAAACATTCGTTCAGTTCATAATCTCGAATAATCAGTCAGTAGTACATACAAATCGTGCACCATATTAAAACATCAAAGAAAGCCGCCACTTATCCCTTTTTGCTCTCTTTCTGGTGTTGAAATATTCCGATACAATTCAATAGATTATCGGCATATTTTTATTAAACTTAAGGAAAGATACGCTTATTGTCAACAATAATAAAAAGTAATTATTGATAATGGGAGATTTTCCATAAATATTTCATCGCTGCTAATTTGCATCAATTCATTATTATCATCGAAATTAGAAAATATCACCCGTTATTTCGGTTGCCAACATGATATTAGGAAAATTCTTTGATATCGCTTCGGAAAGAATATTAAAAAAGGGTTACGCGAATGTAACCCTTAAAATTGATTCATGTAAAATATTTGACACAAATTAAATTATAGATGGGATTCCACCTTTTGTATAAGCTGAGATTTCGATACGGCGCCGATAATCTGTTCGGCAACTTGCCCACCTTTGATAATTAATAAAGTCGGAATACTGCGTATTCCAAACTGCATAGCGGTTTTAGGATTTGAATCAACATCTAATTTCGCTACTTTTAAACGTCCCTCATAGGTCTTGGCAAGTTCATCTACGTGGGGCGCTATCATTTTGCAGGGACCGCACCACACCGCCCAAAAATCTACGAGAACTGGCTTATCGGCTTCAATAACTTCTTTTTGAAAATTCGCATCGTTTACTTCAATTGGTTTCATTTAAAAATCCCTTTAAAAATAGTTATCATAAACTGTGTCAATATACAAAATTCTATTGAGATATTCTTATACTCGATGGTCCTAATAATTGCTCAACCGCCGCTATGAATTCGTTGGAGACGTCAACGCTTGCCGTAGTAGATTGATACAGTTTGGCATCTACACCGTCAGAATTGATGACATGAAAAAAGCATGGATATTTTCCTTTATGATTGTCGACTAACTGTTTTAATTTTGATATGGCAGTCTCTGGTGTGTCATCTAAGCGGATAGAAATTATTACGCTCTTCGCAAATTTCTCTCTTACTTTTTCTATCGGAATAACTTCTTTGATGAAAATACGGAGGGTCTCACCATTTTGCTCACCTGTTCCAATCGCCATGATCATGGCGTCTTCAATTAACAGATGTTGATATGTCCGGTACGCATCTGAAAAAACAATACATTCACCTTTGCCGCTGAAATCTTCTAAGGTAAGAAAAGCCATCATATTTCCTTTTTTATCTACCTTCTTCTTTAACGCCGAGATAATACCGGCAACACGAAGAGTGGCTCCCTGCTTCACAGTTGCGCCAGTGCCGAATTGCGCCGTTGTGAAAGCTTGGATGTCGGACTCATATTTTCTTAAAGGATGTCCAGATACGTAAAATCCCAGCACCGATTTTTCGCGCGATAGTTTTTCGCTCTCAGACCATTCATTTATTTTTGGCAGAGACGGATATTGTTCTTGCTTCTTAACAACCGCACCCCCCTCGAACAAAGACGATTGTCCTTTTGCAACTTGCTCCTTATAATTCTGACCATATTGGATTGCCGATTCAATTACATCGAATACACGCGATCTATTTTTATGCAATCCATCGAAAGCACCTGCTTGGATTAAACCTTCGAGCGTTTTTTTATTAACCAAGCGCAAATCAACTCGACGGCAAAAATCGAAAATGTTTTCAAAGTGTCCATGTTCGTTCCGGGTCTTTATAATATTTTCTACCGCATGTACGCCGACATTTTTTATAGCGCTCATCCCAAAGCGAATTCCCTCTTTAGTTACAATAAATTGAACGCCGCTTTCATTTATATCGGGCGGTAACACAGGGAGCTTCATTCGCCGGCATTCTTCAATCAATTGAACAACATAATCTGTATCGCCAATCTCTGCCGACATATTCGCCGCCATGAACTCAGGTCGATAATGCGCTTTGATGTATGCGGTTTGATATGCCAAAACGCTGTATGCTACACTGTGCGATTTGTTAAAACCGTACGATGCAAATTTTTCAATCATATCGAAAATATCGGAACCGACTTTTTTCGTAAATCCTTTTTTCAGCGCACCTTCAATAAATTCTTTCTTTTGCCTCGCCATTAAATCTTTGTCTTTTTTACCCATCGCACGGCGCATCAAGTCGGCTTTTGCAAGTGTAAATCCGGCTATCTCACTCGCTATCCTTATCACCTGTTCCTGATAAACGATGATTCCGTATGTTTCTTTCAGGATCGGTTCTAACGACTGATGCAAATAATCTATTCTCGCGCCTTGCTTTCTCCGAATGAAATCGCCGATCATTTCCATCGGACCTGGGCGATATAACGCGTTCATCGCTACAAGATCGCTGATGCTCGTCGGTTTTAATTTTCTCAGCCATTCCTGCATCCCCGATGATTCGAACTGGAAAACACCAATCGTTTGTCCGTTGCTAAATAACGCGAAAGTATCTGCATCATTCTCTGGAATACTATCCAGATCGATTTCAACGCCATAATTCTCTTTGATAAGCTGCAAAGCGTTCTCAACAACCGTAAGTGTGCGAAGCCCCAAGAAATCCATCTTGAGTAATCCGGCTTTCTCAAGATCGATCATGTTGTATTGAGTCATGATTTCGGTTTGAGGAGTTTTATACAACGGTACGTACTCGATTAACGGTCCGGGTGCAATAACAACTCCGGCGGCATGTGTTGAAGCATTACGATTGAATCCTTCAAGAACCAACGATATTTCTATCAACTCACGAATTTTATCATCGGGACTTTCTTTAATCCACTTTAACTCCGGATTGATTTCCAATGCTTCGGCAAGCGGAGTTACTTTCCCTTGGATTACCGGAATTTGTTTAGTGATCGATTCGATTATACTCAGCGGAACGCCGATTACTCGCCCAACATCTTTCAGAACTGCTCGTGTTGAAAGTGTCCCGAATGTTATAATCTGAGATACAGATTCTCCGCCATATTTCTTTTTCACATATTCAATAACGCGGTCGCGTTTGCTATCGGAAAAATCTATGTCGATGTCGGGCATACTAACACGATCCGGATTGAGAAATCGTTCGAAAAGCAAATCGTACTTCAACGGATCAACATTTGTGATACCCAAACAATATGAAACAATACTGCCGGCAGCACTTCCCCGCCCGGGACCAACAAGCACGCTCATTTCTCGGGCCGCATTTATAAAATCCGCCGTAATAAGAAAGTAACCAGCATAACCCATCTTATTGATAACTGCAAGTTCATGCTCGAAACGTTGTTTGATGTCAGGTGTTATTTCTTTATACCGGCGTTCCAATCCGCGTTGAGCAAGGTGATTAAGATATTCATCAAGTTTCTTCGTACCAGCATCTTGAGGAACGGGAAACTCGGGCATGTTCGGCTTCTCCGGTTCAAGACGGTACTGTTCAATTTTTTCGGCAATCTCGATCGTTGAAGATAACGCGGTTGGGAAATCTTTAAAAGTGCGCGACATTTCTTCTGCCGATTTGAAATACAACTGATCTGTTTGGTAGCGTAATTGGTGATAATCGGTTGTGTTCGACTGTGAAGCGTCGGGAATCATCAGCAATACATTATGAGCGAGCGCATGTTCCGGTTTGATGTAATGAACATCGTTTGTCGCAACAAGATTTATGTTGAATTCTTTTGCAAGTTTCGGCATCCCTTCCAAAATCGGTTTCTCTTTTTCAAGTCCATGACTCTGCAATTCGAGATAAAAATCTTTTCCGAATATATCAACAAATAAAGAAGTGGTTTCCCGCGCATCTTCATAATTACCCTGAACTAACTGATGAGCTACCACTCCATTCGGGCAAGCTGACAGCGCGATGAGACCTTTTGAATATTTCTGGAGAAGTTCAATATCGATTCGCGGTTTGTAATAAAATCCTTCTGTATGACCAAGCGTACACAAACGAATCAGGTTTTTATATCCTTCATAATCTTTTATCAGCAGAACTACGTGGTAATAGATTCCCCTGCCTTGACCCTGTTTGGTTTTGATTGCATTGATATCTTTATCGAACCTGGATCCTTTGGTTACGATATACATTTCGCACCCAAGAATTGGTTTGATCCCTGCCTTTTGAGCTTTTTTATAGAACTCGATAGCCCCGAACATAACACCATGGTCTGTAAGAGCCACAGCGGGCATCTTATTATCAACCGCGGCTTGAATTAATCCGTCAACAGACGCGGCACCGTCGAGTAAACTAAAGTGGGAATGATTATGAAGATGAATAAATTCAGACATGCTCAATTTCAATTACAATAAAAAATATTATCGGCAAGAAAAAAGCCGGAATTGCGTCCAGCTTTTCATTGCCTGATTATATGAAACACTTTTGGACTAAGACTCTAAAAACTTTTCAACGTAATGGCAGACTTTCGGTATTTCAATTATTTCTCGTTTACCTGTGTTGCGCATTTTCACTTCTACATTGCCCGAAGATACATTCTTTTCTCCAACAATTATCTGGATAGGAATACCGATAAGATCGGCATCTTTGAATTTAAATCCCGGACTTACGTTATCGCGGTCGTCGAACAAAACATCGACGAGCGATTCCTGCAACTTCTTGTATAAACCTTCTGCCGTGCTGACAACTTTTTCGTTGTTCGAATTTACCATTATCAAGTGAACATGGTACGGAGAAAGCGCTTTGTTCCAAACGATGCCGTGCTGATCGTTATTCTGTTCAATGAAACATGCAACAACACGCTCAACACCAATTCCGTAACTTCCCATGATTATAGGTTTCTCTTTCCCATTTTCATCAAGATAATACGCATGAAGCGCATCCGAATATTTTGTTCCTAATTTAAAAATATGTCCAAGTTCAATTGCATTAACAACGCGCAACGGTTTACCGCATTTAACGCATGGTTCACCTGCATTTACGGTTCTGAGATCAAAATAACCACCAACCTTCACATCCCGGTTTAAATCAATGTTCGAGATATGATAATGGTTTTTATTCGCACCGCTGATTAAGTTATTCGCGCCTTGTAATCGTTTATCGACAATAATTTTAAATCCTTCCAAACCGATTGGACCAATCGATCCGCCATCAGCTCCGGTAAGCGCTTTCAATTCATCAGCATGACAGGAACGCACTTCCGAACCAATAGCGCTCAATAATTTCGATTCGTTCAACTGATCGTTTCCCATCATCAAAACAAGAACCGGTGTTTTATCTTGCATGAAGACTAACGATTTTGCAAGATACTGCTCATCGATTTTTAAAAATTCTTTAAGCTCATCAATGGTACCAACATTTGGAGTTGAGATTTCATCCATCGCCTTGTTTTCAGGATCGCGATGTGCTTTTTGCATTGCCGAGGTTGCCACTTCAATATTAGCGGCATATCCGCAACCATCGCAAACGGCGCAGGTATCTTCACCAGATTCCGATTCAATCATGAACTCCTGCGATGCGCTGCCGCCCATTGCACCACTCGAAGCGCCTACGATGAAATATTTTAATCCGGCACGCGTGAACATTTTCTTATATGCTTCAGCATGATAATCATAACTCTTGTCAAGCCCGTCCCACGTTGCATCAAGACTGTAAGAGTCTTTCATAAAAAATTGCCTGCCACGTATTACACCCGATCGTGGTCTTGGTTCATTCCTGAACTTCATCTGGATCTGATACCAAATCTGTGGTAAATCGCGGTACGATTTAAGGTGATTTTTGGCGATGGAGCAAATAACTTCTTCGTGTGTTGGAGCGAGAACCAATGCTCGATTTTTTATATGAAACATAGTATCGCCGAATGCTTTCACGCGACCCGTTTCTTCCCATAACTCAATTGGATTGAGGGCTGGCAGATGGAATTCCTGTCCGCCTATAGCATCCATTTCATCACGGATTATCTCCATTGCTTTCTTCAGGATTT
The DNA here is from genome assembly GCA_013824245.1 of Chlorobiaceae bacterium. Taxonomy (GTDB): domain Bacteria; phylum Bacteroidota; class Ignavibacteria; order UBA10030; family SZUA-254; genus PNNN01. Next base: position 103,453 of record PNNN01000049.1, on the reverse strand, counting down.
TGTATCCTAATGGAAGGAATGAATAAACACCCGCGCTCAACGAGCGTATCATACCTGCTCGAAGCATTAATTGGTGGCTTGGAATAAGAGCATCTGATGGAATCTCTTTGACAGTTGGAATAAAATTTTTACTTAATCTCATTTAATTCGATATAATTGATTGATATTATTTTCAGGTAAATTGAATCAGTCTTGCTGAGTAATCGTTCAAAGACTTGGTTAATATACCAAAATTATCAAGGAGACTCAAGTAAATTTTAAGAAATAAAAACCCGAACTTTGTGGGTTCGGGATTTCGTCTCTTTTTGTTGAAGACAGATGTGAACTTATGGAAGCGTCTATATTCTTCTTAATCCATCACTCATCATCATATCTTATTAGCGATAACAAATTTCAATGAATTCGATTAATTAACAGTGTTTCTATTAATTTCCATTCACTTGATTAATAACATAGTTCGAACTTTGGAGAAAGTTTTTCGCGGATCAGCGACGGTGATTGCACTAAGCTTGTAATAGTAAATACCGGCCGCATATTCTGATCCGTTCCACTCGACTGTCTTTAAACCTACCGGTTGATCTTCATTCAACAATTCAGATACGAGTTGTCCGAGCAAATTGAATATTTTTAGACTAACCCTGCTTTCTGCAGGAAGGTGATATTGAATTATCGTTGATGGGTTCAGTGGATTTGGATAATTTTGATACAGGAAATAATCGGAAGGCATCGATTCCAATATCTCAACTCCAGTTGGCTCGGTTGTGATGAAAGTTTGGTCATCTCCATAAATTGTACCGCTTGAATTTTGAGCCACAGCCCGATAATGATATTGAGTATTGTTCTGTAATCCAAAAATAAATTCGTTCATTGGTATATGCCCTGCCTCGTTACCCACTCCTTTTTCCAATGTTGTTCTTCCATAAGATATTGAAGGTCCCCACTCAAACCACCCATTCGTTGCAAGACCAGCAGGATTCACCTGAGCGTTTATTTGACCATGTTCATGTCCTACTACAGCGGCATTTTCGGTAATCACGTTTGGCACACCCGCGATGGGCCGTGGTGCCTCGGCGATGATCTTAACAAGACCGAGATCGGGATCAATAATATCACACGAGTTTATAGTTTTCATATCTAATGAATCACTTGATATTTTCATAATAACCCTACCCGCATATAAACTATCTAAATCGGGCCATGATATCGTAATCGGATATCCACTAAAAGCATCGGTTTGGAATCTTAACTTGTATGTATCAATCTGTGTGGGTGAAATATACTGTCTGATATCCGTATATGTACCCAACCCAATACATTTAACAAGAAATCTTGCCTCTAAGGCAGTACTTGGAGGGAGAGGCGGCAATTCAAGTTCATCCAATTTTCTATCTTCACAATCCGTTGCCATTGTATGAATACCAAAGCGGCGAGTATTTATCCTCCCTTTCATGTCTTTAACTTTCACCGGTACAAGAAGTCCCTTGGCTGCCGAATCATTACATGTTGAAAAAGTCTGTTCGTTACTAGTTATCCATCTGCTATGTGAATATACATCCATCTCAATATTATAAACAGTATTAGGTATTAATCCTGAAACGACAAAAGTTGTTTCAACATCCATATCGCCGGAGCCAATATATACATATCTGAATTCGTATAGTGATTCATTCATTTTTGTTCCGCCGTAAAATCCAATCCATGTGTCCGCACCGTGCAATCTGCACTTCACGTGCAAGCGCGCAGAAGTTTGTGTAATACTATCTGCATGTACAAATATCGGTTCACTTAATATTGGTTCACTCAGAGTTGTGAATGTTGTATCCATTCCATATGTAATTCCATATTTATTCTGTGCCACCACACGAAGGTGAATCTTAGTAAGTGGATTTAAACCATAAAGATTTCTATAAACGCTCGCTCCATAAATCCAATCAAATGTTTCAGGTGCTGTCACCTCAGTATAGGAAAGCGATACACCCCATTCGATCCAAACTGTTACCTCAGCACCATTTGGCACCACAAATGTTTCTATCTTTGCAGTATTTCCGGTTACTATTGTAATAAAAGGCATTTTGACGATTGGCGGGCCCTCACCCGAAATTGTTTGAGCCACAACTGGTTGGAAAAGATCTCCGCAAATAATAACCGCAATCGTTAATGCGAAAATATTGAGAAATATTCTATCCATTTTTTTATCCTCTCATAATTAATGGAATGATGAAAAATTACTCAATTAAAATAATATATAATCGATTAACATGCAAACTTCCCACATACACCAATGAGTTAAACCGATAACAGGGGACAGTACATATTTTAATTTTTTCCTTTTGCATTGATCTTGTACCCCCGAGAGGAGTTCCTGCTTCCGTTTCACTTCAGCGGGATAAACTCCCTGCTGACCTGCGGTTTAGTCCCAAAGTTACACAAGTTAACAAACGAAGTGCAGTTAACTTGTCTGTAACTTTGCGGATCCCGTTTCGAGCGATAGCTTGAAACGGGAAAAATCACTTTGTCCAAAACTTTAGTTGAGGACGGGAGAAACCACAAAAGCCCTTATCGTCTTGAACAATCTTGTTTGATTTGTACCCCCGAGAGGAGTCGAACCTCCGACCAACAGTTTAGGAAACTGCTGCTCTATCCATACTGAGCTACGGGGGCGTTGATTAGTTATGAGTTATGAGTTATGAGTTATGAGTTATGAGTTATGAGTTATGAGTTATGGGTGATTGGTTTTAGATTATTGACAATTGACGATTGACAATTGACAATTGACAATTGACAATTAACCATTAACCATTAACCATTAACCATTAACCATTAACCATTGACCATTGACAAATAACTACTAACTAATAAAAGATACTCAAATCCTACGATAAATTTTTACTGATTAAATATACCAAAATATTTTGGGATGCTCAAGTAATAAAATAAAACTCCACCGGGTATTCGGTGGAGTTCTAAAATTTAAAGAATTATGTTCTTCTCTTATTCGAATTCGTATCCAATACCGAAACTGAACGCGAATATATTCATGCCGTGTGTTCCGGGCATTGCATCAGGATTGGCGATAGGATCGATCTCACGATCTTTACCCATTAAATATTCCACTCCTAAATCGAATACGAAATCGCTCATTTTATACCCGCCACCAATTGTTATGGCGTTGTAGCTTATACTCGGGAACAAGAAATTATATGTTTCGTCCGGTGCTGGTGCTGGATCGATGTAAAATCCGGCTCGCAGATCGAGCGATTCATCAACCGAGTAACCGAGACCAAAACGAATCTGTGTGGCATCTTTCCACTTCAAAATAAACTTGTTATTATCGTTAGGAGTTAATGCCGCAACCCATTTTGCATCTTTAAATTCGGTTGTGAACTCGTCTTCACTCTCTGACCATTGGCTGAATTGGACATCAGCAGTGATTACGAATTCGGGCATCGGATGGAAAGCAATACCACCGGCAATCCACATGGGCCACGATACTTCACGATCAAAATCACTCGTCGCAGGTGCAGTGTATAAAGCCATTGCAGGATTTTCAGCTTCACCGCTCATTGTCACGGTTGTTTTTGTACGGAATGATGCGCCAAAACTGAACATTTCGTTTGCTTTGACCAATGCGCCAACCGTTACACCATATCCCATACCCGATGAACTTTCTTCATACTGATAACCACCGCCACCGGGTCTCTTCAAATCGAACATTGCATAAAATATATTGAAAGCAACTCCAACTGAAAACTGATCGGAGAATTTATAAGCGGCTACCGGTGAAATATTTACAACACCGATTTTGCTCATCCATTCAACAGGCGTATTTCCACTCAACATTTTTAGATCTTCGCCATCCCATTCAGCGCCAATACCTGCAGGTACATAAACACCAAGTCCAAAAATTAAACCCTCGGCGAGCTGACAATGATAATATCCCATAAGATTGGGTGCGATATAATGATTGGTTTTTGTTTTTGTATCAATATCGATAGCCGGATATGGTGATGGTAATGGCATATATAATTTATACGTGCCCATCGGTATCACATCCGTTGCAAACACACCGACGAAATTTTTCTGCATCTGAGTTAATCCGGCAGGGTTCCAGTAGATTGCGCTGTAATCGTTCGCCAAACCTACAAATGCGCCACCCATCCCAAATCCTTTGGGCCCAATGCTGTTTAAACTGAGACCGTTCGGTAATACCGAACCGACCGCAACAAAAAGCAACATGAGTAATGCTATGTATCTAACTTTCATAATATTTCTCCAATATTATTTTTGGTTGAGTTAATTAGTGGTTATTTTATTTATTTTTAAAAACAGAGATATCTTTACTCGTGCAACCAAAACCGATGATCAAATACGTTCTATTCAATTTTGCTTAAAATATGAAAAGAATTCTTGTAAAACAAACTTTACAATAGCTATATCTCTTCTGTATAAAAATATTATATAAATATGCCAATTATACGGGGCATCTGTTATTTTCCTTATTTCATCAAAATTAGCTTCTTAGTTTCGCTGGATTTACCGGATTGCAAGCGATAGTAATAAACACCACTTGGAAAATTGTTTGCATCCCAACTCACTGTGTATATGCCAGGTTGTTTCACTTCGTTTACAAGTGTTGCTACTTCTCTACCTAGCAAGTCGTACACCTTTAAAATTGTCAATTGAGAATTGACAATTGAAAATTGTAAATTTGTGATTGGATTGAACGGATTCGGATAATTTTGGTTAAGCGCGAATTTACTCGGGATGCCTTCTTCCTCATTCGCCACACCTAATAATTTTTTTATCGCGATCCATTTTGATTTTGCCGCATCGGATGTTGCCCATAGCTGATCGATATTCTTCGCTCCAAGCAAAGCGAAACCAATCATTTTTTTCTCCCCATCCTGCAAAGTGATGGGATAGCTTGAAATTGCAAAATGAACATCGTGCACACTGTCAACAGTAACATAACCTCCGCTCAACCAATTATATTTCGAGCCGCGGGTAAGAGTGATTGCCGAGTTATTCAATAATCCGCGATAAGCTCCGGCTCCTTCTAATGCTCTAACGCCGCAATAAACCGTTGTAGCATCACCGCTGTTCCATGCGTACCCCATATCCATATCTTGCTGAAAGGTTGTTCGATTGAACATCCAATATTCTGCCTGATTACCTGTGATATCCCAATCCATAAATAATCCGGCATAAAGATTTTCTATTACAGCCCCAGACTTGTTTGTTATATCATAACGCAATATTACATAATTACTATCGTCAACAGTTGTGTAAGCATATGAATACATATCAATCGATAAGCCGATTTTGTTTGTAGGATTTGCCAACGAATCTGAGAACGACGCACTCCCATCTTGTGCAGAGAACGATCCGGGGTATGTCATATTATAAACTTGCTGCGATGAGAAATCATGGTTCTGGCAGGTATTGCATGTATCATTTCGCACCACATCAACAAGCTTCGAAGCTGAATAACCAATTATCAATCCACCTTCGTATAATTGATTTTCACCACCGTAAACAAATCCGACCCCGCTTGTATTATTGAGATCGACAAAACCAACTCGTGAAATATTAGTTAAACTTACCTGAACATTATTCGCGTTGTGCGTAGCAAAAGTCGGATTAATCAATACCCAGAAAAATTGAACATCTGTATAACTACCATCGGTAATAGTTAATTTGAATCGTACATTGTGGGCAGGCGGAGTATTAGAGGCGATTGTTACACTAAATGGTGATAAACTGTTATAACTCTCGGACATCGTACTGAGAATACCGATTGGAAACTGTCCGCTTGCAATCGAGACATAAGAATCGGTCTCGCTTAAACTGACAACCGCGCCTGCGCTTGTTGGAGTTAGATAATTTTTCATTCTCACAACGATTGAAAATGTTTCACCGGGTTGTAATATTTTATTATTGTTTCCGCCAATTGAATCACTCGTCGTGAAATCAATCATTCTAACCGATGGTGACGATGACGTTAACGCTTTAAGCGCGTTTACACGTCCTTTGCCTAATAAATCCGCATAAGAAGGATTGACAGAATTAATATTATCACACGTTACACGAACTTGCTCGCCAACCTGCAACGGGGAATATGTTGGAAAATGAGATTTAACCAAACCAGCCAAACCGGCAACAAGCGGTGTTGCCATTGAAGTACCATCCATATAATTGTACGCATTCCCGAAGTAAGTGCTTAAAATGTTATCTCCCGGCGCCGCAACATCCACATACTCATTATATGTTGAGTAATTTGCCTTTACATCTGTTGAAAGAGTTGAAGCAACTGAAATCACTCCCCTGTAACTTGCCGGATATTGAAGTGAATTATCCCAGGTATTTCCAGCCGCGGCAACAACCAAAGATCCATGAGCCAGCGCAAAATCTATAACATCCTGCTCAAACTGTGATGCGCCATCACCGCCCCAGCTTAAATTGATTATATCGGCTCCCATAACTGCCGCGTAAATAATTCCTTCAAAACCAAAAACAATATATGGAGAACCCCCACTCCGAGTATCATTATCGGAACTGGTTTTAACCGGAAGAATTTTACACCGATATCCCATTCCCGCCACACCAACTCCGTTATTTGTTACTGCCGATGCGATACCTGCTACGTGTGTTCCATGAGTTGAACTGACAGATATTGGCGCAGGATTGTTATCTTCTGTCGGAGTAGTATAAGAAGCACCGCCAAAATCCCAACCGTGGTAATCATCTATTTTTCCATTTCCATCATCGTCAATACCGTTCGATTCTTTACGTCCACTCAATCCATCATCACCCCATTCACCCGGGTTAGTCCAGATATTGGACTGCAGATCGGAGTGAGTCCACTCAACACCGGTATCAATAATACCGATAACAACATTCGTATCACCTTGTTCATAACACCATGCTGTATCAGCCAAGACTTTATCAAGAGATGATTGAGTGTTCCTGTAAGTATCATTCGGTCTGCAAGTTTGCACATCGTTGATCGGATAAATAAACCAGGGTTCTGCATACTGCACTTCCGGTAGTTTCGATAACTCTTCTGCAAGAATGAAAGCATCTACAGGAGATGTATAATGTAAGACGAAATAATTTGATAAATCAATAACTTGACCTTTGATGGTTGTTGCGATATTAGGAAATTTTTTCTCAATCGAAGTGATACCATAGCGCGATGAAATCTTATCGAGCCCGGCAATACCTGAAATTTGTTTACCACCCGAGATATTTGTGCCCTCTACAAGTTTAATAATAATCCGGTCGGGCAGGTAATGACTGTTATCGTGCGTTTTTAAAATAACATTCGATAAACCATCGGGCGGTTTCACTTTTGAGACAGGTTGAGTACCAGCCGCATAGAGTTCATAGTGTGATATTGTGAATGATAATATTGCTGAGAGGAGAAAGTGAATATATTTCATAATAATCCTGAGTAATAATGGAAACGTTAGATAGAATCTAAAAAATTATTTTTTAATGACAAGTTAATTTCGATACAATCTCTTTGAATATATATAATCCTCCACCTGCCTTGGCACCAGGAAACGGATAGACTGTCCAAGTTTTACTTTTCTTCTGATATCTGTGCCGGAAATCCCGATTTGCGGTACATTTACAATTCTTGCTGTACGAACAAAATTATTTTTGCTCGTGTTTATATTAAAACCGGGTCTGCGCATTACTACAAGTTCAGCTTTGGAGATAATTTCTTCAGGTGATTTCCATGTTTCAAATTCAAGCAAATTATCTGCACCTATAATAAGCGACAAATTTGCACGCGGATACAGCAACGATAACGCCTGAACTGTATCAACGGTATATGAGATACTTTTCCGTTCTATTTCTATATCCGATACTTCAAATCCGTTGCTTCCTTTCACCGCTAACTCAGTCATATCTAATCTTGCTTGTGATGAAGTGAGAAGTGAGTTTGGTTTGTTCGGGTTTTGAGCGGCAGGTATGAATAAAACCTTATCAAGTTGAAGTTGATCACGCACTGCTTCTATTACGATCAGATGTCCTATGTGAGGAGGATTGAAGGATCCGCCAAAGATGCCGACATTCATTGAAAGATCTTTCGGAAGCGATATTTCTTCTCGAGCATCTTATATACAGCGAGTGTTTTGGATGGTGTGTCTCCGTTCATTGTTCCTTCTTCGAGTATCTTTTTTAACTGGAGTAAACCGGAACCTGAATCGAGGGCGTTTAGTGTAACGATCGGAAAAACCATCAAATCATTTTTCATGATCGCTTTAAACAGTGTGTGAGAATTTTTTAGCGGATCGGATTCTACTATGTTAAAAATTGAACTATGGTCAGATTTCATCCCGATGAGGTAACATCGGTCTTCGTTTGTCGGTCCGAAAACGATACAATCATCTTCATATCCGAGTTGCGCGAAAGCGAGCCGCAATATTTTATTCGTGATGAGCGGGTTATTTTCCAATAAAACGGTTACACGTTGATAACCAAGCTGGAAGGCATTCTCTACTGCCTGCTGAACTTGCTCAGCCAACGGATCTTCATTCATATCGAATAATTTAACACGGTATTTATATGAAAGAAAAAAGTCGTCCGATATTTCTTTCGTATTCCGGTACACCAAAACATCAACGTCGAAAAGCTGAATTGCAACACGTAGCGTATCGCTCAGGAACGCAGTGTAAAGTGCGTCTAAATCGTCCCATGGAAGCGCGGCAAACGGATCGCTCTGGTCTCCCCTATCGATTTGATTTGTAACTGCAAAAATAATTAGTGCGTTTGATTGTGTCATAGAAATATTAAATGTTAGTACCTTTACATAATATAAAGGATGATGAAAAAAAGCAAATAATCCATCTCACTCTTTATGAGAACATTTATGGCGTATGTTCTATCTTTCTGCAAGGTAGTTAACGATCATGATGAGAAATTGCGTTCATTAATTTAGAATATGCCGTGAATACCTCATCTACAGTGAGCGATTTCAAACACTCGTGTGTTTTTGTCCAGCAGATAAATTCCTTTCCAATAAAATATTTTCGTTGCATAACAGATTCGGGGGTATAGCACGGAGTGCAAAAAACAGTTTTCCATAAATAGATGGAATTTGGAACTTGCGGCGCCACTAAACGCGGGTCTGAGGGACCGAACAGAAATATCGTGGGTGTTCCAACCGCAGCAGCCATATGCAAAGGTCCCGTATCAGCACCAATAACGATTCGACATTTCTGGAGTAATGCGGGGAGTGCGCATAATGATGTGCGCCCTGAGAGATCAAACATTTTATCTTTTTTTGATTGGAACGCTGCAAGTATCTCGGCATTCACCGGCTGATCGTCCTTATTTCCCAGAAGAAGAATTTTAGTATTGTCTGCTTGGATGATTTTTCTGCAAAATTCGATATAATATTTCACATCCCAGCGTTTAATCTGCATCGAAGTGCCTGGATTTTGACCTCCGCCCGCAAAAATACCAATAATTGAATCATTTGATTTTATTCCCAATCGTTGAAATAACTCTGTAGTATGTTTGACCTCTTCGACTGAAGGGCATATCTCCGTTTCCAAGTTCAATGATGTGGCTCCGCATTCCTCTGTCAATCTCAAATACCTTTTAATTTCATGTTCATTCATATCAAAATGAACCGGATGTGTAATCCACAATGACGGTCGATCGGCAAAGCCGATTCGCATTGGAATACCTGAAAAATATCCAAGTATTGCAAATAGTTTATTTCTGTGACCGATAAGTAAGGTATTATACTTTAGTCTTCTTAATCGTTTCAATAATCGAATTGTTTCAAGGAAAGCATTTATCGAGAAACGTTTCTTGAGCGGGGCGTCATATATAATAACGTCATCTATGAATGGTATCTGGCTAACAATATCTCGAACCCAGGAAGAAACAAGCAGAGTGATTCGTGATGTTGGGTTTTGGATTCTTAATGCCCGCAGCGCAGGGGTCAGAAATATGACATCTCCAAGACAACACAATTTAATAATCAATATTTTTTTATGATCTTTTTCCAAGATAACTCTAAAGCTTTATTCCGCCAGAACGAAAAATGAGATAAATCCGAAGAAGAAAACGAGACCAGAGATGTTTATGTTTCCGGTAATAGAGTATTTGGCTTTTGCGATATTCGAGTGATACTTTTTCTGTAAAACTCTTCATCGTTTCATTCCGGATATGTGCCACTATAGTTGTTGGAACATATAAAATGGAATATCCAATATCCCGGACACGCTTGCATAAATCGGAATCTTCATAGTACATAAAATATTTTTCGTCAAATCCACCTACCTTGTTATAGACATCTTTTCTTATCATCAAGGCAGCACCTGTCAACCAATCCACGGAAGTAATTTTATTATATTGTTTCTCAATCTTTGAGATGTAATTATGACACGATTTATCGAATTTCCGATACATTCGGCGCATTATCCACTCATTAATTATAGAAGGATCTCTTCCCCAAGATAATTGGAAATTTCCATTAGGATAAATCAACTTAGGCGCACAAATTCCGACACTCGGATTTGCTTCACAAAACGATGCTAAGATTTGCGGTGTATCTTCCATTAAAAAAGCATCGTTGTTTAACAGGAATATATATTCACCTCGCGCCAATTTAGCACCCCGATTATTAGCATATCCGAATCCTTCATTCTTTGATAGTCCAATGTATTTGATACTGGGGAACTCCTTCGTCAGACTACCCGCACTATTTGGGGTAGATGAATTATCAACCACAATTATCTCAACCTCTGGCGAATATCGAATCAGTGAACCTATCGCCTGGTGAGTCAAATCAAAACGATTATAATTTACTATGATTACAGATACATCGGGCATATGTGCATCATTCCGTTTTCCAAAAGCACAGCGCAGTAAAGACTGATCTCAATGAAAACTTCAAATAATATTTTGTTTTTGCAGATTGATCGAACATAAATCTTACCGACCAATATACAGTTCGCAGGGAAAATCCGAATATCATAAATAATTTATAGAATACAACCGACCACCTGCCATAATGCTTATGGAAATAATAAAAAACATTTTTATATAATTCATCAAATAACTCAAAGTTCTTATTCATCATGTTAGTAGTTTTACCGTGATGATGAATGACTTGCGCTTCAGGATTATAAATCACTTTCCAATTGTGTTGATGCACTCTTAAAGATAAATCAAGATCGTTATAATTGATCGACAAATTTTCGTCGAACATACCAACCTGCTCAATTACTTGCCGGCGAATCAATAAAGCCGCAGCCATTACGTGATCGACTTCTTTCAACGATTTATGGTTAAAATATCTCATTTCACTTTTTGCGAATAATATCGAGCGAGGAAATAATCTATCCAGAGCCGACATATCGCAGAAATGTGTCCAAAGATTGACAAAACCTCGACAAGACGGTTGTATTGATCCATCAGGGTAAAGAAGTTGAGGAGCGCACATACCAACTCTTCCATTCTTATCCATGTATTTTAGTAAAACACTCAGCGAATCTGGCATCAAAACCGTGTCACTATTTAAAAGAAAAATATAACGTCCGCCTGCTTTACGCATCGCCTGATTATTGGGCTTTGCGAACCGATCATTTTGTGAATTTCGAATAATCATGACATCCGGGAAATCTCGCGTCAACATCTCTACGCTTGAATCGGTTGAAGCATTATCAACCACGATAATCTCTTTCGATACTTTGCACTCGCGTATAGAGCATAGACATTCTCGAAGAAGTTCGCGTGTATTGTAATTCACGATGATTATTGATACATCAACGGAATTATTTTCATTTTCGAATCGAGTTAAGTTCATTTTGTTTTAACAATCCGTAACTTCACGGCTAACATTTTTAAAATCGATTTGTCATATTCATCAACTACTCCCAACAAATATATCGGGATTGAATAAGAAATTGAAAATATAATAAAATAAAATATTAAAAACGCAATCCCTTCCCACCTTGAATGCAAAACGGTAAAGTTAGATTTATATTGAACAGCCGCGATGACGATGATTGCCACGATCAAACTTATCATCGGTTTCAGAAATAATTTCATAAAAGCGATTAATTGTGCCTTTATCGCTTTTGTAAATTGGATCATGTAATACAGTGAACCAAGAATCAGTAAGATTCCGGTCGATAGTGCAATTCCGTAATAACCAAGTGAATTGATCAAAATAATTGTAAGAACGGGACTCGCAAATGAGTACAGACCAACATTTCGTTCGATGTCTGTTCTGTTTATCCCTGCGGCAATCGAACTGGCAATACCTGTGGAAACATTTATAAAGTAGCCAACGATGAGAATCTTTAAGACCATCGAAGCCGTCATAATTCCATCGATACTTACAGTTTTTCCAAGCCAAGTCTGTATTATTATCTGCGACATCATAAAAATATAACCGAGTAAAAGGAGACCGATAACGATTATATATTTTGACCCGCGTTCGAATAAAATTTTAAGTTTATCATTTTCTCTCCTCGCATCCATTTCTGATGAAACAGGCATAATCGCTGAAGTTAAAACAAGCGGAATAGTCCGCGCAAGATTTGATATCTTTGCCGCTATCTCGTAAAAAGCAGCCGAACTGGAACCGAAATATCTCAACGCAAATATTCTGTCAAATTGAAATACAACAATTTGTGACAACCTGCTGATTTGTAAATTGATTCCAAAATCCCATATCAATTTAAAGGTCTGCTTGTTTATTAATGACAATCTGGGTTGAAGTTGGGGTAATAACTTGAATGAAAAGTAGATAAATAAAAATGTCGAAATGCAGTTCACAACGAGATACCCGATAATTAATCCCTTTATTCCCAGATTTGAACTTAAGACCGCAATGATTTGAATAATATTGATTACAGCAGTAAAGATTCCGATTTTGTTTGAAATATCCATCCGTTGCAAACTGTTTAAAACAGATGTTAATGGCGACAACGTATTAGTGATAACCAAAATTAAAGTCGATATCAGCATAACAAAATACGCATCGAAGGAATAAGCTGTCGGTACACCGATTAAATATATAATATTCTTTCCGAAAAATAATACAGAAAGAAAAAGAAGAACTCCGAAAATAAAATAATAAAAGATCGCCGTGCTAATGAGTGAATTGATTCTATCATAACGACTAATTGCATGATATTCTGAAATATATTTTATGCTTGCCGCACCAATACCAAAATCGATCAGAGGCGCAGATGCAATTATCAGAATTCCTATAACCCAGGCACTCCCGTATAACTCTATCCCCAATTTGCCAATAATGAAAGGGATTATTAAAAAATTTAAAATTAGAACTATCCAATTACCGGCAGCCGCATAAAGAGTATTTTTGATAATCTTTTTAGGGTAAATATTTATTTCCAATTTATCGTCAGCCATTATCTCAATCTACTTCATCGGCGGAATGATTTTCATATAATATTCAAAGAACATCTTTAAGAATAACCGGTTGCTTGAAATGCTTTCTTGAAGCTTTGAACGATTTCTAAATAATCCAGAATATCTGAGAATAGATTTTACGATTAATACAAATACACTATTACCGACAGTTATTATTTTGGTCACAATTTGATATCGTATTTTATAATGTTTATCTACAAATTGATTCAGACTTAATAGAAATCTACCATAGATCCATTCATTTTTCTGCTTTAAAATACTGCGACCTCCAAGATGATTCATAAAAACAGAATTCACCATCAATAACGTCCAACCTTTTTTCTTTATTCGATAACACCAATCGACATCCTCAAAAAACAAAAAAAACTTTTCATCCATAAACCCAACATCATCCAAAATCTCTCTTCGAATCATCATGCAACCTCCAGGAATTTGTGGGACAGAGATAAGATCAGATTCGGCAGTCGGTATATCCTCCATATATTTTCTAAAAAGTTTATCATTCCGTGAGGTGAATTTAGAAAACGAGGTATAAAATAACAATATTTGCATCATCGAAGGATATTTACGAAAATATCCAACCTGATAAGATCCGTCTTTGTTAATTAACCTTGGGGCTATGGCACCTGCATCCGGGTGAATTTCAAAAATATCTATCAACTTACTCACTGTGTACCGGGGTATTGTAATATCCGGATTTAGAACCAAAAGATATGTTCCCTTAGATAGAGATAAGCCCTGATTCACAGCCGCCGCAAATCCAATATTATATCGATTCTCAATAAGCTTGACTTCTGGATATTTCTGTTTGACCAGTAGAACACTTTGATCTGCAGAACCATTGTCAACAACAATCAACTCTTTCGTGAGGTCATCGGAAATTGACAAGCAAGAAGCCAAACAATTATCAAGGTCCTCCTGTGTATTCCAATTCACAATGATAACCGATAGGTCGAATTCAGAATTACCTGCCACGTATTATAATATCGTAATTTTTATCTGAGATTATATTATTTATTCAATTTAGATACTTTCACTTGCCGCAATCGTCTCTGACTTTTTTTCACAATAGTGAAATTAAGATTTTCGAATCGAATTTCCTCGTTCTGCTCAGGGATATGCCCTGTGAGTTTTGCTAAAAACCCGCCAATAGTCTCATACTCCGGATCATCAGGTATTTCAACAACGAATTTTTCATTGAAATCTTTTATATCCATCTTCGCATTCACCAAAGAAGAACCATCAACGGCTTGTTCAACATCTTTTAGAACTTCGTCATACTCATCATGAATCTCTCCGACTATTTCTTCAAGAATATCTTCCATTGTTACAATGCCTTCCGTTCCGCCGAATTCATCGACAACAACTGCCATGTGCATTTTGCGGTCTTGCAATTCTTTCATCAGTTGAGAAATCTTCATCGCACCCGGGACGAAATACGGTGGGCGAACTATATCCTGCAAAACAATCAGGTCCCGATGCTCAAGCAAACTGATCAGGTCTTTTGTATAAATCAAGCCGATGATATTATCAATCGCATCTTTGTATACCGGCATACGCGAGTAACCTTCTTCGGTAACAATCTGAATCAATCTGTCGCGGGCTGTATCTATATTAATTGCCACAACATCCGTCCGAGGGACCATGATCTCCTTTGCTGTTGTGTTTGAAAACTCAAAAATACTGGAAATCAATTCTTGTTCGGTTTTATTAAATACTCCGCTCTTTGCTCCTTCATCAACGATGATCTGTAATTCTTCCGGTGAGTGCAACAATGCCGAAGCGCTCGCTTGTGGAATACCAAAGAGGCGCAAAAGAAAATTTGCTGCGCCGTTCAAAAGCCATATGATTGGTTGAAATATTCTGTAAAATAATTGGAGTGGAAACGATACAACCAGCGTTGTTTCTTCGGGATATCGGATCGCTAACGATTTTGGGGCTAGTTCACCAATGATTATATGTAGAAAAGTTAGAATACCAAAACTTATAGCAAATGAAAATGCGTGAATAGCTTTATCACTTACAACGCCGATAGATAAAAACGTATCTCTCAACATATCTGCCAGTAAAGGTTCACCAACCCACCCGAGGCCTAAGCTTGATAACGTGATCCCTAATTGTGTGGCTGAAAGATATGCGTCAAGATGGTCTACAATACTCTTTGCCAATGTAGCTCGCCGGTGACCGGTCTTAATTTTTTGAATAAGTTGACTCGATCTGACTTTAACTATCGCAAACTCCGCAGCCACAAAGAACCCATTAGCAAAAACGAGGAGGAATATAAATAAGATATTACCGATTACTTGAGAGAGCATCGTATTAGAATGGTTTATTTGGCATTTTTGGTGGTTATCGTTGAATTCATGGATGAAATTTACGAGAAAGTGAGATATAAGTCAAATGGATAGATAATTTAAATTTATCCGCAATCCCCCCATCTAAATCACACCGGAAAAATCATCTAAATTATAACCGATTATTATCGGTTGCCTGCGAAAGTTATTAAAATATAAATAAACCGAGATACAAAATAAGAACGATCATCTTAGATCGCCTTGCATTGGTCTTAAAACAAATTCATCAACAACAAGATCATCCGGCATTTGATATACAGAAAGTATTGCTTCTGCAACACTTTTCGCTTTAATCATCCGATCAGAATATTTCTCCCTGATTTTTGAATCCCATATTTCAGTATCTGTCGCACCCGGGATGACATTAACAACTTTGATATCATGATGCCGCATTTCCTCTCGTAAAACTTTACCGAAACCGAGCATGCCTGCTTTCGAAGCTGTGTAAATGCCCGATCCTTCATACGTTTTTAAAGCGACCATCGAAATGATATTAAATATCCAACCGCTCTTTCTTTCAATCATACCGGGAAGAACATTTTTAGTACAAGATATTTGCGCTGTTATATTCGTCGTAATAATTTTTTCAACATCCTTGATCGATGTATCAACAATAGATTTGAAAGAAGTTATTCCGGCATTATTGATGAGAACGTCGACTTTCCCGAATTTCTTTTTGATTTTTAAGAAGACGGTATTTACATCTTTTACGATTGTTATATCAAGGGGAAATAAATAAGCTCGCCCGCCAAGCATATTTATCTCTGCAACAAGGTCAGCTAATTCTTTTTTTCTCCTGGCAGAAACACAAACTTCGCATCCCAAACGGGCAAATTGCTTAGCGGTCTCTTTGCCGATCCCGCTTGAAGCACCTGTTATCCAAACTATCGGTCGGGTAAATAAACGGTTATCTTTTTTTTTCATATCATGCTAATTTAGAACTGACAAGCTTAAGAAATTCGTTCCTTGTTCGTTCATCATCACGGAATGAACCCAACATTGCACTTGTTGTTGCTACTGAATTTTGTTTTTCAACCCCACGCATCATCATACACAAATGCCTCGCTTCGATAACAACCGCAACTCCATCCGGCTCGAGCGTTTTAAATAAGGATTCGGCGATCTGCTGAGTCATTCTTTCTTGTACCTGAAGCCGCCGACTGAACATCTCTACTAATCTTGGTATTTTACTCAATCCCACAATTTTTCCGTTCGGGATATATGCAATATGTGCTTTACCATAAAATGGAAGCAAATGATGTTCACACATGCTGAAGAAATCGATATCTTTCACAATCACCATTTCATCATACTTCTCGGTGAAAACAGCATGGTTCAATACTTCTGCGACGTCCTTCTTATAACCGCTCGTTAAATATTCCCAAGCTTTCGCAACCCGATGAGGTGTTTTCTGCAATCCCTCACGATTCGGCTTTTCACCGATTAAAGTGAGTATTTCTCTCACAGCTTTTTCAAATTTTATTGAGTTACCATTTTTTTTCATTTGCCACCTCTATACTCGGCATAATTATTTGAAGTTTCAAACACTTTTATTGAATAAAGTTTTCCCGGAAATATTTTTTGCTCCAATATTTTCCAAAATACCATGCAAAGATTTTCGGCTGTCGGTATAATTCCCTGTAAAAAATCAACATCAATATTAAGATGTTTGTGGTCCACCTTTTCAAGAATTTCTCGATCTATGATTTCAGAAAGTTTTTTCAGATCTAAAATCATTCCTGTATCTTTATCTGGTTCACCAATTACAGTTACTTCCAATTCGTAATTATGTCCGTGGCCATGCGGATATGCACATTTACCGTAAATCTCGAAGTTCTCCTTCTCAGAGAACTTCGGATTCGATAATTGATGTGAAGAGCAAAAATGCTCTCTTCGTGTTAGATAAATCATTTATTTTTTCAATGCCTCATACACTTTACCAACAAGTTTTGCACCGGGCTTCAATGTCTTATCGCCTTCTTCCCACTTTGCGGGACATGCCTCATTGGGATGCTCGGCGATGTAGATATTTGCCCTCACCTTACGAAGCAATTCGCCGGCATTACGCCCAACATCGTTATAATTAATCTCCGAACCCACAAGTACTCCATCAGGATTTATGATGAAGGTGCCGCGAAACGCCTGGCCTTTTTGCTCATCATAAACACCGAACATCTTTGAGACATTTCCTGTTGGATCTGCGCCCATTAGATATTTCACATTCTTCAAAAGTTGTTCAGTTTGTAACCAACCAAAATGTGTATGTTTTGTATCTGTGCTTACCGAAATAACTTCTACCCCAAGCTCTTTGAGAGTTTTATGAATATTTGCCAGATCAGCCAATTCGGTCGGGCATACAAATGTGAAATCCGCCGGATAGAAAAACAGTAACGTCCACTTTTTCTTTTTCTTGATCGAATCCAATGTAACTTCAGCAAAATCGTTTCTGTTCGGATCAAAAGTTTCTAATTTAAAGTTGGGAACATTATCCCATAATCTTAATTGTGTATTATCCATTTATATTCCTTTGTGTATGTTATTGATTTATAATAATACTTTTAGTATCTCATCGACATGACCATCTACTTTGACTTTCGGAAAGATGTGAATAATCTTCCCCTGTTCGTCGATGATGAATGTCGTCCTCTCGATGCCCATGTAAGATTTCCCCATAAACGATTTTTTCTTCCAAACACCATACGCATTTATGACTTCTTTAGTCTCATCGCTGAGCAGAGGAAAATTCAAATCGTACTTCTCGGTGAACTTTTGATGTGCTCTTACAGCATCGGCGCTAATGCCGAATACAACCGCGCCTTTCTTTTTCACTCGAACAAGATTGTCGCGGAATGAACACGCTTCTTTCGTGCATCCGGGTGTATCGTCCTTCGGATAGAAATAGAGAACTATCTTCTTTCCCTTAAAATCGTCCAGAGAAATCTCTTTCCCCTCAGTCGAGAGAAGTGTAAATGATGGTGCTTTATCGCTTATCTTAAGAGATGCCATAGTTTCTTCAATTCAAAATTGAAAATACAAAATTAAAAAATAATTCAAACGAATATCCAACATCGAACATCGGATATCCCATCAGAATGAAGAAAGTGCTTTGCTAATTTCCTCGTAGGGTGGTTCGACTCCGGCATTTTCGGTAACCCACAAGTACTTTACGATACCGGTTTTATCAAGCACAAACACTGCACGCTTGGATGTAGTGTAACCTTTCACACCATCAAAATCTTCGTACACGCCACAGTACTTCTTGCTGACTTCCTTTGAAAGATCACTCAGCAACGGAAATGTCAGATTATTAGCATCGGCAAATGCTTTGTTTGCAAACGGTCCATCCACACTAATACCAACTACCTGTGCATTCATGCTGTTGAAATTCGCCATCGCATCGCGTAAAGCACAAAACTCTTTCGTGCAAACACCCGTGAACGCGCCCGGATAAAATGCGAGAATAGTTTTTCTTGTTAAAAATTCTGAAAGCGAGCGTTCTTTCCGCTCAGTGTCAAATAGTTTAAATTCAGGTGCTTTTGTTCCAAGTGTTAATGACATATATTTTTCCTTTCAATAAGATAAGATAAAGTTGATAAATCGCTCAAATCATGATTCCCATGAAATATATCAATTTGATGCTGACATCATCGCAAAGACGCACAATCTAACTTGTAATATCGGTTAATTATATCAAATCCAGAAATGATTTCCAAAATTCTCAACCAGTTCACTCCGACAGTAATAAAATCGGTTAATGCTTCATTTTGATCTTGCTTTTAAATATTTTCTCAAACTTGTCGAGTTTAGGGCGAATTACAAATTGACAGTAAGGTTTGTTTGAATTATCGTTGAAATAGTTTTGATGATAATTTTCTGCTTTATAAAATTCCTTTTCGGCACTAATTTCGGTAATAACCGGTTTTTCAAAAGCATGCTCGGCATTGAGTTTTTTCTTATATTTTTCAGCAAGCTCTTTCTGTTTTTGAGTGTGATAAAATATAACCGAACGATATTGTGTTCCGATATCGGAACCCTGCCGATTTAGCGTCGTTGGATCGTGACTCGACCAAAACACTTCGAGTAATTCATCGAACGTTATTTTCTTTGGATCATAGACAATGCGGCATACTTCTGCGTGGCCAGTTTCGCCGGTGCATACATCTTCGTAGCTTGGATTTACTACTGAGCCACCCATATAACCCGAAGTTACCGATAAAACACCATCGAGTTGCTGATATATCGCTTCCACACACCAAAAGCAACCGGCTCCGAATGTTGCTGTATCGGAACTCGAACCCTTGTTTGTTGTGGATGGCGCTGATTCGATAATTTCCATAATATTATTTTCCGCATTTAAATTGAGCTGTAAAACAAACAGGGATAGTAGAATTACAATTATTTTTGTCATTTTGCTTAATGAATAGATCATATCTTAAAAGAATGGAACAGAATAATTCATCGAAAGGTTTCCGGCACTTCAACTTGTTAATCGATGGAGGATGGACAGAAAATCCATCGTTAAATCATAAACAAATGCTCAAATAAAATTTTCACCCCAATTAGTATCAGAATAACTCCCCCAACAATTTCTATCTTCTTTGAAAATAAATAACCAACATGTTTTCCCAATCCTACACCAAGGAATGAGAGTAGAAATGTTATACCGCCAATGATAAGAATAGGAGTGATTATTGATATTTGTAAAATTGCGAAACTGATTCCTATCGCAAACGCATCGATGCTCGTTGCAATCGACAAAATTAAAAGTACTCTCACTGTCAATGACTTTATATTATCGCCATCGGGGTTGGGTTTTACAGACTCATAAATCATCTTAGCTCCAATCAGCGTGAGCAAACCAAACGCAACCCAATGATCTACACCCACAATAATATTTTGTAAACTCTTTCCTGTGATCCACCCGATAACCGGCATAACCGCTTGGAACACTCCGAAAAATAATCCAATCAATATTCCATGCTTAATCCGAAGAGAATTTATTGACAACCCCATGCTTACTGCAACCGCAACTGCATCCATAGATAAACCAAAAGCGATAAATATGATAGAAATATTATCCATTAGAAGGTTTTAAAAATAGATGCCATACCAAACTGTTTTTCGACCGAATTGAATTGCCGGCATAGGAAAGTGAATAAAATTTAATGCCTCGCCCAAAGTTTTAAGCAATTGAGTGTTGGCAGGAATAATTTTCGTCATGTCGAGATCAGGCGCTAGAAAATAAACACTGTATGGATTTGAAGTTGCAACATCTCTTGCGCCGTATCCAACAGACAGACCAAGAAAATCGGGCCAATAGCGCTCTATAGAATTTGGTAATAAATTATTAAGCTTCACACTTAACCAAAGTGTTTGACCTTCATAATCATCGATCATAAGATGTTTCTGCCCTTTAAAACCGATTCCTCCCGAATCACCGAGTAAATCGGAAGGATGATAACTTAACTTCAAATCAAAATTTTGGATGAACGGGATGTAATACCGCACCAGCGGAAATGATGCACCTGCAACATCGAAAGCCCAATCAACACGATCAAAACCCCACTTAGAGAAACCGTCTTCAATTTCTACATAACTTTGAAACAGTAAAGCGCCGCCCGCGCCAATCCAGGTTGAGGTTTCTTCAGGTACATTCGACCATTCGAGAGATTTAGTCATAACGAAGCCAAGCAAAGCCCCGCCATAAAAATGTCCGATCTTATCTACCCACATTCCATATACTAAATCTTCACGGAAATGAAATGGTGCGCGATTGTCTTTCCACCATCCATTTTGTTGATAAATATGAATCACTGCCATCGATGTTAATAGAGTGCCGCTGACAAGAGCAAGTCGTGTGGTGTTAATGCCTGCTTTGCTTTTATTTGTAACGGAATCTCTCTGAATCTGGCTTAATGGAAAATTTTTATTATCGATACCGACAATATTTCGATGAGAATTTATAATTAGTGAGTTATCGAAAGTTTGTCCGTTTGCATTTGCTACAAAAGCAAGCAAAACTATTAGTAATCTTAAACGATACACGATTTGATCATTAAGAATAAGATTAATGTGCTGAAACTTTTTTCCGGAAATACTCTAATGTCTTTTTTAATCCCTCTTTACGGTTTACTTTCGGTTCCCATCCGAGATATTTCTTCGCTTTCGTTATATCGGGCTGACGAATTTGGGGATCATCTTCCGGCAATTCTTTGAATATGATTTTACTTTTACTTCCTGTTAGTTCAATAATTTCTTTAGCAAGATCAATCATTGGAAGTTCGTCCGGATTACCGATATTTACCGGTTCCGAAATATCAGACATTAATAGCTTGTAGATGCCGTCAATTAGATCATCAACATAACAAACGCTCCTTGTCTGGCTGCCGTCTCCGAATACTGTTACGTCTTCTCCACGAATAGCTTGCGACATGAAAGCAGGAATTGCGCGTCCGTCGTTAATACGCATACGGGGTCCATAAGTATTAAAAATGCGGACGATACGAGTATCAACACCATGGAAACGGTGATAAGCCATCGTCATAGCTTCAGCAAATCTTTTTGCTTCATCGTAAACACCGCGAGATCCGATTGGATTCACATTACCCCAATACGATTCTTCTTGTGGATGAACCAAGGGGTCGCCGTACACTTCTGAAGTTGAAGCAATTAAGAAGCGTGCGTTCTTTTCTTTTGCCAAACCGAGTGCTTTATGTGTTCCAAGAGATCCAACCTTGAGAGTTTGAATAGGTAGTTTTAAATAATCTATTGGACTGGCGGGAGAGGCGAAATGAAGAACGTTATCTACCTGTCCATCAATGAAGATGTAATTTGTTACATCATGTTTAACAAAAGAAAAACGATCATTGCCAATTAGGTGTGCGATATTTGCCGTATCTCCGGTGATCAAATTATCAACGCAAACCACGTTATGACCTTCAGCAAGCAATCGGTCACAAAGATGCGAGCCAAGAAAACCCGCACCGCCTGTAACAACCGAAACAATCTTATCACTTTGCATGTTCATATTTATTATTTTTTAAATGTAAATTTAAAATGTTTGGCAATGGAGAATTGGAATATTGGAGTATTGGATATTTGGATAATCGGATAATTTAATCATTGAATCATTTGAATTAATTTTCTCTTTCTCCAATAATGCATTACTCCAACACTCCATCAATCCATCAATCCGTTATTCCACCCTTCTTCCTACTCCAAAATACTTAAATCCCTTTTTACGCATTTCGGCGGGATCGTAAATATTTCTTCCATCGAAAACTACATTGCCCTTCATTAGTTTTTTCATCTTTTTGAAATCCGGAACGCGGAATTCGTGCCACTCAGTAACAACAACCAACGCATCGGCATCTTTAAGTGCATCGTAATCGCGTTTGGCGTACGTAATTGTGTTGCCAAGATGATGTTTTGCCTCATTCATAGCCACAGGGTCGTAGGCATGAACTTTTGCTCCGGCTTTCAGTAATTCTTTGATAATAGTTACAGAAGGCGCTTCCCGCATATCATCTGTGTTTGGTTTGAAAGAGAGTCCCCACACGGCAATCTTTTTATTCTTAAGATTCTTTTTGAAATGAGTGAATATCTTTTTTGTGAATAAGAGACGCTGTGTTTTATTTACATCGATAACTGAATTCAAAATTTGAAATTTATATTTGTACTCTTCAGATGTTTTAACAAGAGCGCTTACATCTTTCGGGAAACAAGAGCCGCCGTACCCGACTCCGGCGAAAAGGAATTGTGGTCCAACACGCGGATCACTGCCAACACCTTTGCGAACCATCTCAACATCCGCTCCAACAAGCTCACACAAATTTGCAACTTCGTTCATGAACGAAATTTTTGTCGCAAGCATAGAGTTTGCAGCATATTTTGTCAACTCCGAGCTACGTTCGTCCATTACGATAAACGGGTTTCCTGTCCTGATAAAAGGAGCGTAAAGTTCTTCCATCGCTTTTATAGCCCTCGAACTTCTCGAACCAACAACAATCCGATCTGGTTTCAAAAAATCCATGACCGCGGCGCCTTCTTTTAGAAATTCAGGATTTGAAACGACATCGAACGGGTGTTTCGTATATTTACTGATTGCTTCTTTAACCTTGTCTGCAGTGCCAACAGGTACAGTACTTTTATTTACAACAACTTTATAACCGTTCATCGCCTGCCCTATTTGTTTTGCAACGGCAAGTACATGCTGTAAATCTGCCGAACCGTCTTCCATAGGCGGGGTTGGCAATGCAAGAAAAATAACCTCAGTCGATCTGATAGTTTGAGTAATATTAGTCGTAAAAGAGATTCTTTTTTCGATTATATTTTTTTTGATTAATTCCTCAAGTCCCGGTTCGTAGATGGGTGACTTTGCTTTTTTAAGCATTTTGATTTTTCGCTCGTCAATGTCGGCACAAATAACATCGTTGCCGGTTTCGGCAAAACAGGTTCCAACAACAAGTCCAACATAACCGGTTCCAATAACGCTAATTTTCATTGAATATCCTTAATGTGATTAATAATCGGTATTTTTTACTTACAAGATTGGGAATAGTATATGGATTTTTGAGGAGAAATTCAAAAGGAAGAATGGAAATCCCCGACACCATAAATTGCATAATTAAGTATGATGCCGGGGATTTGGTGAACGTACTTACCGCATCAAAACCATTTTTCTGACTTCGTGATAACTTCCTGCTTGTAATCTATAGAAGTACACACCGCTCGGTAAATCGCTTCCATTGAATGAGACTGATTTGATTCCTTCACCCTGCATACCTTCTACCAATGTAGCTACTATGTCACCCAAAGTATTATATACTTTTAAAGTAACGTATGTGTCTTCCGGTAATTGATATCTAATAATTGTTGTAGGATTAAAAGGATTGGGAATATTTTGCTCTAACAAATAGTATTTAGGTTTTAGTGAATTAATCTTATCTTCTGCTGAGACTTGTGTAGAAATTTTTGATTCAAGATCACAAGGTGGGGGAGCAGCAATCGCTTGAATTATAATCTTATTCCCCTTTTTCTTTGAAATAGATGTGCTTCCAATGCCCTCCATCAGAACTTGGTCATCTGAATTATCATTGTACTTTTTAAGCAGCCACAAGTTAAGCATATTTTTCTTCTTAATGTTCCATCTTATTGTCACTGGGTATTTAGCATCTTTTATTTTAATTGGTATTAATTTATGACCACTTTCAGGTTCAATGCTTTCACGATATTTCCCTGAATAATATTTTGCATGGAAGACACCTTCAGGAGTTTCCGGTGGCATATCTTCGTCACCCCATAGTTCTCCACCGCCAAGATTTATGTGTTTATTTCTTACATAGAGTTTCTGTTTGTATCCATCGGCATCCTCAATTACTATTTCGTCTAATTGAGCTAAAGCAGAAGTCGGTTCACAAGGATCAGGTGGAGGAGCATTACTTGTTGTGAAGTTTCTAATACTCGACCACGAGCTTGAACCACTAATATTTGTCGCATTAACACGCCAATAATAAGTTTTACTATATTCAAGACCTGAGACAAATTCAGATGTGCTTGTAATTCCAGATCTATTATATGTAAGAGAACTAAAGTTTGAATATTTCGAAACTTGTAAACAATATGTCTCAGCATAATTTGCTGCATTCCAACTAAAGTAT
Source organism: Chlorobiaceae bacterium (assembly GCA_013824245.1). Lineage (GTDB taxonomy): Bacteria > Bacteroidota > Ignavibacteria > UBA10030 > SZUA-254 > PNNN01. The sequence goes on along the minus strand of PNNN01000049.1, from coordinate 78,009 downwards.
AATCCTGTACTTATATTGGTTGCTCCATTCGCCGGTGACAGTAATACAGGTGTAGATGGAACAGGTGGTGGTGAAGATTGAGTATTGAAATACCATACCTCTGACCAAGTGCTCGAATTATATTCATCTGATGCCTTCACACGCCAATAATACTTTGTGTTGTATGCAAGTGAAGTTACCTGTTTAGTATTGGTTGTTAGGTTGGCATCGTCCAAAACAAGTGTGGAAAAGTTTGAAACTGTTGATAATTGAAAACTATATTTCGTTGCGCCTTCAACCGCATACCAGCTAAACTGAATCGAAATTGGTTGATTTATTACATCAAATTCCGGCAATAAAAGATCCGGTGGATTGAAAACAACTGGCGCAGGTGGTGGATTTACCGCTGGTGGATTGAACGGTACCATTTCAGCACTGGGATCGAGAATAATATCCCCATCATAATTTACTTTAATCCAATATCCAACACCTGGCTGCAAATAAGGATCGGCAGATGTAAGATCATCATATCCAGCACCACCACTATATTTTTTAAACGCTGACACTATATTACTGGTTGGAACTGAAGTTACTTGTCTATAATCGACATTTCGTGCATGAGCGCCGACCATATTCCAACCAGCTTTTACTGGAATTGTAAGCGTTAACTGAGTTGTACCAAAATAATAATAAATCGGAGTTGAACTTGAATATTTTACCCAATATCCAGGTCCAACAGCAACTTGATCCTTCGCTACATATTCATTAACATCAAATGCAAATACATCTTGGATATGACCTGTAAAAACATTATTTACCGAATAGTTAGTAAGATAAACAGGAAGGCTCGCAAGATTCCAACCAGTAATCATGTTTTTTAGAAATGTAGTGGTGGCATCAGTAGTAAAATTCCAAACAGGACTTTCGGCTTCTGCCTTACCATCTTTTGAGATAATTTGCCAGTAGTATTTAGTATCGCACATTAAATTTGGAGTCCATGATGTTGTAACAGTATTTCCTTTTAGATCAGCATTAGAAGGTGGATTAGTGGTTCCTATATATACATCATATGAAGTTGTGTTTCCTCCATTCGTCCAAGTAATATCCGGTATCAAAACTGAAATACCGGTACTGGCATTATTTGGAACTATTGGTGTTATTGCTGGTTGGGCAATAAAGTCCATCTTATGATCAAGAAATATTCTAGTCACATCACGATTATATGTATACTTACTAAACCAAGCATTCCAATAATGAATAACGTGATCTATAGTTACCCCCACAGCCCTATTCTTTATTACATCCCACATTTTGTCATTAGGCGATAAACTCATCCCAAGATTCAAATTGTCATTATTATCGTATGTACCTTCGTTATCATCATACATATCCCACAATGCACAACCTACCAATCCTTCAACAAATTTACCAGGGACAACGTTACCTGAATTATCCGTAAGTAAAATCTTAGTGTCATCCTCCAAACTATGACGCAGTGGAGTTGGCCAATCTTCTGTATCATCATAATAATCATCATTGGTGTTATCGAACTGTGACGCAATAGCAAAAAATGTCGGCCATGCTTCACGGAAGGCTAAATTGATTGCTTCATCAGGTGTTCTAGTAACAGGCCATATTCTTAGATCGACAGTCCATGCGTGATTAGGATTTGCACCAACCAACCCTTGAGCAAAGCCGACTTCCTGGGCAATATAGTGCCCATACTCATGCATTATCACATCCCTATCCCAGCGGTCTAGCTCAACTGCTTCTATCGTCTTAGAAAATTGCTGCGTAAAATTGGCATTCCATAAAACAGTTACTGGATCAAGGTTTAATTGTAGTTTATCTTTCCCTTGCTTATATCCTTCCACAAGTGAATTATAAACAGAAAATGCTCCGCGTTCTTGTTCAACTGATATTGTTAGGTCTAATAGTTTTTCCGAACCAGGTAAATTACTATATTTAGTGGAAGTCGAATAATATATATTTTGTGTATTATAATTTCTGACATTACCAATTTTCCCGATCGAACTCTGTGTTTGTAAAATATTATCATATCCTTCAGTATTCACTTCAAAATAAAGATCTAAACCCTCTATTTCATCTTGAATAATATTATCACAGCTATAATTTCCAATTTCATCTGTATAAGCTTCTCCAACCTGTCTATCACCTGAGGTTTCTTGATCAAATATTTTAACATGAGCATATCGCACATCGAATATTTTCCCGGCATTGTCAGTGTACTGAATTTTTCCATAAAGACGAAATGGTTCACTTGTTCTTATATCGATTGTATAATATGCTAATTCAGTATTACTACCGCTCACTGAAATATAGTAATCGCGTGCTTCAAGATTTTCTGCAATCATTGAGTAATATGTTGAAAGATCATTCGGATTATCATCGTTCTCTGTAATTAAGCAAAGCGCGCCATCTTGTAAATAATAAAGCTCTAATTTAGTATCACCGTTTGGAATACCATCTGTTTTAATTATGACGAACGCTGAGGTTGACAAAGTGAATATTACAAAATCTTCGTCGTCATAAGGTAAAATATTATGTTTATCTGATGTCGAATTAGTGGATTGTGGTTTTGCATTTTGCCATGCGTTATCATCTTCAAAACTATCAGGGATTGCTATCGTAATTTTATATTCCGGTATAACATCATTCTGTCCGGATTCAATAACTTTAATATAATATGTACCAGACTCAAGTGTGGTAACAATTTTTGAATATAATTGAGTACTACCTCCATCATCATCTTCGATTGGATTACCATTATCATCCTCAACTGGATATCCGTTTGGATAGTAAAGAGAAATATGTGTATCACCATCTTCAGATCCATCAGTCTCAATGATAACCTCACTAGCATTGCTAAGAGTAAATTTCACATAATCTATGTCGCTGTTTACATGAATTGAATGTGGTGGATCCGATGGTGTATTAAAAGCTTGGGTTTTTGCTGCAGATATTGAATTATCATTTTCATAGTTGTCTTGAGCATAAATTTTATTACCGAAAATGATATACCCACCTATCACCGATAGAACAATCCAGATAATATTATACTTAAATAAATTTTTAAATTTTAGCACCAGTATGTTAATCAGCGTTAAATAAATATTTAGCTTCATTTTGTTTTACCCTTCCATAATTTTAATATAAATCTTATAATGCTGTTTTGTATATAATTGATTGTTAATATTATGGCTTCTGTTTTCTACCTTTATTCCTCTCCCGTTTTATTTGCTCAGGCCATTTTGTATGCATTTTCTTGATCCTATCGGCTAGGTCGGGATCGAGTTTCATTATATCTCGCCTTGATAATTTTTCGTATCCTTTCATTTTAATTTCTGAAAAGACCTCTATTTCATAAAGATCATCAAACGATGATATAGAAGTTGTAATGCCCTGATTAGTATTATGCATGAAAATTGATTGGCGATGTCCCGTGAAGTGTTGATCATAAATAGTTGTTCCACTAAACATCACATTAAAAAATGCTTTTTCACCTATTTTTAAATTGAACGGGTATCGCAACTCTTTAACAAAGACAGCATCAGAGTTACCTCTCCATATGGTGATCCTTCCTTTCTTCAATCTCTCATCTCTGTCATAATCGATAATTGGAATTGTATCCTGAGAATATTTAATCGAAACTTCCCCATTAATAAAAGCCATAAGGCCTCTGCACTTAACAACCAATGTTGCATTTTCAGAACCAACAGTTGATTCTATATTAAGTTTAACTTCAAAAGGACCTTTGGGTTTATCAAATGCAAACAAATTATTCAGAAATACCCAAAATATTATTATCCCTCCAAAAAACGAAAATCTAAAATAGTTTGATTTTAACATGGCAAGTACCTCACTTTTATTGAACATGAATGATTAATAAAAAATAATATTTATTGCACTTCTATTTTCTTTCCCAATCAGCGTAAAATTAAGATTTCATTTTTAACGAAATCCCATTCCCAGTAATCTCTCGCACCAGTTTAATGAAATATAATTTAAATGTCAAGCATTTTGTTGCATTTTATTGATATTATTATAAACTTGTATCATAAGCGGATAATTCAGAATAATTTGAGCATACTTGACCATAACAAATAGATCTTAATTAAATGCAAAATGGAATATTGTTAATAAGTATAATGACAATTACTCTTTCTATTTCGAGTAAATCATTGCAGTTTCATGATAGTTCTAAATATCATGGATTTTTTGATTCTATATTTAATTACGAGACTGAAAGATTTCAATATCCACAAACTAAAAATCAGTTGGATAGAAATGATTTCCACAATGAAAATTTAAATTGTTATCCGAATTCAAGTTCATCCAAGAATCAATTATTGAATACGGAATTTCAGAGTAATAATGATGCGCCAAAACCTGAATGGGTTAAGCGTTATGGAGGTGGCACGATTCCAGGTCATGAAGCAGCCACATCAATTGCACGTGATAAAAATGGTAATCTCTACGCTACTGGACCTAGCGAGAGTCCGGAAGCATATTATGATATAGTAACAATAAAATATTCCTCGGATGGTGAACAGAAGTGGGTTAGACGCTATGACGGTCTCGGAAGCTTCAAAGATTGGAGCGTGAAGATTGCGATAGATGATTCAGCTAACGTATATGTAACAGGTTATAGTTATGGAAGCGGAACAAATTATGATTATGTTTTAATCAAATACGACTCTAACGGTGTTGAGCAGTGGGTTCAACGTTATGATGACTCTGGAGGTTCATTTGATCGACCGGTTACGATGGGTATAGATTTAGATGGGGATATATACGTGTGTGGGTATACCTACAATAGTAATATCCGTCCAACATGGGCTGTGGTTAAATATAACAATCAAGGTGAGAAACTCTGGGTTGTTAAACATACCGGGACTGGAGATGCAGTAAGTTTACCAATAAGTTTAGCAATCGATAATCAAAGGGAATCAATTTACCTTGTAGGTTATTCGTCTAACACAGGCACATCTTATGATTATACAACAATGAAATGTACTTTTGGAGGAGAGATTCAATGGATTAAAGAATATGATGGACCATCTCACTCCATTGATTTCGCTACCTCTGTTGATTTAGATGATTCTGGCTTCGTCTATGTAACTGGCTATAGCAAAGGAACTGATTTGAGTGACGATTACCTAACAATTAAGTATAATTCCAACGGAACCATAGAGTGGACTAAACGTTATACAGGTCAAATAAATTCTAACGACGGAGCGTTTGCGATCATAGCTGATGATTCGGGGAATGCTTATGTAACAGGGAATAGCGAGGAATCGGATTCACTTGCCGATTTTTTAACGATAAAATATGATTCAATTGGAGAAGAATGTTGGAGTTCTCGCTATAGCAATAATGGGAATAATTCACCTCAAGGATTTTCTCAGGATGATTCGGGAAATGTCATCGTTACTGGCATCACAACTACAATCGATATGATGTATTGTTCGACTGTAAAATACGCTCCCGATGGCAATCAGCGGTGGCAATCAAGATACCTTTTAGGTGGTGCAACTGCCCCAATAGATATGAAGTTAGATAATTCTGGTAATATCTTCATTGGTGGTTTTTGTATCTTCCAAAATACGTCAGATGACCTCATGGTGTTAAAGATTGATCCATCGGGCAAAGATATATGGAATCAACTCTATAATGGACCTGGCACTTCGTCTGCTATTGCAGAAAATCTCCTTGTTGATAATAAGGGTGATGTTTATGTAACCGGTATGATAGGAGATGGAATTGGATTAATAAAACTAAACAGTAAAAGTGAGATATTATGGGAAGCATTTAAGGAAAAAGCGATTTTTACGGATATCGCTCAAGATAGTACGGGAAACATTTATGTTGGAGCTACAAAACAGGGGTACTCTACGAGAGACTTCCTAATAATAAAATACAATCCACAAGGTGAGGAACTTTGGGTTCAACAATATGATGCCTCGGGAAAACATAATAATTTTCTCTCGGATATTGCAGTTTATGATTCAAATGCAATTTATATCGCGGGGTATAGCTATATATCAAATGAAGAATTAAATGGCACTCTGGTCAAATTAAATCAATATGGAAATATTGAATGGATGAGACTGTATGATGGACCTGCTCATTCAGAAGATTTTTTTGTTAATATCGTGATTGATCAAAAAGGTAATATATGTGTAACAGGAGGTAGCACGGGTGTAGAAACATTGAAAGACATGGTATTAATAAAGTTTGACAGCGATGGTAAAGAAATATGGAAGCAATTATATAATGGATTGGCAAATGGCAACGATTTTAGTAGGGCTATATTTGTAGATAATTTTGGAAATGTCTATATAGGTGGTTATAGTGAAAGAACTCGTAATGGAACGGCGTGTATGTCGACAATTAAATATGATTCAACGGGTAATCTACTATGGTCTAGAATGTACGACAAATCCTTCGGTGCCGTATCGGATATTACAGTTGATAAAGATGGAATGATATATGTGACCGGTAGCTATTGCGTTACTATTATGTACAACGGTGATGGTCAAGAAAAATGGATTTTACCATACTCAGTTTTAAATAATGTTGATGCAGGCGCTTCCAAATTAGCAATTAGTTCAGATGGAAGTGTTTATGTAGTTGGAAGAATCTCAAGTGGAGAAACGATGGGACAAGATATTCTTCTGCTAAAATTCAATCAAACAGGTTTAGAATGGTCAAGTGCTGTTAGTGGTCCGGAATATTCGGATGATTGGGGTTGGGCAGTTGATGTTGACAAATCGGGTAATGTTTATTCAGCAGGAATGTTCGATGCACCAGATTGGAGGGTTTTTGCAATCATTAAACATCCGGCTCCTACAACTAGCGTAATTATCGATCGAGAATCGAAGCATCACTCATATACATTATCCCAAAATAAACCAAATCCATTCTCAAGATATACTGCCTTTGAATATCAAGTCAAAATACAGGGTCATGTATCAATTAAAATTTATGATATTCTCGGGAGAGAAATTTCAACATTAGTCGATAATAACAAAGAACCAGGGATACATACGGTTGAATGGAATTCTGAAAATTTACCAAGTGGTATTTATTTTTATAAATTTCAAACATCGCATGAATGTCAGGTGAAAAAAATGATTCATATACACTGAATCAATGATATCAAACATTCTTAATACAAAATCAATCAAGATTTATAAAAACTACACACTTCCTCAATCACGTAATTTACCATCTCCTCAGTCATCTCAGGATGAGCCGGTATTGAAATGCATTCTTCAGCACACGCTTCGCTTACAGGAAAATCTCCGGGCTTGTAGCCGAGATGCTTGTATGCTTCCTGAAAATGAATCGGGATTGGGTAATGAAGAGCGTTTCCAATTTCTTTATCGGTTAGGTATTGTTGAAACGCTGCCCGCTTTTTTGTACGCAAAACAAATTGATGATAAACGTGAACGGCTTTAGGCGATTCGTACGGCAAAATCAGATCGCCGATACCGTTGAATGTCTGTTTATATTTTGCTGCTATCTCCCTCCGCTTTGCTGTCCATTGCGCGAGATATTTCAGTTTAACACCAAGCACGGCACCTTGTATTCCGTCCATCCGGTAATTGTGTCCCCAGAACTGATGTTTGTACTTTTCAGACTGACCATGATCGCGAAGTTGACGGAGTTTCTTTGCAAACGCATCATCGTTTGTAATTATTCCGCCGGCTTCACCATATGCGCCTAAATTTTTACCGGGATAGAAACTGAAACAGGCGGCTTCACCAAAGTTACCTACAAATTTTCCATCGTACATCGCCAAATGAGATTGCGCGGCATCTTCAATTATCTTCACATTATATTTCAAAGCAATTTTCTGGATCTCATCCATCGCCGCCGGTTGACCGTACAAATGTATAGGCAGTATGGCTTTCACGTTTTTCCCCTGAGGAGATTTCAATAACTCCTCTAACTTTACCGGATCCATCGTATACGTCTTTGGTTCGATGTCGACGAAAAGCGGCTGAGCACCGGTAAGTGAAATTGCCTCTACGGTTGCAATGAAAGTGAACGGTGTTGTGATAACCGCGTCACCCAGACCAATGTCTAATGCCCAGAGTGCGGCATGAAGCGCGTCTGTTCCGGAGCCAACTGCGATGCAGTGTTTTACATGATGTGCTTTTGCAAATTCTTGCTCGAAATCGGTGACAGCTTTCCCGAGAATGAATTGAGTATTTTCAATTACATTTTGGATTGCGGAATCGATTTCCGGTTTTATAGATTGATATTGTTTCTTCAGATCTGCGAGTGGAATGTTCATAATTCAGTTAGAATGATTTTAGGATTGAAATAATTGAAATGATTTAAAATATTTAAACTGTTAGAATAAATTATTTTTTTAAAACATCGGCGGAGATGACCAACTACGCTCCTTCAGAGCTTCGTTGGTTATACTTGCCAAACGAAGTTCCGATTTATCGGAACACAGTTTGGCGGAGAGGGAGAGATTCTCCGCCTTAGGCGGATGAGCCGTAGGCTCAGAACTCTCGATAGACTTGCGCCTACACCGGTTTTCTGCGCCGACTTGTCCGCCTATCTTAATGGCGGAAGGCGCATCAGCCTCTGGCTGAGAGACCGGCTCTTTTAACATACAACATCTTTCTTTCTCAGGTCAGGGTACATTTTATCTAACCACTCTCTTCCCTTACCGCTTTTCAAAAATCTCTCTCTAGCTCGTGCTTCAATGATTGAACTATATTTTTCGACATGAATTTTATTCCATGGAATTCCTCTGCTAGTAAATGGAGTTTTGCCGCTATTATGCTGATTCAATCTTTTATCAACATCCTCAGTCGATCCAATATATCGCTTCTTCAGCTTTTCACTCCAAATCACATATACAGAGCACATAAGCGGAGAGGGAGAGATTCGAACTCTCGATAGACTTGCGCCTACACCGGTTTTCGAGACCGGCTCTTTCAACCACTCAGACACCTCTCCAAACAAAATTCATAATTTGACCTTCGTGAAAATCCTGTTTTAATTACTTCAAGGTAACCAAAAAAGCAACCACCTGTCAAAATTAAAAACGCCAAGTGAGCAGGCTTCCACACCTTTATTCTTGGCGTTCAACTCTTACGAGTTCGATTTCTTCTTCTTTTGTGGAAGTTGCTCTTTAAGTCGATATAAATATACGAAATTCCAGAAATAAACTCAATCTCTTTTTTTGGTGTCAGAGAACTCAACCAGTCAAAAAAGGGTCAAGAAACGGTCTCCATTACGCTGACCATGTTTTCCTATCCGTTACAGTCGTATCATAATCGATTAAACTTCTTTCTTCTTCAGCCATGAAAGTAACTGGTACTATTTCCTTGTCTAACTTCTCTGAATATTTCAAAATGAGTTCAAAAAGTTCTCGATCTGATAGTTTAGATAAATCTCGTTTGTCAGCCTCAGCCTTCAATGAATTCAATATATTGCCAATGAACTCGACTTTCTTTTCTTTTGTAAGGAAGTATTTTTCCTGAAGTGCCTCAAGTTGGATTGCACGTAAGTTCAGTATTTCAAGCTGTAATTCTTTACTCCAATTTATCAATGTCTGTTTAGATACCTTGAGTTCCGTTGCTATCTTCTCGTAGCTAATACCCTGTGACCGGAGTTCAATAAATCGGTTCTTTGTTTGCGTGTCTTTCATTGTATGTCCTTCAAATTATTGTAATATCTTTAGGAGTTGTTCGCTTTCTAATGTCCAATGTTTTAACAGGTGATAGATTTCAGCCAATTCAGCTTGTGATATTTCGCCTGAGCTATATTTCTCGTATGCTTTTTCGCTCACCTCTTGAGCTGTGAATAAAAATATATCTTCAATCTTGTCTCTGTTATCGGTAGTATCTTCATTCATGGTTCAGCCTCTTGATAGTTATGCTCCAAAATAGTGAATAAATATGCGACAAAATTTCCCTCGTTCCCGTTTTTCTTCCAACTCTCTACTGCATCGTTTACAGCGTATCGGATAATATTTTCTTCATAGGTGTTCAGGGCTTTGGTGATCCTTCCCCTTAAATTACCTTCATCAAAGTGAATATTGTTTTCTTTTAAGTAGGATATTAGCTGCTCAACAAAAACATTCTCTTCATTCTTATCATTCTTGTCTGTCTGTATTCTGCTCGTACTTTGCTCTGTATTCTGTACTGTACTCTGTTCTGTACTGCTTTGATACAAAGTGTAGTTAATTATCGAAATCACGGTCGTTATGTTGGATTTTCTGCTCTGTATCATTTGCCTCTTTTCAAGCATAGTTAAAAACTTGTTGACGGTTCGTTCATTCCATTTCCATCGTTTCGCAAGTGAAATTTGACTGTATGCTAAATCACCCTTACCAAGATGCACCTCAACACCTCGAAGAAAGATTGTAGCCGGTTTATGATTTGCCAATAGTAAAAGGTCAATCCAAGCTTGTGCTTTGGTAAACCTTTCAGAAAAGTAGAACTCATTTCCTTGAGTAGATCGATAAAGTTTTATCCATCCCTGCATATATCACCTCAGAACCGTTTAAACTCTGTTGACTGGTTAGAACTACCATCCAAATCTCGAAGTTCTGTCTGTGAGAGTTTTAATGTCTCTGGATTGAGAGATAAACCGATCCTTCCAAGTTTTGAGTACCGTGAACGTGCAACAAATAACTCAAGGTAGCTCTCATCTTGTTCATCAGGTTTCCAGATGAATATCAAACAGTCAGCATCATTGGCAAGCCTGCCTGTATCACGCAAGTCAGCCGGAGTTGGTTTCCTATTGTTTCTATAGCTTAACTGTTTATTCAATACAGCCGAGATAAGAACGATAGGAATATTTAAATCCATTGCCATGCCTTTCAGCTTACTCACAAATTCGTTCACATCATTCGTTCTATCTCTTCCTTGCAATTCGATCAACTGAAGATAGTCAACAATCAAAAGCTCAATCCGTTTTTCAGCATATAGCTTATGGGTTGTGATAAACACCTTCCCTTGATTAGCTGAACCATCTCGAATGAAAAGAGGATAACTGCCAATTTCAGCTTTGAATTTTTTGAGTGCATTCAATCGATGCAATGCTTCTTGACCGCTGTTCACTCCTGCAAATCGTTTGGCAATCTCTGAAGCTTTCATCTCCATTGAAATAATGGTTGATGGATTTCCTTTCGTAGCACTATTCAAACCGATCTGATAACTCAATAAACTTTTACCGATCTTTTCCTCCGCTGCAATACAGTACAATCGACCTTTTTCAAGTCCATAGATAATACTATCAAGCTCTGAGAAACCTGTTGATAATCTTACAACCTTGCCAGCGATTTCATCCTCTGTTTCCTTTATTGCTTCATTAAAAGCATCTTCCAAATGAGTGTAGCTTTTAATGTTTTGTGATTTCGCTGAAAGTGTAATCAGTTCTTTTGTTGCCTCTTCGATTACCGTTTCAACTTCAATTCCATCATTCAGCTTCGTTCCGGCTGATAAAATTATCTCTTGAGCTTTCTTTCGTTCATTCTCTTGTCTGAGGTATTTACAGTTGATGATTAAATCATTTGAGTAACCTCTTGTTGCATACATGCAAGAGATGTCTGTAGCTTTCAGGATCAAATTAGTAATTGTTGTTTTTGCATCTGTCAAAGATGATAATTTCTGGAAATGAGTGCCAAGCTTCTCGGTATTATTCTGCAAAAACTGATGAACACTCAAAGCATCAACACTTTTATGTTGTGAAACGAGTGCAACGCAAACACCAAAGAGAATTGAACAAGCCGGATCCGAAAAATCTATTTCATCAACGATGCTACACGCTTCCAATGTTGCTTTCTTACCATCGAAGAGAAGCTGTCCAATTATTCTTTCTTCAATATCTTGTCTCGAAATATTCATTGGATACCTCCGAAAATTGAGAGCTGTGGATCGATTAGTTTAGTTGGAATACTATTCATCTCACTTTCTCTCGCCTTGTCAAGCCCATAATCATCTAATGATAAATATATCTGCTTTTCCAGTTTGTTCTTTTGAAAATTCAGTATTTTCCCTTTCGCTAAAATGTGCTTCCTTGTAGTTACAAGTGTTTTACCGAAGGGAAGGTGAACGACAACCCTTTCAAAACTTCCATCCCTCATCAACTCATAGCAGAAACCATATCCATTAAATCGATTAAAGAAATGCCTTGTGGGATCACGTTTAACATGGAGAGTGTTTTCGATAACATCTCCAATATGCCGGCGTGATTTATACTCTTTATTTGGAAGGGTAAGTAATACTTTGCCTGACCGTGTTACTGTTAATATTTGTTGAAACATATTTTTACTCCTTAAGGAATAAAAAACCGAAAGAGCTTAATTGAACCTTTAGCATATTCAATCAAGATTTCGGCTCATATTTCAATTTAAGCTAAAGTAATTGAGTAACTAATTCTCACTCGATATACTTTAATCTATAAAAGGATATTTCTACTATGGCATAAGTAGAATTCTACTATAGGTATAGTAGAAACTATTTTTCATTTCTTGCTTTCAATCCTATCGTATGCTTTTCTCAATTTGGTAGGATTTTCATTTTTGAATAATGGATTACTGTTGCATAAATTATTTATGATTGTACTTTTTCTTCTTCTTTTAGATTTTGGTTTTTTCCCCTCAGCGTTCAATTCATTGTGAATTATCGAGTATAATTCTTCTCGTTCTTTTGAAACTTTTTTCCCACTCATCTGCGTTGACCGATCCTGATTTTTCCTCAGAATATTTTTTAACAATGGTGATAAAATCAGCGGTGTTTCATTGACTAATGTTTCAACGTCTATTCTCTCTTGCATCTCTAATCTTTTTTTACCACGCTTATAATCATCAGTAATATCTTCTGTCGCTGGCGTAATAATTTGAAATATTCTTTCATTAACTTTCAGAAAGAAGTTAACATATAAATCATTCTTCTGTTGTTCAAGTTCTCCTTTCTCCGAAATTGCGCACATATTCAAAAATGTTTTAAAGAAACTATCAAATTTCTTCTGACAACAATTGTGAACCTGATTACGAAATGCTAATGTTTTTCCTTCATCTTCTTTGCCAATAGTATCAATCGTAAGAAGTTCTCCATCGTAAGGAACAATATGTTTCTTTTTCATGATGACTTATAATAAAAATCCCCCACTCGCTTCCGAACCGATTGCATCGGTTTCACCCAAAGTGAACGAGTAGAGGATTAAATTTTTGTCAGCAATATATTCGGAAATTGCTTTATTAAATATACGAAGAGATATAAGGAGAATGCAAATAAATCTTTAACTATCTTTGATTGAAAAAGATGTGTAATACCTTCCAATTGCCTTTGAAGTAAAGCGTACTCATAAATTAAGAGAGATCGAATAAACCACGCCCCTTTGTTGATTGTAGGATAAATCCATTTTCAATTCTTTGAGCAAGTTCTGGTTATAATCATCAACCACGCTGAACGTATAATACACTTCATATAATTTCATCGCAGTCAAACCCGCCAACTATCACATCGGAGTTTTTGCCATACACGGTTTTATGATCGGCGCCAACGGTTACGTCTTTCACATTGATCTTATCAGTTCCCTTGAATGGTTTAGTTTTCTTACGCATCATTTTGATATCGAATGAAATATATCCTGTTCTAACAATCCGCTCGAATAACATTTAATTTTCTCGTCGCGGAGGTATCTGTGATCCATGTTGTCATAAATCTTTTTTACAGCACTGAAAAAAGTAGATATCGTTACTCGTGTTGTATCATCGGATAATTTCCGGACAAGAATATTGATATTCCCGGAATACTCTTCGATTGACAACCTAAGAAAGAAATCGCTATTCACTCTTCCGCAGTCGCAATACTTCGATGTTGATCCAAGTTCATAATCACTGGCAATCAAGCCAGAAGCTTTATCAATTGTTTTGATTGGTGTATTATGAAGAGCAAACCAATCGATAATTTTCATCCATGTCTGCTCATAACTCATTTGAAATGTTTTTGTGTTGTCTATTTCCCTAACAGATGCGGGGAAATATGAATGTCCACAGGAAATTAAGATCAAAGATAAAATGATAATTATTAAATTTTTCATAATTCCTTGTTCATTTAAAAATTAAAAGAAAGTGAATAAACTATTCCGCGTTGATTGTTATATGATAAATCCATTTTCAATTCTTTGAGCAAGTTCTGGTTATAATCATCAACCACGCTGAATGTATAATACACCTCATATAATTTCATAGCAGTCAAACCCGCCAACCAGAAATTTTCTTTTGTACCTATATATAAAGAAGCTAAAACGATTTCACTTCCAAGAAAAAATAAACCGTTTGTCTCTGCATACCACATACCACCGCCCGGAATAATTGACAGCCAAATAAGTGCTGATGCCTTATCTTTTTTTGTGTCCTCATATTCCATAAAACTTTTCTGATAACTTAATTCTTTCGATTTGTCTTGTCCGTTGAGTGGCTTATAAAATAAAACAATTAGAAAGAGGATAATAAAATACTTCATATTTTTACCTCCGCTTGAATGATTTGTTTTTCTTTTTCATCGAAGTATCCTTGCAAAATCTGCATTGAATTTCTCCAAAGAAAACAATTTGAGATGAAACAATTTGAGATTTACAACTACATATCTTTTATCTGAACTGCCGACATCCCAGAGCGCACATTCCTCCAAGTCTTCATTGTAGAATTTTAAACGCCATTCTTTATCGCCTTCATCACAAAAAAGCAGGGTATTAAGACTATCAAGTTCGTGAACCATTTTATCTCTATGTTCTTTTGCCAACTCCAACTTCCATAAATACTTTTTCCCAACAGCAAACCCATCTCCGACAAATTCAACCTTAACTCTCTCCTTGGTTGGTATATGTTCGTACCATTCTCCAACAGTTGGTTCTTTTGAACAACTAACCAATAGAACCATAATCGCTGATATTACACTTAAAAAATACTTCATATTTTACCTTTCCTATTTATCCCCAAGATAAATTTAAAGTTTGATATAATAACTCAGTGAACATTTGTGAGAATATAAATTCCCCAAAATGTACAAATATTCAGGAAGTAAATCAATTTAATTGCAAAGAAATCTTATTCACAGTTGAGTGTAATGTTTCCGGCTGTAAATGAGAATAGACCTGAGTAACCGATATATTTGAATGCCCAAGTAACTTCTGCACCTCGTACAAAGAAACTCCATCCTGAACTAACCATGAAGCAAATGTATGCCGTAAGCTGTGGAAGTGGAGTTTCTCATTTAATCCAGTTTTAAGAACATAACCTTTAAACGCTTTTGAAATCCAATTTGGCTTGAGATGTTTCCCCTTAGAATGGAAAACGATTTCGGAACTTGCATTCTCTTTCATTAAAATAAGTACGTTGAGAAGTTGTTCATTTATTGGAGCAACTCTATTTTTCCGGTTCTTGGTTGAAAAGGTTTCTCTGTTCTTTATGTAGATAACTTTTTTAATCAAATCTATATCGCTCCATTGAAGATTTAGAAGCTCACCAAGCCTTAATCCAGTCAATACAGCTACCAGAAATAAATTCTTGCATTGGATATCGGTTACTTTTCCCAGCAAAGATGTCATATCCTCTTTATTGAGATATACAGGTTGAACCTCACTTGTTTTGGGTTTTTGAACTTTACGAAATGGATTTATTGAAATGTAATTCCACCGCTTCGCTGTTTCGAAAGCACTTGCAAGAGAGATATAATATTTTCTTGCTGTCCACTCAGATGCTTCAGCTTTCTTTTGAGCAAGGAAGCTTTCTATTTCACGAATTCCGATTTTATTATGCATTATATCACCTACAATCCTTTGAAGCTCTCTAAATGCACTATCAATCGATTGTTGAGTTTTTAAGGTATGAACACTTTTTGAATATGTTTGATAATCGGAATGAAATTCTTTGAGGGTTTTAAGAGTAATGCGGGATTTTCGGTAAGAAGCATTCTCATTAAAATCTCTGAGAAACTTAACAGCATCGGATTTGAGATTACAGCCCGTAGAAACTTTATGTTTTCTACCACCTTCATCAAAATACCAGAGATAGTAGATACCGTTGGAACGCTTAGAAAGAAACATGGTGAACCTCGCTTTTCAAGGCAAGTGGTAACCACATTGGTAACCAGAGGAATTTTAAATGCGGAAAATCAAATTAGAAAGTGAATAAGACTTGCGCCTACACCGGTTTTCGAGACCGGCTCTTTCAACCACTCAGACACCTCTCCAACAATTAAAAAGTAAAAATGAAAAAGTAAAAATATACATCTTTTCTTTAGAAACGAAACCCTATTGTTCAACACATTTTATCAAAAACGTATGCCAATCTTCTGCGCTAACTTTTTCACCTGTTTTAACAGCTAAGAGACCGGATCTTTTTCCGAAGGAATCCCTTCGGGACAACCTTTATCCGCCATTCTTTTGGCGGAACTCAGACACCTTTCCGGATCAATTAAAAATTTCCGCCGGAGGCGGATGCGCCTCCGGCGCAAAAAAGTAAAAAAAGAATAACGAGTATTGAAAATGCTTTGATAATCTACAAAAAATGGGGAAGAAAAACAATAACTAAGTGAATGAGCGAAAACTCTAGATGGGATAAATATTATGAATTGATGAACAACTCTTGCCCAATAACTATTCTTGATGTCCGAAGTTTATTCCAGTTGCGTAGTTGTTCGATGGTAACTCCGAATGTTGAGGCGATTTTTTCAAGCGTGTCCCCGCGTCTCACCGTGTAAGTAACTCCTTTTTTATTTTTGCCTGTATCACTTGCTGCCGCCATGGATGAAGTTGAGCCATTTCCTTCGATCAATACTTCGATAATCTGTCCTGCCTGAATCGATGAGGAAGTAAAACCGTTCCATTTTCTAAGGTCTTCGATTGCTACACCATACTTTTTCGCTATGCTTCCGAGGTTATCGCCGGATTTGATTTTATATTTTGCCCAATAAGAACCGGCATGTTTTTTTTCCGAATATCTTTTTGATTCCATTTCGCCAGATGAAAGCATTTTATCGTGTTCAATTTCTGATGCGTTGCTCAAGCTAGTAACTTCTTCCGCGCGTTCTTTGGGTACCCACATTGTCAATTTTCCGCCTGCCCTTATTGAGCTTCCGTAAGGAATTCCATTCCAAATCCTAAGATCAGAGATACGAACATCGAACCACTCGGCTAACTTTCCAAGTGTATCTCCTTTGCGAATACGATACGAAATTTTCGATTTCCCTTTTTTTCTCTCCGATATATTAACGCGCTCTACACTATTGGACTTCCCTCTTTTGTCACTGCTTTCATCGGTGATCGAAGCGAGATATTTATTCGCAGTCTCTGGGACGGGAATTATCAACTCTTTTCCTGCCTTTATTGCTTTAGAAGGTAATCTATTTGCTTCAACAATCATATCGCTTGTAATTCCATATCGTTTCGCGATGGACGCAAGCGATTCGCGCTTGCGGACTTTGTGAACGATCCAATCGCGTTTTTCGCTCGATGGGATAGCAGTATAGTTTTCTGAAAAGATTGATTGTTTCCCAGCAGGGATTCTGAGTTTATAATCATTCATACCGGGTGGCGTACACCAGCGTAATAATTCCGGGTTTAAATCTTTTAAAGTTCCCACATCCGTATCGGCACATTTCGCGAGGACAGACAAATCTAGCGAACCATCAACATTCACATAATCAAACGCTAACGATTCTGAAGGAACCACGGAAAATCCATATCCTTCCGGATCAAGCGCCATCGCCGTAACAGCGATATATTGCGGAACATAATTTCTTGTTTCTTTTGGAAGGAAGGGTCGTAGTTTCCAAAAATCTTTTGAACCGCTTTTTCTTATCGCGCGAAAAACTCTTCCGGCTCCAGAATTGTACGCAGCAAGCGCTAAATACCAATCCCCAAATTCAGTGTACAGATCTTTAAGATGACGAGCCGCCGCTTTAGTTGCTTTTTCAAAATCTCTTCTTTCATCAAACCAAAAATTTCCCTGAAGTCCGTACAACTTCCCTGTGCCTTTAATGAATTGCCATATTCCAACTGCTTTCGCCCACGAACGGGCAATCGGATTCAAGCCGCTTTCAACCATCGAAAGATGCATTAGCTCTTCCGGTACTCCTTCTTCCCTAAAGATTTTTCTCATCATCGGAAAATAGAAACCGCCTTTGTACAACCAATGTTCAAAATGTCTTCTTCCCTTACCACAGAAAAATTCTATATTCTTCTCAACATGACCGTTAATAACAAGCGGAACAGAAGTTGTAGTTATAACTTTTATTGTTGCATCTTCGTCCTGACCCTGACCCGGCTGTGACTCATCAAGTTCATTTAATTTTTGCCGTAGTGCAAAAATTGATGTTTGAGACCCTAAACTATCGATATTAGCAATATATTTTTCATAATCTTCTACAAGACTATGAGATAGGTCGTTAAAATCCGGGTTGTTTTCAATATTTGAATAGAATGCAAGCTCGTTTAAAATTCCGATAGCATATTCAAATTCACTGACGCTTTGAATAGAATCACCAACTTGCTCGGCATTTAATGCGTTCAGGTAATGTTGGCGTGCCGCTTCAAGTAATTGTCCGGTTAATTCGTCATAAGTAGAATCTGCAATCAAACTATCATTAATTGCCGATCCCATCTCTTCCTTCGATAATGTGTCTATGAAGGCGGCATTAATTGGGGGGAGGTTAGGTGGCAATGATTGATCGGGCGATCTGAGCGATTTCTCAGTCGAACAACCAAACAAAACTAAAACAAGCAATATTACAACAGTTATCTTATTCAATAAATACCCGATATTTTCGTTTCACTTAATTTATAGCTGTTGAAAATATAGGGGTTTTAGGGGAAAATGTCAAGCACTTTTTCAAGGAGAAGTGATAAATCTCATATTAGAGCGGTATATTTCCATGCTTTTTCTTTGGATTTGAATCAACTTTGTTCTCTAATATTTGAAACACTTTAATTAAGCGGGAACGAGTCTCGCGTGGTTCGATTATATCATCGAGATAACCGCGAGCGGCGGCAATATATGGGTTGGCGAACTTTGTACGATACTCATCTACTTTTTCCGCGATGGCTTTCTGTTTATCTTCAGCTTTTTCGATCTCCTTTTTGAATATTATTTCAACAGCGCCTTGAGGTCCCATTACCGCAATTTCGGCAGTGGGCCATGCAAAATTGAAATCACCGCGAATATGTTTCGAGTTCATCACGTCGTATGCGCCGCCGTATGCCTTGCGAGTAATAACTGTTACTTTTGGAACTGTTGCCTCGCAAAAAGCGTAGAGCAATTTAGCACCATTCTTGATTATTCCCCGCCACTCTTGATCTGTACCGGGTAAAAAACCCGGAACATCTTCTAATACCAGAATCGGAATACTAAATGCATCGCAGAAACGCACAAAGCGCGCACCTTTCATAGATGAATCGTTATCAAGCACTCCGGCAAGCACGGAGGGTTGATTTGCTATAATTCCGACGGACCTACCGCCAAGTCGGGCAAACCCGACAATTATATTCTGAGCATACAATTGATGGACTTCAAAAAAATCGCTATCATCAACAATGACTTTGATGACTTCCTTCATGTCGTACGGCTTATTTGGATTCTCCGGTACGATAAAGTTCAGTTTTTCATCACTTCGGTTTGGATCATCTTTTGATTTTAACAGCGGTGTGTCATCTAAATTATTCGATGGAAGAAAACTTACAAGTTTTCGTATCGCCAACAAACACTCACCTTCGTTTTCGCAAGCAAAATGCGCAACACCCGATTTTGTCGCATGAGTGATTGCACCACCGAGATTTTCGAACGAAACATCTTCGTGGGTTACAGTCTTCACCACATTTGGCCCGGTAACAAACATATAACTTGTATTCTTCACCATGAAAGTGAAATCGGTAATTGCCGGAGAATAAACAGCGCCGCCTGCGCAGGGTCCCATGATTGCCGAGATTTGTGGAATGACTCCCGAAGCAAGTGTGTTGCGTAAAAATATATCGGCGTAACCGCCAAGACTTACAACACCTTCTTGAATTCGAGCACCACCCGAATCATTCAATCCAATAACAGGAGCGCCGACTTTTAAAGCCATATCCATTATCTTGCAAATTTTTTCTGCATGTGCCTCGGAAAGCGATCCGCCAAAGACGGTAAAATCCTGACTGAAAACAAAAACCAAGCGGCCATCAATTGTTCCGGTTCCTGTAACAACACCGTCACCCAATATCTTTTGCTTCTCGAGTCCAAAATCATACGAGCGATGTTCTACCAGAGCATCAACCTCCAGAAAGCTATTCCTATCCAACAAAATTTCGAGCCGCTCTCTGGCAGTTAGCTTACCTTTGTTGTGCTGGTCTTCAATTCTTTTTTCACCTCCACCATGAAGAGATTTTTCTTTTAGCTGGTGTAATTGCTCTAATCTTTCAGACTTATTTTGTTTAGACATAAATCGCCTTTAGTATTTGTTATATTGGTGAAGGGAAATATAGGGAAAGATGATGTGGATGTCAAGAAATAAATAAAAATACTATTCACAGATTTGTTAAGTGGATTTTACAATCACCAGCGCATTTGTGTTATTAAAGTGCTGCTTCAATTACACCGCCACCCACAACTTTGTCTCCGTCGTACATTACTAACGATTGACCGGGAGTTATTGCACGCTTCGGCGCATCGAAGACAACACGAATTTTTCCATCGGCTGCCGCCCTCACAGTTGCCTGAGCGGGCGTATCCTTATATCTAACCATCGCCTGCACTGGTATCTCTCCGTTTATTTTTTCCAAGCTTATTAGATTAATATTTTTAGCCACCAATTCAGTCTTCATCAAATCATGATTTTTGCCGATATGGACTGAATTACTTTCGGGATCAATCTCTGTTACATATACTTTCTCACCATGCGCACCAATGCCGCTTCGCTGACCAATTGTATAAAATGGTGTACCATCATGCTCGCCAACTATTTTCCCATTGAACAATAAATCACCCGGTTCCGGGTTCACTCCTGAACGTGCAAACTGTTCTTTAAGAAACCGACGATAATCGTTATCCGCGACAAAACAAATCTCAAAACTTTCTTCTTTAGTAGCGGTTTTAATCCCCCTCGATGAAGCGAATGAGCGCACTTCCTTCTTCGTCATATCTGCGAGCGGGAAGATTGTCCGCCGCAAAGATTCTTGACTCAATCCCCACAAGGCGTATGTTTGATCTTTGTCCGCATCTTTAGATCGATGCAAATTATATCTTTTTGATTCATGATTATATTCAACACGCGCGTAATGTCCGGTTGCAATGAATTCAGCATTAAGCGCATCGGCTTTTTTCAACAATTCGCTCCATTTGATTTTCTGATTGCACACCACGCACGGATTGGGGGTTCGCCCATTTTGATATTCATCAACAAAATTATCAATCACTTCACGCCCAAATTGCTCCGAAAAATCAAGTATGTAATGCGGAATTCCCAAACTCACCGCAACCATCCGGGCATCGTTGAATGCATCAAGCCCGCAGCAACTTGCCTCGCGATGAACATTCCCGCCAACTTCTTCGAAGTTGAACATCTTCATTGTAATACCAATTACGTTGTATCCTTGTTCAACTAAAATCGCGGCTGCCACAGAAGAATCCACCCCGCCGCTCATAGCGATAACTACGGTTTTATTTTTATTCGATTTAGTCATAGATTTATTTTAAGATAGATAAATTTTAATAGAGGAACAAAAAATGTGATTGGCTATTGTTGTCTAAAATCGGAAAACCATAATCCGAAATCTAAAATCTGATATCCATCTGTACTCCAATTCTCTCATCTATATTATCAGGAAGCTGATCGGCACCCGTTCCGATTTTATTCAAATCATCTCTTGTGTTGTTTGAGTATTTAGCCGATAGTTCAACCGACTCAACCGGTTTATATTTTATTAAAATATACCATCTTAATCCTTTTCCATACAAAACCGGTTGCGTCATTACTCCTTCGAGATCTCTTTCGAATTCATAAATTCCGCTGTCGAATGAATCGGTCTTGTAATAGATTGCCCTGTTGTTTATAAAAAAAGATGGCGATACTGAATAAACAACATCGCACATGAACAATGTTCCTGATTCTTTCTTCAGATAATCATTTTTCAGAAATCGATATTCATACCTCCCTTTCACACGAAGATTTTTAGAAATTGAATGATCGACATTAAATCGTAATTGTTGTTTAAGTATTTCACCACCTACCGATTTTATAAATCCGTAATTATCAAACACATCAAAATTATCTTCACTTTTCTTCCGACGGTATCTGACGGAAATCAAAGTTGATTTATCAATACCCAATTCGATCTGTGAGAAAATATCTGAACCGGTATTAGAAAATTTTGATGAATTCAAATCGTTAAAACGAAATAAATCTCCGTACATCGATAATCGCACCTGCTGATATATTTTTGCGGTAAGTCCAAGATACATTCCATTCTCATTCGATCCTTTTTCCCCGAAAGGATTACCATGCAACGATATAAATTTGTAAGGATAATTACGATAAGTTGCAACTACCGAAAATGAGTTGTAGGTGGATATTTTTATACCGCTGACTCCGGCTAAAGTTAAGTTAGCGACAGCCCACTCTCCGAAGAATGTTGTCGCAGAAGATGTTACAATATAATCTGCTGAGTATGCCAAGTTCGATTTCCCAATGCTCTTCTCTCCGTCATCGAAAACAATCGGGTTCGAATAATAATTACTAGAAAATGTTAAACCAAATACAGCTCTTTTCCCTGCGTTGAATTTTAAATGGGCGCCATACATTTTTTCGTACAGGTTATTCCGCTGAGAGATTTCATTTACGGTACGGAAATATCCCGACGAATAAATGCTCGTAACATTGCCTGTCGAATCGATTGATGCACTTTTTCTTATGTGGGAAATAAAGGTTGTTATGTTTAAAATATCCGAAGAATATTCAACAGCGGCACCGCGAAAAAAACCAGATTCGCCAGACGATAGATAACTTCGTGCAACATCCGTTTTTCTCAAAACCGGCGAAATGATGTCGGATCCTTTCACCATGCTGTACAAATCTCCAAAGACAAGTCCCATACCGGTTTTCAAAACATAATCTCCGACCACAACTTTATTTAGCGAGCCATAATCTTCTATGGCAATATTGAAACTGAGAAAATCAGCATAATACAATTCGCCGGGATCTTTTTCGGTTAATATACCACCGGAAACATATCTCCCGATTTTTGTTTTAAGCCGATGATATATTTTTTGCTGTGAACCACGATATGATTTTTGAATATAACCTACTGATCGATCCATATTCCAATTCACTCTATTCCTGATGGAAATATTGTATTCATCCCTTTGATTATTTTTTATGATTAGATCAGTCGTCGGATCGTCATCCAAGGTTGATGATTGTTCAACCTGTTCTTCAATTCTATTTTCAATATCCAAAGAATCTGTTTGATTCATATTATCGGATTGCGAGAATGAGATCGATACAATCTCGATTGTCATAATAATCAACAAAATAATTTTCATACCGATCCTCCGTCAGAAAAATGACAATGAAATTGTATGAGTCCAGCCAAGATCGATATGCCTGTTGGAGGCATAATCGATTTGAAATACCGATATGCGAATGCCAAAGCCCGCAGAATATTGCATCGGATATTCAATCAGACCTGCCCGGATTGCAAAAGCATCAACGAGCCAATACTCGATACCGGTACGTAGTGAAGGATCGAATGATGTTTCTTTATAAGCGTCGAGAACGATTTGCAAATTATCAAACGGCTTGTAATCTACACCTAACGAAATCGATTGCGGTAATTTTTCTTTCGCTTTTCCGATTGAGGGTGAATTAATATTTCGTGTCGACATGCCGCACCTGATTTTTTCGGAAAGCGGAATATTAATTCCGGCATCGCATCCGAAAGTTGCGTTTGAACCATACCGCTCAATTGATAAATGATAATAATTCAGATTGATGCCGAGAAATAGGGCTGAGATATTTGCACCGTATGAAATAGTCGCGGTAATTTCTCTATACATTTTGAATCCGTAGCTTTGAATTAAACAACCGAAGACTCCGAATGAAACCGGAATATTTCCGACAACAGCTTGTGTGGAAAGTTCCGACATCCCAAGAACCTGAGGAGTGTATGCACAACCAAATTTAATATTATCAATTGACGCAATTCCTGCCGGGTTTGACACAATAGACCACACATCTCCAACGTCGGCTGTCAACGCACAACCCATACCATACGCTCGAGCACCTAAACTGCTTTTTTCAAATCCACATTCACATACTGAAAAAAAGATTATCATCGAAACAACAAGCTTTACCATATTTCCTCCATGATATTTTTTTATTGATTCGAAACTTGAACAAGTGATTTCTATTCTCTATATTTCAACACAGGAGAATTTATCTATGAAAACCATAATCATATTTGCGGTTCTGTCATTTTATCTGACTACTTTCATCCAAGCTCAGGAGATTGATTGCGATGTAACCATCGATCTGGAACCGTTGACAACATCTGAAGCAAAAGATAATTTGAGTGATTTTGTACTTCAACTCAAGAATTATATCAATAGTCACCGCTGGACTCAAGAAGACCGCGGTAATCAGAAAATTAAATGCGCTATCAATATCTCTTTTCATGGCAGCGAAGGTGAGCATGGCTATAAAGCACAGGTATTTATCGGCAGTCAACGGCAGATCTATCGCGCAGATAAATCCACAGCGGTGGTTCGCATCATGGATGACAAGTGGAACTTCGAATATATCCGAAATCAAACTCTCACGCATATGGAAACTCGATTCGATCCGTTATTGAGTTTTATTGATTTTTATATTTATCTGATTTTAGGATACGATGCCGATACATATCAGACAGGCGGAGGAACTCCGTATTTTCAGAAGGCATACGAGATTTCAAACATAGCGCGCGGTTCCGCTTCCGATGCAAAAGGTTGGGAACCCTCGGCGCAGGGTTTATACTCTCGTTCTCAAATCATCGATGAACTTCTGAATCCGAAGTTCCAGGATTTTCGGAAGGCGGTTCACATCTATCATTTCAGAGGGCTTGATTCCCTCTATACCGAGAAGAAGCTACCTTTACGCAGAGTCTTTCTCGCGTTGGATAAAATAGGAAAACTTCGTGAAAAAATCAATCAACCAAGCATCATCATAAGAACATTCTTCGATACCAAATATCTTGAAATTTCTGAGACATTTCAGCGATCAACAGAACCATCGATTTATTCCAGAATTTCAAAAATCGATCCTGAACATCAAAAATCATATGATGAATTTGATTTGAAAAGACGATAATTCAAAACCCGATTATTGAGTTAAGCTGATATCGAGAATGTGATCATCCAATTCCAATCGATTCACAATATCCATCCCTGATATTACTTTACCGAAATTTGTATATCTGCCGTCTAAGTGCGGTTGCGGAGATTGTGTTATAAAGAATTGTGATCCTTCGGTATCTTTACCGGAACTTGCCATGCCGATAGAACCTGTTTCGAAGGAGAGTAAAGAAAACTCAGAACGTATCGCATATCCCGGTCCACCCCATCCATCACCGTGCGGATCACCACCTTGCACAACAAAATTCGGAACTATCCGATGAAACGATAATCCGCGATAAAATCCTCTTTGAGTGGCAAGCTTTAAAAAACTCATCACTGTAAAAGGAGCGCGATTTTTATACAACTCCATTTTTACATCGCCGCGAATTGTTTCCATGGTTACATAAACTGTTTCGGGAAGCGAGTGCAAGTAAACGGTATCATAATCCACGTAAATCGGTTCTATGTATGCTGGAATTTCGGAGGAATAATCCTGACCGGTAATCTCTTTCAATGCTGAGACAGCAGCACGAATGACTGTTATATCGCGGGCATTGAATTGCTGACGTAATATTTTCACTGCACGTCCATCTCTCAACTTACCAAGGGTGTTAATAATTTCTTGAATTGCCTCAACATCATTCGGTAAATTAGATTTGTATAACGCATCGGCAAGCGGTTCGAATGATGAACTCCTTAAAAATATCGAATCGCCCAGTATCGAGGCAGCAGTTGTAACAACCGCCGGATCGTCTAGTTCCAAAGCTCTCACTGCGGCGTTATATGTTAGCGCAATGAGAGATGAATCAATGCTATTACGCTGACACAATGCACGCAATCCCTCAAGCGCCGAGCGTGCTAAAATATAATTATCCTCATTTACCATGGCTTCAAGCACCGATGATACTTCAGGTGAACCGGTTGTGCCCAGCGCTACAGCAAGCTGGGTCTTCAAATTAATCGACATTCTTTCATTAATTTTGATGAATGGAAGCGCTTTCTTTCCCTGCAACTTCGCAAGCGCATTCGCGGCTTCTGCCTGTAATTGCCACAAGAAACTGTTATCTGAGTTCAACGATATTTTCTCAAGCCGTGAGAATAGTTCCTTCATTCCACCGTTGCCGTTATCTGTTTTCATTGAACTGTTGCCAAATGCACTGATGGTTGCGACCGCAAGATTTAAATTCTTTGAATCGAATGTCCATTGAATTCTATTTAAAATCTCAATTTGATTTTTCAAATTATAATTGCAAAGCGCACGCACCGCGTTCACTTTAACCCGCCAATCGGGATCGAATTCGAACATCTTCTGCAACGGTTCAAGAGCGACAGTTGGATTTTTTATCTTACCCAACAATGTTGCTAAATGCATCCGCACATTTGGATTTGAACTTTTCCAAAGCGGTACAATCAATTCAATGTTATTTTTTATCTCTTCGTGATTCCCGATCCTCTGCAAAGCATAAATTACTTCCCAGGGTGTTGAGTTGTCGGACTTGATAAATTGGAACAGATATTGAACAGCTTCACGTGAAGTAATATTTCGTATAGCAAATCGGGCGATGCTCATAGAAAGAACTGTTGGCTTTACGTCTAACACATCATTCCCAAATCTTAAAATCAAATCATTAAGAGCTTGTTCAGTCCCAAATTTTCCTATCTCCTGGATAAGTCGTTCTCGCGAGGAACCTCTTACCTGATCCATTCTTGCCCAGACTAAATCGTGTTCGAGTGATTGTTTTGCGGATTGCGACAATAGTCCCGCTGTTTGTCCAATCGCAAGCGCAGCGGCTATGTTCACGTTTTGATCGGAGTCTCTCGTCAGCTTGTCAATGAGAAGTGGAATTGCGTTCGTGTCTTGAATACTTCCGAAAGCAATAACAGCCCTTTCTCGCACAACCGGATCGTTATCGGAGAAATATGAAATTAATTTTCCATCGTGTACAGTACGCTTATCCTGCATCTCTAAGATGCGATCTATTTTATCCCGTTGTTCCTTTAACGCTTTTTCTTTTTCAGTTTGTGAAAAAGCGATATGATAAATTGAAATGAAGAAAAGCATTGATAAAAATAAATTTTTCATACCTCACCTAAAAAAATGGACGATTTTTAAATTTTGCTCCAATCTCTTTTTCAACAAACGAGTGCGCTTTAGCTTCATCAACTTCATTCATATCCACCATCGTCATCGTTACATCGAAGCCGCTCTTAACACATTCCTTAGCGAATTCCAGCATCGCATTAAAATACTTTTCGCCCTCAATCCGCATCAAAGCCCCATACTGCTTCGGATCGGTTGAATTCAGACTTATCGAAATTGAATCGACCAACCCTTCCATCTCGGGAATTATATTCCTATGATTGATAACATTTCCATGCCCATCCGTATTCAATCTGACCTTGCCTCCATTAGACTTTATCCACCTTGAAACATCTTTTAAAATATCAAAACGGATGGTCGGTTCACCGAATCCGCAAAAGACAATATCTTCATATTTCTTCGGATCAGCTATTGTTTTGATTATTTCTTCAGCCGTCGGTTCTTTGGTAATTTTAAGATTGTTGCCTTTCACAATTGCCTCACCTTTGCGATCACAAAAAACACAATCGGCGTTGCACCTGATTGTGATGTTAAGATAAAGTGAGTTGCGAATCGTGTATGCGAAAACCGGCTCTGGATATTTGCCAATTCCGAAAAGCTTATGAACGGCGAAACTGCTTGCTCGCTCGATGTCTTGAACTGAAAGGTGTTGCAACTCTGCTATTTTTTCGGCAATGTATTTCACATATGCCGGCTCATTACGTTTTCCACGGAAAGGCGCCGGAGTAAGATACGGACAATCGGTTTCGAGTAAAATATGTTCAGCAGAAACATTCGTTGCAACATCGATCATCGAATTCGGTTTGTTGGGTTTGTTACCGTAAGTTACCGGTCCCGTTAATGAGACATAAAATCCCATATTAATAACTTTCCAAGCAAGTTTGGAATCTCCGGGAAAGCAATGGAAGACACCTTTAGGTGTTGGGTAGCGATCGTAAGTTTTCGCAAGCGATTTTCTCCAATCAGGATTTTTCTTAATCTGATTTTCAAGAATCGCGATAACATCATCCTCTGCCTCACGACTATGAATGATCATTGGCAGATCTCGTTTCTGCGCTAATTCAATCTGCAATTTGAAAGCTTCAATCTGTTGTGAACGGGGAGAAAAGTCGTAATGATAATCAAGTCCAATCTCACCAATGGCAACTACTTTCGGGTGGTGTGACAATTTTTCGATTTCAGATAACGACTTATCATCCAACTTAGAAGCATCGTGAGGATGGAAGCCAACAGCCGCGTATATGAATGGATATTTTTCTGCAAGTTCTACAGATGCTATGCTTGTTGGCAGATCGGTACCCGGACAAATGATATACTCAACTCCGGCATCTTTCGCCCGGCTGAGAACATCATCTAAATCGTTTTTAAAATCTTTGAAGAATAAATGCGCGTGGGAATCGATTAACATATTTTTAGAATTTTGATTCAAGTGTGAAGACGTAATTTCGGATAGGTCCCATGTTTCCAATCATATCGACATAATAATATTGAAAAAGATTATTGATGTTCATTCGAGTGATTAAAGGTAATCCGGCGAATTGCCAATTGAGCGAAGCGTGAAGATCAACAACTGAAATCGGTACTCGTTGATCGCCATCAGGAACAATACCGAGATATACGAACTCCTGATCGATCCGCTCAACACGACTTAAGTAACGGTAATCAATTCCAAGCCGGAATGGTTCAGGTGCAATTTCAGTGGAGATGTAAAATAGTTTTCGCGGACGATATTTCAGTACATCGTGTTTCGTTAGATCTTCGGGATAGATATATGTGTAAGATATTCTTGAATTCCATCCCCTATCAAAAAGAAAGAAGCCAATCGATCCCTCAACTCCTGAAATCTGTGCGCTCGTGATATTTTGAAAATGAACATTTCCGTCTAAACCGAATGTCGGTTCTATCAAATCCTGAAAATCATTAACAAAACCTGAAACATTAATTTCAATCTCTTGCAACGGAATGTACGTCCCTCCTATTTCGTACGACCAACTGCGCTCAGGTTTCAGATTAGGATTTGGCAAAATGGTCAATCCGCCTGCATCTGTATTCGTGAAAGTTTCTGCTACAGATGGCGCTCTGAATCCGCTACCAGCCGATGCACGAAATGTTAAAGCTGTAAATGGTGTGTATACAATACCAAGTTTCGGATTCAACCGGTTAATAGTTGCTGCATCTTCCATTTTCTGAAGATCGAGCCGAACACCGACGGTTGTTGAGAGTGACGAAAACCATTTAATTTCGTCTTGAATATATGCCGCACCTCCGCGAGCTTTATGAATACCGAAAATCTTCATCGCATCAACGCGATTGAAGGAACCGAGTAATCCCCCTGTCAGATAATGATAATCACTCATTTGATAATTCATTTGAGTTTCAAGAAGGATATTGTCTGAAATCGAACTACTTCCTTCCGGATAATTATTACTTGGCACATTATCATTCCAGTCGGAACGGTACCAGCTCGCCCTAACGGTGTAATATAATTCATTCGAAAGAAAATGATTATAACCTGCAGTCAGGTTCCATCGCACCGAATGAACACCTTGTCCTAACTGATCATCTTTCGGTTCAAGAGCATAATCAAGGTCTTTCCAGTAAAGAAAATTACCTCTCCGCTGATCCATAAAATTAAATGAAACTGAAATAGATTGATACGGAGAAATTGTATAACCAACACGCGACCAGCCGTTCCAACGTTTCCAATAATCATTCCGTTTGAAACCATCATCAAGCGTTCTGCTGACTCCAACACCAACCGATAGATCACCGAATTTTTGCAATCGGCTCGCGGATAAGCCGGATAATGTTCGCGCATTATCACTCCATTCCCATGTTGAATACGCTGGTGTAGAGTATGTACCGCCATAAGCTTTAATATATGTTTCGGGTTCTTCCATCACAGGTTTTGTAATAACATTGATGACTCCGCCAAGAGCGCTGGAACCGTACAAAGCAGAGCCGGCTCCTTTTACAACTTCAATTCTATCTATTGCAATAGTTGGAATAGATTCCCAAATAATTTCCTCCGTATCGCCGCTGAGAAAAGGCATTCCATCTAAAAGTAAAAGCACACGTGTTCCCACGCCATAGCTGTAGCCAGTTGAGCCGCGTACATTAACCTGTCCGCGTGTGATGTTCACACCCGGAACATATTGAAGCACACGATCAATGGTGTTGGCATTCCTCGCAGATAATTCTTCACTATGGATTAAACTCACGCTCGCAGGCGCTTCTTGCAAGCTTTGTTCTCTCCTGCTAGCGGTTACAATTACTGGTTCTGTTTGAACAGGTGCTGATTGCAAAATAACTTCAATGGATTTTAACTCACCTTCAGTGAGGTCAACTGTAACTTCACTTTTTTTATATCCGACGAGAGTAAATACAACCGTGTACTCACCAGGGGTTAAGCGAGAGATGGTAAATTCACCCGATTGATTTGTTATCGTTCCAACAACCGTTTGTTTGAGAACAACATTCACACCCGGAAGCAGTTGGTTTCCATCAACACTTTTGACAACACCCGAAATTTCACCGCGCTTTTGTGTTTGTCCTACACCAAGAGCGTTTAAACCAAAAATTATAAATAATATAAAATAAATATTTCTCATCGCTTATTGCGCAGGTGGTGGATTTAAAAAATCTACTTTGATATTGATACCGTAAATAATTCCATCCGATGACAGATTAAGACTCCCTGGTTTTGTGGAATCGCCCGGCGTATAGTAAACACCAACCATCCTCCAGTCAGCTTGGATGTTAGGACCAAATTGCTGTGCGACAACGATATACTGAATGCTGCTCCATGTTGCGGCTGTAAGGACAAGAGTATATGAAAGTGAATCGGAGAAATATGGTTTAAGCGTTTCGGTATATTGGGCATTCCCCTGCATAACTTCTGCAACGATATCGCCTGGCGGATAATTTTTAAATGCAACAAGTCGTAAATCTACAAGTGTGCTTTCGGGGGGCCAATTGCTGAAGTGGATAGTGCCGCTAATTCCTTTCGTAACTGAGCCGCCACCCTGCGATATTTCGGTTGGGGCAAGACCTTTATCGCAGCCGAAATTTGAGAAAGTAAGTATAATAACAGTGATAATATGTAAGATTGATTTTATGTTCATTGGATTTTTATGATGATGATATAAAGATAGAAAAGCGGAGATATAAATGCAAACCGAAGATATTGTAACATTCCGAGAGTTGAAACGCTTAGCCTTTTGTAACTTTTAGAAGGTTTTCGAGACTTTCCTGAAGAAAATCGATCGAATAAGAAAAAGAGCAAAGTTGTTCTTGACATTTTGTCGCTTCTTTTGTACTTTATTCCGAATAATTTAATGAAGACTGCATGCGTTACTTATTAATGTATGCGAAATAACAATGAATATGGTAACTACAATATGCACTTCAAGTATTTCTTCGGAGATTAGATGAAAAGAACTATTATCAGTTTAATCGCAATGAGCTTTGCCTCCTTCGGCTTTTCAAACGCACAACTTCCAGATTTAATCGTCTCTACCGGTGGATTCTCTCCTACAATTATTGATCGCGGAGATTTTTTAACTATCACCACTACACTTCAAAATACTGGAATTGCTAATTCGAGCCAGAGTCATTTAGCATTTTACATATCAATGACGACAACCGTTACAGACGGCTATCGAATTGGCTGCGTTTCAGTCGAACCTTTAGCCGGTGGATCAAACAGTGAAACAAAACAAATTGTTATTCCTATACCGACCTCTTTGATTGAAGGCAATTACTACGTTGGCTGGAAGGTTGATCCATATAATGAAGTCGCTGAATCAGATGAAAGCAATGGCTTTTATTTGCCGAACAACCAATTAAC
Source organism: Chlorobiaceae bacterium (assembly GCA_013824245.1). Lineage (GTDB taxonomy): Bacteria > Bacteroidota > Ignavibacteria > UBA10030 > SZUA-254 > PNNN01. Next base: position 45,672 of record PNNN01000049.1, on the reverse strand, counting down.
ATTAACGAACAATTTTGTTTTCAGCCGCCATATACCGTACCCGATTATTTTCATTCATGGGCTTAAAAGCAATGACCAGACGTGGGATTCCTTAACGTCCCAACTTGATTATTACGGATGGTCTTTCGGCGGACGGATGGATTACTGTTTGAACTATGACAGCGATCTAACTACATCGCTTCTTCCGAATGATATCCATGATTTTACAACAACTAACACGTTAAACAGCGGGGATTACTATACCATAAATTTCGATGTCAATACGAACGGAGCTATTTATAACGACACAGTGCAAAGCAATCAAGCTGCGATAGTCAAGCAGGGAAAAGCTTTGCAATCTGCTATAGCACACGTCTTAAATAAAACTGGTAGCGACAAAGTGATTCTTGTAGGACATAGCATGGGGGGTTTGGCTTCACGTGAGTATCTTCAGAATTCATCTATTTGGCAAACCGATGGAAGACATCATGTAGCAAAATTGCTGACCATAGGAACACCTCACGGTGGAAGCAACCAATGGACATTTGGAATTCTGGATGGATATTCTGAAGCTGTACGAGATTTACGATGGTCGTACTCGAATGGTTTCCCTGGAGTGTATCTTTTTGGTGGAAATGAAAATAATTTAGATCCAATAGCGTTCCATAACTACGACGTAAATTGTAATGCAGAAATTGGCGATAGCATAGTTGGTTTAAACCAGAAAAACATTTCTTCCGACTTAGTCTTTTCCTGCGTTATCGGAATTGGAGGATTATCTGGTGATGGTGTTGTTGATGCAATCCGAGCAGACTTGAATAATTATTACCTCCTTAACGCTGACACTTTCTTAGTTAATGCATATCACACCAATCTTCCTAAAGAAATTACAACGGACCTAAAAGGGCTTGATGAACCAACATATTTCAATCAATCATATCAAATTGACATGGACACTTTGTACTACGGTTTGATAACAACTCAGAGTAAGGCTAACCCGTTCATAAACGACTACGATGATTACTCAATTTATTTAAACACCAACACTTTGCTAAATATAAAAGCGAGCAATATTCCTGTTCCACAATTCAGCATCGCTATCTTTGACACTACCTATGCTCTCAAGTATATCAAATTCAGTAATTCACTAAGTCAGATTGATACAACAGTTCTTCTCTCTTCTGGTAAATACTATTTAGAAATCGAAGCTCAACCAGATTCCTTTAGCTGGATGTTCCCTTATGCTTTCACACTCCATGGTACACCAATGACTTCTGTTGAAAGTAATCTTACGCTAGTATCCCAGTCTTATCGTTTAGAACAAAATTTTCCCAACCCGTTTAACCCAAGCACAACAATTAGCTATCGACTACCAACGCAATGCCAAGTCACGCTCAAAGTCTTTGATGTACTTGGAAGAGAAGTGGCAACGCTGGTAAATAGTGTTGAGCAGCTGGGATACAAGTCGGTGACGTTTGACGCAAGCAAGTTATCAAGCGGGATGTATTACTATCGCCTTGTGGCGAATGCCATCCCTTCGGGACAAGCCGGTAATTATGTTGAAACGAAGAAACTTGTATTATTGAGATAAAATAATTCATCTATGTATATTTTATTTTCTGATAACTACTAATTTAAAAGGAAAGGAGCTGCGATAATGGATTATTTTAATAGCATGAATAGAAAAACAATATTTTCAATATTTACGGTTGCAATGATTATATCATTTGCGTTGGGCTTTTCATTCAATAATTTTCAATCAACATCTGAAAATAAATCCTCCATGAAAAAATTAACCGGCATCGGCGGAATCTTCTTCAAATGCAAAGACACGGAGAAGATGAAAGAATGGTATTCCAAAAACCTCGGCTTGAATATGGATAAGTACGGAACAAGCTTTGAATGGCGGCAAGGCAGCGATAGTTCAAAATATGGGTTCACGCAATGGAGTCCCTTCACAGATTCTACAAAATATTTCGATCCGTCGACAAAAGATTTTATGATCAACTATCGTGTGGATAATCTTGAAGCCCTTGTGGAGCAATTCAAAAAGGATAAGGTAACTATACTTGATGAAATTGAGAATACAGACTACGGCAAATTCCTACATATACTCGATATCGAAGGAAATAAAATTGAATTATGGGAACCGATCGATGTAGAGTTCAATAAAATAGTCAACGGCAGGACGAAATAAATCCTGCCGTCGAGTTTAAAGTTATTCTTGTTCTATACACAAATCTACGTTAAAGGTTCTCTCGATACTCCAGATTGAATCTATGAACTCGAGAACCACCAAAACTAAGTTGGTTCTCGAGTGTTCCGTCTCGCGTGAGACGGAATGTAACGAGAAAACCTATTTATTTAACAGCCCCATCATTATCATATTGCTAACTAATTCAATCCGCGCTTCTTCAACAACGCGTCTATCTTCGGTTCACTACCTCGGAAACGTTTGTATGCTTCCATGGCATCTCCAGCCGCGCCACCCGATAAAACATTCTTCCTGAAAGATGCCGCCATTTTTTGATCGAATAAATCCTTTTCTGTTATCGCATTGAAGGCATCTGCATCAAGCACAGCAGCCCAAAGGTAACTGTAATATCCCGCCGAATATCCGCCCGCAAATATATGCTGGAAGTTTGTACTCTGATATCGCGATTCAATCTGTGGTATCAAACCGATGTTTGTCAGAGATTGTTTTTCAAATGTCGGTACATCGCGTTGTGCTGTATCGGTTAATGTATGCCAATCCATATCGAGAATCGATGCCGCAATATATTCTACAGTCTCGAATCCTTGATTAAACAAGCTAGCGTTTAGTAGTTTGTCCATTAGTTCCTGCGGCATCGGTTTGCCGGTTTCATAATGTTTAGCGTACATCTTCAGCACCTGCGGTTCGGTCGCCCAGTTTTCCATAATCTGCGAAGGCAACTCGACAAAATCGCGAGGCACCCATTGCGCACTGGGATAATTTGTATTTGCAAATAGACTGTGCAAAGCGTGCCCGAACTCGTGGAATAATGTATTCACTTCATCCAAACTCATCAGCGAAGGTTTATCGGCTGTTGGTTTCGCAAAATTTCCCACGTTAAATACCAGAGGAGTAACAAACTTCCCTTTCATATTAGATTGACCGCGGAATGTGCTTGACCATGCGCCGCTCCGTTTGCCATCTCGCGGATAATAATCGGAATAGAATATGCCGAGATGTTTTCCGTCGGCTTCTTTCACTTCAAACACTTTCACATCGGGATGATAAACAGGAATATCTTTTCGCTCAATGAATTGTATACCGTACAATTTTGATGCAACATCAAAAACACCCTGACGCACATTTTCCATTTTAAAATATGGACGAATCATTTCCTCATCCAAACTGTACTTTTCTTTCTTTAGTTTTTCAGCATAAAAGGACCAATCCCATGGTTCAAGTTTGAAATCTTTTCCTTCCCTTTCAATTATTGCTTGCATATCTGCGGCTTCGTTCGTGGCTCTTTTGACCGCAGGTGTCCAAATCTCTTTTAAGAATTTATAAACGTTTTCAGGTTTCTTCGACATATTTCGTTCAAGCACAAAATCGGCATGGGTTTTATAACCGAGAAGATTCGCCTTTTTCACCCGCAACGACACGATTTGTGATAATATTTTTTTATTGTCGAATTCATTGTTGTTGTTGCATCGATTTATGTACGCTTTGAAAAGTCTCTCGCGCAAATCACGACGCTCAGCATATTGAAGAAACGGGATGAAGCTCGGCTTTTGAAGCGTGAAAGCAAAATTTTCTTGTATATCTTTCGATCGCGCCATTTCGGTTGCCGCTTTTACAACATCGGGCGGAAGTCCGGCAAGCTCATCTTCATTATCAGCGGTTAATCCAACCGCGTTTGTCTCTTTGAGCATATTCTCGCCGAATTTCAAAGTAAGCATGCTTAACTCCTCGTTTAATTTCCGCAACTTATCTTTCGCCGATTCATCAAGGTTTGCGCCGCCGCGTACAAATCCGATATAATAATTTTCTAAAACTGTTTTTTGCTCGGATGATAATTTGAGCGATGAACGTTTATTGTAAATCTTCTTCACGCGCTCGAATAATTTAAGATTTAGGTTGATGTCATCGTTGTGTTTTGTTAATATTGGAGTTATTTTGCGGGCGATGTTTTGCATCTGATCGTTAGTGATAGAAGAGTTAAGTGCAAAAAATACATTATCAACACGATCGAGAAATTCACTGCTGATCTCCATAGCTTCAATTGTATTTTCGAAAGTTGGATTGTCAGTGCTGTTCAGAATAGAATCGATTGCGATTTTTTGTACTTTCATTCCCTCTTCGAATGCGGGAAGATAATGTTCGAGTTTTATTTCATCGAACGGCGGAGTTTGAAACGGTGTCTTCCATTCTTTGAAAAATGGGTTTGAATCGTTTTGAGCCATTAAAAAATTCCAGAATATTAACGAGATAAATACGAGGTAATAACAGAGCTTACGCATTGTGTAAATCCTCTTTGATTATTGATAGTGGATGCTGAGATTGAAGTAACTATTTTGTGGATAAAATTTAATTTAAACCTGTCCCTCCGCATGATACGAGCTTCGCACTAATGGTCCCGACTCTACATGCCTGAAACCCATCTGCAATCCTGATTCCTTTAACATTTTGAATTCATCAGGATGAACGAATCGGTCGATTGCAAGATGTTCTTTTGTCGGCTGTAGATATTGACCAAGGGTTAGTATGTCGCAGTTGATCTTACGTAAATCTTTCATCACTTCTATTACTTCATCGGTTGTCTCTCCGATGCCGACCATCAAACCAGTTTTAATAATGAAGCCGCGCTTCTTGGCTCGGTTCAAAACTTCAATCGATCTTTCATAGTTTGCCTGAGGACGGACTGTAAGATATAAACGTGGAACGGTTTCAACATTGTGATTCAAAATATCAGGGAATGCATCGAGAACGATAACCAACGCAAATTCATCTCCTTTGAAGTCGGGGATAAGCACTTCCACTTTTGTATCAGGAGTTATTGCCCGAATTTGTTTGATAGTTTCGGCAAATATCTGCGCACCGCCATCGAACAATTCATCACGGTTAACTGAAGTAATAACAGCATGGCGAACACCCATCGTCTTAACCGCCTCAGCAACGCGAAATGGTTCTTGAGCATTAAGCTCTGTTGGTTTGCCTGTTTTCACCGCGCAAAATCCGCAACTTCGCGTACATACATCTCCAAGAATCATGAACGTCGCTGTGCCGTGGTTCCAGCATTCACCCAGATTCGGGCATCTTGCCTCTTCGCAAACCGTGTGAAGATTTTTACCGTCGATCAATCTCTTCAGATGAGCATACGTTTCGCCCGATGGTATCTTTGCCTTCAACCACTCAGGCCGACGCAACGGCTTATTTTCTTCTAAATCAAGTCTCATATTTTAGTTTCGATAGTACCCTCTACCCCACCTCTACTCCTCCCCTTCTCCCAAATTGGGAGAAGGGGAGGACGGGAGGGGTTGAGAGTTTACAGTACTTTCTCAGAATCGTAGTTTTCCAGCAACTTACAAACTGTTTCCAGAAACGTTCCCCCTAACGCACCATCGACAATTCGATGATCGAATGCAAGAGTTAGATGCGCAATTGATCGTATGGCAATTGCATCATTGATAACAACCGGTCGTTTCTTTACTGCACCAGTGCCGAGTATTGCAACCTGCGGCTGATTGATAATCGGTATTCCAATTAAAGTATTGAACACACCGAAGTTCGTTATTGTGAATGTACCTCCTTCGATCTCTGACGGTACAAGTCGTTTGATGCGTGCTCTGGACGCAAGGTCATTGAGCGAACGCGCAAGTCCAACGAAATTTTTCTCATCAGCATTTTTAATGACCGGAACAATCAAACCGTTTTCAGCCGCGACTGCAATTCCAAGGTTGACAAACTTCTTCAGTATAATCTTATCGCCATCAACCGATGCGTTGACAAGCGGGAATTGTTTCAATGCCTTAATAACCGCATCGCAAACGAATGGCGTGTAAGTTAATTTGAATCCTTCACGTTTTTCAAACGACTCGGCATTCTTTCTTCTCGCCTTATCAACATTCGTCATATCGCATTCATGCACCGCCCAAACATGTGGTGATGTGTTTACGCTTTTTACCATATGTTCCGCCATCTTCGCAATGACGTTACTCATCTGCAAAATTTCATATTGAGGTGAGGGATATTTCTGAGCCAAATCTCCCGACTCTATATGCTTTAAAGTGGTTTCAAGATGACCAACCGGAGATGGTGCCGCTGGCTGGATCGTTTCTTTTGTAGGTTTACTCGTTTGTCTGGTAGTCACATAAGCAAGAATATCTTTCTTTGTTACACGCCCTCCCTCTCCAGTACCGGATAGTTGCTCAAGTTCTCCCATCGAAATACCTTCTTCACGTGCGATGCTGAGAACGAGAGGGGAATAAAATCTTCCACCGATTGGTTTCTCGCTAACTGGAGTTTGAGCAGATGGAATTTGAATTGCTTCTTTTAGAGGCGCAGCTTTTGGTACATCAGGAGATTTTGATGGAGCTTCAATAGATACTGCCAAAGCGTCTGTTTCGATCTCAGCAATCACAGTGCGAACTTCCACTGTTTTTTGTTCTTCAAATAATATTTTTGTGATTACACCTGATGCAGGCGATGGGATTTCAGAATCGACTTTGTCAGTACTGATCTCAAGAAGTGTTTCATCTTTTTTGATTTTATCGCCTGGCTTTTTGTGCCATTTAACGATTGTACCTTCGGTGAGACTTTCACCAAGCTGCGGCATTACAACTTCAACTTTTGACATATAACCTCTCTTCTAATATTCAATTTAAAAATTTGATAACTCTTGAAGCGCAAAAACTATATCAGCAGTTTGTGGAAGCATTGCATTCTCAAGTGTCGGTCCGTATGGAATAGGACAATCTTTTGCGGCAACTCTCTTGACCGGAGCATCAAGTCGTGTGAATGCTTCATTCGCAATGATAGCTGCTATCTCAGCGCCGAATCCACCCGTCAATGTATCTTCATGAACGATTAAAACTTTTCCAGTCTTACGAACTGAGTTAAGTATCGCATCTTTATCAAGTGGATTAAGTGTCCGGAGATCTATCACCTCAACACTTACACCACTCTCTTCTAATTTTCGCGCAGCTTCGAGTGAACGTTGCACCATCATTCCCCAAGTAATTACAGTTATATCATCACCAGCGCGGACAGTTTTCGCTACTCCAAATGGAACAAGATAATTTTCATCCGGCTCAAGTGAAGCGGCGAAACTTGCCCGGTATAATCCTTTGTGTTCAAGGAACATAACAGGATCGTCGGAACGGCACGCGGTCTTTAACAATCCTTTCGCATCTGCGGCATTGGATGGTATAACAACTCGAAGACCGGGAATATGTGTAAAGAATCCATCAATCGACTGACTATGATATAATCCGCCATGAATGTAACCACCAACCGCAACTCGGACAACCATTGGATTTGTCCATTCGTTGTTGGAACGAAAACGCATCATCGCAACTTCATCACGCAACTGCATAAAAGCAGTCCAGATGTAATCGCCAAATTGTATTTCAACAACCGGCTTGTAACCGGCAACTGATAATCCAACAGCAGTCCCGATTATACTTGCTTCGGCGAGAGGTGAATTAAATACACGCCCCCAGCCGAATTTCTTCGTTAAACCTTTCGTAGCCGTGAATACGCCACCTTTATCACCGCCGACATCTTCACCATAAACCAGAATTTTTGGATTGCGTTCAATCTCCTCTGCCATTGCATGGTTGATGGCATCGACCATGACAATCTTTTCGCCTTTGTGTTCCGGCTCCTTAAATCCTTCAACAGGTACAATAGTCTTTGGAGAATAAACATACTTCATTAAATTAGCAGGATCCTGCTGTGGTTCCGTTTCAACTTCATCAACCGCTTGTTCGATTTGATTTTGAACTTCTGTTTGAATCTTTTTAATATCATCTTCGTTTGCAAATTTATTTGAGAGAAGATATTTCTCAAAATTCGGAATCGGATCTTTCGCTCTGTCGCGTGTAAGATCATCTTCACTCCGATATTTTCTTTGATCATCGGAAGATGAATGAGGCAGCAACCGCACAGTGTGCGCGAGTATCAGACTTGGTCCTTTGCCGCTTCGCGCGCGTTCAGCCGCTTCAGACGCAATTCCGTACGATTCTATGAAGTCGCATCCATCTACTTCATATCGGCTCAGTCCGTGATATCCCTGAACAACTTCGTAAATCGATTCGCCTGCTGTCTGTTCTTTCTTTGTTACAGAAATTGCATATTTATTATCCTGAATAACAAAAATGACCGGAAGTTTTTCCCGCGATGCCCAGTTGACTGCTTCATGAAATTCACCTTGGCTGGTTGTTCCTTCACCAGAAGAAACATAAACAATATCGTTCGTGCCATCTTTGACCTGTGCTAAAGCTGTCCCGACTGCTTGCAGAAATTGTGTACCGGTAGGGCTTGATTGTGAAGGAATTCTCAATTTCTTATGTCCGTAGTTGAACGGCATTACAAAACCACCGCTGCTCGGTCCGCTTGCGCGATGCATTGCCTCGGCAATTATTTCTTTTACACAATAACCCATTGAGAGAACGTAAGCAAGATCGCGGTAATATGGATACGACCAATCTTCACCTTTATTCATCACGAAGGCAGTCGCAACTTGTATCGCTTCGTGCCCCGATCCGCCAATATGGAAAAATAATTTCCCTTGTTTAAGGAGTAATAATATTTTATCATCCGTTTTCCGCGCGGTATACATCAACCGATATGCTTCTAACAGACGTTCTTTTGAAAGAGCAACTGAATTGGATTTCTTCTCTTTTAAATCGTTCGATCTCTTCATTGAAGACATTCTATTTTTTCATTAGATAAATTATTGATTGCTGAAAGGAATTCATCTTTTTCAATAGTTATGGCATGAATCCCAAAAACTTCACCAAATCTTAATGATACCGATTCTATAACATCTTGGATGTTGACCTTGTTCCCGAGAATTCGTTCCATTGAAGTAACACCTTTATGAAAAATTCCACAAGGTATGATGCGGTCAAAATATGAAAGATTCGTATTAACATTCAGTGCAAAACCGTGCATTGTTACCCACCTGCTTACCTTTACACCGATGGCGGCAATTTTATCACTGCCAACCCAAACACCGGTGTAATTTTCTTCACTACGTCCGTTAATATCGAAATCTTTTAAGGTTCTAATCAAAACTTCCTCAAGATCGCGAAGATAACGATGCGTGTCGAGATAATAATTATTCAGATCGAGAATCGGATATCCGACAAGTTGACCCGGACCATGATACGTAATATCACCGCCCCTATCAATATGATAGACATCCGCACCTGTCGCTTTTAATTCCGTTTCTCCTGCAAGCAAATGCGATTCATCGGTGCTTTTGCCGAGAGTGTAAACGTGCTGATGTTCCGTAAGCAAGAGAACATCTGTAATTACTTTACCAACTCGAAGATTGAAAATCTTTTGCTGTAATTCCCACGTCGGTAGATATGCTGTCAATCCGAGATTTACGGTTTGAAGTTCTTTCATGAACGCAGGAATTTTTTCCGATGGTCAGATAAATAATCTGTAATTTTAGTTCCAGCCGCCGCACCCGGACTTACAACCAACTCACGAGCGTATGCAACGCGGAAATCATCTTCCATCATTAATCCTTTTTCTTCCAGTACTTTCTTCATCGCGCGAAGCTGAATGTACAACTCTTCTATAGCGAGAGTTTCGTTCGATACGTTACTACTTTCATCTTTCATCTTGACTTCCTTCCATTATAATAATTTGTCATTTGTCAATCGTCATTAGTCATTGATTCTTCGTACTTCGTAAACAGTACTCTTTGCTCTTAGCACTTATTTACTCAACTACTTAACTACTCACTACTCACCAACTTAAATATGAACCGCATGACCATCTGCATTTTCAGCCGCTTCCATAATTGCTTCTGAGAGAGTTGGATGAGCATGTATTGTATTTGCAATTCCTGCCGGTGTCGTCTCCAAAGCTTTCGCAAGCCCGAGTTCAGCTATCATCTCTGTCGCATCAGAGCCGAGAATGTGCGCACCAAGCAACTCACCATACTTTTCATCGAAGATTAATTTAACAAGACCATCTGTCTCACCAATTGCGCGTGCTTTGCCACTGGCAGTGAATGGAAACCTTCCAATCTTCAGTTTATGTCCCAACTCAATCGCCTTTTCTTCTGTCAATCCGATGCTCGCTACTTGCGGCTGACAATATGTACATCCGGGTATATTATCCCAATCTATCGGCTGTGGATTTTTACCCGCAATCTTTTCAACGCAAATAATTCCTTCTTTCGATGCAACATGTGCGAGCCACGGCGGACCTGCTACATCACCTATTGCATAGATACCATCGACACTAGTCTTTCCGAAATCATCTACCTTAATCCAGCCCTTCTCAACTTTAACTCCAGCAGATTCGAGTCCTATGTTTTCAGTATTCCCTTGCACGCCGATAGCAACAAGTACAATATCAGCAGTTAATTCTTTCTTTGCACCCTTTGCGGTTAATACTACTTTCGCTTCTTTGCCGGTTGTGACACTTTCCACTTTGCTTTCAGTCAAAATTTCGATTCCCGATTTTTTCAAATTACTTTCAAGGAGTTTTGAAATCTCTTTATCCTCAATCGGTAAAACATTCGGCATCATTTCAACTATTGTTACCTTCGTGCTGAACGCATTATAGAAATATCCGAACTCAACACCTATAGCACCGGCACCGATAATAATCATCGACTTCGGCGGCTGTTGTAAAAGCATCGCTTCCGTACTTGAAATTACCTGCTTGCCATCGATTTTCATGTTGGGGAATGATCTTGGTCGCGCACCTGTTGCAATAATAATATTTTTTGCCGAAACAGTTTCAACGCTATTATCGCCTTTGCTGACTTCAACCTTTCCTTTGCCAACAATTTTACCTGAACCGGAAATCAATTCTATTTTATTTTTCTTAAAAAGATATTCAACACCTTTAGAATTCCTAAGCGCAACATCCCTGCTTCGTTTTATTATTTTGGGGAAATCAAATGAAACATCTTTAGCGGATATACCAAACTCTTCTGCTCGATGAAAGTGATGATATATTTCGGCACTTTTCAAAAGTGCTTTAGTCGGTATGCATCCCCAATTAAGACACACCCCCCCAATTTTATCACGCTCAACAACCGCTGTCTTTAATCCCAACTGAGATGCTCTGATAGCGGCAACATATCCGCCCGGTCCGCTGCCTATAATAACTAAGTCAAATTGTCGTTCTTGCATTGTTTTCAAATATATTAATGAAAATGATTGAAAAAATATAGGAAAATACGACAGGAAAGTCAAAGAAGGATGAAAATGGAAGGATTAAAGATTAAAGATGAATGATGAAGGATAAGTTATGAATTGTGAGTTTGATTTGATGTGAGAAAGTTCCTTCTGGAATATCTTTGGTGTGCATTGAAACATATGTTTGTCTCCCATCCGGATGCCTTAATATTTTGTGTGAGCCGGATTGCCTTATATCTTCGAAACCGGCACGAAGTAATATTCGGAGAACTTCTTTAGCCGAATAAGGCATCTTCTAATTCTATTTTTGAATAAAATGATTCCAATTCGGTTTTAATTTTTTCTCCACGCGCTTTCTTTTCCTCAATCCATAATTTCACTAAATCAATCGCAGCATCTTTTGCTCCCTCAATACCTAAACCATGTGTAGTTAGATCAAGTGATGGGATATGGGCATAGCAGTAGCCGTCTGGAAATGAGATATCAGAAATTTTTTCGTAAACAACGGTGTAAGTCATTTTTGACTCCTTTTATACTCAAATAGAAAATATTCTTTGTATACACTCTAAATATCAAGCCAATTATTATTAAAGGCAACTACATATTCACTGTCGGCGTATCCACCTCCGGCGGTAAGCCCTGCCTGAGAAATCGGGCGGGGGTTTTGTTTGGTTTCAGGTTTCAGGTCTCAGGTCTCTATCAAATATTCATCTGATTATTTTTATTTTTTAATTTTGACTTTTACATTTTTTATTGCATTTTCTCTTCAAAATTGTTATTTTTATTACCATAATGTTGCTACCGAGATGACCACAGAAAGTCCTGCGGAAGAAAAAACCGTCGTAACCAACCGGAAAGCCCTTCATGATTACTTCATCATAGATCGGTTTGAAACAGGAATTGTACTCAAAGGAACCGAAGTAAAATCTCTCAGACAGGGATTAGCAAACCTGCAAGATGGCTACGCATTACTCAGAAACGGTGAAGTCTGGCTGCTCGGCATGCACATCAGTCCGTTTGAAAAAGGCAACATCAACAACCACGACCCCAAACGCGACCGAAAACTCTTGATGCACAAACGTGAAATCCGCCGGCTCATCGGCAAAGTTGCAGAAAAGGGGTTAACGCTCGTCCCTTTGCGTGTTTATTTTAAAAAGAATATCGTAAAGGTTGATCTCGGGCTTGCTCAAGGTAAAAAATCATATGATAAGCGAGAAGCAATCAAAGAGCGCGAAACAAAGCGACAACTTCAGCGGGAATATGCAAGATAAGTTGTGAGTTGTGAATTGTGAGTTTTTTAATTTTGAATTTTTACTTTTTAATTATATGCAGTTTCATCAATTTATTTTTATTAACTATCATTATTATTCTTAAGGAGTCACAGAAGTGTACGTACCAACAAAGATCTTTTTCACCAAAGGTGTAGGCAGGCATAAAGATTATCTCCAATCGTTCGAGTTAGCCCTCCGCGATGCAAAGATAGAAAAGTGTAATCTTGTTACCGTTTCAAGTATTTTTCCACCGGGCTGTAAGCGAATCCCGACCGACGAAGGATTAAAATTGCTTCAAGCCGGACAAATTACATTTGCCGTTATGGCTCGTAATGCAACAAACGAACCTAACCGATTAATCGCATCATCCATCGGGGTTGCTACTCCCGCTGACAACACACAGTACGGATATCTTTCTGAACATCATCCATTTGGCGAGACCGATGAGAAAGCCGGTGAGTACGCAGAAGATCTTGCGGCAACAATGTTGGCTACAACACTTGGTGTTGAGTTTGATCCTAACATTGCATGGGACGAACGTGAACTGCAATATAAAATGAGCGGAAAAATTGTTAAAACATTTAACGTAACTCAATCTGCAGAAGGTGATAAAAACGGTTTATGGACTACTGTTGTCGCCTCTGCTATTCTTCTCCCATAAAAATTAACGGTCGAAGGCGCTTATCTTGATGTGAACCGTCTCCCGGCGTTCCGCCTTGATAGCGCCCACGACCATCAATACAAATCACCTATACCCATTCACATATATATTATTGGGTAAATCTTATTTTCGAATGAACTTTAAGGTTTGTTATGCCTCTTTCCACGGTTCAACTTCGTGATAATATAATAATATTTTTTCCACTTGTCAAGAACTCGAAGGGTTTCTGGTCAACTCCTCCTTAAATATTTTTTTCCTACTCTGTTCGATTTAAATTTTTGTAAGTATTTGTAATATTTTGAACATATTTCACTGTTTGCCTCCAACTTCCAAAATACCCATTTCGCGGTTTTGGTTCACCCCACACTTCTTGATGGAGGGAGTAGTATCTTTTTGATAAAAGGGGTAAAATGTTTTCAATAACCGTCCACTTGTTCGGATTTTCGCCCATATACGCGGCTATTTCCTGAGCATCGTATATACGAGATGGACCGGCATTATATGCTGCAAGTGAAAAACAAAGTCGGTCTTCACCTTTTATATTTGAAAAAAGATTATACAGTTTCGAAAAATAATATATCCCGGCTTGAATATTATCAGAAGTAACTTCTAAACTGTCAAGATCGAGTGCTTCATTCATCTCTGCATGTGTCATTGGCATCATCTGCATCAGTCCGGTTGCTCCACGTTCACTCACAGCAGTTGAATCGAATTGAGACTCTTGCTTGATGATCGATAAAATGATACGATAATCAATTCCATAATCTTTAGAATACTGTTTGATGCGTGAGATTTCATTCGATGATAATTCTCTATCGAGCGTTTTATTTTTTAGATATGTCCCTGTTTCAGACGGGTCATTGCTCAAAAGTGATTTATTAGCATCCTTCGAATTACGATTCGCTATATAACTTTCGGCTGTAATAAGAACAACCATTGCAACAAGCATCATCCAGCCGACAATTTTTATCAATGCGACTTTCATGAATGGGTGCAATCAATCAAGTTTTTAGGAATCGTTTCTCAATTTCAGTAAGTTTGTCCAGGCGTTTTTGGTGCCTGCCTCCGGCATATGATGTATCGAGCCACACCTTAATAATCGATTTTGCCAATTCAACTCCAATTGTTTTACCTCCAAGAGTTAGAACATTTGCATTGTTGTGTTCCCTGCTGCTCCGCGCCGAAAATTCATCGAAGCAACATGCGGCTCTAATTCCGGTAATTTTATTTGCCACCATCGCAGAAGCAATTCCCAAAGTATCAATCATTATACCGCGCGATGCAGTATGTTTGCTCACCATTGAACCAACCGCGTAAGCAAAATCGGGATAATCGCATGGTTCCTCATTGTTCGTTCCAAGATCAACAACATTATAACCGAGAGAAGTAAGATAAGCGCGTAATTGTTCTTTCAATCCAAAACCGCCATGATCGCTGGCAATCGCTATTGTCTCTTTTGCGCCCGGCTGTGAATTGAGCGCGGGTGTTGATGCTGTATTGATTACAACCGAATGCTTTTTCCGTTCGATTACAATACCTAATTGACCTGCCCTATCGCGGGCAGCATCGGTGATAAGCGTGTCATCTTCGACGATAATTTTGTTATCGCGTCGTTTTGATGCTTCAATGACAGATTGTTCCGTTAGTAATTTTTTTGCCATCGGTTATTCTCTCACAGATATTTTTTATTTCTGATTACCAAGTTCAATTATGTCAAGCCGAACTGATGCTGTTCCAGGTCCTATCATCCCTAATTCTTTTGCCGCGGTATACGAAAGATCGATAATACGGCTGTCTTTAAATGGACCTCTATCATTTATCCTTACCGAGACAGATTTTCCGTTATTCAGATTCGTAACTTTCACTTTTGTGTTGAACGGCAACTGTTGATGCGCTGCTGTTAAAGCATACATATCATACTTTTCGCCATTCGAAGTTTTTCTGCCATGATATTCATCGGCATAATATGATGCAATCCCCTCGCTTATAAACTCACCCGAAAATTCTTCGCTCTTATTAATTTTTTCCGAAGTGAAGCGGGGTGATGCAACACATCCACTAAGCAAAACACCGGCTATAAACAACAATATTACCCGCATTTATTGCCCACTTAAAGATAGTCAACTTTTTGTTTACGACGCAAATAATCGACCGCTTCTTTGACATCCTGCGATTGACCCTGTTTGCAAACAAGTACAGCATCGTCGGTCGAAATTATGATCAGATCATCTACGCCAACGGTCGCCACTATTTTAGTACCGGAATATACCAATGTATTCTTCGTATTATGTAAAAATGCCTGTCCTGTCACCGAATTTCCATTTTCATCTTTGCCGGCTATTCTGTAAACTTCATCCCACGAACCGACATCGCTCCATCCAAAATTTCCGCGCAAAACATAAACATCTTTGGCTTTTTCCATCACACCGTAATCGATGGAAATTCCACGAATAATTTTATAAGTCGTTTCAACTACATTATCGTAATCTTCAGCACCAATAGCATCATCAATTTTCAATAATTCTTGGTACATCTCCGGAAGATGAGTTTCGATCTCACGCATTATTGCATCTACACGCCAGATGAACATGCCGCTGTTCCAAACAAAATCACCGCTCTCCAAAAACACCTTCGCCGTTTCAACATTTGGCTTCTCGGCAAATGTTTTAACTTTGAAAACACCTTTCTGAAAATACGGATTTTTGCCGTCATCCTCATCTATAACTTGTATGTAACCATAACCTGTTTCGGGGCGCGTTGGTTGAATTCCGACAGTTACCAGCTTTCCCGATTCATAAGCAACCCAAGTGGCTAATCTTAACAGACGCCTAAATTCTTCTTCATCTTGCATAATATGATCGGCTGGAAGAACTACCATCACTGCTTCAGGGTCTATGCGCCTAACAAATAGTCCGGCAAGCCCAATACAGGGCGCAGTATTCCTGCCAATAGGTTCGGTTATGATATTTTCTTCCGGAAGATTCGGCAGCTGCTTAGTGACCATCGGTTTTTGAATTTTATTAGTTACAACCATGATGTTCTTCGGTTCGATGAGATCACTTATCCGGTTTACCGTATTTTGAATCATCGTCCCTTTGCCAACAATCTCAAGAAGTTGTTTTGGTGATTTTTCTCGGCTTCTGGGCCAGAAACGCGTTCCAACTCCACCTGCCATTATTACTGCATATACATTGGGCATTTTCTACTTCCCTCCATTTTTATGAATGAATACTCGAGGCACGCGAGTTGCGATGCCTGTTAATAATTCGTACGGATTTGTTCCGGCACGTTCTGCTAATTCCCATGCGGAGATTTTCTCGCCGGAAGATTCTCCGATAAGTATTACATCATCGCCGACATGGATGCTCGCATCGTATCCGATATCAACCATCATTTGATCCATACAAACAACTCCAATCACCGGATATCGCTTACCGGCAATCAACACCTCGCTGTTGTTCGTAAGTCGGCGGCTATAACCATCTCCATAACCAACCGGGATGGTCGCGATTTTTGTGCGCTTTGATGTAAAATATTTTCTTCCATAACTGACACTTGTATTTGCCGCAACTTCTTTAATAAAAACAATTTTCGATTTTAGCGAGAGAACCGGTTCGATTAGAATACTTTCTGTTGTTTCGAGTGATGGATATATTCCATACAACATAATTCCGGGCCGCACCATAGTTAAATAAGTTTCGGGCAGATCTATTAATGCGCCACTGTTGGCAATATGTTTTAACGGGATATCGATTCCGATCGAATTAATCTTTTTCAGAAGCGATTGGAAGCGATCGAACTGATAATGAGTGAATGCCTTATCGCGCTCATCTGCTGAAGCGAAATGACTATAAATTCCAACCACATCCAAATGCTTCATTCGGCAAACCCGTTCAACAAATGGAAGTGCATTCTCCGAATGAACGCCAATCCGTTCCATGCCCGTATCAATTTTCAAATGAATCCGCGCTTTTAAATTTTTATCTCTGACAACTTCATGTTCGATCCTCTCGGCAATCTCCAATGATGATACGGTAATATCAAGATTGTTATCGAGGAAAGAACGAATTTGATTATCCAGAACACCGCCCAACACTAAGATAGGAACCGTTAATCCATGTTCCCTCAAATATATTCCTTCTTCTAAAAAACCAACCCCAAGATAATCGATTCCGTAGTCAGTTAATAACCTCGATATTTCCAGAACTCCATGTCCATAGGCATTAGCTTTTACAATACCCATCACTTTCACATCAGGTGGCAATGCCCCTTTTGTGTTAAGGTAATTACGATGGAGTTTTTGAACATCTATTTCGGCGTGTGTGATACGCATATTTTGGAAAGATAAAATAAAAAACCCACATCGATCATATGATCGGGTGGGTGAACGACATGAGAAGATAAATTATTTTCTTTTTTTTGCAATGCGAATCCGATTTTGCGCTCGTTCAATTGCTTGCTTGATTTCAAGACGTTTCTCTTCCGATTGTATACTGCTTATCTGAGTATGGGATTTATCGAATGCAGTTTCTGCCCGCACGGTATCGATTTCATCAGCGCGTTCAACTGTTTCAGCCAATAATGCAACACGGTTATTCGCTACATCAACATAACCACCGCTTGTTGCATAAAAATATTCTTGACCATCGGAATTTGTGAACTTGATTTCCCCAATTCCAATTTCGGCTAACATCGGTGCGTGGTTATATAATATCTGAAAACCGCCGATAACGCCCGGGGCGCTGAAACTTACAACATCGCCGCTGAAAACAATTCGCGCCGGGGTAACTATATCGAGCTTAAATGTTTTTTCTGACATGAACGTTTAAGCGGTTTCTTTCTTAAATTTTTCAACTACATCTTCTATTGTGCCAACCATATAGAACATGCTTTCCGGAATGTGGTCATACTCGCCGTTAATGATTCCTTTAAACGACCGTATCGTATCGGCAAGTTTTACATATCTGCCTGCCATGCCTGTGAATTCTTCGGCAACGAAGAACGGTTGTGAGAGGAACTTTTGAATCTTTCTTGCGCGTGCTACGGTAAGTTTATCATCATCCGATAGTTCATCCATACCAAGAATATTGATAATATCCTGTAAATCTTTATAAGTTTGTAATATTTCTTTCACGCGTTTTGCAACATTGTAATGTTCTTCACCAACAATGTAGGGATCTAGTATGCGAGATGTTGAATCGAGCGGGTCAACTGCCGGATAAATTCCAAGTTCAGAAATCTGTCGGCTAAGAACTGTTGTTGCATCTAAATGACTGAAAGTCGTTGCCGGTGCTGGATCAGTTAGATCATCTGCCGGAACATAGATCGCCTGCACAGATGTTATTGATCCTTTCTTGGTCGAGGTAATGCGCTCTTGCAATTCACCCATCTCGGTCCCAAGCGTTGGTTGATAACCAACTGCCGATGGCATTCTACCTAACAACGCCGACACTTCTGAACCGGCTTGCACGAAACGGAAAATATTATCGATGAACAAGAGAACATCTTTGCCTTCTTCGTCGCGAAAATATTCAGCCATTGTAAGGGCGGTTAATGCTACACGCTGCCTGGCTCCGGGAGGTTCATTCATCTGACCGAATACAAGCGCTGTTTTATCTAACACACCCGAGTGTTTCATCTCGAGCCATAAATCGTTTCCTTCGCGTGTCCGCTCACCAACACCACCGAAAACAGAATAACCACCATGATGCAGTGCAATGTTATGTATCAATTCCATGATAACAACTGTCTTACCAACTCCGGCGCCGCCAAATAATCCGGTTTTGCCACCCTTTGAATACGGTTCAAGCAGATCGATAACTTTTATTCCCGTTTCGAACATCTCTTTACGTGTGCTTAAGCTTTCAAAAGATGGAGCTGGTCTGTGAATGGCATATTTCTTTTCTTCGCTTATCGGCGGTAATCCATCTATACCTTTTCCAATTACATTTATCAGCCGGCCTAAAGTCGGTGCTCCTACCGGAACTTCAATCGGGGTACCGAGATCGTAAGCGATCATACCTCTCACCAAACCGTCGGTTGAATCCATCGCAACAGTGCGAACTCGTTCTTCACCAAGATGCTGTTGGACTTCGCAAATTAATTCGTCATCCACACCTTCAATATTCTTTCGGGGAATTTTAACGGCGTGTAAAATTGCCGGTAATTTCCCGCCAGAAAAATCGATATCGACTACCGGGCCAATAACTTGTATAATTTTACCTTCGTTCATGCGCTACCTTTTTTATTCTTGAATCAACTTAATATTGAAAAGGATGTAAAATAAACATTTATGACGAAAAAGTCTTGATAATATAGGAAATTAGAAGAAATAAAACAATTATAATTCGGATAAAATTGTAATAATTAATAGTGCGCCTTTCATTGGGTTTCTATGAAGCTTTATCCTTGGCCGATATGATTAATCACAGATAAACTATAAAAAAATAATCGTTGCTCTCTCGATAAAAAAAACTTATCTTATTGTTTTCCGAACATGTTCAATCATTAAACAAAAATCGATAATGAGAAAATTTCCATTTATTTCGAAAAATGAAATCGCCATATCAATAATTATAATCGCGGCTGGCTTTCTGCGTTTTATCCATATCGGGTGGGGTTTACCGGAACTGTTCGAGGAAGGAACGCCCCTCAGGATCGCATGGAAATTCTGGAATTGGGGAAATCCCGGCTTTAATTTCAATCCCGAATTTTTTAACTATCCGGCTTTAACATTTTATATCCAGTTCATCGCGCAATCGGTACACTTCGGGATCGGTAATTTATTTGGATTCTACGCAACCATTAATGACTTCGGCACAACCATCACTCCACTTGTTTACACAGCTCGCGCAGTAGATGCAATCTTTGATATTGGAATCATCATTGTTATATATCGATTTGCAAATGAATTTTTCAACAAGCGAACTTCTATTATTGCCGCAATAATCCTCACTGTTAATCCGTTACACATTAAATTTTCTCACTTGATTCAAGTCGATACGATATTAACATTTTTTAGCGCTCTTGCTGTATTGTACGTCTACCGGGTATATTCAACTCCAAAATCCAAATGGTATTACCTTGCCGGTATAAGCATAGGGCTTGCCGCATCATCAAAATATACAGGTGCGTTTCTAATCTTTTTTCTCATCGCGGCACACTTGATGCAATCAAGTCATCTCCGCAATAGTTTAAGAACTCTGAAGGATCAGCGACTTATCGTTAGTTTGATGATCGCATTGGGATTATTTTTGTTATTAAATCCTTTTATACTCTTGACTCCAAACGCTTTTGAGAAAGATTTTTCGTTCGAACAACAGCATATGGCAGGCGGACATCTTGGTATCCCGGAATCGCAAAGCACGCTTTATTACTACTTCCTTGATGCCCTTCCTACAAACTTTGGCTGGATATTTTATATAATTTCTATTCTTAGCATTATCATAATTTTGAAGGAACGAAAACGAAACGAATTACTGCTTCTAATTTATCCGCTTCTATTTTTGGTAGTCGTCTCAACATGGATAATGCGAGCTGAGAGATATATCTTACCAATTTTTCCGATGGTCGCTGTAATCGGATCGATAGGGATAAATAAATTTCTCTCAGTGATGGATGATGATAAATCAAAATTTTGGACACGCTTTAACCAAAACCCGCGGAAACAAATATTTCTTTATTCAATAATTTGTTTAATCATAATTTTTCAGCCCGTATTTGATTCGTACAACTATTTAAAATCTCTGGGTCTTAAAGACACGCGAACTATTACAAAAACATGGATAAGAAGTAATGTACCAATCAACTCAATCATCGCAACAGGACCGTTTGGTGTTGATATAAGAGATGGAAATTATATAATTTTCGATATCCCATTTCTCGCATTCGAATCAGAGCGTGTGGCAGCTTTCTATGACACTCGCTGGTATGAAGATCTGGATATTCTTGTTACATCCTCGTATGACAAAGACAGGTACGCACAGGAACCGATGAAATATAAAGACATTCTACATTTTTATGATAGCTTACAATTAAGGTGGAAATTAGTTTATGAAGTTCACTCAAATGAAAATCAAACAGGACCATCCTTTTGGATATACCGTTATCCCAATACCCAGAGTCGCACAAAATTCGACAACGATCTATTCCAGCGTTTCACTGCCAGTCCTGAAAGTTCACGCATAAGTAACTTTTTAAAAGAGTTGGACGAGATTCTTATAAAGAAAAATAAAGTTGAAAAAGCAGTGCAAGTTACACAAGAAATTCTTTCAGTCGAGTATCAAAACATTCCACTTCGCAATCAACTTGGAGAGTTACTTCTCCGTGAAGGCAAATATGAAGAAGCTCTAAAACATTTGGGGATATCTCTTCAACAAGATCCAAAACAACCGAATGTATACATCTTAGGATCAAAAGCGTTGCGCAATCTGAAAAAATATACTCCTGCTGAAGCCGCGCTTTACAAAGCTGTGGAAATCAAACAAGATTTTGAACCCGCTTATCTGGAACTGATAGAAATATTTTCTGAACAAAAAAACAATGGAAAGCTCATTGATGCATTAAAACGATATTATGCAATCCTCCCTCCCCAAAGTCAAAAAGCAAATGATGTGAAAGAGCGGATTCAAAAACTACAAAAAATACGATAATAGTTTTATCTGGATGGTCGTTTATTATTCTGCATCAAGGCAAGAATTAGAGCTGAAGGTGGGAGTTGAACCCACGACCTGCTGATTACGAATCAGCTGCTCTACCACTGAGCTACTTCAGCACACATAAAATTATCGGATATACTATATATTGGACATCACGCGTAAATAACAGCATAATCTACGAAGATTTTTCGGAAAATAAAAAATCCCGAATCTCTCGCTCCGGGATTTTATTATTAGAACGTATAAGGATGAATTTAGAAGAAGATGCTGACAAAATCCTTGCTCAGCCGAACAACCACGGTATTCAGAAACTTCGCCACGCCGCTTCCAATTATGAATAGAAGCGTTGCTATTAAAATCGTATTTTGAATCATTGATATATAATTAATAAATTCCATTTGTGCCTTTCATATTATCACTAATCTCAATTTATAATATTTCGATGCTTTTTATTTGACACAAATCACTATGCGTGATATGCAACTTATGATGGTTGACATTCTAAATGGAATAATTCCACCGATTCAGTCGGAATATCCATCAATCCCAATATGAACATTTACTGGGTCCAGCGTTTCAAGCGATCTCGGTTGGATAGCCACAAGGAATCCTCTTTTTCCTCCATTAATGTAAATTATTTCTTGCTGTAGGATAGTTGCCTCAACATAGACGGCGATTTTTGTGCGGGTTCCAAACGGTGACATCCCTCCAAATTGATAACCGGTTAGTTTTTCAGCATTACGCGTATCTGCGGGCAGAACTGATTTCACTCCTATCGTGCGCGCCAGATTTTTGGTAGAAACCTCCATATCGCCATGCATTAAAACGAAAAGCGGTTCGGCTTTATCCGTGTAGAATAGTATCGTTTTAATAACCTGATGTTCAGGTACATTTAACTCACGCGCGGCAACCTTTGTTCCGCCATGTTCTTCATAATTATAAAAATATGGTTCGAACTGAATTTTATGATTGCGAAGATATCGTACCGCATGTGTGATTGGGGCACCGACTTTGTTCATCTTATTCTTATTAATATTTCAACCAATCGTATTTATTTAAATCTATTTTGTTTTTCCTGAAAACTATTCCTTCGTCTTCTAATAATATTCTTTGCATCCGATGACTTGATGAATTAAGCGGGAATGATATTCTGCCCTGAGAGTTCACAACACGATGCCAAGGTATATCGGAATCTTCCGGAAGTGATCGCAAAGCATAACCAACTATTCTTGCACAATTAATAAATCCACATAAACGGGTAATATCTCCGTAGGTTGCTACTTTACCCTTCGGAATTTGTCTTACATTATCCAGAATTATCTGATAACGGTTTTTTTCTTTACCGGTTGTTTGCGGCGTTATTCTAAACATTATTTGTTCTTTTCGTACATAAATAACAACGGACGCCATACCCTGGCAGCCCATGCATGCTCGTTATGTTCAGCGCTCTCATCTAAGTACCATTCGAGATTCTTACCGATTGAATAACCAATCGCCTTCAACGAGATTAACATCTTGTCGCAACCGGGTTGAAGTTCTTTATCTAAACCAACACCACCATTGTCGATATAAATTCGAATTTGTTTATCAGGACCTTTGTAATTTTCTAAAGCTTTCGTTAAAATATCCCGAAACACTGGCGAAATACATCCTGCTTGTGAAAATATGTCGCTATAGTTCCATACCAACAAAAAAGAAATCAATCCACCCATAGAAGAACCCATCGTCGAAGTGTTAGCACGATCGGGCAGTGTTCGATATGTAGTGTCAATCAACGGTTTTACTTTCTCGACAAGAAATTTCATATAGGCACGACCCAATTTTGTATCGCTGTATTCATCACCCCTATCCGGAGTGTTGTAAACTCCCACTACAATCATTTCTTGAATCTTTTCTACTCTTATCAGACTATCGGCAACTTCATCAACATGCCAATCGTATCCGATGAACGATGTTGCAGGATCGAAAACATTTTGCCCATCGTGCATATAAAGAACCGGGTACCGTTTAAGCATATCGGTTTCATACGATGGGGGCAACCAGACAATTAAGTCGCGCGGATGGTTCAATCCCTCACCGATTAAATCTTTATGATATTTTACAACACCTTCGATCCTTCCTGATAATTTGAAATTAATATCTTGCCACGATAGCGGTTCCAGAGTCAACGTGGTATCAGATTTTACGAATAACGAATTATTAGGGGGTATTTCTCCTTCATTATAAATCGCCTGTGTTGACCACGATCCGCGTGTTATCTTGAACTCAAAAAATAATTCCTTGTGCAATTTGAGAATGATAGTCCATGAATTATCAGATTGTTTTTCCAATTTTATTTGTCCCGGATTCCAATCGCCAACAAGTTTGTGATTGCCGGAGATATATATCAGGGCATCGGCTGGTGTTGATGGAGGTGTTTGAACTATGATCGTTACCGAAACATTTTCGCTAATACAACTGTTGATGTTTAACATGCTGCATCCAATAAAAGCGAACAATAATAATTTATAGCAAGGCATTTTAGAAATCCATTTTTATTTTGTCTATGTGGAATTTTAGATAACATTATCGATAATTACAAATTTTCATTATGGATCGTAAATCAGTTCGTGTTATTAATATAGGGTCTAAAAGATCGATGGATACCGGGCGATCACCATTTTCAATTGCAGTGATAGTGATTCTTCCTACCTCAAACAATTTATCTACCCGAACAACACACTCCTTTGTGTAACCTTCTACAAAAGAGTTTGCCCGTCTCTTCTCAAGCAATATATTTTCCTCGATAATTTTACCGTTATCTTTCCCTGTGAATTGAAGATTAACATTGATATTCATTTCCTTCCTGATAATTCCCACTACAAATTGTAATACATGGGTATGTACCGGGATAACAGAGAGCACCAACGAATCCCCCGAGAATTTCAATCCACCTTTCTGACGCACAACCTTGCCGCTGCCGGTCAGCATATTCGAGTCGATCACTATTTCATATTGAGATATTTTAGGTGTTGTTCTTTCATACACTCTCCATGTTTGTTTTCCCATCATAGCAAGATTAAAAAAAGATTTCTTAAGTTCATACTGTGCATGAACTCCGTTTTTACAATCCAGCAAGGTATCTGCAGCTATCCAACGTGGTGCTGTTAGGCGAACTATTTTTGATAAATTTAAATGAAGATCGGTGGCAAGTTTAGAATTCAATCCGGTATAATCGATAGTGTATAAATTTGAGTTTCTCGCTATATGTCCGAAGCCCGTTAAAAGTGTATCAGCCGGATTACTTCGCTCCTTTATCCAATACCCAATTGCGATGCGCTCACTTTCAACGATGGATAAAGTGCGATTTACTCTTTCAACCATCGCTTCAGTGTGAGGCAAATACACGAAAGATAAAACGAGGAAAGATATTATTCCCGTCAATATCGGATAACCGTCAAATTTGTTTTTCCCAATCTCGTATACGAGTACTATCATTTGCAATGATATTAAGAAACTTGGAACAACATAATACCACCCCATCCGTTCTTCGGGGTTATAAAAATAATAAAGCATGATATACGCAAAAGCAGAAATTCCATAAATGAATGTTGATGCAATATCATGATATTTTTTCTTAACAATTTTATATACCAGGAATGAAATGAAAATCAAAATGCTTAACATTAATGCTATTAAGATTAAGATGTTCTTCCCGGCAAATAACGATTCGAGGTAAGGGAACCAATGAGACGACGAACTTTTATGATAATAATATTTAGCGTACGCAGATTGCGGCACCGGACTGCCAAAGACAGCGATACTAAACACAATCCAAACCAACAACGGCAAAATAAAATATAAAAGAAATCTTTTTAACGCAGTTGTGCGCCATAAATGAGAGTTTAATAATCCGCGGTTTTTAAAAATATATAGCATCGATAAGGCAAAAACGATCGGAAGCGCATCCGTTTTTGATATCACAGCCAAAACAGAGAACAGCCACATCATTTTTTCTTTTTCAAACAGATAACTCAAGAAACATGTTAGGACAATCGCGAGATGTATTGGAGATTCCAGTCCTTGTTTGGAATTCATCAATAAAAATTCTGATGAAAGCATAAGCAGAATCCAGGCAGGAAAGAGAAAACTGTTTTCATGGATGTAATACTGCAGAATCTTTAAAGAAACAAAGCCAACAATAAAGAGTCCAATAAAATTGCTCGCAAGCATACTATTCAGCGGCGAAAACAAATGCGTGAACGCAAAAAACCCAGATAAAACTCCGTGTATGAAACTTGAGATACCATAAACCGGTCCGTCTTGTGGATTGTATGAATAGAAATATCCGCGCGCAAAATTATCCATGTATTTTAAGATGATGGCTGAATCATCAAAGATTTGAGTGGTTGGAAAGAAAAGAAAAAAGAGAATCGTGTAAAAAAGTGGGACTGTAAAATCGAGCCACGTTTTATTTAGCTTCAAAATACATACCCGACCCCAGATTGTGTATGAAAAAACGAGAACCGTGAATATATAAACACGGTTTTTTAGGAATGATAAATTTAGCAGACTAAGTAAATCAAAATAATTCAGCAAAAGAAAACATACTGACCCAACCAACAGAATATTAAAATAACGCTTCAATTCTTTAATTGGATTTTTGTAAAGCATAACTGATTTTCACTAACTCACTACTGGGATGCACAGATAATACACTAAATTCCATCATATTGTTCTCTTACGAGTTCTTCTGCCTTCTTGGCATCCTCTTCTGAAGTATAAAGATCAACTCCTTGACCGCTGAATAAGTCTACCCCACCGCCGGCTGCGGCACCTGGGAATCCGTAATCGGGTGCTTTAATAATGGAATGAATACCCTCAATTTCTAATGTTTGCTGAGCCATTTCGGCAAACATACGGTTTGGAAAATTTTTTATCATGATCAAACCCGGCATCATTTTCCCTTCAGAAATTAATTAGAGAATAATCCAAATATTAGATACATCAAAAAAATATATCTCGCAAAGGCACAAAGGTCGCAACATTGCTTTCCTATTATTTGATAGACATTGCGTCTTTTTTAAACATCAAATGAAGTTCGTATCGCACATTTTAAAAAATTCTTTATTAATAATTTATATTATCATAATCAGAATTTTACTACATCCGCATACTTGGCAAGTTCTGAAGCAGTTGCTTTCTCCACATCTGCATGCAAACTATTACCGTGAGAATCCATTGTAACGATTGCGGGGAAATCTTTAACAGTAATATGCCACATGGCTTCGGGTATGCCGAACTCAAGGAAATCTACCCCGGTTACTTCGGTAATACATTTTGTATAATACTGAGCCGCACCACCGATTGCGTTTAAATAAACTGCACCATGTTCTTTAAGCGCGGCAAGTGTTTTTGCACCCATACCACCCTTTCCAATAACCAAACGCACTCCAAATTTTTTAATAACATCTGCCTGATACGGTTCTTCACGCCCGCTTGTGGTAGGACCTGCCGCATTCATAAACCATTTATCGTTTTTCTTCAACGCAACCGGACCGCAGTGATAAATAGCTCCGCCACGTAAATCAACAGGAGAATCGTGCGTCATCAAATAATGATGCAATGCATCGCGTCCGGTATGTATTGTACCATTTAAAAGAACTATATCTCCAACTTTTAATTTTCTTATTTGTTCTTCCGACAATGGAGTAGTCAATGATATTTCAGTACCTGTGAGTGGCAGTTGCGTTTCGTTAGTCATACGCGGCGATGGTTTATCGTCTTTATACAACCATCGTTTAATTGAACCGGTTTTGGAATCTACAACAACACCAAGCCGTCGAAATGCCCAACAATCATAAGCAACCGACACAAAAAAGCTTGCCGGTAATCTGTTATACACTCCAATTTTGCAACCGATCAATGTAGCTTTTCCGCCAAACCCCATCATGCCAACACCAAGTTTATTGGCGTTCTCCATGATGTAATCTTCAAGCTTCGCCAGTTCAGGATTGGGATTTACATCATCGAGTAAACGAAATAGCTGTTGTTTTGCAAGTGCATATCCGGTTGTTCTTTCACCGCCAATTCCCACACCGATAGCACCAACACTGCAACCATGTCCTTGAGCTTGCCAAACGGCGTGCATAATACATTTCCTTATTCCGTCGATACTCCTATCGGCTCTACCTAAATTCGGTAGTTCTATAGGCAGTGAGTATTGAATATTTTTATTTTCGCATCCACCGCCTTTAAGTAAAAGCTTAACTTCTATCTCATCATCGTTTTGCCACTGATGAAAATGAATAACCGGCGTCCCCGGACCTAGATTGTTTCCGCTGTTTTTTCCGGTAAGAGAATCAACAGAATTTGGGCGGAGTTTTCCTTGCTTCGTTGCCTCTGCAACCGCTTCTTCGATTTGTTTTTCCATGATGATCTGGTTGATACCGGCGGGTGTTCGGATCTCAAATGTAGGCATACCGGTATCCTGACAGATAGGAGCAATCCCTTCCTTCGCCATATCGATATTGATTGCAACAGTTTCAAGAGCGAGTGATGATTGAGTTTTGGGCGTTTCGATTTTCATCATTCGTTCAATCGCTCTCCGCACATCGGGCGGTAAATCTGATGATGTTTCTGTAATCAACCTTAACATACTATCTTTGAATTGTATCATGGGATTCTCCTTCAGGATAATTAAACTTTTATTAGGATATGCTTAATTTGGGCAGTTGTATTAACATGAATGAATATACAAAATGATAATTGGAGATTCAAGATGATTCTTTTATAATTTTGATAAGAATTAATTAATTCACTCGCTCATTTCGGAGATTTTTCTTATATTGTTGCAACAATATCGACCGCTATCATTCGACAAAAGGCATCAAATGGATAATCAAAACACCGCACAAAATAACTCCGAACAAACTTCGGCTTCAAAGTATTTATCTTACACCGGCTTTATTGTGATTGTCGGGATCACCTTGTTTGCCTTCATCTCACTTTTTAATTCTTCGCTCAATATTAAAATTGGAACAGATGCAAGCGATCGATTTCAAGTGATTGATAAAGAAGATAGAAGATATTTACTCATAAACGGACAGGCAAAACAGTTTATCGATCTATCGGATATGAAGTCTTATGCACGTTATACTGCCGTGATGGAACTTCCGATGCATATGTTCATCAATCCGGGAAGAATGTTGTTATGCGGTTTAGGGGTCGGTTCTTTAGCTCGTGAATATAATTTAAAAGGTTGGAGCGTTGATATATTTGAAACAGATACTGCTCTTGTGAATTTGGCTCAGAATTATTTTGGTTTTAATCCAAGTATAATACCGGTTTATCATCAAAATGGGCGCGAATATCTAAACGATTCTGTTGAACCATACAGAATAATCCTGATCGATGGTATTTGTTCGGCAGAGTATCATGTCGAATCGATGACAAAAGATTTTTTCACGCTTGCCTCAAGTAAACTTACAACCGACGGGATCCTTGCAATAGCTTTTGAATCTCAAGGTTGGTACGACGATTTAGTTTCTTCGGTTTCTGCTACGCTAAAACAAAATTTTAAAGAAGTCTTTGTTTATCCGATCGTTGAACCACCAAGTTTATTTGGTAGTATAGTGATAATGGCGTCAAATGCTCAACACAACGATTTAATTCGAGATCTTGAGCGGAATGACACCTTTAGTCCTTTTTGGCGCTATGGTCCTGAATACCAAAAAGTTCACGCGTGGGATAATCGGTTTATTGCTGAGGATAAAAACAGTGTTATTCTGACAGATGAAAAACCACTCTCCCCATTGATCATCGATCGATTAAAGCAGGCAAGCTGGAAAGTACCAAAAGATTATTTGCCATGATGACATTATTCCTTCTCTTAATCTACATCGGCTTAATTTCACCCGTAACCTCGATAATAACGGGATAACCATCAAGTTCTTTTGGTATTTCTTTCTTAATAACTTCAGTTTCTTCTTTTACCATTACGGTAATACATTGTTGTTTTTGCTCGGTCTCGCCAACGTAAACACCCACAACTCCCGGAATCTTCATCAGACTATCAACATACTTTTCATGGACGAGATTAATATCGGAGTTTATTTTCATTTGATTATCAATCGTTGTTTCTTTCGTCCCATTGCAATTCATCGACGATAAGATTACCAATGAGATTATCAGCAAAGTGAATTGCCAATGGTGTTGATGTAATTTGATCATAAAAGTTAATGTAATAAATAAAACACCCGCCCTCGTTATTCAGATGAGCGGGTGTAATATCGATCGAATAAATTTTTAGTTATAAACCAACCATAGTTGCGTTACCAGCCCAACTTAAAACTGAAGCGATTGGATTAGCAATTGCTGTTGTTGAACTACCGGCATACAATAAACCGATAGCTTTGGGATTGGTAATAACATCTTGAACCATCAAAGAACCGGAATCGCCACTTTTTAAGAACTTGCTTGCCCTATTCTTAATAACAATTTGTCCGGTGAAAGTTTTCGTGAATGCGGCTCCGCCTGCACATTCATTATCATATGCGATGCTTACAGTAGCATTAAGACCACTTACTGAACTTCGAGTTAATCCTGAGGTACGACCGCTTTTCTTCACTGCCTGACCAACGGTTGCAGCAATTGTTGTGGCAGAAATTGTTCCGATTTCTAAGATAGCTCCATCGGTACGAACCATACCGGTAATTACCTGCGCATAACCGGCATCAACGTTGGCGCTCGGCAAACTGCCTGAACCGGAGAGTGTTGCAACATTTTGAGCGTTAGCAGCATTACAGGCAACATCAATTAAACCGGGTTGAATAACCGGATCGCCTGCTACGGCAATTCTGCTGTTACCACCCGATACTATGTCAGCCCAGAATACGTGGTAGTTACTAAGAACATACTGAACACCGTTTTTCTGAATCAACGAACCGATTGTTCCGCCGCAACAATATCCATTCGCAAGATCATACCGCCATCCGCCTGATGTTCCAAGCTGGATAGGTGGAGTTTGTTTTACTTGATGATCGAGCACTGCCATTGCTTTGAACTCACCGGTTACTTCGACAATAACGGGAACGCCATCGAGATTCTTCGGGATTGAAGAGATACTTTTTATTCCCTTCGGATTCGAAGCGCCTTCTTTCAGAAAAACTAAAACCGCGAGTCGACCATCTTCGGTTAAACCGGTTGCGGTTCCAACAATATTTTTGTCTGT
This sequence comes from Chlorobiaceae bacterium, assembly GCA_013824245.1. Classification (GTDB taxonomy): domain Bacteria; phylum Bacteroidota; class Ignavibacteria; order UBA10030; family SZUA-254; genus PNNN01. The sequence goes on along the minus strand of PNNN01000049.1, from coordinate 14,529 downwards.
CATCAAATTCTCAGTGTGCTTGTTTTGGACTGCCATTACTTGTTGCACAGCGGGATCATCGACAGATAATTTTGTGAACGATGCGACCTGAGATGAAACATCGTTTACATTTGTTTTATTCGAATCGCATCCGACAAAGTAAATGATTGTGGATGCTGCAATGATAAGGAGAACGACTAATGTTGAATAAGGTTTATTCATATAAACCTCCATGTTTAGTTGTTAGATATAGTTAATTAGGTGAAATATGTTTAAACAGAAATTTGTTGCACGTAATTCTGACATCATTCACCCCACGCGGGCACGAGGAACATTCATCTGAACGTCCCAAACATGTGAGATGTTTAATCAAAAGAATACAAAATAATTTCCCATTTGTCAAGAGATATTTTCGTTTTTCTCATATTTTCTTTAAAAATATTTTCATCCTCAAACCCTAACTCCACAACATTACCGGACGATTGCCAATAATAAAAGGGAATTTGACCGAAAAAGGATAAAAAAAAACACCCACTCCGTAGAAATTGGAGTGAGTGTTAGTGGGATCAGGTGGGATAAAATTAGTTACCGACCATGGTCGCGCCGAAATACGTCAATACTGCGCCGATTGGGTTAGCAATAGCCGTTTGACTTCCGCCTGCAAACAACAATCCAACTGCACGTGGATTTGTTACGATATCTTCAACCGCCAACGATCCCGAATCGCCGGAATTAAGGAATTTACTTGCACGGTTCCTCATTGTTAGCTGACCTGTGAATGTTTTTGTAAATGCAGTTCCGCCGGCACACTCGTTTGAATAAGTGATGCTTACGGTTGTGTTCAGTCCCGAAACGCTGCTGCGCGTTAAACCGGTTGTACGTCCGCTTTTCTTCACAAGCTGACCGATGAATGCATTCACTGTAGTTGCGCTGATTGTACCGATCTCTAAAATTGCACCATTCGTCAACACCATACCGGGTATAACCTGTGCAATTGCTGCGTCAACATTTGAACTTGGTAAGCTCCAAATTCCAACCAACGTTGCAACATCCTGTGCCGAAGTTGCAACACAACCAACATCAATAAGTCCCGGTTGAATAACCGGATCACCGGCTGTTGCAATACGACTGTTACCACCGGCTACAATATCAGCCATTAACACGTGGTAATTACTCAGAACATACTGAACACCGCTTTTTTGTATCAATGAACCAAGTGTTCCGCCACAGCAATAACCGTTCGCAAGATCGTACCTCCAGCCGCCTGAAGTGCCAAGCTGAATCGGTGGAGTTTGTTTTACTTGATGATCAAGCACTGCCATTGCTTTGATTTCTCCGGTTACTTCCGGAAGCACGGGAATACCTTCAAGATCTTTAGGTATAGATGAAAGCGAGCGAACTCCTTTTGGCGACGAAGGTCCTTCCTTTAAATAAACAAGAATCGCTAACCGACCATCTGCTGTCATTCCGGTCGCAGTTCCGATTATATTATTATCCGACATAAGGCTGGTGGTATTTTTATTTTGCACCGCCATGACCTCTTGAACAGCCGGATCATCGATACTTAATTTTGTGAAAGAGGTTACTTGCGTCGATGTAACGTTACCGCCGACATTTTGCGATTCATTGCATCCTGCAAAATACAGAACTGCCATCGCTGCGATAATAACTACGACGAACCAAGTTGATTTTAAAAAAGGATTATGCATAATCCCTCCATGAATATATGATGAGAATAGTGAATTAGATTAATGGAGATACTACTCAATGATAAATCGAGTATTCAATTCATGGTAGATATTTGCGGGCTACCTTGAGGGCGGTATGTTACATGTTGAAATTACAAAATTACTTAAATATTGTCAAGATAAATATACATTTTTTTCATTTTTTTTCACTTAACGATACCACCATCTAAGATGGTTTTCTCTGGAATTAGCACAGCCAGTTGACCTTGATCATCTGACGCAGCAAGCAGCATTCCGCGCGATTCTTGCCCCATCAGCTTGGCAGGCGCCAGATTTGCTACAACAACAATCCTTTTTCCAACCAACTGCTCCGGTTTGTAGTGCTGTGCAATACCGGCGATTACTTGCCGCTCGTCGCTTCCTATCCTGACAATCAACTTTAAAAGCTTGTCGGACTTTTGAACTTTTTCGGCTTGTATAACCTCAGCGATACGGAGATCTATTTTCTGAAAATCCTCAATCGCAATTGTAGGTTTGAAGATTAAAGGTTTTTTATCGGACGTTTGCTTACTCGGCAGTTGTGATATATGTTTGTTAATGACCTCGTCTTCAATTTTAGTGAATAATATTTCGGGTTGATTGAGTTGACTTCCTTCTTGGAGCGCTAACGCTCCGGCGTTATTCCAGACTGCATCATGAACAGAACCGCTGAGATTCATTATCTTCCACATTTTCTCGACACTGAATGGTAGAATCGGTTCAAATAGAATTGCCAAAGCTCTCACGGTGTGGAGACAAATATTCATCGTAGTAGCACATCGTTGACGATCGCTTTTAAGGGTTTTCCACGGTTCATTATCGTTAAAATATTTATTCGCCGCGCGGGCAAGGTTCATAATCTCCAAAGTTGCGTCGCGTAATTTATATTTCTCAAAAAGACCACCCGCGGTCTTTGCTGTTGAATTAAGAAGCGAAATAAGTTGCTCATCAACTTCATTCAACTTTCCCCTCTCCGGCACTTTTCCTTCGAAATTCTTATGCAAAAATGTAACGGTGCGATTTACGAAATTGCCGAGGATATCTGCCAACTCATTATTGACTCTAGCTTGAAAATCTTTCCAATAAAAATCGGCATCCCGCGATTCGGGCAAATTCATTGTCAAAGTATAACGCAAGGCATCTGCGGGAAATTCTGCCAAGAATTCGTCAACATCGATTCCCCACCCTCTGCTCTTCGAAAATTTTTGCCCTTCAAAATTTAAGAATTCATTTGCAGGAACATTTTCAGGAAGAATGTATGTGCTATCATTTTGTTCATTCCATGCCATAAGCATGGCTGGAAAAACGATGCAATGAAAAACCACATTATCTTTTCCTATGAAAGCGACATACTTAGTTGAGGGATCGAGCCAGTACTCTTTCCATAGATCAGGGTTTCCTTTAATTTTCGATAACTCTTTTGTTGAAGATATATATCCGAGCACGGCATCGAACCAAACATAAAGAACTTTATCATTTAAATTTTCCAGCGGGACTTTCACCCCCCACTGAAGGTCTCTCGTAACTGCACGATCCTGCAGTCCATCCTTAAACCAGCTTCGGCAATATTGCAACACATTTTCCTTCCATCCGTCTCTCTTATCTGCGCCGGAAATATATTCTTCCAATTTCTTTTGGTAATCGCCGAGCGGAAAATATAAATGTGTGGTTTCCTTCACGGTGGGTGTCTCGCCTGAAATCTTGCTCTTGGGATTTTTCAATTCGATGGGATTCAGAAATGTTCCGCACTTTTCGCATTGATCGCCGCGGGCATCAGGATTAGCGCAAACCGGACAAGTCCCCTCGACATAACGATCTGGTAAAAACATGCCTGCTTTTTGATCGTAGAGTTGTTTTTCTTTCTTTTCTTTTAGAATTCCTGCTTTGTACAATTTTAAAAAGAATTCACTCGCTGTATCGTGATGAAGCGGCAAAGATGTTCTGGAATAATTGTCAAAACTCATCCCAAATTGTTCGAAAGCTTTTTTATTCAACTCATGATAACGGTCAACAATAGCTTGCGGGGTCGTTTTCTCTTGTTCGGCAGTTATGGTAATCGGGACGCCATGCTCATCGGAACCGCAGATGAATATTACATCCCGTTTTAGGAGACGTTGATAACGAACGTAAATATCGGCAGGCAGATAGGCACCTGCAAGATGTCCTAAATGAATTTTACCGTTTGCATATGGCAAAGCCGCTGTTACAAGAATTTTATTAAATTGCCGACTCACAATTGACCTTTCAAATATTACTCTGCTGAGAAGAACCCGGAGCTGTAAATTTAACGCGCACCGGGAGTGACACCGACCGCCAATCTTAAATTTATCGCGATCTCGATTATGATAAGCGGAATATAAACATTTTTGTCGAGAAGTGAAACTGCTTTCTCTAAAATTTCTATCGTACGCTGGTAATCCCAGAGAGGATAAGCCCGAATAAATTTACCCAAGGCAATATCGTCGGTTTCTATTTTAGGGTTGACAATATTTTCTTTGATCGCCATTCCATCCCTGAACCATTGTTGCAGCAAACGAATAGTAGTCTCAATTTCCGGACGTTCTTTTTCTTTGGCGATCTGTTCCGCCACTGCAATAATTTCGGAGTGTGATCGGGTAAGCAACAGTCGCAGAAGATCCAACGCTTGCTTTTGCTCATTTTGATATTCTGAGTCAATAAGCTGAAGAGCTTTTGAATAACTGCCGTTTGCAATTCGGGAGATCTCGCGTGCCGTTTTTTTATCAAGGCGCTTTCTTTCTTCAAGTGCTTTCCCGATAATATCTTCACTCAGCGATTCGAAACGTATATGTTGACAGCGAGATACGATTGTGGGCAGAAGGGCATCCTGCATTTTTGGAATCAGTATCAGCATCGTATCCGCATGCGGTTCTTCGAGGGTTTTTAACAGCGCGTTTGCCGCTGGATCATTCATTTTATCGGCATCAATTATTATAAAAACTTTTTTTCCGCTCCCGAACATTGTAAGCGTGGCTTCTCTTCTGATTTCTCTGACACTGTTGATTTTTATGGCATTCGCTCGTGATATCTTTAATTTATAAAAAGGATTTTCTGCCAGCAACCGGAGTTGTTCCTGAATTCCCAATATATCGTCTTGCGATAATTTCTCAAGGGGTGAATCATCTGCACTCTCACTTTTACCAACTGGGAGATTAAATATTAAATGAAGATTTGGATGCTGGAGAGTTGCAATTTTCTTACAACTCGCACATTCATCGCATGCTTCAGGAAGGTGCTTCTCGCAATTCACGGTTTTTGCAAGTTCGAGAGCAAACGCATATTTCCCGACACCTTCAGGTCCGGTGAAAAGATAAGCATGTGCGAGGCGATTTCTTTTTAACGAACCGGTGAGTATTTCCTTTACCCGCTCATGTCCAATGACCGATGACCAACTCATATGCTGTTCCTAAAAAGCATGACCAATACCGAAATGGAAAACACCACGCGATAATGTTTCATTTAAAAATCTTTTTTGAAATATAGTTTTGTGCCCCGTCTCTCCTTTCGGATCGTACATTCTTATTCCATAATCGATTCTAAACGGACCAAAAAAAGTTTCATAGCGAATTCCGAAACCCGCGGCAACGGCAATATCTTTAATTCTGAAATCTGAGATATCTTTCCAAACATTTCCGATATCCAAAAAATAAACTCCAACAATATTTTCCAACTTGATGAACCAAATATTCCCATATCCCTGAAAATGACTCACTCTCATTTCGGCGCTGCCTTCAAAAATAAAATTACCGCCTAACTGAATTAAATCTGTGGGCATGCTGCCAAGCTCCCGCGCATTCCAACCTCGAACACTGCTGCTGCCACCGGCAAAGAATCGTCGATTGAGTGGAATTCTAACATCTGACGAACGACTATCGCCGTACTTGTTTTGATATCCTGAGCGCAATTTGTAGGCAAGAATATTAAACCTGCGCCAGGTTAGGTCTTGATACCACCGTCCGAATAACGACACTTTATAATATTGCGTAAACGGTAACCCGGATCTGATGCCGGGAAGAATTTTAGGAAGTATTCCAGATTCTTCAAGCGATATGCTGTGGAAAAATCCGCTTGTCGGAGAGAACAGATCGTTCGTTTTATCACGTTGAATGGTTACTGTGAAAATAGAATTAAACTGCGGTTGATCTTCTTCTCGCAATGCACTGAGCAGCGCTTGGGTATTTAACGTATCTTGAAGAATTTCAGGACTAACCCGTTCCAGCGTCCAATCGAAATAGCCATTAGTGAACGTGGCGAACTGTTTATTGAATCCGATCTTATTACGAAGGATTGACAGAATATATGGTTGTTGCTTTTCGGCACTGATGGTGGATGTCCAAGTTGCGCTTAGTGTTCTTGTGATGAGATATGGTTGAATAATTTGGAATTGCAATTCAACTGCACCCCGCACCGACAAATCTTTCAAACCTTTACCACCGAAGACATTATTGAAATCCCATCGCTGGATGTCTTGAGTACGCAGCCGAATATGAGTGTCGAATATTCGAGCATCACCAAGGAAATTTCTGTTCGTGTATCCCAATCCGATACCGATGTTGAAAAATCCACCTTCGTCCGATATAATAAATTCAGGAGATAATTCATTGCGTGCCCGTGGACGAAGGTATATATCTATCGGTATTGTTGTTTGCTGCGAAGTATCGGAGATTGTGCCATGATCTATTCGGGCTGTTTCGAGAATGCCTAAACGATTCAAGTTTCGCTCGCTTGAAGTTATTTTTTCTCTGCTGTATGTCTCGCCAGTTTGAAAATCGAGATGACGTAAAAATAAGCGATTATAAATATCGGGGCGCGGAGGATCGATGTGTACGGATTGAGTTCCGAATATGTAATATTTCCCCGGCGTGAAAACGAACTTCAGCATGAAATTCTGACTCGATGCAAATTCAGATTCATAAGAATTTTCAGCATCGAAGCGTGCGGTAGGATAACCATTATTCGCTAAATAATTAAGCACACGGGCTATTTCTGCAGATGCTTTGTTGCCGGAATATGGCATTCCTTTTTTTATAACGGCATCGGTGAACAATTTTCCTTTCAATACGGGATTAAGAGAATCCAAACCAACATACGTAACACTATCAACATACGAGTGATGATTTTCTTTGATCGTAAATAGCAGATCAACTGTTTTTTTTGCAGAATCTTTTATGAATGACGAAGAGATGATTGAGTGATAATAACCGTTCGAGCGATAATATTTTTCCAATCTGACGGCATCTTCAGTAAAAATATCTTCATTGAAAAATTCAGGTTTTGAACCGAGTTTATCGCTGATGCTGTTATAAATGAACTGGGAAAATCCGGAAGGTGTTTCCTTTGAGATGATAACCTCGCGGAGAATATCGGAATCGATAGATTTGTTTCCGATTAATTCGATATTGTTTATCTCGAATGGAATATCTTCCTCGATAAGCACCTGTGCATTTAGCACATTCAATAATAATTGAAAAGCAATCGCCGATAAAAATATTTTATGTGATAATATTATAGAAAATAATTTTCGATTTTTATACATGACGAGAAATAAAAAACCCATCCACCAACGCGGCAGGATGGGTATGATGAGAATTCCGTGATTTTTTCTCAGCCGCCAAGATTCTGATTAATATTCGTTTTCATCTTCGTAGAAGAAGTCGCTCTCCGTCGGGTAGTCGGGCCAGATTTCTTCCATGCTTTCATACGGTTCATCTGAATCTTCCAACTCTTGAAGGTTTTCGAGAACTTCGGCCGGTGCACCGGTGCGCGAAGCATAATCGAGTAATTCTTCTTTTGTCGCGGGCCATGGGGCGTCGTCTAAATACGAAGCAAATTCCATCGTCCAAATCATATTTCAATCTCCTCAAGGATCATTTTAATCTCATAAAGAATCTTTATTTCTTTAACAATGCCTCAGCAGTTATTTGTTTTTTGTACTCTTGAATTGTTACATCATCGAAAAAGTAGTCTATCGGGTTTTGGCACACACCGTTACGTCGAACCTCATAATGAAGATGTGGCCCGCTGACAAGACCGGATTTTCCACTCCGAGCGATTAGATCGCCGCGCTTCACGCGCTGACCTTCCCGCACTAATATTTTTGATAGATGAGCATATATAGTTTGGAATCCGAAGCTGTGATTTATTACCACCACAAGCCCAAATCCGCCGCCGCTGTGCCCAGCCATTTGAACAACACCGTCTCCTGTTACAACAACCTGAGTTCCAACATCATTAATAATATCAAGTCCTTCGTGAGGCCTCTTTATGCCGAGCACCGGATGAAGTCGAATACCGAAGTTCTGGCGTGTATAAAAACCGGGCATAGGTTTAATTGCAGGCATCGCAGCAAAATATGCTTTATTGAATTCTAACTGTTTAACAACCTGTTCATAACTTTGTTGCTGTACTTTTACTTCGCTTGCCAAACGAGTGAGTAGTTGGCTTGTTGATTGAAGAAGAAGCGAAGTATTATCCGACGCCGCATCGAATTCGCTCTCGATCAATGCACCGCCTGTACCCGCTTTCCGTGTTTCTTCACCGAGCGAAGGTAAATCGACCACAAGACGCAAATGATCTCCCTGATCTGATATTGTGTTAACCACAGAATGTAGATCATTCATCTTCTGCTCCATCTGAACTAATTGCTGCTGAAGAAGCTGATTTTCTTGAATTAGGGCTTTTGTTTTATTAGATCCAAAACCAATAAAATTATTAAAAATATAATTAATAGATAGGATTAATAACAATCCGACGGTAATGGAGCTAAAGACAATACCGACCACTTTCGTCCGAAACCACTTAATTTCGCGAATTTGAAGCTTTTTGTCTGAAAAATAGAATGTTATATGTTTATTCTTCCTGAACATAATGGCTCAAAATTAAATAAAATTTTGATGTTTGTCAAGATAATTTTTTTTAACGTGTGATATTTTACTCAAAGTCATGTTCGAAGTAGTCTACCCTTCTTTCACCGATCTGCTTGCTTTTTTCTGAAATTACAGCTTCAAGGCGCTTAGCAAACTCCTTTGCGGCATCATATCCGTAATGTTTCAGAAGATAATTTAACGCTATTACTTCGCAAATCACTGTGACATTCTTACCGGGGAATATCGGAAGCTTGATTCCTAGAACCTGAACATCGAGTATTGAAATTCCTTCTTCATCAAGACCTGTGCGAGTATAATCAGCGTTCGCGTCCCAATCCATGAGTTCAACAACAACCTCGACACGTTTCTGAAAACGGATAGCCCTGATTCCGAACATGCTTCTAACATCGATCAAGCCAAGACCACGAATTTCCATGAAATGTTTTACAAGATCGGTGCCGGACCCCATTAATATTCCTTCACCCTTTCGCGTTACCATAACAATATCATCGGCAACGAGTCGATGTCCTCTTTCAACAAGATCGAGTGCGATTTCACTTTTACCGATACCGGAACGACCGACAAGAAGCAAACCGATGCCGTATACATCTACGAACGATCCATGAATTGCGGTTTGGGGTGCGAACTGATCATCTAAAAAATCACTGAGGAAATATACAAGTTTTGTTGTTTCAAAAGGTGTTTTGAAAATAGCTACACCTTGTTCACGTGCAATTTGAATGAAGAGTTCATCAACTTCATTATTGTTAGTTATTATCAAGCAGGGCACTTTAAATTTGAAAATTGTTCTTAGCATTTCTTCCCTGTGTTTCGGATCGATCTGGGACAGATAACGCATCTCGGTGTTACCACAAACTTGAACTCGATCGTACCTAAAAAGTTGAACGTAACCTGCTAACGCCAATCCGGGACGATGGATATTTTTATCTTTGATGGATCGTTCGAAACCAATCTCTCCGGTTAACGGTTCAAGTTTCAATCGGGTTTTATTCGTATGATATAAAAATCCGACGGATATTTTTTCCTTGATCGATTCAGCCCCTTGCTTGAAACTCATTCCTCAGTCTCCGATTCTGGTACAGTCTCTTTAACGCGGCGTAATGTTTTTTTGTTTTTCTTTCTAACTTTTGTTTTATACTTCGATAATTGTCGCTGCAATTTTCCTATTGCAAGTTCAATCGACTTATCGAAATCTTCCGATTTTTCATTTGCAGAAAGAATAGAACCATGAACATGAAGATTTATCTCTGCAGATTTCAAACTATTCGATGTGCGTTCATAACTTAAAATAACATCTCCACGCAATATCCCATCGTAATATTTCTCAAGTGCCTTCACCGAATTAAGTGCGTGATCCTTCAATGCGTCGTGTGCTTTAAATTTCCTTGCCGTAAAATGTACGTCCATAAATACTCCTTTCTTTAATACTATGCTTTTGGATGTGCTTTTTCATATATACGCTTCAATCTATCAACGGTTACGTGTGTGTATAGTTGTGTGGTTGAGAGATTTTCATGTCCCAGTAACTCTTTGACAGCCCGCAAATCGGCGCCACGGTTCAACAGATGAGTGGCAAATGTATGCCTAAGGATGTGCGGACTTTTTCTTTCGATCTCTGAAACCATTCCGATATATTTATTTACGATATCATAAACACCTCGCGACTTGGTAGAATACATTTTGCCGCGCGGAGATAGGAATAATATCTTCTTGGATAGATCATCTGTATGTTTTGTGTAGAATGATTCCCGAACAATAAGATATTTTTGAACCATATCTTTAGCTTTGCTACCAATCGGTATAATCCTATGCTTTCGCCCTTTTCCAAGAACTTTCACGGTATTATTTTTAAGATCCAGATCGGTTGCTTTTAACGAAATCAATTCGCCAAATCGCATTCCGGTGCTGTAGAACAATTCGAGTATGGCACGATCGCGCAAACCGACGTTCGAAGATATATCCGGTAGTTCCATCATCCGTGTTATTGCTTGTTCTTCTAGAAAGAGAGGCAACTTCTTGGGAAGTTTTGGTGTAATAATATTCGCACAAGGGTTCGAAAATATTTGATTATGTTTAATAAGATATTTCATAAACGACCGGATTGCAGAAAGCTTACGGGCAATCGTACGATTCCCCAACCCCTTTTCCACAATTTCTCCCAAATAATTTCTAATTGTTGCCTGATCGATATTCTTCGGATCAATATCACTTTCCATTCGAGATTGCTTAAGGTATTCGATAAAATTTTTCAAGTCGTCTTGATATGCCGCTACGGTGTGAGGTGAATAATTCCGCTCACCGCTAAGATACCGTAAATATTGTTCAAACAATTTTTGCATAACCGTTATCTAACTTGCCTCTACAACTGATTCTACTTTTGCCATCTCGGCTTTGCATGCTGGACATTTTAGATATTCTCCCCGCTTCTCCGAGTATTTCACAACCACATAAAGCGAACCGCATGTTTCGCAAGGTTGATCCAGCGGTTTATCCCAAGATGCAAAGTCACATTCCGGATATTGTGAACAACCGTAAAATGTTCTTTTTCTTTTAGTCTTTCTTTCGATGATATCACCTTTTTTGCATTTCGGACATTTTATCCCCATCGATATCGGTTTTGTGTTGCTGCATTTAGGATAATTCGAGCAGCCAAGGAATGTTCCAAAACGGCTCGAACGCACAAGCATTTCTCCGCTACAAAGTTCACACTTTATTCCTGCAAGATGCTGTACTTTTTCTCGATCTTCGGGCAACGGTTTAGTGTTTTTACAAGACGGATAACCACTGCACGCCATAAATCTGCCGTTCCTTCCCCATTTGATCAGCAACGGTTTTCCGCACAACTCACATATTTCCTTTGTTTCTTCCTGCAACGATTTTTTAATTGCAGTAGTTTTTTTACTGACCTTCTCTAAAGATTCATGGAACGGAATATAGAAATCGTCCATTACTTTTTTATAACTATATTTTCCGGAAGCAATAGTATCTAACTCTTCTTCCATTTTCGCTGTGAATTTCACATTGAAAATATGAGGGAAGTGTGTCGTCAATAACTTGTTCACTTCCATACCGAGTGACAGCGCGTAAATTTTCCGATCTTTTTGCTCCACATATTTGCGGTCAATGATCGTTCCTACAATCATAGCGTATGTGCTTGGACGTCCAATTCCCAATGCTTCAAGGATTTTTACGAGACTGCTTTCCGTAAATCGAGGCGGCGGTGAGGTTTCGTGACGATGAGGTACGACGCTATTCAGACCAGCAGATTGACCTTCTCGCAAGCTTGCCGGTAATTTTTCATCTTTCACCTCGGCATCTTCTTCCTCCATCAGTTCGCCATCTCCGTTTATTGAATCATCATATATTTGCAGGAAGCCACGGAATTTATAAACCGACGAAGCCGCCCTGAATTCAAATTTACCACCATCAACAGTCACGGAGGTTGTTTCCATTATCGCCGCTTCCATTTGGGATGCCACAAATCTATTCCAAATTAATTCGTAAAGACGGAATAGATCTTTATCGAGATATTTCTTAATAACATTTGGCGCGTGTTTGATTGATGTTGGACGAATAGCTTCGTGGGCATCCTGCGATGTTTTCTTTTTCTTGTATACATTCGGCTGTTTCGGGACGTATTCTTTACCGTAATTGTTATAGATATATTCACGAACCTCGGCAACAGCATCATCGCTCAAACGGGTTGAATCGGTACGCATGTAAGTGATGAGTCCGACTAATCCTTCTGTTCCGATATCTATACCTTCGTAAAGTTTTTGCGCAAGCTTCATAGTACGTGAGGCAGAAAGACGAAGCTTCCTCGATGCTTCCTGCTGGAGCGTGCTGGTTATAAATGGCGCTGCCGGATTCCGGCGGGTATCACGCTTCTGTACACCAGTGATTTTAAAATTCTGTTTGAGGATTTCGGAAATAAAGTTTTGTGCTTCACCTTCGGAAGGAATAAAATAATACTTATCCCCTGTACCTTTGTGGTGTATTTCTTCAAGCGTATCTTTTGAGGGAACTATTAATTCGCGCTTATCGATTTTGAATAATTTTGCATAGAAAGTTTCGTTATTGCTTGTGGTGAATTCTGCAATGATAGACCAATACTCAGTCGGGACAAAATTCATAATCTGTTCTTCGCGCTCGCAGATCAATCGCAGTGCCACCGATTGAACTCTTCCTGCGGATAATCCGTAGTAAAGCGTTTTCCAAACGAACGGGCTGATCATATACCCAACAATTCTATCCATTACCCGGCGCGCCCGTTGGCTTGACACAAGATTGCTGTTGATTTTTTGGGGTTCGCGCATCGCTTCGGTTACACCGCGCTCTGTGATCTCGTGAAAGAGCACACGGTAAATGTTCGAATTCTTCCCTTCAATCTCCTCGGCTATATCGGCGGCAATTGCCTCACCCTCGCGGTCAGGATCGGTCGCAATAAATATTTTATTGGCATTAGCGGCAATCGATTGTAATTTTTCGACTATATCTTCTTTTCCCTCTATGGTGTAAAAAGTGGGACGATAGTTGTCCTCGATATCAACACCCAAATTACTTTTGGGAAGATTTTTTATGTGTCCAACAGAGGCATGGACTTCATATTCTTTCCCAAGATATCTGTTGATAGTTTTTGCTTTAGCTGGAGATTCGACTATAATTAACGATTTTTTCATCTTTATTTATTCAAAGTAAAATATTTTTCGCTCTAATTTTAGATATATAATTGTTCTCAAGAGCGGTCATTCTTTTCCGCTCCTTTTTTGTTGCATCCTCATACCCAACAAGATGTAACACGCCATGAATTATAAGACGGGCATATTCTTCACGGTATGTAGCGAGATATTCCAATGCTTGACGCCGTGCCTGATCGATGTTGATATATACTTCTCCGTCGAGCAGGTTTTTCGTCTCGTTCAATAGAAAGCATAATACATCGGTGGGATAGTCATGGTGAAGGTATTTACGGTTCATTTCAATCATCATTGAATCATTGATGAATATTATGTTTATCTCCGCATTATGCCGCATTTCATTTTTCAGAACATATCTCACAAGGCATCTGGTTCCAGCCACATGAATTTTAATCTTCTTATGTGAATGAAAAACCCCGACGCTTATCATCGTCCGGTTCGTTTTTTCTTCTTTTCCGGAAGAATCGATTCGGTTAGTGAAAGCGCTATACCAGACAGCATAACTTCAGGTCCTAACCGAGTAAAATCTCCCGATAAAATCTCTCTATCGACATTGGCATAGAGTGAACATCCTCCCTCCTTTTCAACAATTAGCCCGGTCAACTTGCCGTCCGCTTCACCTATAAATGTTACCTCTTTCAGCATCGGGCTGATGACATACCCGGAACAAAAATGCAGTTGCAAATTTGCATTGCCGGTGTAAACGCTGATTAAATTACCTCGCCTTTTCCCGATTATAATTCCCGGATAAATTTCCAGAGAGAGCTTATGCGATGTCTTGTTCGCGTTAAGCTCAAATCGGTAGTTGTTACCTTTATGCTTTGCCTGTGTTCCAAGCAGAGTGCTTAATTTATTTATATCGTTTTTTTTAAATGAAAACATTTTCGAGTTTGATAACTTCCTTAATGTTCGAATAAAAACCCGTGAACGGTTTTTCAAAAAATAAAACCGCTTACCGGGGTTATATCTATTTGTTATGATACCAATTTTACATCAGAAGCTTGTGATCCTTTTTTTCCTTGAGTAACTTCGTACTCAACCGTCATTCCCTCCTTCAACGTTTTAAATTCATTGTCAGATTTGATAGCAGAAAAGTGGACAAACACATCTGCCGATCCGTCTGTTGGGGTGATGAAGCCGAAACCTTTTTTACCATCAAACCATTTTACTTTACCAGTAGCCATAACGTGGAACACTCCTTAATAATATTGAATAAGGGAA
>PNNN01000009.1 GCA_013824245.1 Chlorobiaceae bacterium | reverse complement strand
CTCATACATACAGTATAGCACTTTAATCACAACACCACATCGTCTGGACTGCCTATCCATCACCAGACAGGAGTCTGGTGTTTTAACGGCTTAATAAACATGCAAAAACTTGCGTTGAAAGAGTATGAACCTACAAAAACCTTTGTTTCTTGGGTGAGAATAAACCTACAAAAACATACAATTAATTATTGTTTATCAAGAAATAATGCAGGGAAAACTTATGTACCAAAGACCTTTCAGGATGGAGCAAATTAAACTTTTTGGAATTATCGAGAATATTTAAAGGAAATTGAAGCGTTCACGCAAAGACAAAAGTGAAAAATGAAGATTGAGCAGAGTAAAAATGAGAGGGTAGGGGATTGAATTTGGAGCAAGAATTTTGTATATTTTAGTAACTTAATGAGCAACTTCCACAAAATAGAAGAATCGGAACTCGTAAGAGTAAAGCGTCAAGCGTAAAGGTGTGGAAGCCTGCTCACTTGGCGTTTTTATTTTTACATTTGAAGCTGTCTGAGTAAAGAATTACTACACAATTTACTACACAGTGTTGAAGAAAGTGGCGAAAATTGATTCTTCAATTGGTAGAGCAGCTGACTCTTAATCAGCGGGTTTCAGGTTCGAGTCCTGATGGGCGCACGGTTTAACTTACCTTTTTTAAAATCATCTATTCTTTTTTAACAGTTTATTTTATAAATTGATTTAAGAGATTTAGGATAGGTATTTCATGCAAAATAATAAAGTTGCAATTGTAACTGGGGGTAGTAAACGGTTGGGAAGAGGTATTGTAATGGCTCTTTCTGAAAATGGATTCGATGTTATTGTGAATTACAATAAATCTCGTTCCACCGCTGATCTGACAATCAAACAAATAAAAGAGATGGGGAGGAGAGCTTTTTCGATAAAAGCTGATATCTCAAAAAAGATCGATGTGAGCCGGTTGGTGAAATCAACTCTAAAGAGATTTGGTCGTATCGATCTGCTAGTAAACAATTCTGCTATATTTATAGAAAGTCCTTTCAAAAAAACAACTCAAAAAATTTGGGATACTACAATCAACATCAATTTAAAAGGAAGTTTTCTTTGTTCACAAGCAGTTGCACCGATTATGCTCAAGCAAAAAGGAGGGAAGATAATCAACATCGCATCGGTTAGCGGTCTAGTTGGCTGGAAAAAATATTTTCCCTATAGCATATCAAAAGCCGGTGTAATTATGCTTACACGATTATTATCAAAGGAACTCGCACCACATATTCAAGTAAATGCAATAGCTCCGGGCTACATAGAAATACCGGAGAATGAAAATCAGATTAAAAATAAAATGCCCAAGGGAAAAATCTTATTGCAAAAGTATGGAAGTATTAAGGATATAACCGATATGCTGATTTATTTGTCGAATACGTCGGAATATATCACCGGACAAGTAATAACGATTGATGGAGGCAGATCGATAAATTAATGGATGAACTTGATTTGAGCCAATCAAAACAGTATATTTGAAATAGGGGATGACATGGTTTCGACGGGGATGAGGATGGTCAGAACGGCATCTCGTGCTCTCCGCGTTGCACGTAAATAAAGCGGAAAACAATAAGTGCAGATTACAACTACGCACTGGCTGCTTAATTAAAGCAACCCATCCTATGTGATTATGCCCAACGAATCATAATAGGGTGTCGCTAAAGTTGGGATAGTTTGATAACATTCTCAGGGTCATCAAGCGAAACCTTACTGAGATAGCTTGCAATGACTGAGTTCGCTCCGGAATTTGCAGGCAAACCTTTACCGAGCGGACTATTGATGTAAATGTTCTGGTGGTCTTCTCTTCGGACCGGGGTTCGATTCCCCGCATCTCCACAATGCCGTCATTCTTTAGTGGCGGCATTTTTATTTCGTAATCTAAAAATGATGATTATTTCAGATGAAAAATATAACTATAAACTTTACAAAAATGACCGGAGCAGGTAACGATTTTATTTTGATTGATAATCGTAACAAACAATATAATCTCAATTGGATATCAATCATCCCAAAACTTGCTGATCGTCGATATGGAATTGGCGCCGATGGAGTATTATTAATTGAAAACAGTTCTGTTTCCGATTTTAAAATGAATTACTTCAATGCTGATGGAAGTTACGGCGGAATGTGCGGTAACGGCGGTAGATGTTCTGCTTTATTCGCAATGGATATTTTTAATAAATCTGAAATTAGGTTTGAAGCGTTAAATCATATTTATAATGCTAAGCTATTAAATGATAAGGTATTATTACAAATGATAGATCCACATTCTATAAAGCTTGATCAAATATTGAATGACGTTTACCCAACACCAATCTTGTATCATTTTATTGACACAGGCGCTCCGCATGTCGTAATTTTTATTAAAGATCAAAACAATAATTTTGAGAATTTCAAGAATAGAGATATTTCAGAAATTGGTAAGAAAATAAGAGAGCACAAAAATTTTTATCCGGATGGTACAAATGTTAATTTTGTTCTGATAAATAACGACAAATCAATATCCATCAGGACTTATGAAAGAGGCGTTGAATCAGAAACGTTAGCTTGTGGCACAGGATCAGTGGCTTGTGCTGTGATATATTCTTTAAAAGAATTTTTAAAACCACCGGTTGACGTCCATACAAGAAGTAATGAAATATTAACAGTTAATTTTGATAAAATAGACGGCACGATAAAAAATGCTTCTTTGATTGGCTCTGCAAAAAGTGTGTTTTCAGGGGAAATAAAGATAGAGATATAATACGGATAATATATGTTATGTAAAGTAGTATTGCTATTTCTTTAATTTATTGATTGAACAATCCTTCCATCCTTTCTTCATACGTATTTATAATTGTTTGAACGTCAATGCTAATCTTATTATTAATTATTATTTTTTTATTGTGTGTTACCTTCCCTAAAATTGAAAAAGCAACAGAAGACATTTTTGCTTTCTCTTGAATAAACTTTACTTTATCCGGCGCACAACTTACCACTACCATTGATTGGGATTCACTAAAAATATAAAAATCTAACCTCTTAACAGAATCCAGCATAAGCTCAGCCCCAAGATCGACTGAAGTGTTTCCGTGCCCATTTATTATAGATTCACAGATTGTAACAGCTAATCCGCCATCACTAACATCATGTGCCGAATTTAGAAATCCATTCTCATTTAAATTGAGTATTAAATCGTGTAATCGCTTTTCTAAGTCTAAATCCAAGGCAGGTATGTCACCCTTGACCACTCCAAAACATCTATTTATATACTCAGAACCTCCAACTTCGGATTTATTTTCACCAAGAAGAATGATAATATCTCCGGGATTTTTAAATGCTTGTGAAATAGTTTTAGTGTAATCATTAATCTCACCGATCATTCCTATAACTGGTGTCGGATATATTGCACCATCAGGGCTTTCATTATAAAAGCTCACATTTCCACCCGTAACGGGTGTTGCAAAATGTTTACAAGCATCCGCTATTCCTCGAATAGTTTCTTTAAACTGCCAATAAATTTCTGGTTTATATGGATTTCCAAAATTCAAGCAATTAGTAATAGCAAGCGGTTTTGCACCAACGCAGACAAGATTTCGTGCACATTCAGCTACAGCAATTTCTGCACCCCTATAAGGGTTTAAATAGACATACCTTGGGTTGCAATCTGTCTTCATAGCCAATGCTTTTGGGGTTCCCTTAATGCGAATTACAGCCGCATCACCGATCGTTGAGACTGTATTTGTCCGCACCATTGTGTCATATTGGCTCGATATCCATCGACGAGAACAGAGATTGAGAGATCCCAACATTTTAAGTAAAACTTCGTTATAATCAGAAGGTTCGGGGATTATGCTTAAATCAAATTTTTGATTTTCATCTATGTACTTTGGCTTTGTGGACTCTCTCATATAAACAGGAGCACCACCACCAAGGACTAAGCTATACGCAGAAACATCAGCGATTTTAAGTCCGTGATAAAATATTTCAACATTACCGCCTTCTGTTACTTCTCCGATAGTTTCGCATTGTAAATCCCATTTTTGAAAAATTGTTTTCACTTTTGTTTCATTTTCCGGTTTGACCACCATTAACATTCGTTCTTGCGATTCGGACAACATAATTTCGTAACCAGTCATCGCTTTTTCACGCATCGGCACTTTATCTAAATTTATTTTCATTCCTGTTTCGGCTCGAGCACTCATTTCCGATGTTGAACATGTTATTCCAGCAGCGCCCATATCTTGTATGCCAACAATAATTTCTGCTTTGATCGCCTCAAGCGTTGCCTCAAGTAATAATTTCTCTGTGAATGGATCTCCAACTTGAACAGATGGTCTCTTGGTTTCCGATTCATTTGATATTTCCTCAGATGCGAATGTTGCACCGTGAATTCCATCCCGACCAGTCGATGACCCAACGATCATCACTAAGTTACCAACACCTTTTGCTGCGCTTTTTGCTATTAATGAATGCTTTACAATTCCGACCGACATTGCATTTACGAGTGGATTTTCGTTGTAGCAATCATCAAAGTAAACATCACCGGCGACAGTTGGGACACCAAAACTGTTCCCATAATCACCAATCCCTTGAACGATTCTTTTCATCAGGTATTTTGTTCGAGGATGGGAAGGATTTCCAAACCTTAACGAATTAAGCGCGGCAATCGGTCTTGCTCCCATTGTGAATATATCCCTCATTATTCCACCAACACCGGTTGCAGCACCCTGATACGGTTCAACGGCAGATGGATGATTATGACTTTCGATTTTAAATGCAACAGCTAACCCATCTCCAATATCAACAAGACCAGCATTTTCTTCTCCCGCTTTTACCAGTAATCGTTCCCCCGTTCGCGGCAACTTTTTTATTTCTGCGATAGAGTTCTTATAACTACAATGTTCGCTCCACATTACGCTATAAATGCCTAACTCGGTGTAAGTGGGTATACGATTAAGTATTTTAAGTATCTTTTCATATTCCTCTTCGTTAAGACCGTGCTTAATTGCAAGTGCTATATTTACTTCAGGTTCTTGTTTATTCATTTTTTCAATATCAGATTGCTTCGATAATTATTAATGTTTGATCTTTTTCGACTGTGGTGTTATTTTCGATTCTGATTTCTTTGATCCGCCCATCTTGTGGCGATTTTATTTCATTTTCCATCTTCATTGCCTCTAAAATTACTAATCCCTGCCCCTGTTTAACGATTTCATCTTGAGATATTTCAATCTTTTTTACCAGTCCAGGCATCGGAGCATTTATGCTAATTTCACCTTGTGTGTTAGCGGAATTAGTTTGAAAACGATTCAACAATATTGCTCTGTCGTCTTCAATCTTGATTCTAATAAATTGATTATCAACCCAAACTTCAACATCTATCGAATTGTTTTTTATTAGACAATATGCTTGATGTAACGAGTTTCCCAAATGTATATCTATCAACTCGTTTTCGATTTCAGTTGTGGTAAAATGAAACTCTTTATCATCGATGATGATTTTTTGTAAACCAAAAATCGTATCGATGATTTTTTCCCCAATTGTTATTTTGTAATGTTCCATATTTCAATTAAGCTGAATAATTAAAATCAATTAAAACTATCTATCTTCTTATTTTTCCAATTAGAACAAGATTTATTTTCACTTACTTCTACAAGATTATGATTATTTTTTTGAAGTTTAGTCAATGCTGCAATGATTGCGACGGTTATTATTTCTTCCGATGGTTTGTCAAGTTCATTTACCGAAAAATATTTGTCTATGAACCCAGTATCGTATTCACCAGATATGAATTTGGGCTGATTTATTATCCACGCGCAAAAGTTGATATTATTTTTCAGTCCTATCAATCGATATTGCTTTAAAGCAACAGACATCCGATTGCGCGCTTCTTCTCTCGTTTTTCCAAATGAGATTAATTTAGATATCAATGGATCGTAATAAGGTGAAACTTCGCTCTTCTCCTCAATCCCTCTGTCATCTCTGATTCCAAGACCGGATGGTATTCGTAGATTTATTATTTTTCCGGTGGATGGGAAAAAACTGTTGTAAGGGTCTTCGGCGTATATCCGGCACTCTATAGCGTGTCCTTCAAATTTTATATCTTTTTGTGAAAAATCTAATCGATTACCTTTTGCTATCTCAATCTGCTCCTTCACAAGATCGTATCCCACTCGCATTTCAGTAATAGGATGTTCAACCTGAAGTCGCGTATTCATTTCGAGAAAATAAAACTTTTTATTCTGATCGAATATAAATTCCACGGTTCCGGCATTTGTGTATCCGGCTTCTTTTACAAGTGAAACTGCAGCTTGAGTTAAGTCGGCTCTTATCTTTTCATCTATGTAAGTTGAAGGTGATTCTTCAATTATTTTTTGATGCCTTCTTTGGATTGAACATTCTCGCTCACCAAAGTGAACAACATTTCCATAAGCATCGGCTAATATCTGCACTTCAATATGCCTTGGGTTTTCTATATATTTTTCAATATAAACCCTTCCATCGCTAAAAGCGGACAACGCCTCTGATTTGCTCGCCCTTAAACCTGCTTCTAAATCATTGGCTTTATTAATTATTCTCATTCCCTTACCCCCACCGCCACCTGCCGCTTTAATTAAAACAGGGTAACTTATTTCTTCAGCAATTCTTTGAGCGTCAGTAATATTATCAATTGGATCGGTAGTCCCTGGAACAATTGGAACGCCGATTTTTTTTGCGAAAGTACGAGCTGATGTTTTATCTCCCATTAATTTCATGGCTTCAGCAGAGGGTCCAATGAAAATTATATTATTCTCTTCCACTTTTTTGGCAAATGATGGATTCTCAGATAGGAATCCATATCCAGGATGAATAGCATCACAACCGGATGATTTTGCAATTTCGATTATCTTATCTTGATTTAAATAACTTTCGCGAGCCGGAGCAGATCCGATGCAGTAAGATTCGCTCGCCAATCGAACATGAACGGCATGTTTATCGATATCTGAATATACAGCAACTGTCTTGATTCCCATTTCAGAACAGCTCTTAATGATGCGAACGGCTATTTCACCTCTGTTCGAAATTAATATTTTATTTATTGATCTTTTAATCATTATACCATCACTCTAATTCTACAACAGTAACACCTGTTCCCCCTTCATTCCATTCACCTATCCTAAACGATTTTATTGAAGGTTTGCTTTGTAGATGTTCAGTTATTTTTTTTCTTAACGCCCCTGTGCCTTTGCCATGAATTATATCTATCCGATTTAATCCTGCTAATATGGCATCATCTATGAATTTATCAACAGCCGAAATCGCCTCGTCAGAATACATACCCCGTAAATCTATCTCCCGCGTAACATTTTTTTGTTCAAAAGACGGAGCATTGTGCAACGGCTTTTGTTCACTCTTGGAATGAGATATTTCTAATTCCTTCCGATGAATCTTTAAGCGTAAATCTCCAGCAAGGACTATGTAATAATCATCGTCAATTTTGGATACTATTTCTCCGGTGCTCTTCCCTTCTTTAAGTCGAACTTGATCTCCGGTTTTAAAATCCGGATAGATTGTTGAGGGTGTAACATTTTGTAAAACGCTTACAATATTTTCTCGCGCCTTTTTGATTTCATCTTTTGCTTTACGGACTATTAACCGGTTGGCAGATGTTTCTCGAATTTCGCGAACAGAATTTTCTATTAATCTGTTTGCATTGTGAAGTATATTTTTTGCTTCATCCAAAGCACGAGCTTTGATATCTTTGATCTCTTTTTCTAAAGCAGTTATCTTATTTTGATAATTTGAATTTAAAAGATTTAGTTTACTTTTTTCTGAATTCACATTTTCAAGTTTTGTTTGCAGTTCTTGTGATTGACGTTCTAAATCAATTATCAGATTCTCCAATTTATTCGCGTCTGATCCTTTTAAAAACCTTGCTTTCTTAATGACTTCGGCAGGTAAATCCATTCTTTCAGCCATCTCAATTGCAAAACTACTACCGGGAACACCAAGACGAAACTTATATGTGGGCTTTAACGTTACCTGATCGAACTCCATTGCTGCATTTTGCATACCTTTGGTTTCAAATGCGAATGCCTTTAAAGCACAATGGTGTGTTGTTACTATGTTCAACGACTTTCGCTCGGTTAATTTTTCTAATAACGCGGCAGCTATAGACGAGCCCTCGACCGGGTCAGTTCCAGATCCAATTTCATCGATTAATACTAAGCTATCTATATCAGATTCAGCCAGGATCTCTTTAAGATTTTTTAAATGTGAACTAAAGCTACTCAAATCGTTTTCTATAGATTGTTCATCGCCCATATCGACGAATATTTTATTGAAAATCCTTAGTTCGCTATCAGGCGAAGCCGGGATGTGGCATCCGGACTGAAGAAGAAGTGTAAGAATACCAATGGTTTTCATTGCCACACTTTTGCCACCGGCATTCGGACCTGTTATAAGAACAGTATAGCAATCGCCCGGTAAATCAACATTTAATGGCTCTATTTCTTTTCTTGTATGTTTCT
The DNA here is from genome assembly GCA_013824245.1 of Chlorobiaceae bacterium. Classification (GTDB taxonomy): domain Bacteria; phylum Bacteroidota; class Ignavibacteria; order UBA10030; family SZUA-254; genus PNNN01. The sequence goes on along the minus strand of PNNN01000009.1, from coordinate 178,990 downwards.
GCAGAAGGAGCGGATGATATGCCTGATGTAATTTATATCGTCCGTCGGGTTTTACTATCGGCTCACTTCCTATAACGGCAATAGAATATTTTGCCTTCGCCTGAATAAAGTCGATCTCACCTAAAACATTAATATTTTGCAAAAGACTTTGCTGAAGATTTGCAACTTGTTTGGTCAAATCTTTTAATATTTTTTCAATCTCACGTTCTTCTTCCAAAATTAAAGTTCTTATCTCATTATTTAATTCCAGTGTTTGTGTCGGTTCTATAAACACCGTCGCTCCGCTTGCCGAAGCAGTATGAATAAAGCCCGGTACCCTATTTTTATGTTCGGCTTTTACCGGTATAACCATCCTGCCATCGCGGGTTGTTACGATCTCATCCTGAATCCAGTCTTTTTCAGAGACTTGCTTTAGCAACGATTCGAGACTAGAGTGAAGATGAGATTTCTTCTGTATAATCTGCCGACGTAATGCCGCTAATTCTTTCGTTGCGGAATCTTTAATCTGTCCTTCTTCATCCACAGCTCGATCAATGTTATATTCGAGAATTTTATCAACATATAATGTGCTAACTAACGAATATATGAGAGGATAAAGTTGATTTCTTCGAGAGAAATATTCTTTACATTTTTTTGAAAGATTTAAATTTAGTCTGATATTTTTCAGATCAGCGGCTGTAAGAATAAAATTTTCAATCGAACATCTTTGAAGTGAAATTCGAGTGTCTGGTATTGAATCTAGTGGTAACGGATCTTCGGTTTCCAATATTTTTTTAAATTCGGTAACCGACGATAGTTTTTGCCGAATATCATTTAAGTCAGAGAGCGGACGAAGTTTTTGGAAATGCTCCCTGCCCAAATCAGAAATCGAATATCGTTGCAGATGTTTAATTATTTTTTCAAATTCGAGTTTTTCGAATGATTGAAGGTATTCGCGCATTCGCTTCGACTACGGCATTTTGACAGTTTCGATTTTCCCTTTAATCTCATCGAAAAATCTTTTCGAATCGGGCATCCATCGGGTTGTATAATCGAAAATCGTTGGTGCTAAAGGATAAACATCATAATAAAGAATTGATTCCTTTTTGGTTTCTTCTTCAGGGATTTGGAAAAAATCGAGCATAACTAAAATCAAACTGACAGCAAGAAGTCCTTGCGCGGCACCGAGCAACCCTCCAGCAATTCTGGACCATAGATGAACAGATTCTCCGCTACTTTGCCCAAACCAGCGATAGAATAAATTTGCTATTAAAATAATTCCTGCAAAGATAATGAAAAATGCGAAAATCATCGCACCATCATGTGAAATACCAAGAGACTCAACGAATATCTCGGCAAGCGGCGACATAAATTTTGTTGCTGCAACCAAACCACCTATAAAACCAATTATACCGTAAAGCTTTTTAAAAAAACCGTCGCGTACACCCAGGGCAACAAAAAATAGAACCCCGATTGCTATTAAAATGTCTGTTATGTTCATAATTATTGAATAAGATTATTTTTAACAATTTCCTGAATTAGTTTTCCGTCGGCTCTGCCTTTGAATTCTTTCATAACAAGTGGCATTACCTTTCCAAACTCTTTTGCAGATACTGCTCCCACTTCTTGAATTGTTTTCTTGATAAAAGCAGTCAATTCTTCTTCGCTCGCTTGTTGAGGAAGATATTCCTGAATAATCGCTAATTCTTTTTCTTCTTGGTCGGCAAGTTCCGGGCGATTATTCTGCCGATAGATTTCAATCGCTTCTTTTCTTTTTTTGGAGGCAGCAATTAAAACTGCAACTTCATCTTCAGATTTCATCCCACCTGTTGGCCGTTTTTCCACTTCTTTCTCTAACAAACCAGCTCTTATAGTTCGAAGTGTTTCTAACCTAATTTTGTCTCTCGATTTCATTGCTTTTTTTAAATCTTCCGATATCTTTTCATGAAACGTCATATGGTTTTCCTTAGTTTAGGTAAAATATATCACTTTGAGATATGAGAGTCAATAACCGACAATTGTTTACTCTCTAAATTGAATATGACAAAATAGATCTATTTTTCCAATCCCTATCTGATGCTGCTATTTTGTGTGTAATTTTCGGATTAACGGCATTTATTAAGTTCATCTTTTACATCGTTAAGGAAAGATAACAACATAGAACAATTAATCCATTTAAACCGCATATTCGATTGATTTTAGGATATATATGGATCATCCAGAAACGATTTGCACCTTATTTGACCTTGAAGCATCCAATTGGGTAGGAAAAAATATTTTAATTAATAAAAACCGGAGACAAAATGTCTGAAAATTTAAATAAGAATACTTTTTTAGAAAAAATTTTTAACTACGAAAAAAGCAAGGATTGGAAATTCAATGGTGAGTTACCAACTGTGATTGATTTCTGGGCACCGTGGTGCGGACCATGCCGGATTGTTGGACCTGTTCTTGATGAACTATCAAATGAATACAAAGGTAAAGTTAACTTCTATAAGGTTAACACTGAAGAAGAACAAGAACTTGCATCAGTTTTTGGAATCCAAAGTATACCAAGTTTATTATTTGTTCCGATGGATCGGCAACCAATGATGGCAGTCGGTGCACTTCCAAAAGATACACTCAAAAGTATTATTGACAAAGATTTACTCTCCCTTCCAGTTCCTGATGAGCATGAACACCACCATCATGAACATGGCGATAATTGCCAACACTGTTAATTGATTTATATGCTTGAAAAAATTACGAATAGCTTTAATTCTAATATCTGGGTAAAGCGGTCTGTTTTTGCGGTAATTGGAGGTGTACTTGGATTTGGATATTATTTTTTCGTTGGATGTTACAATGGAACCTGTCCAATCTCGAGTAGTCCGTATATAAGCACATTGTATGGCGCTGGGATTGGAATGATTATTCCTTCTAAGAAAAAAGAGATACCTGAATGATAATTGTTTACATCATCGCCGGTATTATAACTCTCTTTATTCTATTACAGTTAATTGTTCAACTTCGAGCAAAATTTAGAACAGGTAAGAAAATTGATAACCTTCCTGGGCATATCGGAGATATCGTGCGTCAAGGTGCGAAAGTGTTGCTATATTTCTATTCACCAAATTGTGGTTCATGTAAAACCCAAACTCCGGTAATTGATGAAATGGCACGAGATACCAAAAACATCTATAAAGTTGATGTTTCAAGAGATCTAAAAACGGCTATGATTCTTGGGGTAATGGGAACACCTTCCACGGTAATAATCGAAAGTGGTATCGTAAAAAAATATTTTATCGGTTATAAAAATAAACAAACACTCTTGAAATTCTTCAGCTAAATTCTTGATCTCGATAAGTTTGTAGATTTCTTATCTCGCGCGCTCTCCTCTTCACCGCAATCCTATTAAAAAAAATTATTATTAAGAGTTGATTGTCCGAATAGTGTTTCATATATTTGAAAGTATGAAATCTTAAAATATTATTCGGAGAATTTCGATGCCCAGTTCAGATGAAATTATAACACGTGCCCGGCATGCTGCACGTGAATTCAAGTTATTAGACCAAAAAAAAACAGATGCAATAGTTCGAGCAGTCTATTTAGCCGCAATGGCTAATCGTGTTCGATTGGCAAAAATGGCGTTTGAGGAAACTCAATTGGGAATATGGGAGCATAAAGTTATTAAGAACGTAATTGCCAGTCAGTTAGTCTATGAACATATCAAAAATCAAAAAACAGTAGGTGTAATCAGTGAAGATTCTTATTCAGGGATCATCGAAATGGCTCAACCTATTGGACCGATCTTAGGTTTAATTCCGGTAATAAATCCCACATCGACCACAATCTTCAAGATTCTCATCTCAATTAAAACGCGCAACCCGATAATTATTAGCTCAGCCACAGCAGCTAAGCAATGCGTTGCTGAGACTGCTTCAATTTGTTACCGCGCGGCGTTAGAAGCAGGCGCACCTGAACATTCGATTCAGTGGTTCAAGAAACCGAATCTTCTTGCTACAAAAGAATTGATGAGCCATCGCGGCTTAGCCATTATACTTGCAACAGGTACAGGTGAAATGGTTAAAGCGAGTTATAGCTCTGGCACGCCAACGATCGGAGTTGGCGCCGGCAATGTTCCTGTTTACATTGGTGCGAGTGCCGACATACCTTTCGCAGTCAAAAGTATAATATCTTCCAAAACTTTTGATAACGGATCTATCTGCGCCAGCGAGCAGGCAGTTGTGGTAAAGAAAAGACTTGCCGACAAAGTAATTGCTGAATTTGAAAAACAAAAAGGATATTTTCTTTCAAAAGATGAAATTGCTAGGGTAAGCAGAATAGCATATGATAAAGAACGCGGATTGATGTCGCCTATGATCGTTGGTCAATCTGTTCAACGAATAGCAGAAATGGCAGAAATTAATGTGCCTGAAGGAACGAAAATTTTAATTGCACAACTTGACAAAGTATCGCGTGATTGCCCACTCTCGGCAGAAATTTTAGCTCCTATTCTCGCTTTCTATGTTGAGGAAGATTTTGAATCAGCCATTGAGAGATGTATGGAGCTAACACGTTTTGGTGGAATTGGACATACAGCAGTAATCTATTCGAATAACCCGGAGCGCATTGAATATTTTTCTAACACATTAGATGTTGCGCGGATTTTAGTGAACACGCCATCTACACAGGGAGCATTAGGCGGAATGTATAATTCGCTTCCCCCCTCTTTCACTCTAAGCTGTGGTTCGGGCGGAAAGAACAGTACTACCGATAACATTTCAACCAGGCACCTTTTGAATATTCACAGGATATGCAGAAGGAGGATAAACGAGAGATGGTTTAATATCGATCAAGAGAAAATTCTTGACGAATCAGTCTCTGCTGAAATGATAGAGAGAGAGTTCAATAAAAACTCTTAAATTTGATTGGATAAAGAGTTAGAATTTATAATTAACCTGAAGTATCTGAATGAATTTTATTTCTTTTTTATCTGTTTCATAGCTGTCTTAATCATCTTCCCAAATTGCTTATCCTTCTTGCGTCTCTCGACATATGACATTTGATGAAACTTGGATTCCTTCATTAATTTCACGTAACTCTGATATCTCTCTTCACTTAAGTCTCCGGCTTGAACCGCCGTCAAGATCGCGCAGCTGACTTCCACAGTGTGTGCGCAATCGTTGAACCGACAATTCTGGGAGAGTTCGTGAATATCAGAAAAACTATCATCTATACTCGTTCCGACGGCAATCATACCCAGTTCCCTCATTCCCGGCGTATCAATGAGAAGTGCTCCGTTATCAAGAACTATTAATTGTCGACGTGCTGTGGTGTGTCTTCCCCTGCCGTCCTTTTCACGTACAGGATTTGTTTCAAATACTTCATCGGCTAAAAGATGATTTAGGAGTGTAGTTTTGCCTACACCCGATAAACCAAGCAAACAATACGTCTTTCCCTTTTCAAGCACCTGTTGTACTGTGTCCAATCCGATAGCAGTCTTGTTGCTGAATGCGATTACTCTTGCACCGATGTGCGCTTGCCGTATTTCTGAAATCCTTTTTTCTAATTCTTCAGAACTGACAAGATCACTCTTGCTAAGAAGGATTATTGGCTCGACATGACCTTCGTTTGCCATAACAAGGTACCGCTCCATCCGGCGTAAATTAAAATTGAAATCGCACGACTGGATGATGAAAGCAATATCAATATTCGATGCGATCATCTGGTAATCTACTGTATTGCCTGCAGATTTGCGGCGCAGAAAGGTTTTCCTTGGCAATAATTCATGAATTATTGCAAGTGTGCCATCGTTGTAGTACTGCACGTATGCCCAATCCCCCACACAAGGTAGGTCTTGAGTTGAATCGGTAAAGAAAAGAAGCTTGCCTGTTGGCTCCGCTTGAATTTCATTCTCCTCATTGCGAACGAGATATCGATTCCGATCGACTCTTGTTATTCTTGCTACACTGAAATCCGCTTTCTGCGATTCTTCTCGCTTCTTTCGAAACCAACTATCAAATCCGAGGTCTGCTAATTCCATTTGCTAATGTCAGTATAAAATCCTGAAGTAATATACGTTAAAATTATTTCCTTGTCAGCTTCATCCGTGCGAAGGGTTGAAGTTTTACCTTTCTAAAGAATCCACTTCCCTGCCATATGATCGAGCAAGGAATCCTGAAATGTCGTTTGCTGTGCCGACATGGATAACGAAACAAGTATAACTAATAAGATGATTTTCATAATTGTTTTCATTGTACGCTTTCTTATATAAATTTGATCGTGGGTGGATTGGCGTTATGATAACATGCAATTTATTCTTGTGTGTAGTTGCATGATTAATTTATCGGTTAGTAATGGAACTACTATGTAAATAGCTTTTCTGTTCTTAAATATTGTTTAAGTCCCCTTTCTAATTCCTTCTTTACTTCATCAATTTGACGAAAAGCTACGACAACATCATCACTTGGTTTTTTTCTTATTTTGTAATATGATTTCACCAAGTCTCTTAAATTATTAAAGGCACTTATTGAACGTTCGTGGGTTGAGATTAATTGCTTAGGGAATATTAATCTAATTTTCGGTTCAATGTCGTTAAGATTATTGACATATGAATCCAAGTTATCAATAAATATCTCTTCCGTATCTTTTGCTGTTCGATCTGGATATTCGATAATATCAGCATTTACTACTTTTTGACAAATGCGATAATGTTTATGAAAAGCTGTATAGTATTCAAGTATAAACGTATAATTCTTCTCATAAGTTGTTTGGATAATCGCAAATTCGTTTTTAAGTGTTTCCAATCGTTTTTGAAATCTACGTCGTGTTAATTCAGCTATGATTCCAAATATAATTGAAATTATCGAACTTTGAATTATTATTTCAAGCCAATTGATACTTATTGATTCCATTTCTTTAATAACCATTGATGTTTCTAGATTCATTTAGTTTTGAAATTTCTTTACCTAAAACTTTCATCTCCTCAAATGTAAAATAGTTCCCTCTAACTGTATTACATATAAAACAACACGGCACAACATTATCCTTCGTATGCCCTTTATTGTTATCGACTCTATCACATCCGACATGAATATCTGAATGACAATAAATGCAACGTTGATATAAAATATTTTTTATCAGCCATTCGATATTTAAGTCATATTCATACCGTTTTCTTTTATCCTTGAACTTGTAAGCCGAACACATTTTCGAGGCTTTATCTCTTACTTTTTGATATTCTAATTCTGTGGCCGATTTAAATGATCTATGCTTTACTTTTTTCTTCCCAAAAATAATTTCTTCAGGAGTATAATCTTTATGGTTATGATAGCGTAATCTAATTCCTGCAAGAGTAACATTATACTCAATAGACCATTCTTTTAGAGTTTTCGTATCATTCTTATAAGTCAACAAAATTGTATTATCTTTGGTGTTATAAGCAATTTCTTTATCCAGCCAAACGAAATTATTTCTCGAAAATGGTTCAGATTTATTTATTCTTGTAAATACAAATCCATCTTTATATGTATCAATAACATCATTGTAAAATGTTCTATAGTCTTCCCATTCCTCAGAGCATCCAATTGTTTTACCTTTAAGCGTGAACATGAAAGATCTCCAACAATTGTATATTTTGGGGTGTTTTATATCGCGAATAAAATCCTTTCTTTTCACCCAGCTCTCGGTAAACTTTTTAATCCTTTTTTCTTTTTCTGCAGTAGTTTCTTTTCTTCCTTTTACAAATTGGCCTTTTTGATTACGCATAGATTCTAATGTTTTAAGATATAACATCTAACTATTAATTATCCTGTTTTGCTCATTACACCTTCCATCATAATATACTTCATACATGTAAAAATCGAAAGGTGGCAGAAAATGCTGGGGTAAAATACTATTCTTCTCTTAGAAAGTCAACTTCATGTAGTTTTTGCTTTGTAGAACGAACTTCAGTTCGTTAAATATTTAGCATAAACGAAATAAATTTCGTTCTACATTCCCTTCCGGTCACGAAATCCTGTCCGCCTCTGGCGGAGGTTCGTGATCGCCAAACAATTCCAGTTCGGATTTAGAAATTAGCCCGCCTGCCAAAGCGAAGCGACGGGCAGGGATTTCGGATTTTAAAATACATGTCCCTTTTTGAATTGCCAGATGCTTATGCTTGTTATCAGGGCAGCTATGCCAATCAATATCCCAATGTTCAGAAGAATATCAATAATACCGGCACTCCGCCACAGAACTTGTAATATTCCATCCATCGACCAATAGACGATTGTAAACTTACTGATCGTCTGTATGAAATCGGGCATGAACGATGTCGGGAACCACGCGCCGCCAATCGAACTCATCGCGAGAATTAAAAACATTCCGTAACCATTAGCTTGACCGGCAGTCCTGCTAATAGATGAAAGAAGCATCCCGAATGCTGTGCATGCCGTTGCCGCTGCGATGATGATAAGAACGAGATTAATAAAGTTGGAGAAAATATCAATCTGGTAAAGTAAGGCACCTGCACTGAAGAGAATAAGAAGCTGTATGAAACCTAAAGACATATTGTAAAGATATTTGCTCCAAAGAATCTGAACTCTTGAGATTGGTGAAGCAAGAAGCCGCAGTACAACGCCGCTCTTTTTCTCTTCGAACAAAGCAGATGATGTGGCAGTGAGCGTAAACAAAAGAAACATCATCGCCCAGCCGCCCACACTTCGCGTTGCCCAGGGGTTAGCGATGTCTTGTCCGACTAACTGCACCTTATCAAGCTGAAGTATGTTTTGAAAGAAACTATTCCTGGCACTATCACTTCCACCCGACATTGACATAAGTGAATCAATCGGCGGATTGGTTATCCATTTAGGATCTATCTTAAAATATTTGCCAACCGTCTTTGCAATTTCATTATTAAACGCTTTACCTGAATCCGATCCCAAAAACTTCACAGCTTGATTTTTCATCCCCTGCATAAAGATATCGGGTATCTCAGTCATTATTGTCTTTTGCAGCATACCATCTATCATTTGCATTTCGAGATCATTCTTGGGATCGTAGTAGAATTTCAGTTTCAATCCGAAAGCTGTATCTGATAACGCATCAACCGGAATCACAAGCGCCGCAGAAACACTACCCTTCCTCACAAAATTCTGAATGGAAGAAGTATCGAATGGAATCCGTTTGCCGTTTTCATCTTTATATGATTTGATAAGCACAAAAGTTTTGGAAGAATCAAGGACCCGCTCGATTTTCTTTCCGATTGGCGATGTACTGTTATTCAGGAATGCAAGATGAAGCTTTGTGGCGGTTCCACCCTTATTGATATTTCCAAAAACCGCTCCCCAAATTATAATCAATGCAATCGGGATGATAAAAGTCATCGATACTGCACGCCTGTCGCTCCAGAATAGTTTGTAATCCTTCCGGATGAGCTGAAGAACCGTTTTCAATCTCTCAACCTCCTTCCGGTCAGATGCAGAAAATATGATTCGAGCGTCGGTTTGTGCAGCTCAACAAACTTGTAGCTGATTGTGTGCTTTTCTAAAGATGAAAAGAATTGTGAAAGTTGGAATCCGGCGTTTGGCTTCAATTGAAAATGATCGTCCTCATCGATTATAGAACCGAATTGTTTTAAGACGTCAATCTTCGAAACAGTGATTTGATTTTTTGTTATCAGTATAGTCTCATCGTATGGAAGTTTTTCAATTAATTCATCGATTGTTCCTTCAGCAATAATTTTTCCGAAGTCGATAATGGCGATACGCTTGCACAGACGTTCCGCTTCTTCCATGTAATGAGTTGTGTAAACGATTGTTTTACCTTTTTCATTCAGCATCAATAGATAATCGAAGATAGCATTGCGGGATTGCGGATCGATGCCGACTGTCGGCTCATCGCATAAAAGTATCGGTGGGTCGTGAAGCATGCTCGCAACGAGATTCAACCGTCTCTTCATTCCACCTGAGAAAGTTTTTACTTTATCTTTGCGTCGCTCGTAGAGTTGAACCGATTCAAGTTTTTCCTTGATGCGTTCTTTGAGTAAATTTTTCTCGATGTGATAAAAGCTGCCGAATATATCTAAATTATCCTGTGCAGATAAATCATCGTACAGCGCTAACGATTGCGGCACCAAGCCGATGTTCTTTCGGGTATGCAAGCCATCCTGCGTTACCTTTTCGCCTGCAATATGAATTTCACCTTGATCGGGATTGAGATAGCCGACGAGTAAGTTCATCAGTGTTGTTTTGCCAGCACCGTTTGGACCGAGAAGTCCGAAGAACTCTTGCTTGTTTATTGTGAGAGAGATATTGTCCAGCGCGGTGATTGTTGGATAACGCTTTGTAATGCTGTTTATTTTTATCATGGTTTAATATACGCTATATGGCGGGGATGTTTCATTCATCGTATTTACTGACCCACTACAACAAATGTAAGTTTTGCTGTTAGGTCTGTGAGAGCGAGGATGCAATGCTTTGGTTTGGTTGTTTTGAGATTTGTAATTGCGATTGTTTTATTAGATTTGACTGTATCGGAAAAGATTGTTGCATTTGATGAATCACTCACAACAATAATTGCCTGACCTGATGAATAATTAGTAGATAAAATAGTCACTGTCAATGAATCTGAAAGAAAATTGAGATCGTTTTGACTATTACATGAAAACTTATTCGCGTTGATAGTGTTGGTGAAACTATTGGCTACATTTGCAATAACGGGTGAATTAAGGTCATTGTGTATGGTTGAGGTTGTTCCATTATCTTTGCAAGAAGTGAAGCATAAAATCAGGACGATTATAAAATGAGGTTTCATAACATCACAGTTAGTATGTAAATTGACCAATACGGTTCTAGAAATAAAACAATATCCCAGCTATTACTCCATTAAAAGTCCAGAGCTTAAAATTTCTTTTAGATTCATTTATATATTTGCTACGATGGCCAGTATAATTATATTCGCTTGACCATTTTGATGTTCCACTCTGATATCCCGCAGTTATATCGTACTCTGTGTGTACGCTTATATCCTTAGTTACGCAAACTTGAATTCCAGCAACTGCCATACCTCCGTACGTCCAAGAGTAGTCGCTGTTATAGTTATGGTTTTCAGTTATTTCTGAGTCACGAACGTATGAGGAGCTAGAATTTCCATAGTATCGCGAATAGGTGAGAAATGGTCCAACTCCTGCATAAATGGAAAAATAATTTGATTTGATGAAATCATAGAGACATATTGTCGACAATGTCGCTTTCCCCGAAAATGAATTTGAGTTTCTAGGATGTGTCTCTTGACGCATGTAACTTGTATCAGGATCATCGTATTTAAACAAATTTTTATTATCTTCGTTACCCTCATCCCCTGTGAAGCTAATATCAAGTCCAAATCTAAATCGAGTAGACGGATTTATCGGTATGATATAAGCTAAATTGTTTGCATGAATAAAATCAAGTTGTAATGACGATCTTAATTTGGAACTTGAGGAAGAGTCTGAATTTTGTGCTTGTGAACTAGTACAATATAATATCAATAATATAATTATTGACGGGAAGAAATATAATGTAAGATTATTTTTCACAATTACTCCTTTTGTTGATGGTCGAATTGGCGTAGTATATACCTTGGGGCATCTAAGTTTATCAATAATTGTTCTTCTTCATGCCTTTTGTACGCTGTTATTTCTCCGTACAATTTACAAATCTATATTGAAGCAGTCAAGTACATTTCAGATATTGAAAATAATATCCTATCATTTGCTAATAAGTCTCGAATAGGAACTCCCTCATAGTAAGATGTGCTGGTATGGGCTAAAAATACGAAGCCCGCATTTCTAAGTGCGGGCTTACATTAAGAAAGATCTAAAAATAACGTCTTCAAATATTTATTTTGAAACTACCTTCAAAGCATTCGCGCCTTTGAGACAGTAAATGAAATCAATTTTTCCGGTCGATTCAACGACAAGATTAGAAGATCTCGATATGACAGATACCGGAAGCTTTTCTTTCACCCATGAACCAGTTTTATTTGATGTGAGATATAATTCGGACGTTGAAAGATTAGTATAACAGATATAAGCTTTTCCGTTAACATCTGTTACAATAGCCGGATCAGTCCAGTTAACCAAACTATCTACCCTTGATATAGTCCCCGCATCATAAAGATTTAGAAGTTTGTTGCCGTAATTCCAATACGGTATCAAGACCGAACCATTCGTTTTGTTGATGGCGATATCCGGACTCCAACCGCGTGAATCACCTGAACCGGGAACACCATCAAGAATAGAATTGAGTATTAAACTTCCTGTCGAGCTGATAGTCTGCAGGTGCAGAGTCCCTTCACCGCCATGCTCGTAAGCCACATAAACATTATTATTAGCATCAAGAGCAAGTCGGGGTCTTACACCTGTCCAGTACGATCCAATCCGCGCAGGTCCGCTCCACGATCCTGATAGATTATTTATATAAAATAAATCTGCTGAGTTATTGCCATAGACAATATGAACTTTTCCGGTGCTTGCTACCGCGATTCCCGCTCCACTAAAATCAGAACCGATTGAAGATGCAATCGTTGTTCTTACCCATGTGCCCAATTTGTTTGTTACATAGTAAATTGCAGAAGTGTCGCTTAACGTCAAGCCAGATGCATTATAAACGATGTGAACAAAACCATTGCTATCAAGTGCAATATCGTTATAAATGGACATAGTTGTGTTAGTATCTTCAGGATGAATCATTGTTGCTACCCACGAGCCGGTTTTATTTGTAGCATATTTTAAGCCAAGGTTAAACGAGAAATATGCGACATGTATTTTGTCGCTCGCATCAATTGCGGCTGATATATCGCCGTTAGCAGCATTTACATTATCAATCGTTGAGTTATCAGGAATCGGGTAATCGATATCATCATATGAAGTATCGGTTGGAGTGCTTTCCTTTTTTGAACAGCTAATAAATAAAATTGAAATAAGAACGAGAAGATAGAGATAGGTTTTCATGTTTAAAGTATAGTTAGTAAATAAATTTATTGATTGACTAATAGCGACATCTTAAATATTATTATACCGTAAATTCTGAAACTGTTGAAACAGTTAGTTTCCTTATTTATTTTCATTAACCCATGAATTAAGTCGTGGGTTAGCAAAATTAATTTTTATCATGTAACCGTTTAAACGGTTTATAAACGATTATTCAGAGATCAATTAGGTATTATCAATATATATAAAGGAATTCCTCCAAACAACAGCATAACGGCGTAGATCACAAAAATAAAAGTGCGACTCAAAATAAAATGAATCGCACTTTAAATCGGAATAAGATAGAGCATACCTTGAAGATGTGCTCGGTCTGTTCAGTTTATTTCTTAATTGGATATTCCGGAACCGGTGGAATTTGATTTTCTTTCGTCTTCAGTTCATCAAGTATCACTTCGATTGCTTTGTTAAGCTGCTCATCAACACCTGCATATTCTTTAGCAGGATCATTATCAACCACAATATCCGGCTCAACACCCACACCTTCCATAATCCATTTACCTTCTGTACTATAACGGGTAAATTCAGGTTTCATCAGGAAACCACCATCAAGAAGCGGCAGCGATCCACGAATACCAACCACTCCACCCCAAGTTCGTTTGCCAATTAACTTGCCCAAGCCATATTTCTTGAAACGATATGGGAATATATCTCCATCGGATGCCGAGAACTCATCTATCAAGCAAACCTTCGGTCCCCAAATCATAGCATCCGGATCAGGTGTCGGAATTGTATTACGTCCGATGCTTATCATTGCAATTTCGCGTCGTAAACGCTCAACAATCATTGAAGAGACGTTTCCACCACCATTACCACGATCATCAATTATAACCGCTTTTTTTCTCAATTGCGGGTAGTACTGCTTCACGAATTCGTTCAAACCATGAGCACCCATATCCGGTATGTGGATATAACCTACTTTACCGTTCGTTGCTTTATCTACTTTTTCCATATTGGTTCGCACCCAGTTGAAGTAATATAAATTCGCCTCATCTGCTGTGGGCAGAACGGTAACTTCCCTGCTTCCCTTTTCATCAGGATTTGAATTCAGTTTTAGCTTCACTTGTTTGTCTGCTCTGTTTACAAGTGCAGAATAAATATCAACCATAGAGGCAGTGGATTTGCCGTCGACTGCAATTATGTAATCGCCTTCTTTGGCATTCACACCAACTTCAGTTAAAGGCGAGCGTGTTCCTTTATCCCAATTTTCGCCTTTCAATATCTTTGTAATTTTGAAGTATCCTGTTTTGCTGTCTTTCACAAGTTGCGCACCCAATAATCCGGTTTGAATTCTTTTTGGTTTAGGATATTCACCGCCACCAACATATGTATGCCCTGCGTTTATTTCTCCGATCATCTCGCCAATTATGTAAGTTAAATCGGCGCGATGATTTACAAACTGAACGAGCGGTTTGTATTTTTCATAAACACCTTTCCAATCTACTCCGTGCATATTAGAATCGTAAAAATAATCGCGCATCTGCCGCCAGCTTTCGGTATAAATCTGATTCCATTCTGCACGCTTATCCAAATTCACTTCCAAACCTGATAGATCAAGCTTATCTTTAAACTCGATTTTCCCCTTTGGTAAATCGATGATGTAAAATCCTTTCTCTTTTCCTACTAGCATCTTTTTTTGATCTGCTGAAATCTCATAACCATCTGCCTCACCAAGATTGGTTTCTTTTAATTCACCTAAATCATAAATCATGAATTGAGATTTTTCATCTTTACTTCCGCTGCGGAAATAATACAAAGAATTCCCAACCGATCCCAGCGATCTATAACCGGATGCCTGAACGGGCAAACCGACTATCCTATCTTTTATCCCATCAAAATCTATTTTAACGACAACAGGTTTTTCCTTGTCATCTTTTTTATCTTTATCCTTTTTGTCTTTTGACTCATCAGACTTTGGTTTTTCTTCCTTCAATGAAACTTCATCACTCTTCGGCTTGAAAGGTGATTCAACATCTTTAGCCAGTGTAACGAAATAGATGCGCGACATATCCTGATAAGCGTGGTTCCATTCAGTCTGACTGTAAGTCGGATTAAAATCACGATCGGATACAAAGAAGAGATATTTTCCATCCGAACTGAATGTTGGCTGACCCGATGAATACCACTTATCCGTTACTTCATATTCTTTTTTATTTTCAAGAGAGAAAATATAGATTCTCGACATCCAATCGTCTTCAGGTTTCACATAAGTAATCCATTTACTATCGGGTGACCAGCGATAATCACCAAACTCGAATGCCTTTGATTGGGCAACTTCATGAATAGTTTTCGAATCGATATCGATATAACGCAAACGCTGAGCACGCTCTGCCCAAAGAATATTTTTCGAATCGGGTGACCACAATATTTGGTATTTATAATTATCACTGTTCTTCGTTAATTGAGTTGGCTGTGCGGTGCCGTCTTGTGGAATTATATAAATTTCATCCTCGCCAGTTGCATCGGAAATATATGCAATCCATTTACCATCGGGAGACCATTTTGAATTCCGATCGTGAACTCCGGGTGAGTTAGTCAGATTGCGAGGCACACCATATTTTGCAGGAACTGTGAATATATCACCGCGAGCGCCGAACAAAGCACGTTTTCCGTCGGGTGATATTTCATAGTTGGTAGTTTGTTCACCAACTTTTGCAATTCCACTCCTGCCACCGTTCATATCGTCGATAATTTGAATTGAAACCTTTTCTGCTTTTTCGGTCGCGAGATCGAAACGATAAATATATCCACCGTTTTCAAATACTATCGCTTTATCTCCGATTGAAGGAAATTTAATATCGAAATCCTTGAATGTTGTAAGTTGCTTTGTTTCTTTTGATCCCAGATCATAGACATAAAGATTCATTCTTTTGCCCGCATCGCGATCCGATATGTAATATATTTTACCTGCCCGTCCGTCAGGCGGGTTCCCCGACCACATCGGGATAATATCGAGTGCTTCGTTGTTAGAAATATTTTCTGTTTTCTTTGTATCGAAATTATAAACCCAAATATCATCTGCCATGCCGCCGCGATAACGCTTCCATGTTCTGAATTCCCGGAAGATTCGATTGTATGCGAGTTGTTTATCATCAGGCGAGTAAGAACAAAATCCGCCGCGAGGAAGCGGAAGCGGTTCCGATAATCCACCATCGATCGATGCAAGATAAAGTTGCCCTTTGAAATCGTTAAACTCTCTCATGCGCGAACGGAAAACGATATGCTTATTATCGTGCATCCAACCCATCACTAAATTATTGGGTCCCATTCTGTCAGACACATCATCTCTGCCAAGAGTAGCAGTGTATGTCAGTCGTTTCGGTATTCCACCGGATGACGGTATCAGAAATACTTCGGTGTTGCCGTCGTATTGTCCGGTGAAGGCGATCCATTTCCCGTCGGGTGAAAAGCGCGGGAACATTTCAAATCCCGTCTCGTTAGTTAGTTTGCGCGCGATGCCGCCTGTAGCTTCAACCGAATATAAATCTCCGGCGTAGGTAAAAACAACTTGATTTCCATAGATGGCGGGAAAACGCAATAGCCGCGTTTCCTGTTGTCCATAGAGTGATATGCTCGTAAGGAAAAGAATAATCATTCCTTGAAAGAATCTTTGCATAGAATACTCCATAAATGAAGAAATATAATGTGGTTTATTAGATGATTGTTAAAATTGTCTTACGTGGTTATCTGAACAATGTTTGGATTTTTCTGAAATAATTATTAGATCCAGCGAAAATGTACAAAATATACAGATATATTTCAATATCTTCTCTTGAAACTCTCCTGAAAAGATTGTAAATTGAAATAGAATAATTGATAACGAGCATGGAGTCAGCAAATGAATATTTTGATTGTAGATGATGAAGCGGAATACCGAATCCTTTTAGGTCATTATCTTGAAGGTGAAGGACATACTGTTATTCTTGCAGAAAATGGTGAAGCTGGTATAGATAAATTAGATGATGCAGTATTGGACTTAATAATTTCTGATGTCTACATGCCGGTAATGGATGGTTTGAAATTTTTTAAATATGTCCGGGCTACACCGCGGTTTCAAAATATTCCATTTTTATTCGTCTCAGGGTTCGATGATGACCATACACTCTCCGCTGTAAAGTCATCAAAGTTAGATGGTTTTGTAAGAAAAGCGCGCCCGCTGAGCGAATTGAATGCGTGGATAAAATATCTTACTACACCAATCGATAAACGACCATCAACACCGCCCACTTCTTCGGCTGTGAGATTGGATCGTGACCGTAATCGTGATCGATCACTCCGTTCGAATCGTTGATTTATTTATGAGGGTGAAGATGCTGGAGAGAATGCGGCTTCTCTAATCCGTGTTCTAACATCATTTTTTCGTTAGATAATAAATCGAGGGTATCCCCATCAGCCACAATTTTACCATGATCGAGTACGATCGTCCTTGCACAAAGATTCACAATCAATTCAAGATCGTGCGAAGCAATTATTTTTGTGGTCGGAATATTTTTTAAGATTTGCAACAGCTCTCTTCTTCCCCTCGGATCAAGATCTCTGGTTGGTTCATCAAGCACGAGTATTTTTGGATCGCAAATTAGCAATCCTGCCAAACAAACCCGCTGCTTTTCTCCACCGCTGAGATGATGCGGCGAGCGATTTTCAAAATGAGGAATTCCAACCTGCGCAAGAATTTTCCCAACTTTAAATTTAATTTCTTCCTCACTCATCCCCCACTGTCTCGGTCCAAAGGCAACATCATCATAAACGGTGGGGCAAAATAGCTGATCATCCGGATTTTGAAAGAGAACGGCAACCTCACGATGTATTTCATTCACATTTTCCGTAGATATCGATTCTCCAAAGATGGCAACAGCGGAATGATTCCCCCTTTTTTCTGGAAGTAATCCGTTGAGATGCAGAAGTAATGTCGATTTGCCTGCACCATTTGGTCCAATCAATCCAACGCATTCATCATTTTGAATTTTGAATGAAACTCCACGTAGGGCTTCAGTCCCATCGTGATAACTGTATGCCAGATTCGTAACTTCAATAGCTGGAGTCATGACCATCCCCGTGCGCGCATTGCTGAGTAAATTCGTTCTGCACGTTCAGTTGAACGAATAAATAGCTCGCTTATCATCTGAATCCGACTCTTCCAGATATGTTTCTTAGAATTTGTAAAAGTTCTGCTCATCCGTGCCCTCTGCATTTTTTCTGATTCATCAATCAGAACAAAAAGATATCTGTAGAACAAAGCGAGTATAGTTACCATGAGCGGTGGAATTTTAATTTTCTTCAATAAAGTTAGAATTTGTTCGAATGGAGTTGTGTTCGATAATAGAAGCATAATCAATAACGCCAATGTGCTTTTTATAACAATCGAAATAAAAATAATTGTGCCCCCTTCCTTGAACAAGGATAAAATTGAAACTCCTAAAACAAATGGTTCTAACATTATCAGGCGCAGTAATAAAAAACGTATCGGTAATTTTGATAATACGATAACAGGTATAATCAATAAAGCGAGCAGAGAAAATACCAACCATGATTTATGCGGCAATGCAACAATCACAATGAGAGCACTGATTGCTGTTACAACTTTCAGAGATGTCGACAGATTGTGGATAGGACTTTTCTGTCGACTGTATCTATCTATAAAATCATGTCGCATTTTCTAATGAGGTTTATTTGATGTTATAACTTTTGAAAGTGTGTAAGCCAAAATAAAGACGATTACAATTCCAATAAATCCAGCCGCAATAGTAGCAAGCGCTGGAGAAGAGAATATTCCCCATCGATAATCTTGGAATGGGGCGCTGAAAATCGGTTGCCCGATTGCCTTTTGTTCAAAACCTAAAACAGATGCAATTTTTTCTAATCCGTCAGGGAATTCCGAAATAAATGGTGTAACAAAAATCATTATACCGATTATCAGAATTGCGGCATAAATTAATTTTGTACTCAGCGCCAGTTTATGTTGTTGTAAATTAGCATTGCGGATTATTTCGGGTCTCGATTTCAAAATGCCGGCGACAACAATTGTTGCAATGGCTCCTTCTGCAATTCCAATAACCATGTGAATGCTTGTCATTGCGGTGAATGCGGCTCCCCAACTCACGGTCATCGACCATGCAAGTTCTCCGGCGCATAAAATTGAAGCAATCACCGTTGCGCTCCATGATGAAACACCCGTTGCAATAAGTTTTCCCCGAACATTGGGTATAATTTTTTCAATCATCTTTTGAATGCTGTAGCTTACTAATGCACCGGCAATAGCCATGTTGAATATATTCGCCCCCAGTGATAACAATCCACCATCGGCGAAAAGCAAACATTGAACGACGAGCACAGCACTAATGATGATGATTGCTGCGCTTGGTCCTAAAAGCATCGTGATAAGGGCTGTTCCCATGAAATGCCCTGATGTTCCGGCAGCAATAGGGAAATTCAGCATTTGAGCAACAAAAACAAATGCCGCAGATAGCCCGATTAAGGGAACTTGCTGGGGTGTGATAGATTTCTTTAAGTGCCGGAACGCAAAAGTGACTCCTACCGTTGATAATGTAGCAGTGGCAATAGCTGTTTTTGTGTCCAGGAAACCGTCGGGGATGTGCATTATTTATCTAAAAATTTTCGATTGAAATATAATAAGATTTTCATTTATTACATAACTTCTTGATATTGTTCGAAACGATTACTATTTTAAATAACCTTTAGAGGTATTAACATGAAACTGATTTTATCGATCATATCGTTGAGTGCCCTTTTCATTCAATTGCTTTCGGCACAGCAAGAAACAATGTTGAAGATCGGAGATACAGCTCCAAGTTTTTCACTGCCTTACGCTACAAAAGATTCTGTGTCTCGAGGTAAAATAACTTTGTCCAATATAACTGAGAAACAAAAAATTATACTCGCATTTTATCCAGCCGATTGGAGCGGCGGATGCACTAAAGAAGTTTGCACACTTCGGGATAATTTCAAATCATTGGCAGATTTAAACACTGAAGTTTTAGCAATAAGCGGAGATTATATTTTCTCACACTACGAGTGGGCAAAATTCCATAACCTTCCCTTCAAGCTTCTATCCGATCATGATCATTCAGTTGCAAAAATGTATTCAAGCTACAATGCCGAATACGGCTATAATAAAAGAACTGTTTATATCGTTGATGTTGGAGGTAAGATTTCATACATCGATCTGAACTATTCCGTCAGTGATGACAAATCATTTAAAAAACTTCGTACCGCACTGGAAGGCCTTCGAAAATAAATGAGGAAACTTACTCTTAATTTATCCATTTTCATTTTGCTGATGCTCCAAAGCTCTTGCGCAACTGTTGATATGTCGCAATACGAACCGGGAGCTTTTATTATCAAAGGTAGTATAAAATATTTAGAAGTTGAGGGCGGATGCTGGCAATTTCTTTCTGAAGACGGGAAAACATTTGAAATATCGAGCGATATTTTCATTGATCGCTTCAAAAATAATTCATACGCCGAACTGGTAGTCCACTTTGTCGAAGATGCATCATCGATCTGTATGGTTGGAAAATTAGTTGAGGTTTTAGATATCATTCACATTTCACCAAAGTAAATCTTTATGAAAACAGTTTTTAATATTTTCGTTCTCATCTCCATCATTTCGGTATTTAATTGCGCACCGAAAGTAACTGATTTTGTTTCTGCCGACATCACTTCAAGTGAACTTCGACAACACGTTAAGTATCTGACATCTGATAAGCTTGCCGGCAGAAGATCCGGCGAAGAAGGTAATCGTAAAGCCGCTGAGTACATTGCCGATAAATTCAAAGAATACGGTTTAACTCCTGCCGGTGAAAGCGGTGGATTTTATCAGCAGTTTAGCTTCGTTTCGTCGACCAGAGTCGGTGCGAATAATAAATTTGAATTAAATATCGGTGATAAAAATATTATCTTAAAACCGAAAGACGATTATCGTCCGCTATCCTCATCAACCGATACATCGCTCACAACAAAATTTGTTTTTGTCGGCTTTGGTATTACCGCCCCTGATTCACTTCATTATAACGATTATGCCGATTTAGACGTAAAAGGAAAACTCGTAGTGGTGATGCGAGGTTCCCCCGATACTTCTGTGGCTGATAAGTTTTTTCAACATTCAAGTATTATGGCAAAATTATTCACAGCTCGTGAAAAAGGAGCGGTTGGAATTATTTTCCTTACCGGTATGCCGGGAACAAAGAGCGACAACTTAGGAGCTTTTGAAGATCCTAGAACCGGTAGCTCAAGCATTGTAGTTCTCAGTATGAAGTGGAATATTGCCGAATCACTTTTTACCATTGCCGGAAAAAATCTATCCCAAACAAAACTTAATATCGAGTCCACTCTAAAACCAAACTCATTTGAATTTGAAAATACGTCCGTTAACCTCACAACGCAAATCGAAAAAATCCGTGCAACAACCGCGAATGTGGTAGGATATATTGAAGGCAGCGATTCAATCTTAAGAAACGAGGCAATTGTTATCGGCGCACACTTCGATCATTTAGGAATGGGTGGCGAAGGTTCAGGTTCCTTGAGACCTGATACCATAGCCACGCACGTTGGTGCTGATGATAATGCTTCAGGCACAGCCGGTTTATTGGAACTTGCACAATATTTCGGTTCACATAAACAATCACTAAAACGCTCAATTATTTTTGCCGCCTTCACCGGAGAAGAATTGGGAGTACTTGGCTCGGATTATTACGTCAAGAATCCATTTAAACCGTTAGATAAAACTATCACGATGGTGAATATGGATATGATCGGCAGAATGAAAGACAGTGTACTCGTAATTGAAGGGATGGGAACCTCGCCGATCTTCGATTCGTTGATGAAACTTGAAAATATAGATTCTCTGACATTGAAACTGAAACCGGACGGTTTCGGACCAAGCGATCAAGCGTCATTTTATAAGAAAGATATTCCTGTTGTTTTTTTCTTTACGAACCTTCATTCAGATTATCACAAACCATCGGATACCTGGGATAAGTTGAATTATGTTGGCGAGGAAAAAGTTGTGCAGATGGCAAAGCGGGTTGTTGTTGATATCGCCAATGCTGATAACAAGCCGCCATTCACAAAATCAGCTCCGTTACCGATGGGTGGTGATCGTCAGGGAGCGAGAGTTACGCTTGGAATAATACCCGACTTTGCGAGCGATGTACCCGGAATGAAAATTTCAGGGACACGACCGGGAAGTCCGGCAGAAAAAGCTGGTATGAAAGGTGATGATATCATCATAAAGTTTGGCGGTAAGGATATAAAAAATATATATGACTTCACTTATCTTCTGGGTCAGTTTAAACCCGGTGATGAAGTGGAAGTAGTCGTAAAGCGCGGGAATGAGGAAAAGATTCTAAAGGCGACGCTTATTGGAAAGTGATATAATTGTTACTTTGTTGTTAGAAAGATATTTTTTTTAATCGGCTTCGATTAATGTTGTATATTTCATTTTTCCGTTTAATAGCGATTCGAGTTGCGAAACGAGATCCGACATGCTATCATCATTATCTTCAAGCTGATTATATTCTTCTAAACTTTTAAAAATAAACAATTCGGTGAAGCTGTTTTTCTTCCCTTTTACTTCAAAAACAGAATATTCTCTGCCATTCACACTTTGGAAGTGATTTTTCATTGACTGAGTTAAAACGAGATACTCTTCCCGTTTTTCAGGATTTATGTCGTATGATATTGTAAAAATAACTTTACCCATCTTTTTGCCTTTTCATAATTTCCATAATATACAAAAAATATTTTTAATATCCCGCATTTTTTATTTCATCCTCATCCATTCCGAAATAATGTCCCAATTCATGAATCAGAACTTCTTTTACTTTTACCTTTACGGCTTCATCATCCCGACAAATACCTTCGATGCTCTTTTGAAAAAGCGAAATCGTATCCGGCAAAACCGGCGACATGCCATACCATGTTCCCCTATGAGTTTTTGGAACTCCCTGGTATAAACCAAGCAATTGCTTTGCAGATTTTAGATTCATCTTCTCAACAATTTCTTCCGTTGGATAATCTTCCACAACAATCGAGACATTATCCAATGCTTGACGAAAATTTTCAGGTAAGAGTTCAAATGCCTGTTCGACAAGTTTTTCGAATGACTCACGATCCATAAATATGATTTACAAGGTTTGTGAAGCAATAATGAATACAGGATAACAATATTCCCAACGAAACAATTTCTATTATCAAAGCTCTTATCCATCCCCCATCGCGCAATTTATTAATACCAATTAGAAGTAATATCAAAGACCACAATCCAAACAGTAAATCAAGCCCGAGCAAAACGATGTATGAAAATGGTTTAAGAAGATAAGGTGATGGATTAGTTGCGAAATAATATGTTCCAAAAGTAAGTATCTCAATTGGGAGAAGGACAATAACAGAAATTATTATCGGGATAGATGAATAAGCACTGACGGCAAATACCTGCCTGAATTTGACAGATCGTTTTTCGATTTTCAATATCAACCAAACGATTATACTCAACAAAAGCATAAATATATTGCCGAATATTAATCCGCCGCTTATCCCAATACCCAAAAGTTGTAGAAGAGATGAAATATGATCGCCGATTTTATAAAACCAAAACGATGAAAATAATAAACCGATACCGGCAATAGCCGAGAGGAAAGTGATATAATTTTTATGAGTGGCGATCGCTATCCGGTGAAAAGCTTTTTTTGGATTTTCGATGAGAAGCCATGCAATAGAAAAAAGATCGAGAGTCTCAATCTTTTGCTGAATGTAACCGCCACACTGTGAACAGTTTATTGCAAGATGTTGGTTTTCTGTTTTACAAACCGGACAGATGATCATAAAGGATACTCAGCGACCGACCTGTTTGAAGCGTGCCGTGAAATGTCTAAGCATCGGCGCTTCGTATGTAAATTCGTACCCCTTAAGTTTATTTCGATTGGCGAAAACCTCAATTACACATTCAACAACATAATCAATGTGGCTTTGTGTGTAAACGCGGCGCGGAATTGCGAGTCGAACTAATTCGAGCGTGGGGGGAATAAATTTACCGCTGATCTTATCTGTTTTGCCAAACATAACACTACCAATCTCAACGCCTCGTATACCTCCCACCCTATATAACTCGCAAACGATGGCTTGTCCGGGAAATTCATGGGATGGAATATCAGGTAAAAATCTTTTTGCATCGATATAGATTGCATGACCACCCGGAGGTTGCAAGATAGGAACACCGGCGGCTGTTAATTTTTCGCCTAAATATTCAACTGAGCGAATTCGATATTGAAGATAATGCTCATCCAATATTTCATCTAAACCTTGCGCAATTGCTTCAAGGTCTCTGCCGGCAAGTCCGCCGTACGTTGGAAAACCTTCTGTAACGATCAGTATGTTTCGCGCATTCATAGCCAAATCGGAATCATTCATCGCAAGAAAACCACCCATGTTCACAAGCGCATCTTTCTTCGCACTCATTGTGCAACCATCGGCATACGAAAACATCTCTTTAACAATTTCCCTCACCGATTTATCTGCATAACCTTTTTCGCGCTTCTTGATGAAGTAAGCATTTTCGGCAAACCGGCAAGCATCAAGAAAAAACGGTATACCGTACTTTGAGGCAATCTCTTTTGTCTTTCGGATATTATTCATCGATACGGGCTGACCACCTCCCGCATTATTCGTTACAGTTATCATTACGAGAGGAATATTTTCCGGTCCTTTTTCCTTAATAAATTTTTCAAGCGCAACTAAATCCATATCACCTTTAAAATCGGCGATAGCTGAAGTATCTTTTCCAACTTCTGTAAGAAAGTCAAAAGCTTCGGCTCCTGAATATTCGATGTTAGCGCGTGTTGTATCGAAATGAGTGTTGTTGGGAAAATATTTTCCGGCACCGCCTAAAATTGTAAAGAGAATTTTTTCTGCCGCTCTGCCTTGATGGGTGGGAATTATGAACTTAAATCCTGTTAGTTCTCTTGTTGTTTTTTCGAAACGGAAAAAGCTTCTCGCGCCCGCGTATGATTCATCACCTTCCATCATACCAGCCCACTGCTTAGAACTCATAGCCGAGGTGCCGCTATCGGTGAGAAGATCAATAAGCACATCTTCAGCATGAATCAGAAATGGATTATAGCCGGCTTCAAGAAGAATACTCTCTCTCTCTTCGACAGTAGTAAATTTGATCGGTTCAACCGACTTGATTCTAAATGGTTCGATTATTGTTTTCATAATGTTAGTTCTTAACTAATAAGAAAAATTCATTATCTCGTTGTTCATCTTCAAGTTAACAGGTCAAGGAATACAACTTCTATTCACTATCGTACTGAATTAAAGAATGAATAGGATAGCGTTCCACTTTTTTCCGCCCGTTTAAAAAATTCAATTCAATTAAAAACGCCAATGCAATTATCTCACCGCCAAGCCGTTCTACAAGTCGACATGCTGCATCGATTGTTCCACCTGTTGCAAGAAGATCATCCACAATTAATACCCTCTCCCCTTTGGTGATCGCATCGGTATGGATCTCCAGTATATCTTTGCCGTATTCGAGATCGTACTCTTCTCGAATAGTCGCACTTGGCAGTTTTTTGGGTTTCCTCACAGGTACAAATCCGGCGTTGAGTTTATAAGCAAGCACACTTCCGAAAATAAATCCCCGTGATTCAACGCTCACTACTTTATCGATCTGAACTGTTTTGTATTTCTCGAATAAAATATCTATCGATTTTCGGAATGCCTCTTTATCTTTTAATAATGTGGTAATATCGCGAAAGACGATTCCCTTCTTGGGAAAATCGGGTATGTTCCGCACTGTTTGTCTAAGATTGTCGTCTACCATTTTAATTTTTCCTTGTTGAGAAACGAATCAAGCCCGCGTTTAAAATCGTCTGTCTTTCTGATCAATGCATTCAGATTTGCGGCGTATTCCATTAACTCTTTTTCATTCATTTCATGATAACGGGTAAATAATTCTTTGGTCAGGTTAAGCGACGAAGAGCAGGTATCCTCGATAAGATGCTTCACAAATTCATTGCTCTTTTCGGTGAGCGATTCATCCTCAATAACTTCGGTAACAAGTCCTAACGAGGCGGCTTTTTGAGAATCGTATATATCGCCGCGTATCACCATTTCGCGCGCTTTACCTTCACCCATTCTTTTGATGAGATAAACAAGAATTATTGCCGGCAAAAATCCAATGCGCACTTCAGGAACTCCAATCTTTCCTTTATTTTTTGCCGCGAACACGAAATCGCATGCAACCGCAATTCCGCAACCTCCCCCTAAAGCGGCGCCATTCACAACTGCAACAGTTGGTTTCTTCATAGAGTGAAGAACTTGATACATTTTCATCAGATTTCGGGCATCTTCCACGTTTTCATCATGGCTTTTCTCGGAAAACTTTTTAAGATAATCGAGATCCATTCCGGCACAAAATGCCGAGCCGGCGCCTGTTATAATAAGCGCGCGAACATTCGGGTTACGGTTAGCCGATGTAAATGCCTCGGTTAATTCTTTGATCATCAGATCATCCATCGAATTCCTACGTTCCGGTCTGGATAATGTAATCGTAGCAATCCGATCTGCGACTTCAAATATAATTGATGTATAATTCATGAGGCACAAATTAAGAAACTTCTGTATCAATCTCAAATTTCATAAATAAAAAAAACCCGAACCAAATGATCCGGGCTTTTAGTGAAGCTAATTGGTAATTAATATTTTTCAAGATATTCATCGATTTCCCACTGAGTAACCTGCATTCGATAATCATCCCACTCACTAAGTTTTAAAACTCGAAACTTTTCGTAAGCAAAATCGCCGAGCGCTTCTCGTATCACCGAATCTTTGCTTAGGTGATCAAGAGCTTCGGTAATATCACGCGGCAGTATATCTACTTTTCTTTTCTTCGCTTCTTCCTCAGAAAATTCATAAATATTTTCTTCAATTGGTTTGGGCGGCATTTTCTTTTTCTCAATTCCATCTAAACCCGCGGCAAGCATCACCGCGAATGCGAGGTAAGGATTGGCAGTTGGGTCGGGACAGCGTAATTCTGCTCTCACAGATTTTTCTCTGCCGGGAGTATACCTCGGGATCCTAATTAAAGCCGAGCGGTTGCGCTGTCCCCATGCGATATAAACGGGAGCTTCGTAACCGACTACCAACCTCTTATACGAATTTATTGTCGGATTTAGAATAGCATTCATCGCTTTGATATGCGTTAATTGTCCTTGGATGAAATACTTTGCCATGTCCGATAAATGATAGTCATCTTTTGGATCGAAAAATAAATTCTTTCCTTCCGAATTAAATATGCTTTGATGAACGTGCATACCCGATCCATTAATTCCTCTAATCGGCTTAGGCATGAATGTAGCATGAAGAGAATGATGTGACGCTATCCACTTCAAAGTGAATTTCAAAGTAACTGCCTGATCTGCAATTTTCAGTGCCTCGGCATAACGAAAATCTATCTCGTGCTGTCCCACTGCCACTTCATGATGCAATGCCTCAACATCGATTCCGAAACCGTGAAGCGCATTCGTCATCTCTTGCCTTATCTCCATCGCTAAATCAGATGTTTGATCGAAATATCCGGCATTATCGTGCGGCAAAGGATTAAGCCGGCCGTTCTCTTTTCGGAAAAGGAAAAATTCAAGCTCAGGTCCTACGTTAAAAGTAAAACCAAATTTCTTTGCGCGTTCCAATTGGCGTTTAAGGATGTAACGCGGATCGCCTTCGAATGGAGTTCCATCCGGCATGTAAACATCGCACATGAACCGTGCAACCACGGCTTGCGATTCGTTTCGCAGCGTCCATGGAATTACTGCATATGTTTCAGGGTCAAGTTTAAGATACATGTCGCTCTCAAAAATTCTCATGAATCCCTCGATCGAAGATCCATCAAACCATATTCCGTCGTGAAGAGCCGCATCTAACTTGGTGATAGGAATTGTAACACCCTTCAGGTGTCCATTGAGATCAGTGAATTGTAGATGAATAAATTGGACTTTATCTCCTTTTGCACGCTTGATGATATCATTAATAGCAATCGATTCTCTTTTAACATTATTTTTAGCCATACGAATTCCTTTCCTTATTTACCGTTTCATTGTGAGATTTATTTTCATACTTTCTTTTGTGGTAGAGAGAACAATGCTTGTTCTAGTATCTGTTACTCCGCTCCACGATTGAATCTTTGATAAAAGTTTTTCAAGAGATGTCGCATTCTCGGTTCTAATTTTGAGCAGATGAGATCCGTCTCCCGTAATTGCGTGACACTCTAAAACTTCATCGTTATCATTTGCCTTGTCTATGAACGCAGAATAATGCTTCGATGAATCAACTTTCACCGCTATGAAGGCAGTGATATCTTTCCCGAATTTTTTTGGATTGAGAACGGTTGTGTATTGAAGTATGAAACCGTTATCCTCCAGTTTTTTAAGCCGATCACTCACAGATGGGATAGATAACCCCACATGCTCTGCGATTTCGTTCCTGCGTGTTCGCCCATGATTCTGCAAAAGATTTAATATTTTGATATCAATTTCATCAATCATAATATTATTCGCTAATTATTCGTTTATTCTTTAATTAATTAGGTATTTATTAATATTACCTAATATAATAAGGCATTATAATGATAAAAGCAATACCATTGAAAAATAGCTATGATCGATAAATGATCAGCGTGTCAATTTCTTTAGATTTTGAATTGCTTTTGGAATGTTTTCTTTTGAGAAAATTGAGTATCCCGCTACAGTTACAGTGGCGCCCGCCTCATAAACTGCGCGGATGTTTGTTTCATCTATTCCACCATCAACCTGTAGATGGATCTTTCGCCCGGACGTTTCACACATAATTGCTACCTCCTGAATTTTTCTAATCATAGTTGGAATAAATTTTTGTCCGCCAAAACCCGGATTTACAGTCATCACTAAAACAAGATCGACAAACGGTATAATTTCTCTTAAGGCAATTGCAGGCGTGGATGGATTGATGCTTACACCGGTTTTCATCCCCAATTTTTTAATTTGCGTTATGGTTCTGTGCAGATGAGTTGTAGCTTCAACGTGTACAGTTAAAATATCTGTGCCCGCCTTTTTAAAATCTTCAATATATCTTTCTGGTTTCTCGATCATTAAATGAGCGTCGAGTTTAAGCTTTGTGATTTTGCGAAGTGATTTGATAACGATAGGACCAAATGTGATATTCGGAACAAAATTTCCATCCATAATATCAAGGTGAAGCCAATCAGCTCCTCCTCTTTCAAGAATTTTTATATCTTTTTCAAGATTTGCAAAATTTGCAGAAAGAATTGACGGGGCAATTTTAATCATCGATTTTCCTTTTCAATTTTCGCGCATATTGTTATTGTCATTGCTTTGCACAACTATCAAGTCAACTTTTTTATCGGGAAGCGCTTTCTCTCCCAACCGCGGATATTGATCTATTACAGTGTTCGGCAATAAATCGTTTGAGGAAATATAAGTGATATTTCCAACTGATAATCCAGAATCCTTTAATAATTTTTCGGCATCGGATAAGGTTTTACCGGTTAGATCAGGAATCTGAATTAAATTATCTTCGCTGCCTTCGCTAACAACACATGAAACAGAAATATCCCGTTTCACCTGAGAGCCGGGTTCTATTTTTTGAGATATGACAGTGCCTGCCGGAAATTCATCAGAAGTTTCGTAATCAACATTGCCTAATTTTAATCCTTCACGTTCTAAT
This sequence comes from Chlorobiaceae bacterium, assembly GCA_013824245.1. GTDB lineage: Bacteria > Bacteroidota > Ignavibacteria > UBA10030 > SZUA-254 > PNNN01. The sequence continues at coordinate 149,280 of PNNN01000009.1, read as the reverse complement.
CTGAATCTCGCATCCCGTAAAGTCTTTCCCTTTATGTTTGGAACGATAACCGTGATTTCACCTGCGCTCACTGTCATGTAAATGCGGCGACCGGTTTTAACCTTCATCCCAACCTGCGGGTTTTGCACTATCACGATATCTGCCGGATGTTCTCTGTCTAACCGAACATCCCCTTTACGCGGTTCAAATCCTAAGGAATCTAATAAATGGATCGCTTCATCATATTTTAAACCGACTACGTTAGGCACAATAGACGTTGCCTCTTTGTCAACGTACCAATACATGAAAAAATCGTTGAACAGAAAAAATAATAGCAATAATCCACCTGCCACAAAGAATATTTTCTTTGCTAAGGAAGATTTAAGGAGATTAATAATTTTTTTGTTGAGCTTCATAATGATTGAAAAAATATAGGAAATACTTTTCAGAACTTCAAATCTTGATTATCATCCACATTTTTTCTATATTTCGCCTACTTTTAACATTTGAAAGCAATCTTTGAATTATAAGAATCTTGTAAAGAAAGCAACCGAAGCTCAAAAATATTCTCATGCTCCATATTCAAGTCTTCGTGTCGGAGCGGCATTACTAACTTCGTCAGGTAAAATTTATACCGGATGTAATATTGAAAACAGTTCATTCAGCTTAACCATATGCGCCGAACGAACTGCCATCTTCAATGCAATCTCAAACGGCGAAAGAAAATTTAAGGCGATAGCTATAAATTCTGATAAGATTGATTTTATTCCCCCATGTGGTGCGTGCCGTCAGGTGTTGATGGATTTAGCCGGAGACGTCGACGTTGTTTTATCTGACAAAAAGGGAAAAATATCTATAACGAAATTAAGCATTCTTCTACCAGCATCATTTAATAACCTTATCTTTAAACCAAAAAAATAATTACAATGGAAGTCGTAACTCTACACAATATGCCACAAAACACCGGATGGATTGAAGTTGTTTGTGGATGTATGTACAGCGGCAAAACCGAAGAATTGATCCGCCGTTTGCGCCGCGCTCAAATCGCTAAACAAAAAGTTTTAATCTTCAAACCAAAGATTGACAATCGGTATAGTTCGAATCAAATTGTATCGCATAGCGAGCAATCTTTACCTTCAATCGTAGTCGATAATCCTTCTGAAATCCTTAACCTATCTAAAGACGCTCAAGTGATAGGTATAGATGAAGGACAATTTTTTTCTCCCGACTTGGTTGAGGTTTGCGAAGAATTGGCGAATGCCGGAAAACGCGTTTTAGTAGCCGGCCTAGATCAGGACTATCGCGGTAGGCCATTTGGACCGATACCAAAATTGTTAGCTGTTGCCGAGTATATAACCAAAACCCTTGCTATTTGCATGGTATGTGGTAATCCGGCTGATCGTACACAAAGAACCACAGAACAACATGAATTGGTTGTTGTTGGAGCACGCGGCGTTTACGAAGCCCGATGCCGCAAATGTTTCGTTCCTCCAACAACCGATTGAATTAGCTATGGATATATCAACGATACTGCGCGGGTTATTAGGCATCATTGTAATTTTAGGAATCGCATTTTTATTTTCCAATAATAAGAAACGTATAAATTGGAAATTAGTCGCATCTGGTTTAGGGATACAAATTACTTTTGCGATTTTAATTATCCTACACGAACCTTTAACTGCTTTCTTCTATCCGCTTGGATTGCCGAAACTTATAATCGATTGGTTAGGAAGCGCTGTTGTAAGTTTATTAGGATTCACGATTGAAGGCGCTAAATTTGTTTTTGGAAATTTGGCAGTTAATTATGGTCCTGAAAGCTTGGGATTCTTCTTCGCGTTTCAAGTTCTTCCAACTATCATTTTTGTGTCTTCTCTGACATCTGTTCTGTATTACATCGGTATATTGCAACAGGTGGTGAAGGGAATGGCGTGGTTGATGGCAAAATTGATGGGGACAAGCGGAGCAGAATCTTTATCGAACACAGGAAATATATTCGTTGGACAAACTGAAGCTCCCCTTCTAATACGTCCTTACATATCAACAATGACGCAATCGGAATTGCTCACCATAATGGTCGGAGGTATGGCAACGATTGCAGGCGGTGTTATGGCGGCGTACATCCAAATGCTGGGACATTCGTTTGCAGCAATCCATGGGACAGATGTAGCAACCGCCCAATTAAATTTTGCAGTAAAATTATTAGCCGCAAGCGTAATGGCGGCGCCTGCCTCTTTAGCTATTTCTAAAATTATCTACCCCGAAGTTGGAGAACCTTTAACCAAGGGTACAGTGAAGTTAAAGATAGAGCAGAAATCGTCGAACGTCATTGAAGCGGCGGCAACCGGCGCTTCAGACGGGCTTCAATTGGCGTTAAATGTCGGCGGTATGTTATTGGCATTCATTGCTTTCATAGCTATGCTTAATTATCTTCTTCTGCAATTTGGTGACATCACCGGAATCAATTCTTATCTGATGTCAACAATCAAACAACCTCTAAGCATGCAAGTAGTTTTCGGTACGGTATTGCAATACCTTGCTTTTGCGATTGGAGTTCCTTGGAACGATTCATTTATATTCGGCAGTTTATTAGGAACCAAAGTAGTTCTCAACGAATTTGTCGCCTATCTCGATCTTGCCGCGTTCATAAAGCAAGGCATCATGTCTGAAAAAGCTATTACAATGGCAACATTCGCGCTTTGTGGATTTGCCAACTTTTCATCAATTGCTATACAAATCGGCGGTATCAGCCCAATGGCTCCCGAAAGAAAAAAAGATTTAGCATCATTAGGTTTACGGGCTGTTCTTGGTGGCACATTATCAACATTATTAACTGCAACAATTGCGGGAATTTTATTGGGATGAAAATAATTCGACCAAAAACATTAGAAGATAATTTAAAGGAATCGATCAAGGCAATCCGAAGCCAAACCAAGCTGAAACCAAAAATAGCTATCATTCTCGGTTCAGGTTTGGGAGAATTTGCAGAAACAATCTCATCTTCAGCAGTTATCGATACCCAATCTATTCCTCACTACCCTCATTCTTCTGTCGAAGGACATAAAGGCAGATTGATATTTGGTAAAATTGGCAAAGTTGCACTTTTAGCTTTTCAAGGACGTGTCCATTTTTATGAGACCGGAAATATTGAAACAATTTTATATCCCATTCGTGTTGCACATGCTTTAGGCATTAAAACATTGATTGTAACAAATGCAGCAGGTGGTATAAACAAACAATTTACACCCGGTGATCTAATGTTGATTACAGATCATATTAATCTCACATTTCAAAATCCATTAGGGAATAAATCGGTATCACTTCACAACCAACCTTTGTATGATTTAGATTTTCAGAATAAAATTATTGATATTGCACGAACTGCTGATATCCATTTGCAGTCTGGTATCTATTGTGGTCTTAAGGGTCCGAGTTACGAAACTGCTTCTGAAGTTAGAATGATTGGTAAGCTGGGAGCAGACGCCGTTGGAATGTCGACTGTGAACGAAGTTTCTCTCGCTTTCAGCTTGGGAATGCGAGTAGCCGGGTTTTCTTGCATTACAAATTTATCGACAGGGATATTAGATCAAAAACTTTCGCATCAAGAAGTAACAGAAGTTGCAAACCGAGTTAGGCATACATTCAGCCGGCTAATAACCGGGGTTGTTGAAGAGCTCGGCTAATATTCAGAAAGATTTTTATTTAACAATAGAATTCGACTTATCGATATGGAAACAACAGCATTAATCAATATATCAGAACTTCCAAAAACTGAATTCGGACTTACACGGTTATATCAAGATTATATAAACGATTTTGATAAACTAAAACAGTATTATCAATTCGATTTCCGCAACATCAAATGCGATGAAAGTTTTACCACACACCTGAATCAACGATGTAAACATCGACAACTATTGGTGGATGTTTTACTTGAACAAAATCTATCTGCGGGTGCAAGTCAGGCAACGGTAGATAATATCAAACTTTTGGGTGATGAGAATACATTCGCAGTTGTTACCGGTCAGCAAGTCGGCTTACTCACAGGTCCGGTCTATACGATTTATAAAACTATTACCGCGATAAAACTTGCACGTGAATTAAGTATTCAAAATCCGCAATTCAAATTCGTTCCTGTATTCTGGCTGGAAGGTGAAGATCACGATTTTGATGAAGTAAATAAGATAGGGATCATAAACCATGATCAAATTTTACAGGTTATTGAATATTTATCTTCCATAAAAGGTACAGGGAAAAATTACGGACCAGTCGGTGAAATTGCATTCGATCAAAATATAGATCAATTCTTTGAATCGATTAAAAACAATATCGGCAATTCGGAATTTAAAACGCCGATGTTGGAACTGCTTCAAAGATGCTATAAACCGGGTTCATCGTTCAATCAGGCATTTATTGCTATGATGCACTACTTCTTTCAAGATGATGGTTTGATTTTTATCTCATCATACAATAAACAATTCAAGCAGCTCCTCTCCCCTATTTTTCAAAAAGAGATAGCCGAGTTTCCGAAAGTATCTCAGTTAATCATTCAACAAAGCGCACAACTGGAAGAAAAATATCATGCCCAGATAAAAACCAAAGCTTTGAATCTCTTCTATTTTTTTAAGAATGGAAGATATTTTATTGAGCCGCGCGAAACAGATTTCAGCTTGAAGGGAACGAGACATTTCATCTCAAAAGATGACATGCTTAAAATAGCAATCGATTATCCGGAGTTATTAAGCCCCAATGTGGCTCTCAGACCTATCTGTCAGGATTTACTGTTGCCGACATTCGCTTATGTTGCGGGACCATCCGAAGTTGCATATTTCGCTCAACTGAAAAAAGTATATCAATATTTCGGTCTCACAATGCCTGTAATTTATCCAAGAGCCAGCGTAACGATTATTGAAGATAAATTTGAGCGGGTAATGGACAAATATCAATTAGACCTTATTGAATTTTTCGGGAATCCTGATAAAATCAATTCAAAAGTTATCGATATCGTTTCCGAAGTCAACATTGACGAAATGTTTCAGGAAGCCGCTCATAAAATAAACGATCTGACGAACGAAATGAAGTTCGGATTAAATTACATCGACCCAACATTACTTGGAGCGCTTCAGAATACGAAAGATAAAATAGAACAACAGTTTATTGTGTTAAAAGGAAAAGTTTCGGAGGCGCACAGCAGAAAGCATGATACAGCGCTAAAACAGGTAAGCAAAATAACCAACAGCATTTTCCCGAATCGCAACTTTCAGGAGAGGGAATTAAATATTATCCATTTTATGAATAAGCATGGATTAGATTTTGTGAAATCTTTAAAGAGTGAAGTAGTGATCGACCAATTCAAGCATCAAATTATAAAGGTCTAAAATTCTAATTGGGAGATTAAAATGTAGAACGAAATTCCCCAAAGGGATCCTGCGGATATTTCGTTCTTTGCCAAATGTTTAACGAACTGAAGTTCGTTCTACAAATTGTTATTATCCTTTCCTTTTTATAAATTTAGAAATTCAGCAGGTAAGTTTAATTGTAACGATATATATATAAAGAACCTTTTGAAGTTCGTAGACTTGAAACCTTGCGAAGGTTCAACTCAGTTCAATTAAGTCAACCTTCGCAAGGTTTATCAAAAAGTATGAGGAAAACAGGAAAAGCTATGAAAAAACTTTATTATCCAATCATTCGACATACTAAGAACAGGAAAAGAAACATTCAACTGTTCAAAAAGGTTAGTTGGTCGTATAAAGAATCGCTGCGAAAACTGATTGCGTATGAACTTCGGAAAATCTCACGTAACCGGATCACCCTCACTCCCCTTCCGGTTCATCCTTCATCTTCTACAATTCCATTTTTCAGTTTATTTATCAACCATGCGCCGGTACTGAGACGGGTTTTCGCGCTCTCACTTTTGGTCTTTTTCCCAATGTTTTTAGCAATTGGACAAAATAATGTTTCTGGAAAATTAACAAGAATAAAAACATGGACTCCCGCATATGGAAGAATAACATTAGAAGATACATTAAATCATCAAAGATTTGTAACACATTCAGATAAAACAACTGGAATGTATGGATTTAATAATATTCCAACATCAACATACAAGATGAGTGTAGAATTCGAGCCAATTCCAGACGATACAAGCCACTTCATGGAAAATAATGTTTCTATTAGTTCAGACACTACAATGAATTTCAAAAACTTTCCTTATACGAGATTAGAATCAACACACCCATTACTAGAAGGAAAAAGCGTATTATTTTTAACGAGAATAGTTACAGCAACATGCGGACCACCGCTAGATATGGGTACAATCGCGATTTTAGCGCCGTCAGAACAAAGAATCTACCTAAGAAAAAATAATCCAAGCGATCCATATGCACAACCACCAAGCTTAGCATTAGGAGCACAAAGAGCAATGGACAGCATAACTATTGCATCTCACGGGAATGCAACATACAGAGAAGAACAAACAGACAGCGCAGAAGGAGGATTGTCTTACGAGTATAGACCGAATAGTGAAATGACAGAAGGACCAGGAACTATAGCATGGACATATCTGTTAATAACAGGATGGGGCACTATATCTAAAGTAAAGGTTGAAGAATACCGGGAAAATGTTGATAGTTTAAGAAGATACGGTATTCATTTAAAGGAAAACATTAGGTCCAGAGGATATAAGGATTTGCATCCTTCTCCAGGAGAATCAATAATGAGTGCTCCAAGTTCAAGAAGATTAAATAATGATGATAAATTGTGGTTATGGTATAGTCAAGCACATGGAGCAGGAGCAGATATGTCATGGTTTGGAGATTGGTATGCATTAGACAGCACAGGAAGATATGGTAAGGATTCTATTGTTACAGGAGATATAAGTACAGCAGTAAGAGAAATCAGTTCAACAATACCAGAAGGATACAGCATAAGCAACCCATTCCCAGCACCATTTAATCCAGAGGCAAATATTGAATTTACAATACCAAGACAAAGTCATGTAAATTTAAAAGTGTACAATGTTCTAGGACAATTAGTAGAAACATTAGTTAATCAAGAATTTGCAGCAGGAAAATATGCTGCAAACTTTTATGGGCAAGACAAAGCATCAGGAATATATTTCTTCAAAATAGATGCAATAGATGATAAAAACAATTTGTTTACTGATGTAAAGAAAGCCCATTTGGTGAAATAGACGGTCAAAACCCGGTTCTCGAAAGTTGTAGCCGCGGACTTTTTTTTGTTGTCATAAGATAAATGTCCGCGTTGTTGCAATTATACGCAATCATCTCAAGTTGAAGCTATGAGGAGATTGCGGCTACGCTGGTTTTGCAGATTTTGGCTTATACACCGATCTCAACTGGTGAAAACAAGATTTGATCGGTTATTACTTCTGAACCCACCGGCAATTAAAGATTTACAACTCTAAATGTGATAACTCTACTTGAATTAAGTTTTATTATATGAAAATAATTAGTATTATTTAAGCAAAGTCAATTTATAGGAATCTTGCAGATGTCCAAAGTAAAAGAACCGGAAGCAACATATATCGTTGACAAAAAAGGAAATAAAAAAGCTGTCGTTCTTCCTATCGAAACATACGATAAATTATTAGAAGATTTGAAAGACCTCTCAGTAGTAGCTTCACGAAAAGAGGAACCGAGAATCTCATGGAGTGAAATTAAAAAGCGACTAAAAAAAGATGACCGCATTTGAAATAATTTTCACTTCTTCTGCAGAGAAAGAGATCAGACGCTTACCAAATAGTATTATCGCTAGAGTTGCCAACAGAATAGACTTAATTTCTTCCAATCCTTTCACCATAGAACATCAGAAATTATTTGGTCATGAGAACATGTTCAGATGCAGAGTGGGAGATTATCGGATTGTCTATTCTATCGATTTAAAATCAAAAACAATAACTATAGAAAGAATCCGTCATCGAAAAGATATTTATCGAAAAATATAGGAGTAAATGTATGATGCCCAGGATTGTAAAAGCCAAGTAGGTGAATGATTACGTCATTTAGATATAAAAACTGTTCGCTGTAGCTTTTCTCAAAATAAATCTCCACGTTACATTCATATCTAACGAACTGAAGTTCGTTCTACAAATTGTAAACGGGGTTGTCTAAAAAGAAATATTTTCTGGTAGCCGCGGACTTTATGTCTGCGAAAACATTGAACTATCGCAACCTGGAGGTTGCGGTTACGCTGGTTTTGCAGATTTTGGCTTATACACCGATCTCAACTTGTGAAAACAATATTTGATCGGTTACTACCCAAACCACATACATCGTGATAAATCGGTTTTAAAGCCATCCTCGACTCAAATAAATAGCTTTTATGTCAGGTCTATCAATAAATAATCCCGTGAAATCTAAATTAAACTGATCTCACGGGATTATTATTTTGTTTACGGATTAACCGCGATGGGGTCTGTGTCCACCGCCTCCGCGATGTCCTCCGCCGTTTCTATCGCCATCACGCCTTGGCGGGCGCGAGTCGCGACGTTCTTTTTCTTTCTGGGCTTCTGCCTCTGCATCGTAACCGGGCATAAGCGCTTTACGACTTAGATTTTTTCTACCCTCATCGTCAATCTTAATCAGTTTTACTTCAATCTCGTCGCCAACATTAACAACATCTGTTACTTTATTAACGCGGTTAATATCGAGATGAGAAATATGAACAAGTCCTTCTTTACCCGGCAGGAATTCTACAAACGCACCGAAATCCATAATCTTGGTAACTTTGCCTTTGTATGTTTTTCCAACTTCGGGCGCTTCTACTAAACTATTGATAATGGCTTGAGCTTTATTGCTGCCTTCTGAAGATACAGACGCAATCACTATTGTTCCATCGTCTTCAATGTTGATTTCGGCACCGGTATCTTTTACAATCTGACGGATCATTTTTCCGCCGGGTCCAATAACCGTACCGATCATATCAATCGGAATTTTCATTGTAGTCAGGCGTGGAGCATATTGCGATAATTCTGCTCTAGGTGCTTGTATAGTTTGATCCATAATACCTAGAATATGCAATCGACCTTCACGCGCTTGCAATAACGCACGTTCGAATACTTCAAATGAAATACCCTGTATTTTAATATCCATCTGGAGACCCGTGATACCATCTTTAGTACCGGCAACTTTGAAATCCATATCTCCAAGATGATCTTCATTCCCAAGAATATCGCTCAGTATCGCGATGTCATTTCCTTCTTTTATCAAACCCATTGCAATTCCTGCGACAGATTTTTTAAGAGGAATGCCTGCATCTAAAAGCGCTAACGCGCCTGCACATACAGTTGCCATCGAAGAAGATCCGTTAGATTCAAGTATATCTGAAACAATACGAATTGTATAAGGGAATTCAATCTCTGGCGGCATCAGATTTTTTAAAGATCTTTCAGCAAGGTTACCATGACCAACCTCGCGCCTTCCGGTGCCTGTCATTCTTCCAACTTCGCCGGTTGAGTATGGCGGGAAATTATAATGAAGCATGAACCGCTTGGTGGATTCCGGAAGAAGTCCGTCTAAAATTTGTTCATCCGTTTTTGTGCCGAGCGTGGCAGTGGTTAAGCTTTGTGTTTCACCGCGAGTGAAAAGTGCCGAACCGTGAGTTCGCGGCAGAATTCCTATCTCGCAAGTTATGTTACGAATATCTTTAACACCGCGACCATCAAGACGCTTTCCTTCTTTCAAAATCATCTTACGCATCTCTTCATATTCGATGTCTTGAAATATTTCTCCGATAAGTGATTCCTTAGACTCGATGAATGCGGCAGGACTTTCATGATACAGCGCCTTATCAATATCGTCTAAAGTAAGTTTAACTCCGACAATTTCGGTTTTCAAAGCTTCCATGCTGGCATGTAATATTTCCTCATTCGCTTTGCTTCGTTCTTCTTTCTTCAGAATCTGATGAGTAACTTCGCTTATTTTGGTTCTTGCCACTTTTGAAACCGGTTCGAATAATTCTTTCTTAAGAAGATTAACCGGTATCTCGCGTTTTGGTTTATTGATCTCTTTAACAAGTTCCAATTGAAGTTGACATATTATTTTTATGTTCTCCTGAGCGAAACGCAGAACATCAAGCAAATCTTGTTCTAATATTTCTTTTCCTTCACCTTCAACCATTGCGATTGAATCAATCGTACCTGCAACCGTTACATCCAGATCGCTTTTTGCAAGTTCAGAAAAGGTCGGGTTGATAATCAATGTTCCTTCAACTCTGCCTACTCTCACTTCTGCAACCGGACCGGCGAACGGTATATTGCTGATCATCAGAGCCGCCGAAGCGCCGACTGCCCCGAGACAATCTGCGTCGTTTTCAACATCCGATGAAAACACGGTTAAAACAACCTGCGTCTCCGATTTAAATTCTTCCGGGAACATGGGACGAATGGGTCTATCGATCAAGCGGGCTGATAGGATTTCTTTTTCCGAAGGTCTTCCTTCGCGTTTCAGGAAACCGCCCGGAATTTTTCCGGCTGCCGCAGTTCTTTCTCGATATTCAACCTGAAGCGGAAAATAATCCATTCCTTCTTTAACATCCATAGAAGCAACAACAGTTGCCAATACCATCGTGTCGCCATATCGCACCATCACGGAGCCATCGGCTTGTTTAGCATACTTCCCTGTTTCCAGCGAGAAAGTACGTCCTCCTAATTCAATCTCTTTTTTTATTACCATTTCTATTTCTTCTTTCGAATTCTCTGTTAGTTTTTGTGAAACTTATTTTCTTAGTTCTAGTTCTTTTAATATTGTGCGGTATCGATCTACATTCTTCTTCTGGAGATATTCCAGTAAACTACGTCGCTTTCCAACCATCTTCAACAATCCGTATCGTGAATGATTATCTTTAACGTTAGATGCGAAGTGCGAGGACAGTTCGTTTATTCTTGTAGTTAGAATTGCGATCTGAACCTCTGGTGAGCCAGAATCGGTCGGCGACTTGCCGAATTTCGTTATGAGCTCCTGTTTTTTTTCTTTTGTCAGTGGCATATGTTTCTCCTTTTCACTAAAGTATCTGTGATGCAGCCGTGTAGCTCTGACACTTGCCGCGGTCACTATGTAATTGGGTGATTAAATCTTCTTTTGTTTTAAAAACTTTTTCTTCTCTAATCCATTTCAGAAAATTGATCTTAATATTTTTGTTGTAGAGATCACCTTCAAAATCGAAAAGATTTACTTCTAAATATTTTTCATTGCCCGTTTTAAATGTGGGCCTATATCCGATATTCATCATACCGATAAACTTATTATTTTCCAACTCTGCCGAGACGCAATAAACTCCATCTTTCGGTAATATTTTGAACTCTGATGAGAGCTTAATATTTGCCGTCGGAAATCCGAGAGTCGCACCACGCCTGTCTCCGGTTATAACGATCCCGTTTAAAAAATAAGGATTGCCGAGATAAAGCGCCGCCCGGTCAACAGATCCTTCCTTCAACAAATTCCTGATTTTTGTGCTGCTGACGATATCACCGTCGATCGAGGTCGGCGGCACAACTTCAACATTAAAATTATATTCTTTGCCTAACGTTTCCAAATCAGAAATATTTGAGCTTCTATCTTTTCCAAACGAGTGATCGTAACCGACAATTACATCTGTAACAGTGCTGTTTGTTATAATATGATTTCGATAAAATTCACGAGAAGTTTGCTGAGAAAATTCATGGGTGAATTTTAACACTAAAACATTCTCGATACCGAGTTCTTCCATTATCGCGATCCGTTCATCGAGAGTGGTCAGTAATCCCACTTTTCCTCTGCCAACAACTTCTTTAGGATGAGGATCGAATGTTACAACAATACTTTGTCCAGCGGTTTCATTCGCTTTTTGTAAAACACGATTCAGTATTGCCCGATGCCCTTCGTGAACTCCATCATAAGTTCCAACAGTAACAACGCTTTTATTCCCGAATCTTAATTCCTTTGTGGAAGAAATAACATTCATTGACCGTCTTTATGTTCCTCTTTTTCGTGTATCTTTTTTAATAATTTATCAATTTTCTCAACACGATCGAGAGTCTCATCGATATAAAGCTGAATTGCCGGAGTAAACTTCAAAGTGAGATGAGATCCGATGACAGAGCGTAGCTGGCCTTTGTTGTTTTCGAGCATTCTAAATGTAGCGTCTCTTACTTTTTCAGAACCCATTATACTGATATATATTTTGGCAATACGAATATCGGGTGTAACAATTACCTCGGTAACCGTTATCAATCCGTAAGCGGGATCGCGGTATTCACGCGTGATAAATGAACCGATCTCTTCTTTTATTAATGAAGCGACTTTATCAGTTCGTAACGTCATTTTTTTATCCTAATTTTCTCATCGTTTCAACAACTTTATAAGCTTCAATAATATCGCCAACTTTGATATCGTTGAAACCATCTAACCCTAAACCGCATTCGAATCCCGATTCTACTTCTCTGACGTCGTCTTTAAATCTTTTCAACGATGAGAGACCGCCTTCGAACATAACGATTCCATCCCTGACCAAACGCACTTTATTTCCGCGCGCTATTTTGCCGTCTTGCACAAAGCAACCGGCGATTGTGCCCATTTTGGGAACTTTAAATATATCCCGAACTTCGATAGTTGCCGTGATTTCTTCTTTCTTCTCCGGAGCCAATAATCCTTCAAGCGCCTTCTTCACATCATCGATAGCATCATAGATGATGTTGTAAAGCCGGATATCGACATTTTCTTGCTCGGCAAGTCTACGCGCGTTTATATTCGGTCTAACATGGAATCCGATAATAACAGCACCCGAAGCCGCTGCCAATAAGACATCGGATTCAGTGATTGTGCCGACAGCCCGATGAATAACATTAACGCGAACCTCTGCATGGAATATTTTCATCAGAGAATCGGCAAGGGCGCCAACTGATCCGTCAACATCTCCCTTAACAATAACTTTTAACTCTTTTATTTGACCTTCTTTAATTTTTTGTGAGAGATCATCGAGTGTAACACTTCTAATGAGACGGAAATCTTGTTCGCGTTTCAATTGCTGTCTTCGCAGACTTATCTCGCGAGCTTCGTGGTCACTGTCAACTACAATCAAACTATCTCCGGCTTGCGGTACACCATCGAATCCGAGTACTTGAACAGGTGTTGATGGACCAGCGCTGTCAACCCGATGTCCGCGTTCGTCATACATAGCGCGCACACGGCCGCTTTGTATTCCAGAAACGAACGGATCTCCTATTACCAATTTTCCTTTTTGCACTAAAATAGTTGCAACAGTTCCTTTTCCTTTATCAACCTGAGCTTCGATTACTGCCCCTCGTGCTTCGCGATTTGGATTTGCCTTTAAGTTTAAAACATCTGATTCGAGCGCAATTTTTTCGAGCAATAGATCTACGTTTTTCCCTGTCCGTGCAGATAATTCAACGCATTGGTATTTTCCACCCCACTCTTCAATTAAAACATTTTTATCGGATAGTTGTTGTCTAATGCGGTCTGCATTTGCGTCGGCTTTATCCATTTTATTTATTGCAATAATAATAGGAACGTTTGCCGCCTGTGCATGGCTGATTGCCTCAACTGTTTGTGGCATAACATTATCATCTGCTGCAACAACCAGAACGACTATATCTGTTAATTGGGCGCCGCGTGCACGCATTGCTGTAAATGCTTCGTGACCGGGAGTATCAAGAAATGTTATACTTTTGGTTTCGCTTAACGAGACCATGTAAGCGCCTATATGCTGAGTAATTCCTCCGGCTTCGCCTGCAACCACATTGGCTTGCCTGATGTAATCGAGCAACGAGGTTTTACCATGGTCGACGTGTCCCATTATCGTAACTACGGGCGGTCTTGGTTCAAGTTCTTCCTCTTCATCAGGTATGTCAACAACTGCATCTTCAGTAAGTTCAGAGAAGAATTTTACTTCAAAGCCGAATTCATCTGCAACGAGTGTGATTGTATCTTTATCAAGCCGCTGATTAATAGAAACCATAATACCCAATTCGATACACTTTTTAATCACATCGGCAACGGACACACCCATTAGATTTGACAACTCGCTGACCGAGACAAATTCCGTAACGCGGAGTATCGATGCTTCAAGTGCCTGCTCATCGCGCTGACGTTGTTCTTCGATCATACGTTTTTCTTTTCTTTTTTTCTTAAACGATGCACGTGTAACAACCGGGGCGCTTTCATCCATCTCTGCCAATGTTCTCTTGATGGCTTCATCTACCTCTTCTTGATCAACTTCGCGATACTTCAGTTTGCGCTTCTTCTTAGCTTTCCGAACTAACTCGTCTTCTTCTTTTTCTTTGACAACGACTGCTGGCTCTGCTTTTATGCGTTTTTTCTTTTTCTTCTTTTTCTTTTTCGCGTCTTCGGTTTTTGAAGCGTCTTCTGATGCGGGTTTTGTTGTTCCCTCCAGAATATCGGTTGTACGCTTAACCTCAGCAAGATCAATTTTACCTTTTATCTTCAAACCCATTTTCGGCGTCAGGCGTTTCATGACTTCGTGGGTCTTTTTCTCTTTTACAATTTCTCTTGGAATTTCCTCAACAGGCGTTTCTGGTGGAGCGACAATTTCTTCTCCCTTAAGAACCACTTCTTCAATAACTTCACTCACCTCCAAATGTTCAGAAATTTCGGGTGATGGTTCTGTTATTTCCGCCGTCACTTTTTCAACACCAGCGGATGTTTTATCAATTGGTGTTTCTTTCGTTACAGCTAAATGCTCTTCTACCGGAATCTCGATTTGTATCTTTGCATGCTCTCCGACTGCTGTTTCTTCTACTTGTTTTACCGGCTCTTCTTTAACATCTGCAACTTTCTTGCGCTTGATCAGCTTTGATTTCTGAGCTTCAAGTTGTTCGCTAGTTTTCGTATCTGCTTTTTTCTTTGCATCACGAATGGTTTGTATCTTTTTCTGATGCTTATCAGCAACCTCTTTATCTTTTTTGAAATGCGAAAGGATATCATGCATCATTGGATCATCAACCAAACTCATGTGGCTTTTGACTTCATGTCCTCTCTTTTTCAAATATTCCATCAATGTCTCGTGCGAGATATTGATTTCTTTCGCGATTTGATAGATCTTTTTCTTTGGATGCGATTTTTCAGTCATAGAGTTCGCTTTTTAGCTTTCGTCTTTATTCGTTCGCCTTATTTTCATTTTTTTCTTCAGCAGAAGAATCATCTTTTTCAGTTACTTCCTGAGATTCAACATCTTCATCTTTCTTTGAAGTTGTTCCCCCGGAGTACTCGTTGTCTACTTCTTCATCAACTTCTGCTTCTTCTAATTCGCGATTCATCATCTCTTTAATTGCGCGAATTCGATCTTCGGTTAAACCTTCAATCTCAAGTAAAGCATCTATATTTGCTTCGATGATGCTGCGGGCAGTTGTAAAACCTTCGTCAACAAGTCGTTCATATAACGGAACCGTTAACTCTTCCCTGAATTCAGCCAAATCCATATCGTATTCTTCTTCAGCACCTTCTTTTATAAGGTCTATTTGAAATCCTGTCAGGTGAGACGCCAATCTGATGTTCTGACCATTTCTTCCGATTGCCAACGATGCTTGATCTTTGTCAACCACAACAGTAGCCAATTTTTTTGAATCATCTACAACGATACTTTTAATTTTTGCCGGCGCAAGCGCTCGCGTAATATACGTTGTTGAATTTTCAGAATAATTTATCACATCAATATTTTCATTATTTAACTCGCGAACGATTGCATGAATCCGCACCCCTTTCATACCAACGCAAGCACCAACTGCATCA
This sequence comes from Chlorobiaceae bacterium, assembly GCA_013824245.1. GTDB lineage: Bacteria > Bacteroidota > Ignavibacteria > UBA10030 > SZUA-254 > PNNN01. The sequence continues at coordinate 133,537 of PNNN01000009.1, read as the reverse complement.
ATACGATCATCGTGCGATTCTACTGCAACCTTCGACCGATCACCCGGTTCACGAACTACCGCTTTAATTTCGATTATTCCATCGTAAATTTCCGGAATCTCTGTCTCGAATAATTTTGACAAAAACTTTGGATCTGCACGAGAGATTATTACCATAGGAGTGGCGGTATCTTTCCTCACTTCTTTTATGATAGCCCGTATAGTATCGCCTTTGCGGTACCGTTCCTTCGCAATCTGTTCACTTTTCGGAAGATACAATTCGTTCCGATTATGGTTAATCAGGATTTCACCTTTACGAACTTGGTATATTTCGCCGACTATGATTTCGCCGATAGTGTTGCTATACTCGCCGTATACAACTTCTTTTTCGATTTCCTTAATTCTCTGACTCAAATTTTGTTTCGCACTTACTACAAGTCGTCTGCCAAATTCTTTTAGATCCACTACCTCAACAAAATCATCCCCCACTTCAAGCGGTTCATCTGTTTTCTTTCGAACTGTTTCCAGATCAATTTCGGTGCTTGGATTTGTTATTTTATCAACAATTACTTTTTCAAGATAAATCTCGATATCACCTTTATCCATATTAACAACGACATCGAAGCGAGCATCCAGACCGTATTTTTTTCTTACCATCATCGAAAATACGTCTTCGATAACACTCGCCAACATATCCTTGTCGATCCGTTTCTCTCGAACCATTTGAGAAAATGATTCAACTATTTCGTAATTCATGATTCCTTCCTTGATTCTAATGTATATCTAATTTCAATTACCATGGGGTTTCTACAATCGCTTCGACAATAGACGAGAACTTTACATTCTGCTCTTCACTATCACTATTCTTGATCGTAATTTCTTCATCAAAAACATTTGATAACACCCCTTGAATATTTTCGATTTTATTATCAGTTTTAACTTTTAGTTTAAGCGTTCTGCCTATATTTTTTCGATATTGCCTGAAATATTTCAATGGTCTGTCAAGCCCCGGTGAAGACACGACTAAATAATATCGTGATGTAAAAATATTTTCCTCATCGATTAATTTCGAAAGATCGCGGCTTATACTGGCACACATCTGGGTTGAGATGCCCGAATCGGTATCAATATAGACCTGTAAACTTTTTCCTTCTTTGCCGCCATGGATTTCTATATCGATTATGAAAGCACCATCAGCTTCAACGACCGGCTCGATAAGCTTCCTTATTTTATCAATTGTTGACACTTCTAACCTTGTTATTTTCAGTTGGTTATCGCTCTTTTCATTCAAAAAAAAAGTCCCATTAGGTGGGACTTTCACGGAGAGAACATATCAAATATAACAACTCTTAAAGCCAATAGCAAGAAATTTAAAAAATAGTTTAAAGACGGATTATGTCAAAAATTCGACTGAATTTCGTTCAAAAGAGCTAACTTTATCGCGAAATTCATCGTTAACCCTTTTTGATTTCCGTGTTGATTGATCTAACCAAACATGAACTGAAATATTATCTGCGATTTTACGCTTTGAGCTTGTTTCTTCGATATATCCTTCAAACGCAAAACTTGAATTTTTAATATACTTAATTCGGGTATAAACTCTTAACAATTCATCAAAGCGCGCCGACAAAAAATAATTTATCTCATTTCTTACGATAACAACTTTTGATGCACTATTTATCTGCTCCGCAGTTACATCAATTCCAATGTGCTTCAGATATTCAATCCGACCGATTTCAAAATACTGAAGATAAATTGCATTATGAACTATGTTCTGCCAATCAACCTCGAAATTCCGAACCCTAAGTTCGATGGTGTGTCTAAATTTTTCGGTATCCATGACTAATCGAATAAAGAATGAATAATATTAGCCGCGTTTATAACTTGATTTCTATTCACATCAAGGTGCATAACAGCACGAACCGATGCATCACGTTCGGGTGTGAGCAGCACTCCTTGTTCCTTCAACGTCTTCAATACTTGCGTTTGAGATTTACCTGTTCCACTTACATCTATGATGACCATGTTTGTTTGAATATTTTCCGGATTTATCTTAAGCTTTTTTATTTTTGATAATATTTGTGTAAAATGTTTTGCATTATCGTGATCAATTGCCAACCGTTCGATATTATTTTCTACAGCGTATAAGGCAGCCGCGGCAAGAATACCAACTTGGCGCATTCCTCCGCCGAATATTTTCCTATACTTGAGGGCATCCTCAATTACCTGATGAGAGCCGATAATCATAGAACCGATTGGTGCACCTAATCCTTTTGAAAAACAGACAGAGATTGAATCGAAATATTTTGCATATTCATGGACAGGAATTTGTGAGGCAACAGATGCGTTCCATAATCTTGCTCCATCTAAATGCATCTTTATATTTTGCGTAACTGCAATTTCATATATTTTACGAATCTCGTTAATTGGAATGATAGATCCTGCACTTCTACCATGGGTGTTTTCAATGCAGATTAACTTTGTTCGCGGTAAATAATATACCGAGGGTCTTATAGATTTTTTAATTTGTTCTGCTGTCAAAGCACCACTCTCACCGGGCAATGGTAGCATTTGAACACCGGCTAAAAGTGATGGCGCTGCTGTTTCATAAACAAATATGTGAGAATCTTGTTCCACAATGATCTCATCTCCCGGCTGGGTATGCAACTTAATGCAGATCTCATTTCCCATGGTTCCGCTCGGAACAAATAATGCCGCTTCTTTCTGAAACATCCCGGCAATTTTGTTTTGAAGTTTATTCACAGTTGGGTCTTCGCCGTAAACATCATCACCAACTTCGGCTTCCATCATTGCGCGCCTCATCGCTTCAGACGGCTTTGTAACCGTATCGCTTCTAAGATCAATGTATTCCATTATAATCTCTTTTTCTTAAAGTTTTATAAAATTTTCCGCTGATTGTTGCTACAATAAAAAATAGACTGATTACGATGCAAATCTCTGCTAACCAATCTCCATATCTTGTGTAAAAAGTTATATCGGTACGAGGTTCTATCTTTTGTGAGAGGATTGCTTTTACGTACATATCAGATTCCTGTATGATATTTCCGTACGGATCGATATAACACGATATACCGCCGTTTGCGCATTGCACTACCCATCTGCGATTTTCAACCGCTCTCATGATCGCAATCTGTTTATGCTGGTACGCACCCGAAGTGTTTCCCCACCAACTGTCGTTTGTTATTACAGTTAAAAATTCTGCCCCATTCTTAACAAACGTGTTTACAAAAGTTGGAAAAACAGATTCATAACAAATGAGGTTTGAGAATTTGACTATCTCGCCGCTCCGAATTTTCATCTCAAAAACAGTTGTATCTCTTCCATACCCCCAACCACCCAAACCGAAATTCCATTCCATGATATTTAAAAAACTAAGTTCCTCCGAAAACGGCACTCTTTCTGCGAAAGGAACCAACACGATTTTAGCATACTTCTGAATATTTTGATCACGAGGGGAAATCAGCATCGAGCTGTTGAATGAGTCATACCTGTCGCCATTTTTTGATGTTTTACTGCTCTTAGGGAATTGACCCGATGACGGATAGTAAGTGATATCGGGAATACCGGTTAGTAGATGCACATCAAAAGAATTCACTAATTGTTTAAGTTGATTTAGATAATAAATATTTTGCGGTTGAAGAATATAAAATGGAATCGCTGTTTCGGGCCATAAAACTAAATCGGGATGAACAGATCGAATCTCGTTCATCTGATCTTGCAAAATATTAAGCGGCATTGTTGGATCTACCGTCCATTTTTCAAATGTATCTATATTTGGTTGTATAACTGAAACTAAAATATGATTATTTTCTTCTGATGATTTATTTTCAATTACCATACTTCCATAATATTTTGGAAGGAAATAAATGATGAGAATTGTGGATAGTAATAATATTGATTTTTTGTCAGAGATGTTCCACTCTTTCAGAAATATTTTAACTAACAAGAGAAAGATCAATACGTTGATCCATAATATCCAGAAAGATATTCCGTACACACCTGTGATCGATGCAACTTGGATGACAGATAAATCGTAAGTTTGTGTATTCCCTATTGTAAGCCAAGGAAATCCTAAATCCCCTATGCCGTGCAGATATTCAAAGCCGACCCAAATGAAGGGGAAAACGAATAACGAAATCTTAAAACCGAATTGTTTACGTATGAATAACCACACAAATGCGGGAACAATAAAAAACAACGGGTGCGCGATTATCAGCAACAATCCCGCAACCATCATGTACCAATCTTTGAAGTGAACAAAACCGCCTGTCCAGTATGTTGTTATCAGATTGAAAATGAAAATTGTAAAATAAGTGTAGCGAAATGTTGATCCGTAATTATCGAGCGTGCTAAGGAGAAGAAAAAAAGGAACAAATGCAATTAATGCGGTAACACCGGTTGGAACCGGAGGAAAAGCGATTCCTAATAACAATCCGGTTGAAATCCCTAAAAATATTTTGAACTTTCTGCTAACGTTCACGAACTCAAGTCCAAGCTTGGATAGTGACGAGAAATATATTTCCAGATTTCAATTAGAGCAAGCGCACAAAATGCGCCAAGTAAACCTCCGAAAAGAACATCTGAAGGATAGTGTACACCCACGAATATGCGCGATAACGCCATTAATATGCCATACGAAAATGCAAGCCATTTCCATTTTGGATAATAATATGAGATAAGTGTAGCAAAGGCAATATTATTTGTTGCATGACCGGATGGAAAAGAATAACCTCCTCCACATCCTACTCCAGCAATCAACCGAACCGTTTCAACTACGGGTACACCATTTAATTTATGACACGGACGTAACCGTTCAAAATAATGTTTTATGAAATTTGTGCTCAATTGATCTGTTATCAAAATTAATACGATCAATAAGAGAGCCACTGTTCTTCCACGTTTCCCACCGCGCCAAAAGAGCAACAGCCAAAGTGCCAGCGCTATACCTTTGCCAATCCAACTAATATTCCAATCTGTAATTGGAGGCATGATGAAATCAAAAACCGGATTTGATAAGGTTTGATTGAAAAAACAAAATAACCACTTATCAATTGAATATAAATAATCGATCATTTTGAATTTTTTCTTTTTCTAAGATAGAAATAATGTATTGCACTTAAAGTTCCGATTAATATAATCGCTATTGTTACACCTATGGTGTATGTTTTCAATAAATTACCAACTTGTTCCCAATGTTGACCAAGAGAATAACCTGCATAAACAAGTATCGCATACCATAAAACAGAACTGATGAGTGAAAGTAAAGTTGTTCGTTTAAAATCGAGTTCAGATACACCGGCAAAAAAAGAGACAACTGCCCGTGTACCGGAAAGAAATCGATTACCAATAATCAACCAAAACCCCCACTTTTGAAACCATCGTTCAAATTTATGAAGACCATCGAGTTTTATAAACTTTATTTTACCCTTTTCTAAAATAGTATGACCGAACCATTTACCGATACTGTACATTACCATGAAACCTAGAGTACCTCCTAATGCACCTGCAAGAAATGCGAATACAAAGTTACCCTTTTCCATCCCCGCCAATGCACCGCCAAATACCACAAGTATATCGCTTGGTGCAGGTGGGAATATATTCTCGATAAACGCTACAATGAAAATTGTAAAATAGATCCAAGCCGGATCAAGCTTCGTAATAATTTGTATTAATTCTTCCAAAATATTTTTTCTGATTTATAATTGCGAGAATCCCCGAATAGAAACCACAGAATAAGCGGCAGCTCCTTCACCCATTCCTATGAAACCCAATTCTTCATTCGTAGTAGCTTTTACAGAGACTTGATTTAGATGTAATCCCAAAGAATGCGCAATATTATCGCGCATCCGTTTAACGTAAGGAGCAACTTTTGGTTGTTGCAGCACTATTGTTGAATCAATATTGACGATTTCATAATTATTAGATCTTATTAATCCTCCGACATGGCGCAGCAATACGATGCTCGAAATATCTTTAAATCGCGGGTCTGTGTCCGGAAAATGTTTTCCAATATCTCCTAAGGCAGCCGCACCTAATAGGGCATCGGAAATCGCATGGCAGAGAGCATCCGCATCCGAATGCCCTAGCAAACCTTTAATGAATGGAATTTCAACCCCGCCCAATATCAATTTACGGTTTATTATCATCCTGTGCACATCATAGCCAAAACCTACTCGAATATCCATTATATCACTTTATATCGAATGAAGTAAAATTTAAATCTGAATTTATTATTTGAATTTGAACATCGGTTACACTTGATGCTCTTGTGCCAACTTTCACCATCTGAATCAGTTCTTCAACTAATGATCTACTACCGGATACTTCAACTTCAACATTACCGTCTGGAAGGTTTCGGACGAATCCTTTCAAACCCAATCGAACCGCACGTTGATAGACAAAGTATCGAAATCCAACACCTTGCACCATCCCTCTAACGATCATATGAATATGTTGTTCATTCATAATACCCGACTAAAAAAAATACGAGGAAATTGGATTAAAGTCAAACCTTATTTTAATCCGCCTTCGCGTTCCGCTTCGGCTTACAAAAAAGATATGTCTACAACAATCCGCCATTTATCTTAAACACTTAGGACAGCAAGGTAGACTTTTAAATATCATTACATCGATTTGATTATTGAGAGTATGTGAAGTATATTTTAGATACACACTTCCACAATATGAATATAAATGACAAAATCGGTTAATCTAAATCAATCTAAAGAAATAAAATCGTTACATAACGATTTACGTTATCTCTTCAACGCCTTGCCGGATATCACTTACGTGATTTCACAGGATGGTAGAATTGTTGAAGGTAATGATGCAGGCATCAATTTGTTGAAGAGTAATAACACTCAGATTCTCTCAAAACATTTTTGCGATTTTTTACCTGCCGCTTCTCAATATCAATTCGAGGATATTCTTAGACGATGTTCGAAATCTGGGGAACGCCTCAGGTTGGAAACAACATTGAAAAAAAGCGATAATACCTATCTGGATGTTGAATTATTTTTTAGCAAGTTATACGTTTTAAATAACGAGTACACAGATTGTTACCTTATTGTTGCGCGTGATATTTCCGATAAGAAAAAACAAGAGCTTGATCTTTTAAGATTTACCAATTTGGCGCACTTTACGGTAAATCCAATTGAAATTACAGATCAGCACGGCAACATCATATATGTAAACCCGGCATTCGAACAAGCCAGCGGTTATTCAAAAGAAGAATTGGTCGGAAAAAATCCCAACATCTTCAGCAGTCGCAAACATCCAAAAAGTTTTTGGCATAGAATGTGGCAAACCATATCATCAGGAAAAGTTTGGGTTGGAGAAGTTGAAAATCTAAAGCGGAACGGAGATCCATTCTACACACAGATTCTCGTATCGCCAATCATCCACCCTGATGGCGAGTTGGTGGGATATTTTGGAATTCACCGCGACATCTCGGATCAAAAGTATCTCGAACAGCAATTAATACACGCCCAGAAGATGGAAAGCATAGGAATGCTTGCCGCCGGCTTGGCGCACGAAGTGGGAAATCCATTGGCATCGATCTCTTCACTCGTTCAAATAATTCAACGCACCAGCGAGGATGAATTCACACAAGAAAAACTTGAACTTATAAAAAGTCAGGTTACCCGGATTTCAAGAATTATACGTGATCTTGTAGATTTTTCACGTCGATCTACTTACGAGGTACAATTAACAGATGTAAATAAAACCATCCGCGATGCTATAGAAATTGTTAAGGTAAGTAAAAAAGCCAAAGAGATCATCATCAATTCTAAACTTGAAGATAATCTCCCTCCCATTATGCTTGTCCCCGATCAGATCGAACAAGTTTTTATCAATCTGCTTCTGAATGCTGTTGATGCATTACAAGGCGTAATACCGACCATGGAGAATAAAAAGCAGATATATGTACATTCTACATTGATTGATGATTTTATTGTGATTACTGTTGAGGACGGTGGTAAAGGTATTAAGCAAGACGATCTGTCGAAGATTTTCGAGCCGTTTTTTACAACGAAGAAAGTTGGCGAAGGGACCGGATTAGGTTTATGGGTAAGTTACGGTATAATAAAAAGTTTCCGAGGTGAAATCCGCGTGAAGAGCAATGAAAATGTCGGAACAACTTTCACTATTCGCCTCCCGATTCAGCAATAGGTGATTTTCTTTGTCGATTTATAACTAATCGTATTAATTATATAACGATTAGAAACAAGAATATATACCAGCAACCTCTGCCGAGCATATCTCCATGAGCGGTATAAAAGGTGATATCATATCGTAAATCAACAGAACCAACCAGCGTAGTTGCCTCACCTATATCGGTGAATGCTTTCATTCTTCCAAACTAGCGGCAACTTTGAAACATCTTGATACAAAGTCCAATCACCGGTAAATAAATTTATGAAACATCTGAAATATTCAGAGAATGTCAGAGTCATTCCGTCCCGCTCTAAAAGCGGGATCGGAATCTATTCAATTTTAGACCCTGAAACGAGACTTCGTCGAGCTCAGTCGAGACGTTCAGGGTGACTCTGTGAGAATTTTTCAGAAGTTTCTTTATGTTAATCGACTCAATTTCAATTTTTGTTAGAATATATTCCCAGCCCACCTAAATAAATGGAAATGTTAAAAGGGAGATATTTTCCCCCGAATTGTTTTCTTAATGTAAAATAAACTGCAATCAATATAGAAAACCATAACGGTGATACGATGAGAAGAGCGATGCCGGTTATTAAAAGATAAATATCTTTTGCAATATTAAAAGCTCCGACCCGATATAATGTGATAATCGAGAAAATAAAAAAAGAGATGAAACTAAAAACAAATCCTTCTCGGAATTATTTTTTATTATCAAAGACAAAGAATAGCGGAACGAACGCCACAAACGCTAACCAGCCAAATCTAAATGGCGGATATGCAATCCCTAAACATATGCCTAACATCGATGAAATAAATAACTTATTTTTCATAAGTTGAAATAAATTGATTGCCAATTTCAAAAAACAGAATCATTTTGTCCAGCACGGCAAATCACTTTTTTACGAGACAATATTTACGGTGCACTCATAATGATTTTGTTATAATAATTCTTTTTTTAGGAACGGAATATTATCCGAAAATTCGGAGATAAGCAATCCTAATAAAATAATTATTCCCCCGAAAACACCTATCACCCCGATAATTTCATTTCGGAAATAATACGCAAATCCTGCCGCAATCACAGGTTCCATAGCAAAGATTAAAGCCGCTCTGGTTGGAGTTGTATCGCCTTGAAATTGATTCTGCACCCACATCGAGATAATTGTAGCGAAGATTGTCAAATAGAGAAGTCCTGAGATAAATTGCCATGAAAATATAATATATGAATCTTCGAAAATAATAGCCGAAATTAAACCGAGCATACCACACACTAAAAATTGAACGTAAGTTAATTGCAATTTGTCCGGTTCGCTCGACGCAAAATCGAGATAAACGATATACAATGCAAAGAGAAATGCGCAGCCGAGTGTTAAAGCATCGCCGTAATTGAATGAAGAACCTTCAGGTGATGTGAGGAGGAAAAGTCCGAATGCGGCAAAAATAACACCAATAATATTTCCGGCGCGCAGAGGTTTTTTTTTCATTTTCAAAAAATGCTGGACGGTGAAATGAACAATAGGTGTTAACACAACGAGCATGCCTGTGAAAAAAGCAGATTTTGATGCGGTTGTATATTGTAGTCCTACTGTTTGCAGAGCAAAGCCGAAGAACAGAAATGTTCCTAACACCGCCCCTTTCAGCATTGTTGAGATCGGAACGACAGAAACGCGCTTGTAAAATAAAATCAGAACGATTGCAGCCGAAAGAAAGAAACGTAACGCCGTATAGGCAAGTGGCGATGTGAAATCGAGCAGAGATTTACTTATAACGAATGTACTTCCCCAAATGAAGGTAACAGCCGCCATGTATAATTCTGCCCGATGTTGTTTTGTCATCGATTTGCTTATTTATTATCGAAATGATTATTCGAAATCATTGTCACTATCGGTCTTTGCCCAATTCATAATTCTCAAACAACTTTCCCCATGCAGTCGATTTTTTCCAATTGTTGAATATATTTTTATCAATAAAGGGCCATCGATAATAATCGTGATAAATTTCAGAACCGAGAACAAACATGTGTACCAGCGGTGTATGAAAAAATAATTTTTGCAAACCCTTAAGCGGACCAAACCAAAGAAGATCGCCGATTAAGCTCGCGCCATTATCACCCACCTCAAATCCCCATGATTCGTTTGATATATCTTCACCTACAATTTCAATTTCGCGAACATCGCCAACTCCAAGTTTTTCTCGATGAGCCAAAGCGATATATTCAATATTCATCGGATCGAATCCCATCATCTTCGCGGCAACAGCATCTATTGCAACTTGATCGGCGCTGGCGAGAATAATGTTTTTTATAACCGGCTTCATCGTCCTGGGACCGGGACCGTTTCCCGCAGTTGTTCCATCCATAACTGCAAAGATGCCCGGATGAATTTCTTTCTGGATAGCAAGAAGATCAACCAGAGTCTTGTGTATCCACGAATGTGTATAATGCCGCTTCGTATTTAATAATCCTCCAAAAGCATTTTTCATCGCACCAGTGGTAGTTGTGTATATATGGCATTTAACGGTAGGAAGGTGTACGATGTTCTTCCCAAAAAAATAATCGGGGATGTATATTCCTTCCGGATATATTTTATTAAGCACTTGCATCGATTTTTTAGGTGAGTAACGGATCCAATTCATATCCTCATTTTTGAAATTATACAGGACCGGGATTTCATACTTTTTGAATATCGGAACATAATGGTTCAGGTCTTCACCTTTGAATGCGTTTGTTACAACCGTTTTATTCTGAACACATACCTGTTCATTGTACCCATTCGCTTTTAAACCTTTTATAGTCCCTTCAAGCTGCCATGGGGTTGTGTTGGCTCCGGGGAATGGGAAATGCCACGAGATATTATCCTTAAGGATTGTAGCTGCATTTTTTGAAAGTGCACTCTTAACGTCTGCCATTTCCATCAGATGAACAATATCATCTAAAACGGTTTGAGGTTGCGTTTTCATTACTGCGACTTTTGATTTTGCCATATATTATTTCCCATAGATGATGATGATTGCGGATACAATCCATAGAATCAAGTTGACAATGAGCGGTGGGTCTGTGACCATGATTTTGGTTGGATTGCCTCCGCCTTCTTTTTTATGAACGAGATAAAGATAACGGAATATCCCGTACAACACGAAAGGAACCGTGTAAATTAAATTTTTCGTTCCAAATTTATGGATAGTTTCTTCCGAGATTGTATAAAGGGCATATGACATCACCGTTGTTGCCGTAACTATTCCAATCATTTGATCGAGGAAATATGGACTATAATGTTCGAGGACCGGTCTATGCGTATTAGCATGGCGTTCAAGAATCAATAATTCATGGCGTCGTTTACTAAATCCGAGGAAGAGCGATAATAAAATGGTACAAATAATCAACCACTCAGATGTCGGCACTCCAATGATGATTGCACCTCCAATAACGCGCATTACAAATCCGGCTGATATCGTCATTACATCAAGTATCACAAATGTTTTTAATTGATACGAATACCAGATATTGAGAATTAAGTAGAGCAATAAAACCAGCGCAAAGTTTGGTTGCAACAAATATGATATGCTGATGCCGAAAACAATCAACACGACCGAAACAACAAATGCTGTTTTCGGAGAAAGTTTTCCCGAAGGCAACGGCCTTTGTGATTTAACGGGATGCAACTTATCTTTTTCAATGTCGACTATATCATTAAAAAGATACACACCGCTTGAAACCAATGAGAATAATATAAATCCGCCGATTGTCAGGTATAGATCGATTAGGTAGAAAAGATTACCGGAGAAGATGAGTGCAGCAAAGATAAATAAATTTTTTATCCATTGTTGAATTCTCATGGAGGCGACAATATATCTGAAAGTTTTCATCCCGATTTAAAAGACTGCCGGTTCTTCATAAACACCAAACACTTCTGCAAGAGTGTTGCTCATCTCGCCCAGTGTTACATACGATTTCGTGCACTCGATCAGGCGGGGCATCAAGTTTGTTCCATCTCTCGCAGCTTGTTGCAACAATTTGAGTTCACCAGTAACTCTTGAATCATCCCGTGATGCTCGAACTTCTGCAATCCTTTCACGTTGTTTCATCTCAACCCCGGGAGGTATGTAAAGAATTGGAATTTCAATTTTCTCATTTTCTTCGATATAATCATTTACCCCTACAATAATTTTTTCTTTTCTATCTAAATGTTGTTGATATCGATAGGCAGATTCGGCAATTTCTCTCTGGAAGAATCCGGCTTCAATCGCAGGAATCACTCCACCAAGCGAGTCAATTTTTTCAAAGTACGCTTCAGCTCCCCTCTCCATTTTCGCTGTCAACGCTTCAACAAAATAACTTCCGGCAAGCGGATCGATTGTGTTTGTTACACCGATTTCGTGAGCAATAATCTGTTGAGTTCTCAGCGCTATCTTCACAGCTTTTTCTGAAGGAAGAGCGAGTGTTTCATCCATTGAGTTCGTGTGCAGAGATTGGGTGCCACCAAACACTCCTGCCAGCGCTTGATACGCCGTGCGGACAATATTATTTTCAGGTTGCTGAGCAGTCAATGTGCATCCTGCGGTTTGCGTATGAAACCTTAATAACCATGAACGCGGATTTTTAGCTTTATATTTATTCTTCATCCGTTTAGCCCAAATTTTTCGAGCCGCGCGGAACTTGGCAATCTCTTCAAAAAAATCGAGATGGGAATTGAAGAAGAATGAAAGCCGCGGTGCAAACTCGTCCACATCTAATCCCTTTGCAATTCCTGCCTCGACATACGCGAAACCGTCTGCAAGTGTGAATGCTAATTCTTGAATAGCCGTAGCACCCGCCTCGCGAATATGATAACCGCTAATTGATATTGGATTCCATTGAGGCATTTCGTTTGTGCAATACTCGAACATATCTGTAATAATCCGCATCGATGGATGCGGTGGGAATATCCATTCCTTTTGTGCTATGTACTCCTTTAAAATGTCTGCCTGGATTGTTCCGCGCAACTGTTCCGGCTTCGCACCTTGTTTCTGCGCTACAGCGATATAAAATGCGAGCAGCATAGCCGCAGGTGCATTAATCGTCATCGATGTTGAGACATCGGCAAGATTAATTCCATTGAATAATATTTCCATATCCGCAAGTGAACTAATCGAGACACCACAAATTCCAACTTCACCTTGTGCTTGCAAATCATCAGCATCGCGCCCCATTAATGTCGGCAAGTCGAAAGCCACAGAAAGTCCGGTTTGACCGTGCTTCAGTAAATATTGATACCGTTCATTTGTATCTTCCGGTGTTCCAAATCCGGCAAACTGGCGCATAGTCCACAACCGACCGCGGTGCATATTCGTATGAATTCCACGTGTGTAAGGATATTCTCCGGGGAAGCCGATGTCGGTTAAATAATTTATGTTCTCAATATCTTCCGGAGTGTAAAGCATTTCAATCGGTTCACCCGACACGGTTGTAAATTTAATCGGTAACGAGGGAGTTCGTTTTGCTTTCTCTTCCCACTTTGTTAGCTCTGATTTTATTTTGTCTAATTCATTTTCCATCAATAATACCTTATATAACTTCTATCTCTAAATGATTCTAATTAATATAATCAGAACTAAGATAAGAATTCTCTGCTATTCTTCAAAAACGTTCAACTGATCGAATATGTTTGATTTTTAAGATGAAGGAATATCTTTAATATTTTATTTGATCACCAACATTTTTTTTGATGCAATATCACCCCTGCTGGTTTGCAAACGGTAAACATAAAGCCCCGAAGTGAAGATTGTGGCATCCAAATCAATTTTATGAACTCCCGCACTTGCCTCATCATTAAAGATTGTCGCTACAAGTTGACCCAGCATATTGAAGATTTGCATTTTTATCCTTTCCCGTTGTGGAAGTGAAAATTGAATTGATGTTCGGGAATTGAATGGATTTGGATAATTCTGAGAAAGATCAAACTTTATCGGTCTATCAACTATCGGATCAAGCACATCATCTAACAATTGCGAATACTTTATAGTTGATACGATACTCCAATCATTTGTGGAGGAAGTTCCTGTAATATAAACCGAGTATGATGAATCAATCGCAATACTTTTCGGTTCATTGTTACACCCAATCACCGATCCGTACCGAGTGATCCAGCCGAGGGTGCCAGAAGAATTAATTTTTATTGTTGCATAATCGTAATTGAAATCAACACTCATACTTTTACCAGTAACATAAATCCCACCCTCGGCATCTAATGAGAGTGCAGACGGTTTGTCATCCATTCCACTTGGTCCATCATATGAATATTCCCAATCCAATTTTCCAGAAGGATCATATTTCAATATCAAATAATCGAAATAATTTGAACCTTGTGTTTCAGTTTGACCAGTAAGAATAATATTTCCCTGATAATCAATCGCCAACGCTTTTGGTATCTGGTCTGTATGATAAGGACCATGGTAAGAAACTGTGAATAGATTATTGCCTGAAGAATCATACTTTACTACAACGATATCATAGCTTGTATCTGTACCGGTAGAAAATCCGCAGACGTAGATATTATCAAGCTTATCAATTGCAATCGCTACGGGCCTGTCATCTCCATTAATTTCTCCATTCCATCGAACTGCCCATTTTTGTTCTCCATCGGAAGAATATTTTACCGTTGCAAAATCAGATCGTGTGTTTGAACCGGTGCTTAATCCGGTAACATAAATATTCCCAACTTTATCAACAGCCACATCGTACGCTAAATCGTCTTTCTTCGATTCGCCGTCGTAAATGTTTTTCCAAAGCATATTGCCTATACTATCGTATTTAAGAATCACATAATCATATGAAGTTGTTCCGGAGCTATAACCGGCAACAATAACATTGGCACTCTCATCAACCGCGATTGATGTTCCAAAGTCATAGCTATTCTCAAATCCATCAGATAATCGTTGTTGCCATAAAAAACCACCGTCTAAGTTGTATTGAATAGTCTCAATATCGCTTGGTGAATAACGATTGTAATTAGTCGCCACTAAATCGATTTTTCCACCATAGTCGAACGACATATCGGAAATATTTATATCTCCCCCCGATAGACTTTTTTGAATGACATTCCAGTTTTGATCACCTGTTTGTTTATATGAACAAAGAAAATAATCTTCTGTGCCGATGTTTGTTAAACTCTTACCTGTGATGATAACATCACCTTGAGGAGAGATTTTTAGCATTTTAATATCGTCGTAACTAATTCCCGGTCCGTTTTCGCGTTGGGGCCAAAGCTGATCTGAAGAACCACTAAAAGTGTTTTTAATGATGATGATATCTTGTTTATGATCCTGTTTTAAACTATTTCCGCCTGTGTATATATATTTTCCATCTGTATCGAGTAAAATTGATTTTGCATTGTCATTCAGATTGTAAAGACTGTTGTAACGGATTAGCCAGTCGAAATATCCATCGGGAGAATATCTGAGCGCGACGATATCATCTCCGGAACTTAACTGATTACTCGTCGCGGCGATGTAAGTATTGCCTTCAGCGTCAATTTTAAGAATAGCTGGTTCATCGTTTCTATCTTCGTCTCCGTTATAAATGCGAGACCATAGTTGCATACCAGTAGAATCGTATTTGACTGTCGCGATATCGTAACCGGCTTGGAAAGAAAATGTAATACCCGTAACAACAACATTTCCTCTTGAGTCAATATCTAAGGAAGTCGGATTATCAATATTGTTTGCCGGTCCATTATACCGTGCAACCCATTGAATAACTCCAGAATAACTTATTTTCAGAGTCGCATAGTCCCCATAAGTTCTAACTCCGTTACTTCTTCCGGTAACATAAATATATTTTTTGTTGTCCGTTCCAATTGCGTTGAGAAAATCGGCGCCATTGGCGGTACCGTTGTAAAATGATCGCCAGGATTCAACACCGTTACTCAGATATTTTATAACAATGAAATCATATGAGGAACCGGAACGGATGGTTGTTCCCGCTATATACACATTTCCAATTGAATCTATCACCAAGCCGATCGCGCTGTCGCGATTATTATAATTGCCGTTATACCGGGCAATCCATTGTTCAACACCATCTGTATTGTATTTAATTGTTACAATATCGGATTGACTGCCAACACCGTAACTTGAACCGGTTACATAAACATTCCCTGCCGAATCGATTGCAACCCCTGCTGAACGATCAGCGAGATTTCCAGTGCCGTTATATCTAACGCTCCATAATAATATTCCATCAACATTATATTTTGAAGTGATATAATCGTATGTTCCTAAGTAATATGAATATCCCGATACATAAATGTTACCGGTATTGTCTAATGCTAATCCCGTTGATTTGCTATTCTCATAACCATAATTCGTTTGCCATTTCAGCCCTCCTGTTGAATCCAATTTTACGATAACAATTTTCGATGAATCGCTTCCGGTAATAATCACGTCTCCATTTGAATCTTTACTCAGATGTGAAATGATGTTACTGCCGTTGCCATTATTGAAACGTGTGGGCCATTGATTAGACTCTATCGATATATATTTTGTAGTTAGATAATCGTACGATGAAAAAGCACCATTACTGCTTCCTGTAACATAAACATTACCTTTCTTATCAACGACCATCGCAGCGGGTCGGTCATCAGCGTTCGAGATATTGTCGTAAAAAGTTTTCCATGCGAGAGATCCGGTATAATTATAACACAACGTGGCGTAATCGGCAG
The DNA here is from genome assembly GCA_013824245.1 of Chlorobiaceae bacterium. Lineage (GTDB taxonomy): Bacteria > Bacteroidota > Ignavibacteria > UBA10030 > SZUA-254 > PNNN01. The sequence continues at coordinate 116,685 of PNNN01000009.1, read as the reverse complement.
GTCCGCCGTTCAATGAGTTTGAACTGCCTGTAATTAAAATATGGTTGTGAGCGCGATCGATAACCAGCGATATCGCTTGATCATCATATCCTGCGCTTCCTTTGTAAGATTCGCTCCAACGAAGATTCCCGAATTTATCATACGAGACAGTTGCGTAATCGAATGCAGATATGCCTCCATAACTTGAACCGGTTACGTATATGTTATCATATTGATCTATTTTAATCATTGAGGCATAGTCATTTCCATTCCCTTCACCATCGTAAGTTACCAGCCACTGTCTGCTGCCGTTCATATCGTTTTTCATGGTGCAATAATCATAATTCGATGTTAAACCCGCATAATAACCTGTTGCGTATGCATTGCTTTCAGAATCAAATGCTACAGATGTTACCGCATCGCGGTTGCTTGAAGATTGGAATAACTTGTCTTCCCATTTTAAAAAGCCGGCAGAATCATACAGTATCATAATCATATCACTGCCCGATTCTGAATTTTGAGATGCCCCACCGACAAGAACACTCCCCGCAGAATCAACAGCCATAGCGAATATTAAGTCCAAACCATTTTGCATCCCATCGTATCTTCTACTCCATAATAATTCTCCATTTGGGTCATACTTTAATGTCAGCATATCTACACCGGAGAGTTTTGATTCAGAATAACCGCCGATCAAAATATTCCCTGTATTATCAATCTCCAAACATGTTGGAATAGATATGCTATCGCTCAAAGACAAATATTTTTTAATCCAATCAATCTCTCCAACGCTGTTATATTTAACTGTGACGATGCCATACTTGTTATGATTCATTGCGCTAAATCCTGATACATAAACATTACCGTTTTTATCAGTTACAATTCCAACCGCTTCATCGTAACCATTGGCATCACCGTTGAATCTTTTACTCCACAGAACCTCACCGCGCTCATTGTATTTTAATGTGAGATAATCGGCTCCGGTGTAAGATGTAAAACTGATACCGGTAGTAACAACATTTCCGTTATCATCCACAGCGATTGCATTCGCCTGATCAATTGATGACAAGTTATTAGATTCATAACGGCGAATCCATTCTTCATGGACATCACCGGTTATATTCGAAATATTATTCTGTGAATTATTATTAGATATTAAATCAAAGAAGTGCGAAGTTGATGCGTTTTGGTTTGTGGATGCAGTTGAATTTGGTTTAATTTTGGATGAAAGGTTTAAACTTCGTCTTTGAAAGAGGTAATTTTCTAAAAGCCGGGTGCGGAATGATTTACAATCTTCTACCCCCTCAGATGATTTGTTTTGTGCATGCGTCCAGTCTGAGGAACAAGTGATAAAACTGACAAGTAGAATGATGGATATTAGCGATCGCATTTCTTTTTTTCGTCGTTGTCTTTTTAGGATAATCTTATCTTAAAAAAGATAAGCAATGAAAATTGGATTGTCAACAACTGAACTACGGAATATCCTCGAAAAGGTCAATATTCTTAAGATGTTCTACCGAATCTTCGATCTAATTCTTCTATGGTCAGATTCATGCTGACGGGTCTGCCGTGCGGACAAACAGTTGGAATTGATGTAGAGGATAATTGATCGATTAACGATGTCATTTCATTTGTAGATAGTAAATCTCCTGCTTTCACGGCGGCTTTGCATGCAAGCGATTTTGCCAAGCGTTCAGACGGTTTCATACTGATTTCCTGACGATCATCTTTATACAAACTTAAAACATCTTGTAATATATTCCCTTCCGTGCCTGCTTTTATTTCAGATGGAACACCGTCAATGATAACCGTTGTGTTACCGAAAAACTTAATCGTAAATCCCAATGATTCAAATTCTCCTTGCAATTCTTTGACAAGAGATATATCGCCGGGAGGCAACTGCAATGTTTGAGGGAAAAGCAATTGTTGAGATGTTTTTTGTTCTTTGATTAAACGTGTCCGGAATTTTTCGTACAATATTCTTTCGTGGGCGGCGTGCTGATCGATGATCGTCAAACCATCAGATGAATTAAACACGATATATTTTTTATGAAGCTGGCGGACATCCCAATGTATAACCTCTGCCTGTTGCGCTGATGCTTCATTGCTCAGAGCATTCGAGGAAGCATATGATTTATCAGAAGATTCTGTAGAGGTTAGCCCTGAAGGTTTTACGTTCAATGATTGTTGGTTAACATCGGTGAATCTGCGGATTTGACTCGGCGGAGATGTCAACCTTGTTAGATTGGCAGACTCATGCATATCCCGAGATTGCAATTGAATTTGCGGTATCATCTCATATTTCCCCAGAGTAGCGCGAACAGAGGTCAATATCATTTTGTAAATAGAAGATTCATCGTCAAATTTCACTTCCATTTTTGTTGGATGAACATTAACATCTATTTTTTTAGGATCGATTGAAATAAAAATAATGAAAAAAGGAAACGATCCTTTTTCAATCAAATGCTCATATGCCTGATAGACAGCATGATTGAGATTTTTGCTGATAATATATCTTTTATTCAGGTAAAGGAATTGCTCTGCTTTGCCACGCCGGGCAAACTGCGGTTGACCGATGTAACCGGAGATTGAAACCGATTCTTTATCACTGATCACAGGCATAAGTGTTTGAAAGTGAGCTTCACCAAAAACATCTCTGAGCCGATCAGATAAGTCACTCCCTCGCAAGTTTAGAATTATCTCATCATCGCTGTAAAATTGAAATGCAACGTCTGGATACGAAAGCGCGCAACGTTGAACAACATCGTAAATGTGCCGGTACTCAGTTGAGTTACTTTTGAGAAAGTTACGACGTGCAGGTGTATTGAAGAATAAATTCCTCATGAGAACTGAAGTTCCGGCAGGACATGCATCTTCCATTATCTGGCTATCCTTGCCCCCCTCGATGCGAACTTTTATGCCGACCATATCTGATTTGCGTCGTGTTCGTAATTCTACCTGAGATACTGCGGCAATAGATGAAAGTGCTTCTCCTCTAAAACCCAATGTTTTTATAGCTTCCAAATCTTCATACGTTTCAATTTTGCTTGTCGCATGGCGATGAAATGCAACAACAGCATCATCCGCACTCATTCCATCACCGTCATCAACAACTTGAATTAATTCTTTTCCGCCATCCTTAATGATCAGTTTGATTGATTTTGAATTAGCGTCGAGTGAATTTTCAATTAATTCTTTAACTGCAGAAGCGGGTCTTTGAATCACCTCGCCAGCCGCAATTTTATTTGCGAGGTGTTCAGGTAATATTTTGATTGTTTTGTTCATAACATATAATTTTATCTTTTATGAACTCCTATTCCATATTTCTCAGTCAATTCTATCAATCCGTTATTTGAAGTCGCTCCGCTAAAAGGATCGTTTGATATCAAAATATTTCCATCAAGATCGGCATAATCTGCCAGCGGCAGTAGTTGGGATGCGGCTGAGATACCAATTGATGTTTCAATCATGCAACCTAACATAACTTTTAATTTATTTTCTTTCGCCAAATAAATCATCTTTCTTGCTTCGAGCAAACCTGAGGATTTCATCAACTTAATATTTATACCGTCGAACGCTCCAACAATTTTCTGAATATCACTTAATCTGGAAACAGATTCGTCTGCAATCAATGGAATATGTACTCTTTGCCGTAACCATATCATATCGTTCAATTGCGATGAGGGAAGCGGTTGTTCAATTAATTCGACATTTTGACTTTCGAGCCATAAAATATTTTCCAATGCTTCCTCTTTGCTTTTCCAACCTTCATTCGCATCTACACGAATAGTTTTATTGGTGATTGAACGAATTCTTGTTATAATTTCTCTATCATCTTTCGTTCCTAACTTCACCTTGAGGATTGGAAACATCTCAGCTTCACGAATCTTCGCTTCAATAACATCGGGGGTATCAAGTCCGATTGTAAACGATGACACTTGAATCTTATTTGCAGTCAGACTCCATTTCTTCCAAAGAGGAATTTTCTCACTCTTCCCAATCCAATCATGCAAAGCAATATCAATCGCCGCTTTTGCAGCGTTATTTCCGTATGCGAGATTATCAACATAAGTTAATATCTCTTTAATCTCGAAAGGAGTTTTGACGCTATCCAAATTTACATCCGCTAAAAATTTGCAAACCGTTTCTGATGTTTCACCATAGCGACTCGATGGTGCGGCTTCTCCATATCCAGTTATGTTTTCGTGTTCTAATTCAACGATAACAGTTGAAGAAGTGGTACGTGTATTTCTGGCAATTGTGAATGTGTGTTTTAATTTTAAATCGTATTTATAGAATCGAAGCTTCACGTTTATTTTTCAAATAATGCTTCAACAAATGCTTTGCGGTCGAACGGCTGCAGATCATCTATTTTTTCTCCAACTCCGATGTATTTAACAGGTATCTGCAACTCCTGATTTATTGCGAGAATCACTCCACCCTTCGCAGTGCCATCAAGTTTTGTAAGTACTAAACCGCTGATTCCAACAGCGGCAGTAAATTGTTTTGCCTGCTGGATTGCATTTTGACCGGTGGATGCATCGACAACAAGATATACTTCGTGCGGAGCTTCTGGATCGAGTTTTTGCAGGACGCGCTTAATTTTTTTCAGTTCTTCCATCAAATTTATTTTTGTATGAAGCCGCCCTGCCGTATCGATGATAAGCAGATCCGATTTGTGTGATATTGCTGAGTTCAGCCCGTCGTACGCAACCGCCGCCGGATCAGCGCCCTGTGTTTGCTGAATTATTTCCACGCCCGCACGCTTTGCCCAGATCTCAAGTTGTTCATTTGCGGCTGCCCTGAATGTATCGGCTGCCGCAATTAGGACTTTTTTCCCGGCATTGCGATAATTATATGCAAGTTTTCCAATCGTAGTAGTTTTACCCACACCATTCACACCAACAATCATGATTACATGTGGTTTATGAGAAACTGGAAGAGTGAATGGATTGGTATTGTTATCGGTCCCGTTCGATAATATTTTTAGAATTTCCTCTCGAAGCAATCTATCAAGGTCCTCAGGATTCTCGAATCCTTCAGCTTTGACACGTTTCCTGATATCATCGATGATCATCAGTGTCGTTGAAACTCCAACATCTCCACCGATTAATATTTCTTCAATTTTATCGATGACCTCATCATCAATCTTTGTTTTGCCCGAGAGGATTTTTTGAATTTTTCCAAAAATATTCTCACGTGTTTTTGTAAGACCTTCTTTTAATCTGCTTAATTTAAATTTATCGAAGAAACCCATAATCGTTTTTATTATTTATTATTCTTGAACCGATCTCACTTCTTCCAAATATCGGCGAAGATAGGAGATGAATGAAACGAAAACCATAACGATACTGATAACCTGAAGTCCGGTTTTGAGCCACAACCGATCATCGATTATAATTATTGTAGATAGAATATAGATGGCGAGAATGGTAACAGTCCACTTGCCGATCCAATTCGATTGAATTGTAACTTTTTTAATCTTCATTATCCGAAGACTGCCGATCATAATGGCAAGATCGCGAAGAATGACAAGTGTGCAGAACCAAATCGATATTTTCCCGGAGAATACCAAAGCGATGCAGAGTACTGCAATTGCAATTTTATCAGCAACCGGATCGAGAATCTTTCCCATCTCGGTTATTTGATTAAATCTCCGTGCAAAGAAACCGTCAAGATAATCTGTGCTGGCTGCAAGAAAGATCAGGGAAACAATTTCCCACCTGTATAACTGCGGATCGGTAAATATTAAATATGCGGATGGAAGAACAAATAAAACTCGGCTGATGCTTAATAAATTAGATAAAGTCAAAAATTTTCGGTGCATTGATTATAACTCGTGTTCATCTTTAGATGAGAGATCGTCGATCTCGATTGGTAATTGCCCGCTGAAACAAGCAGTGCAATAATATTGCCCGCGATCGCGCGGAACCGATGCAAGTAATTTATCGAGCGAAAGATATCCAATACTGTCTACACCTAGCTCGGATTTAATTTTTTCAATATCTCCTTCGCACCAGTTTGCTATAAGCTCATTTTGACTCGGGAAATCCATGCCAAAATAACAAGGATATTTAATCATCGGTGATGTGATTCTAAAATGAATTTCTCTTGCACCCGCATCTCTAATCAGTTTAACAAGTTGTTTAGATGTTGTTCCTCGCACAATTGAATCATCGATGATCACTATTTTTTTTCCTTCAAGCACTCCTCTTACGGTGTTAAATTTGGTTCTCACTTTCATTTCGCGCAAATCTTGCTGGGGTTGAATAAAAGTACGCCCAACATAATGGCTGCGTATCAATCCGATTTCATATTTACTCTTATTCCCTTGTTTAGTGTTTTGGCTGACATAACCAAGTGTTGCAGTGTTGCTCGAATCAGGTACATTAATGACAACAACAGTATTGTTAGTAGAATCGGGAACTACGGGATGCTCCTCTGCCAATGCCTTCCCTAATTTGCGACGAACTCTATCAACACTCTCTCCGAAAACCCGACTATCCGGTCTGGAAAAATATATATACTCAAAAATACAATGATATGGTCTAGATTGTTTGTTTTGAAGTCGGAATGATTTCGCTTCACTGTTATTCACTGTTTCTTCATCAAAGACTAAAATCTCACCTGGCTCCACATCGCAAAGATACTTAGCACCAATAATATCGAATGCGCATGTTTCCGAGGCGATCACATAAGCATTTTCTAATTTACCGACCGCGAGCGGACGCCATCCGTAAGGATCGCGTGCGGCAATCAATTTATTGTTGGTCAGAATTGCAATTGAAAAAGCACCTTCAACTTGATTAAGCGCGTCAATTATCTGGTGTATCTGGTCCTGTTCACGGCTTTTCGCTATTAGATGCAATATTATTTCTGTGTCCGAAGTTGTTTGAAATATTGTTCCTTCGTCTTGAAGTCGCTTCCGCAGTTTCCGGAAGTTGGTCAAATTACCGTTATGCGAAATACCAATATTTCCATCCCTATAATTCACAATCAGCGGTTGAATATTCAGCTTATTATCCGAAGCGCCTGCCGTTGAGTAACGGTTATGTCCTATCGCTGCCGATCCGATCAGAACCTGAGTTAAAATTGTATCATCTTTAAAAACGTCATTCACAAGACCGAAATCTTTGTGAATCCGAAAATGATACTTTCCGGTTTTATGATCGGAATGAGTTGTTACAATCCCCGATGCTTCTTGCCCTCTATGTTGCTGAGCGTGTAAGCCGTAATACGCCATTTTAGCCGCTTCTGGGTGACCGAATATTCCGAAAATAGCGCAATGTTCTTGTGGTTTATCTTTTTGAAATTCCATTTTTAAAAATTCTGGTTTAATAATACTCAAAGTACAAAATTTCGCAATCCAACTCAAGCATCAATACATGTCATAAGCGTATCGTGAAGCCAAGCATCGTCGTTCTTCTTTGGGTAATCGGTTGTGTAGTGAAGTCCCCGGCTCTCTTTGCGCTGCAAAGCTGACCGTATGATGAGATCGGCTACGGTTGCAAGATTTCGTAGCTCTATCAATCCTTCAGTAACTTTCGTCCGTTTGTAATAATTTTCAATCTCATCCTTAATTAAAAGTAACCGACGCTTAGCGCGATCCAACCTTAAATCGGAACGTACGATCCCGACATAGTCCCACATTATTTGCTGTATTTCTTTTCTATCATGTTCGATGAGAACCCACTCTTCCGCATCAAACGTACCGCTGTCATCCCACTCAGGAACCGCCGGAAAATCTTTAACATGATTTATCTTTTTAGTGCTCATGTCTTTATATGCTCTGTGAGCAAAAACGATAGCTTCAAGCAGCGAATTACTTGCCAATCTATTTGCTCCGTGAACTCCGGTCATTGCAACTTCGCCGCAAGCATATAAATTATCGATCTTTGTCCTGCCAAGGAGATCTGTAACAACCCCACCGCAAGAATAATGCGCCGCCGGCACAACAGGAACAGGTTCAGTGGTTATATCGATTTTAAATTTTTCCAGACAAGTTTTGTAGATGAGCGGAAATTTTTCTCGAACAATGGCAGGATCCAAATGACGTAAATCTAAAATTACATGCTCATCGCCGCTTTTCTTTAATTCGATATCGATCGCTTGAGCAACTATATCCCGCGGGGCAAGTGAACCCCGGCTATCATATCTGAGCATGAACTCTTCATTTTTCCTCGTCTTAAGTTTTCCGCCAAAACCGCGAATAGCTTCGGATATCAAAAACGATGGTGATCCTGAATTGAATAAGCTTGTTGGATGAAATTGTATAAACTCCATATTCCCTATTAAAGCACCTGCACGATATGCCATCGCAACACCATCACCAGTTGCAATCGAAGGATTGGTTGTGTGAAGATAAACATGTCCGACTCCACCCGATGCAAGAACGGTGAAAGAGGATAAGATTTTTTTGACTACATTATTCTTCACATCGAGAACGTAAGCTCCCCAGCAATGAATTGGTGCGTCGCGGGAAATTTTTTCACCTAAATGATGTTCAGTAATCAGATCGATTGCTATATGATCTTCATAAAGTGTAATATTGGGATGAATTGAAATTGCGTGAAGCAGCGCCCGTTCGATCTCGGCACCGGTATGATCCCTTGCATGAACAATTCGATTTCGGGAGTGTCCGCCCTCTCTGCCTAAATCGAGCAAACCGTTTTTCTCTGTAAATTGAACCCCTATCTCTATAAGCTCATTCAAACGCTCAGGCGCTTCTTTAATCATGATTTCTACAGAATCTCGATGACCCAATCCAACCCCGGTGTGAAGGGTATCCTCAATGTGAAGATCGAAGGTATCAAGAGATGAAACAACAGTGGCAATACCTCCTTGCGCATAGTTTGTGTTCGATTCGGCTTTTTCTTTTTTGGTGATTAAAACTACCCTCCCCATCGATGCGGCTTTTAACGCAATCGATAAACCCGCGATGCCGCTGCCTATAACTAAAATATCTGATCTAATTTCCATCTTATCCAATCCTCAATTATTTTTTTGGATCGCTAAAGATACCAAAACGGAATAAATGAATTTAGTTTGCATTTCAAGATGTTCTATCGTGGAGTTATTTTTGATGACAAAATCAGCACGCAATGTTTTTTCATCAGGAGGCATCTGAGAATTCATCCTGCTAAGGATATCTGAACGGCTTGAGCCATCTCTCTCTTTTAATCGTTGCAGACGAATCGATTGAGGGGCATCAACAACAATCATGTAATCAAAAATATTTTCGGACCGTGCTTCGTATATAAGCGCGGCTTCTGTTACAATCAATGGAATTGCTGCACTTTCTTTCGCTTTGGTAATTTCTGTTTTGATGTAATTAATAACGAGTGGATGAACAATTTTATTAATCTTTTCCTGCAGATGATGATCTTTAAAAATTAGAGAAGATATGTATGGTTTGTTTAATAAACCTGAAGAAAGGTAAGCATTAGGACCAAAAACTCGACAAATTTGTTTAATCACCTTTTGGTCAGATTTCATAATTTCTTGAGCTACTTTATCGGCTTGAATAAATATGGCACCCAAAGCAGAAAACATTTCACAAACTTTTGTTTTTCCGCTTCCTATTCCACCGGTTACTCCGATAGCAAGCGTGTTATATCTCTGATTAATATTTTTCATACTAAAGAAAGATCGATACAACTGAATATTGTCGAAAAATTATTGCAGTGCTTTATTTTGCAAAAGCGACTGATCTTTTTTCACGGATTACAACCACTTTAATCTGTCCGGGGAAACCCATCTCAGATTGAATTTTTTTTGCAATATCATGAGCGAGAATGTCTGCCATAGCATCATCTATTTTATCGTGCTCAACGATAACTCTGATTTCGCGACCTGCCTGTATCGCGTATGTCTGCGCAACACCTTCGAACGATTTCGCCATTTCTTCAAGCCGTTCCATCCGCTTCGCGTATGCTTCTATTGATTCGCGGCGTGCACCGGGCCGAGAGCCGCTGATTGCATCAGCCGCTTGAACCAAGGCAGCGATCGGGTACTCGACAGGCATATCATCATGATGCGAACCCACAGCGTTGATGATGATCGGATGTTCTTTCATTTTTTTGACAAGATCGTAACCTATTAATGCGTGTGGTCCCTCAACGCTCCTATCTACTGTCTTCCCAATATCATGAAGTAAGCCGGCTCGTTTTGCCATCGTGGTATCAAGACCTAATTCGGCAGCCATTAAACCGGTGAGGTATGAAACTTCTATCGAGTGTGAAAGCAGATTTTGTCCATAACTCGATCTGTATTTCATTCTTCCTAAATGTCTGAACAGTTCCGGACTGCCTCCGGCTATTCCAACTTCCATCATCGTGTTTTCACCAGTGTGAAGTAACTCCTCGTCTAAATCTTTATTAACCTTTTCAACAATTTCTTCTATTCGCGCCGGATGAATTCTGCCATCTGTGATTAATCGTTCTAAAGCAAGACGGGCAACTTCGCGGCGCAAAGGATCAAATGCTGACAGAATAACCGCTTCGGGTGTATCATCAACAATAACGTCAACCCCTGTTGCGGCTTCAAATGCGCGAATGTTTCTTCCTTCCTTCCCAATAATTCTGCCTTTCATTTCATCGTTTTGGATTTGAAGCACACTAACGGTAGTTTCAACACAATGATCGGTGGCACTTCTTTGAATCGCTTGGATAATAACTTTTTGGGCCTCTTTCTTTGCCTCGGCTCTTGTGATGTCACGGATTTCTTTCAGGGTTTGCGCGGCTTCGCCTTTTGCTTCTTCGGTTAAATTTTCCATTAGAAGTTTTTTCGCCTCTTCGCGCGACATAGCCGCAACCCGCTCCAACCTGCTATTTTCCTCGTTCAACATGCGATTTAGTTGGTTTTGTTTATCCTCAACTTGTTTAATCTTATCGTCGTATGTTCGCTTTATGCCCGATATCTCTTTTTCCTTTTTATTGACCAACTCAACTTTTCGTTCAAGATTCTCTTCGCGGCTCTCAAGTTGTTTTTCGAATGATTGCAGTTTATTTCGGCGCAAGCTTGCTTCGTGCTCGTGTTCTTGTTTCTTCTTGTACCATTCATCTTTTACTTCGAGGAGTTTTTCTTTTTTTAGATTAGCGGCATCTTTTTCTGAATCTTCGACGATTCTTTTAGCACGAGCATCGGCATTTGCGATTTTATTTTTACCGATATTATTTTTCACAACCCATCCCATAACAAAACCAATACCTATAGCGCCGATTGCAATAAGTATGGGAAGTATAGTCTCAAAGTCCATTTTCTTACCTATTTTTTATTTTCCATATTATTTAAATAAAAAAACCGCCCGCAGCCTATAAGTCAGTGTATTTAAGAATCTCAAGTAATACATAGTGGGTACTTGCCTGAACATTTTTTGCTTCCACTGCTCACGTGCAATCCGGTTTAGCGGTTGCACGTAGAATCCTGTAACAGGTGAGGCCTGCAATCGAGGTTCACAAGTCAAGTTCCCTATTAAAATAATTTGTCAGATTCTTTAATATGTTTGACTTAATCCATGACTATTTCAATCATGGCATCGGCTGACGGTGCGGTTAATACTTATAAAGCATATGACCATCAATCTATGGTAAAGAACGGTAAAAATAGATGATTTATAATTCCGGATTGAGATGGTGATCGATAAATTCATTCATTTTTTGAACTTCCGTTTCGATCAATGCCGTTAAGAGACGATATTTTTCTCTCTCCTTGAATAAATCTTCAGTAATATTTAAAGCTGAAAGAACAGCCACTGTTAAAGGTGGTTGTTCTGGAATTTTCTCGTGTATTGTACTGATCATTTGGTCAACGTACGCTGCTACTTTTTTGGTGAGGTCTTCACTCTCACCTCTGAGCGGATATTCGGAACCAAATATTTTTACTTTTATGCTTTTTCCGTCTGATGCCATATTTTTTCCGACACTCATATTTTTAATTTAGTTCAAGTGCCACTTAAAACATACAATTATTTTATATCGAAATCAATTATTATAAATGAGAATTAATTTTTGCAATTAATCCTCTTATTCGATTTTTCACTTCCTCTTTCTCGGATATTGTAAACACATCACCGCTGGTAACCGCCTGCATCTGAGCATGCTCCTGTCTGAGCTTCTTTACTTCATTCTCTTTTCCAACCAACTCTAAATGGGTTTTTTGCAACTCACGCTCCAAATTCTGATTAGAAGTTAGTAGTTGTTGGTTTGTTTCGCGAAGCTGCGAGATTAGCTCGGCTGCTGTCCGAGTTTTTTCCCAGAAGATGCGTAAAACTTGCTCAATGTTTTCCATTGTTTATCAAACCGATTTCTGTAAATTAAAAATGTTTTGTTACCGCCTAATGATAGCTTTAAGTTTATGTTCTAATTCATTTATTATGTTATTCATAACACCGTCAATTTCATTCTGTGTCAATGTATGATCTTCAGAATAAAATTCTAATCTAAATGCATAACTTTTTTTAGAATCACCTATCTGTTTCCCAGAATATGTGTCAAACAACTCAATGTGTTTTAATAAGGAAGTACCTGAAGCTTTTATTGCTTCTTCTATCTTATCCATCGTAATATTAGGTTCTATAACTAAAGCAATATCCCTAATCATTGATGGATATTTCGGCAATGTTGTGTAATGCCGCTTGATTTTGATTTTATTGATTATTTTTTCGATGTCTATCTCGGCAAAAATAACCTCATTTTCAATATCGAACTGCTTCAAAATCTCTTTGCGTACATATCCAACCATACCAGCATATTCCTTATTTATTTCAATGTGAACTCCTCGTTCACTTAAAGCATTGGTATTAGGATAATGAATAAATTTAATATTGTCAAGAAATATTTTTTGGAAGAAAGACTCGATCTCTCCTTTTACATCAAAAAAATCGATATTCCTCGGTTTTTCATCCCATCTAAGAGGATTTTGATTTCCGGTAAAAGCAATCAGCAATTGCGTCTTTTCCGAATATTGAGGAAGATATTCGCCAATGATTGAATGGTGATGATAATATGTCTTCCCTATTTCAAATAAACGCAGAGAACTATTTCCCTTGAAAATGTTCTCTCTGATTACTTCTAGCATACTCGGAAGTAAAGAAGTTCGTAATGCTTCCATATCTCGACTTATTGGATTCGCAATTTTGACAACATTATCAGACGCTAAAGTTGCTATTGAGATTGGCTGCATACTGTTTGTAACTATTTCTTGCAGCCCTGCTCCAATAAAACAATCTCTAATAATTGGAAGAAAATCTTTTGGAGGATTATTCTCGGATAATCTCAGTTTCGTTATTTCATGAACAGGGATATTATCATATCCGTGCATTCGGGCAATCTCTTCTATAACATCTATTTCACGTTCAATATCGGGTCTGAAACTTGGCACCAATAAACTCAGCAAATCTGGATTTGACTTTGTAGATTCTTTATTTGATAACTTGAAGGATATCTTTGTTAAGAGATCGATAATTTCTTTTTTTGATATGGTTATGCCAAGGAGTTCATTTACTTTCGAGATTCGAATCACAATCTCTTTCTCTTTTATTTTATTGGGATATACATCAATGCTATTGCCCAAAACTGTACCTCCGGCAATCGAAATTATCATGTCTGCCGCCTTATTGAGAGCCCAAAGGGTTATCTCAGGATCGGCGCCGCGTTCAAATCGCTGAGATGCATCGGTACTTAAACCAAAATATTTTGCAGTCCTTCTAATGCTTCTTGGTAAAAAATAGGCACTCTCGATGAAAACTCGAGTTGTTGATTGGGTAATCTCCGTATTTTCACCACCCATAACCCCTGCAATTGCAATTGGTTTCTTATCATCGCATATCATTAATGTATCGGGGCGAAGTTTTCTCTCTTTATGATCAAGAGTTGTAAAATTGAAATCGTCGATACCCGATTTAACAATTATGGTTCCGTTTGATACTTTATCGAAATCAAATGCATGAAGTGGTTGCCCACATTCCATTAGTACGTAATTAGTTACATCAACAATGTTATTAATTGGTCTAATACCAACCGATTCTAAAATACGCTCTAACCACAGCGGCGATTTTCCAATTTTTACACCACTGATTAATCGTCCTGAATAGCGTGGACAGTTTTCTACATCTTCAATAATCACTTTTACCAAGTCTGAAATTGATGTGTCATTTGTTTGAACATCAATTGCTGGCAACATCAGTTTAATATTCTGAATTGCAGCTACTTCCCTGGCAATTCCGATATGGCTGAGAGCATCTGGGCGATTGGGTGTAACGCCTATTTCAAAAATTATGTCGTTTACTCCAAGCTGATCGGCTAAAGGAACACCTATGGGAGCAGATGCTTCGAGAACGAGAATACCTTCCTTGTCGTCTCCTAATCCAAGCTCATATTCAGAGCAAATCATTCCATTTGATTCAACTCCACGGAGAGAAACTTTTGAGATCTTTAATGGATTGCCATTTGGATCGTGTTGATCTCGAGGAACCACCGCATCAATAAGTCCAACCGGGACGGTTTGTCCGGCTGCAACATTCGGAGCGCCACAAACAATTTGTACCTTTTCAGCACCGATATCTACCTGACAGACGGTAAGCCGGTCTGCCTTTGGATGCTTTTGAACATCGATTACCTTGCCAACAACGAAATGATTATATTTTGCACCGAGATATTCAATGCTTTCAACTTCCAAACCGCACATCGTTAGTGAATGAGCTAACTCTTCCGGCGATACGTTTATCGCTACATATTTTTTTAACCATCCAAGGGAAATCCGCATAGTATAATATCTTATTAAAATTGTTTTAAGAAACGGATATCGTTTTGATATAATATTCTGATGTCGTCTATTCCATACATCAACATTGCAATTCTTTCTATTCCCATACCGAAGGCATATCCTGAAATTTTCTCTTCATCATATCCAACATACTTATAGACATTCGGATCTACCATACCGCAACCTAAAATTTCGAGCCAACCAGTTTGTTTGCAAACACGGCATCCCTTTCCGTTGCATAGAAAACATGTTATATCCATTTCGGCGCTTGGTTCTGTGAAAGGGAAATAACTGGGTCTGAACCTAAACTTCAAGCTGCTCCCATAAAATTGCTTCGCGAAGGTGACCAATGTACCTTTCAACTCGCTGAATGTCACGCCTTCATCCACATATAAACCTTCAACCTGATGGAACAAGCAATAACTGCGGGCGCTGATTGCTTCATTCCGATAAACTCTTCCGGGGATTATTACTCTTACAGGTGGCTTTTGTTTTTCCATTACACGTATTTGAACGGGCGATGTGTGTGTGCGTAACAAGATTTTATCAGTAATAAAAAAAGTGTCTTGCATATCTCGGGCAGGATGATCGGGTGGAAAATTTAATGCTTCAAAATTATGATAATCATCTTCTATTTCCGGACCGTCTGCCACCTCGAACCCCATTTTATAAAAGATTCTCTTAATTTCATCGAGTGTTTGAGTTAACGGATGCCGACTCCCAATCCACCTTCTTCTTCCGGGTAAGGTAAGATCGTCAGTCTCTTGCCTGATTGTAGTATTTGATTCAATCTCTTCTTTCTTCTTATCGAAGAGTGATTGAGCATTGTTACGAAGATCGTTCAGATACTTTCCCATAAGCGGACGATCTGATTTATCCAATGTTTTTAGAGCATCGAACAAATCGCCTACAAGTCCATTGCGAGCAAGATATTTTATCCTAAATGCTTCAAGCTCGTCTAACGTTTTTACAGAATTTATTTCTGCGGTCGCCGATTGATTGATTTGTTCTATCTTCTTAATCATATTATTTGTAAAAATAAAAAAATCTTCAGACTGTTAGAAATGGGCAATGGAAAATATTCCACTGCCCTAACAGTTAAAGATTCGTTATACAATTGCGAATTTTACGACTTCGGCAAATGCTTCCGGACTTCGCGATGCGAGGTCAGCCAGCACTTTACGATTGATCTCCACACCTTTTTTATTTAGACCCGCAATTAATCTTGAATAAGTTGTTCCGTGCAAACGCGCTCCTGCATTAATGCGTGCAATCCATAATGCACGGAATTCCCTTTTCTTGGTTTTCCTATCACGGTATGCGTGTTGACCAGCTTTATCGATGTGGTGTTTTGCAACCGTGAGGACTTTGCTTCTCGCACCCCAGTAACCTTTAGCACGCGCTAATATGCGCTTGCGCCGGCGATGGGAGGCAACTTTGTTTTGCGAACGTGGCATAGTTGCTCTTCTTCCTTTCCTCTAAATTGTTAATGTATTATTTTGATTATTGAATCATCATATCGATTTTCTGTTGCTCTTGTTTTGAGGCAAGAGTTGATTTTCGAAGATGACGTTTCCGTTTTGTTGTTTTTGAAGTCAAAATATGACTTCGAAACGCTTTGTGACGTTTGAATTTACCAGAAGCTGTTTTTCTGAAACGCTTCTTGGCGCCTGATGTCGATTTCATCTTGGGCATTTTATTCTATCCTTCCTTCTGGGTTTCAATAGGTTTTTGCTTTTTTTCAGATTTCTTTTTCGAGCTCCGTTCCGGAGCAAATATCACCGCCATACTACGTCCTTCTAATTTTGCAGATTGTTCAACCTTACCCACGTCGGATAATTTTTCTTCGAGCCGTTTTAGCAATTCTTCGCCTTGTTGAGCATAAGTAATTTCTCTCCCCTTGAAGACCACAGTGGCTTTCAGTTTATGCCCATCTTCTAAAAATTGTCTGCCGTGACGTGCTTTAAATTCGAAGTCGTGAACATCTGTGTTTGGATGGAACCGTAATTCTTTAACTTGGGTTACTTGTTGATGCTTTCTCTGGAGTTTATCTTTTTTTGTCTGTTCGTATTTGTATTTGCCAAAATCCATAATCTTGCAAACAGGTGGTGTTGCATTCGGCACAATCTCTATTAAATCTAAACCCCTTTGAATTGCAATCCGTAACGCTTCAGATGGATTCATTAATCCAACCTGACCATTTTCATCAATGACGCGAACTTGTGAAGTCCTTATCTCTTCATTGATGCGAACACGATTTGTCTCTTTTATGGCAGTTCTCCTATATTGTTAATGTTTTTAAATTTATTTCTTCTAAAATTTTATCTACAAATTTATCGAGAGGCATTACACCAATGTCGCCCTTTTTGTGTTGACGTACTGATACAGCGTTCGAATTACATTCTTTATCTCCTACAACAAGCATGTACGAAGCTTTTTTCATCTCCCATTCACGGATTTTATAATTCACTTTTTCGTTCCGGTCGTCAAGCTCAACACGCACTCCAGCATTTTTTAGAGCTTGATATACTTTGCCAGCATACTCAATGTGAGAATCGGTAATCGGCAATACAATTGTCTGATGAGGCGATAACCATGTTGGGAATGAACCTGAAAAATGTTCAGTGATAATCCCCATGAATCTTTCGAACGATCCGAAGATTGCTCGATGGATTGCTACAGGTCTCTTGCGCGAGCCATCTTCAGCTACATATTCCAATTCAAAACGTTCCGGCAGCATTACAAAATCGAGCTGGATTGTTGCAATTTGCCATTCTCGTCCCAACGCATCTTGGATTTGGACATCTATCTTGGGTCCGTAAAATGCGCCATCCTTTGGTTTTAAATTATATTTTATCTTGTTATGCTCAAGCGCCTTCATTAAACCGGATTCAGCTTCTTCCCAAAGTTTTGGATCACCCATAGCACCTTCTGGTCTGGTGGAAAGATTGTATTCTGGCTTCAAACCAAAAATGGAATAAAATCGTTCGACTAAAAGTATCAATGAATTTATTTCATCTAAAATTTGATCGGGGCGACAATAGATGTGCGCATCGTCCATTGTAATCTGACGTACTCTGAACATTCCACCAAGCGCGCCTGAAATCTCGTTTCGATGCAATCTTCCAATTTCTGAATACCGAAGAGGAAGATCTTTGTAACTTCGCATACGATGTCGGTAAACATATGTGCTTTCAGGACAATTCATCGGCTTCAAACTGAAAGTCGCATCATCATGTTCGAAATAGAACATGTTTTCTTTATAATGATCCCAGTGTCCCGATTGTTCCCATAGTTCTTTCTTAACCAATATTGGTGTTGATATTTCCTGATAACCCGAGCCATCAAGCTCATACCTAAGAAATTTTTCAAGCTCGCGGAAAACTATCATCCCATTCGGAAGCCAGAAAGGTGCACCCGGGGCAATGTCGTGGAAAACGAACAAGTCAAGTTCTTTTCCTAATTTCCTATGATCTCTGCGCTTGGCTTCTTCGATACGGAAGAGATATTCATCTAATTCTTTTTGAGTTGGGAATGAAATGCCGTAAATTCTTTGAAGCATTTTATTTTTTTCATCACCTCGCCAATAAGCTCCGGCAACACTTAAAAGTTTTATCGCTTTTACTTTGCCAATCGAAGGTAGATGCGGACCTGCGCATAGATCAGTGAATTTCCCGGAATGATAAAAAGTAATAATTTGTCCTTTTAATTCATCGAGAAGTTCAAGCTTATACGAATCGTTTTTCTTTTTGAAATATGTAATTGCATCTTCCCAGTTTTTTTCTTCTCGAACAATTTGTGAATCTCCTTTTGCAAGCTCCAACATTTTTTGTTCGATCTTCGAAAGATCTTCCGGCGATAAAGTGTGCCCGCCTAAATCAATATCGTAATAAAATCCGGCATCGATCGAAGGACCCACACCAAACTTTGCACCGGGAAATATCGATTCAACAGCTTCCGCCATCAGATGAGCGGTGCTGTGCCAGTAGGTATCTTTACCCCCTATATCGTTCCATTTCAAAATTCTTACCTGTGCATCAGTATTAATTGCTCTACTGAGATCCCACACTTCGCCATTCACTTCAACAGCAAGCGCTTCTCTGAGTAATCCGTTACTGATACTCTTAGCGATATCTAAACCGGAGACACCTTTTGGGTACTCTCTTGTGTTACCATCCGGGAATTTTATAGCAATAGTTGTCATAATTTTTCAAACAAAAAAATCGGAGAGAATCCGATTTCAGTAAACAGCTCAATTTTATAAAATATCAGCTCTGAAATTTTCATTTCCCCTTTCGTGTGGGCTCTATAGGATTTGAACCTATGACCTCTACCATGTCAAGGTAGCGCTCTAACCAACTGAGCTAAGAGCCCAAAATATTTTTCCTGAGTGCCGGGGATCGGAATCGAACCGACACTCCCCTTGCGGAGAACAGGATTTTAAGTCCTGTGCGTCTACCAGTTTCGCCACCCCGGCAATCTTTCGTCACTTATTCATTAGTGAGTTGCAAATCGGAATCGTATAAATTCTTATCCACAAATTATCTTATTAACCACTCACCATACTCGAGGCGCCGGGCGGATTCGGACCGCCGCATAAAGGTTTTGCAGACCTCTCCCTTACCACTTGGGTACGGCGCCATTTTTAATTTTTAAAAATAAGCCCCGCCGCATGATGTAATGGAAGCAGCAGGGCGTTTTCTGAAATCTTTATATGCTTATCAAATTTTTATTTCCGCGCAATCAGATAAAATTGAGCGGGAAACGGGATTCGGACCCGCGACATTCACCTTGGCAAGGTGACGCTCTACCAACTGAGCTATTCCCGCAATTTAGGTTGAATAATATACTGAAATTTTCAAGCACACGCAAATAAAAAGATTAGCTCAGGTAGAATTTTTATAAAGCGGGTTAAACATAGACAATTTCACCATTTAAGATACCTGTTCTGGTTTTAATAGCATCAAATCGATATATGATTTGGTGATGAATTGATCAGGTAAGAGGCGAAATCTATCAATTAAAAAATTCATTTGTTCTCTTGCGGCTTGATCATCACTGATAATCGGTATTTCGAATTCTATAAATGAACCAAGCCCTTTCACTTCATCAAGATGAACTCTCGTTGCTCCGAACAGGTATAGCATCCGACGCTTTTCAATAACTGCACGTATTCCGTACGATGCTGTTAATATCTCTTTAAGCCCGGAACTGTCGATAGTTTTGTAAATGGAATAATTACTTGCCCGCTGAATAGAATCCTCATCGCGTTTGTAAAAAATCAATTCAGCATTTTTATCTGGGAATTCTCTCAGTTTAAGTCGTCCATTTGCTGAATTAAAATATGTATCAGTTTGAATCAGCACTCCGGCTTTGTGAGCGCCAATTTCAATTGCAATCTTTTCAGCAGAACACAGGTTTGGAATGTGTGCTTTGATTTCGAGATTTACCGGCATACAAGATAAGAGTTTTCTATCGACTTATATCAAGAATTTCATATTCCAAAGTCCCGGCAGGCACTAGCACTTTAATTTTTTCTCCCTGAATTCTTCCCATTAATCCTTTGCCGATAGGAGATGTAACTGAAATTTTATTTTTCTCAAAGTCTGCCTCCTCCGGTGAAACAAGCAAGTAAGTTACGGTTTCTTTTGTTTTCAAATCTTTCAGTTTTACGGTTGACAGGATATAAACTTTATCGTTTGGAAGATCTTTGCTTTCGATTATCCTGGTTCGAGAGAGAGTTTGTTCCAATTTTGCGATTCGCAATTCGAGATGTTGCTGTTCTTCTTTGGCAGCATTATATTCTGCATTCTCAGATAAATCGCCGTGACTGCGCGCCTCCTGAATTTTTTGAGCCACTTCGTATCTTCCGTGTATTTTTAAATCACGAAGTTCATTTTCAATCTCCACCAACCGCTCGCGCGTGAGGTAGACTGATCCGTTATTTTTATTTTCAATCATACTAAAAATGTGAATAATATTATAATAGTTCGATCGTAAATTATTAGCAAGCTGAAAGAAAAAAACAGCCATCACGCTTTAGAGGTGATGGCTGTTGTAATACTATACCTAATTAAATCTACAACATGTATTTAAGAAAATCAAGTTTTACTTTTTTTGATCGAGTAGAATTAGATGACCAAGTTTATCCCTTTTTGTTTTAAGATAACGTTCATTATGTTCATGCGGTATCATTTCGATAGGCACTCGCTCAATGATATCCAACCCGTATCCGTGCAAACCTACCACTTTTTTGGGGTTGTTGGTAATCAGTCTCATACGGCGAACACCAAGGTCACGAAGTATCTGCGCACCTATACCATAATCTCTCAAATCCGCTCTAAAACCTAATTTTTCATTTGCTTCAACCGTATCTAATCCGTCATCCTGCAAACGATAAGCACGCAATTTATTCAATAGTCCTATTCCCCTTCCCTCTTGCCTCATGTAAAGGATTATTCCATTTCCTTCTTTCTCGATCATTTTAAGGGAGGAGATGAGTTGATCGTTGCAATCGCATCGCATTGAACCGAAGACATCACCCGTAAGACATTCAGAATGAACGCGAACCAAAGTCGGCTTCTCCGGATCAATCTCACCTTTAACAATTGCTACATGTTCTTTATTATCATTTTCACTTTTGTAGAGGTGAATTTTAAATTTACCGTATATCGATGGGAGTTGAGTAGTAACGAGGCGTTGGACTAATTTCTCGCGTTTCATCCTGTATTCAATCAAGTCTTGAACTGAGATGATTCGAAGATCGAATTCTTTCGAAAGCTTAATCAGATCAGGAACACGCGCCATGTTGCCGTCTTCGTTCATGATTTCACAAAGAACACCTGCCGAATATAGACCGGCTATTTTGCATAAATCAATTACGGCTTCTGTATGTCCGGCACGCCTTAGTACACCACCTTCCATTGCGCGCAATGGGAAGATGTGTCCGGGCCGAGCTAAATCGCTTGCCAGGGTTTTGTGATTAATTAACGCGTGAACGGTTGCATTCCGATCATGAGCCGAAACGCCTGTTGTAGTACCGTGAATTGAATCAACTGATACGGTAAAAGATGTTTCGTGAAGCGAAGTATTGCTATCCACCATCATGTCGAGAGATAATTCTTCCGTGCGTTTCTCTGTAAGAGCCACACAAATAATTCCTCTGCCATGTTTCGCAAGAAAATTGATTGCTGCGGAAGTGCATTTCTCTGCCGCAACAATAAAATCTCCTTCGTTCTCACGGTCTTCATCATCAACGACGATAATGATTTTACCGTTTATTAAATCGCTTACTGCTTCATCGATGGTATTAAATTTGAAATGATCCCTGCTCACAGTTCACTTTCATCTGAAATTCAATTTGTTTTCCCGACATTATCACTTGTGCTTCGAACAACAGAAGAGATAGCCGATTTTTCTACTTTCACTTTCACGTTATCGGAAATTTGAACTAAAACAGTTTTATCTTCTAAGCCCACAACATTTCCGTGCATACCACCAACAGTGATTATCTTATCACCTTTCTGCACATCGTTCAGCATCTTATCTCTTTCTTTCTGCCTTTTCTGTTGGGGTCTTAAAATCATAAAATAAAATATCACGATGATCAAGCCAAACATGATGAGAGTGCTGAACATGCCACCACCCTGTCCGTTGCCCTGAGGCGCCATTAAAATAATGCTGTATAAATTCAATTTAGTCTCCTTAAAGAAATAAGTTATTGTTTTGTTTAAAAATCATTTCGATGCTTAATTTTCATTCTACATTTGTTCATCGATACCGTTTAATTGGAGCAACTGCTTTTTCTTCCATTCTGTGAAATTTCCATCCATTATCGATGTTCGTGCGTTATGCACTAACCATTGATAATAATAAAGATTATGGATGGTTGCAAGTTCTAATCCTAAAACTTCTTTGACGTTAAATAAATGTCTAATGTATGACCTTGTAAAATTTTTACAGGTATAACATTCACATGCTGAATCAACCGGTGTAAAATCATTCTTAAATTTTAGATTCGTAATATTCAAAGTGCCGTTTCGTGTAAATAGCTGCGCATTTCTTCCGTTTCGTGTTGGCAAAACACAATCAAACATATCCACACCTCGATCGATAGCTTCTAAAATATTTTCCGGCGTTCCAACGCCCATTAAATATCGCGGCTTATTTTCCGGAAGAATCTGATTCGTTACCTCAATCATGTCGTACATTATCTCGGCAGGTTCACCCACCGCTAAACCGCCTATACCGTATCCATCAAAATTCATCTCTTTCAATGTAAGCGCGGATTGCTTTCTGATCTCTGGGAATACACTGCCTTGTACAATTCCGAATATTGCCTGTGAATGGCTGTATAATTTTTCTGTTGAATTAAAATTGTTCAAACATCTTTCAGCCCAGCGCATACTTAAGCTGTTCGATTTTGTGGCATAATCAAGTGTGCACGGGTACGGAGCACACTCATCAAGTACCATCATGATATCGGAACCGATGATTCGCTGAATCTCGATTACTTTTTCAGGCGTAAAATTATGTACCGAACCATCGAGATGCGACTTGAAACGAACTCCTTCCTCTTCTATCTTCCTTAAATCCGACAGACTGAAAACCTGATATCCGCCGCTGTCTGTGAGTATCGGCTTATGCCAACTCATAAATTTATGTAACCCACCTGCTTGATATAATAAATCAGTGCCTGGTCGTAAATACAAATGATAAGTATTACTTAATATTATCTCTGCACCAATTTCTTGAACGGTTCTTTGGGCTATTGCCTTTACGGTTCCTTGAGTTCCTACCGGCATGAATGCCGGTGTGGTGATAAAACCATTGTCAGTATGAATAATGCCGGCACGTGCACTCACATCTTTCTTTTCAAGAACAAATTTCACATCTCTAATTTGCTATTTTTTTGATGGAAAAACAAATTCAGTATTTTTACCTATCGTATAAAAATAAATTTTTAGGGAAGCATTCGCAGAAAAGGGCACCATAAGAAAGTTCGACTCTCTTAAAAAAAGATAATTCCCTATTCCTAAATTTTTATAGTTTTTTTATACTTGGCTAAATAAACGATTAATGCGGCAGCTAACAAACCGCCGATTGTATCTGCTATGCCATCATAGAAATCGAGCGTTCGACCAGGTACAAACCCTTGGTGAAGTTCGTCAAGAATACCGTAACCGACGACGATTACCACTGAGATTATTAGCCGTCGCCAATTTATTTCGTGCCTGCCCTGATAAGGTGTTAGCGCTCTGTAAACAAACACTCCTAAGACGAAAAAAAGAAATGCATGAATCAACTTATCAAATGTAAATATCGATGATGGCGGAAAATATTTTGATGGTATTGATGAACCGATAAAGATCAATAACGCCCAACCAATAGCCGGGAATTGATATCTAATGAAATGTCTAAGATGTATACTCACAATAGGTTATGTTTTTCAATATGAAGAATTGATTCCGGTATCAAAGAGAGAACGTCAAGCGCCATTAAACTCTTCTCGCCGAAATTTTGTTTTGCAAAGTCCCCTGCTAATCCGTGTATAAAAACCCCGCTAATTGCGGCTTTATCTCTATCAACACCTTGTGCCCATAGTCCGCCAATTAAGCCGGTAAGAACATCTCCCATCCCGGCAGTAGCCATTCCTGAATTACCAGTAGAATTTATAAAAATATTTCCATTTTCCGATCCGATAATAGTAGGTGCGCCCTTGAGTACACATGTTAGTCGAAATTGCTTAGTAATCTTCCTAACAACTTGAGGACGATTTTTGCTGATTTCTTCGAAGGTGAGACCTGTTAATCTCGAAAATTCACCGGTGTGTGGAGTGATGATAAGATCAGGAGTTAGATGATTTTTTAAGATTGATAATTTTTCAGAGATATTATTTAAACCGTCTGCGTCTAAGAGAAGCGGCTTCTTCCATTCCGAAACTATTTTCCAAATTAATTCTGCCGATTCTGGATTTCTCGAAAATCCTGGTCCGCAAATAAGAATATCTGCCCATTTACCATATTTATTAACCAATTCATACGCATCTACACTAAGAGTTCCATCTTCGGTCTCGGGAAGCGGTTCTACCATCACTTCAGTTAATTTCTTTGCAAGTATCGGATAGATAGATTTTGGCGTTCCAAGTATTACAGACCCTGCTCCCGCTCTCATTGCCGCCTGCGCAGTCATTGCAGCCGCTCCGGTCATTCCTCTTGAACCCGCAAGAACTAATATTTTTCCGACAGAATGTTTATGTGCATCTGGAAGTCGTTTAGGTAAAATATTTTTTACATCATCAATACCGACTATGAAAGAATCTGGTTTTTGAGTTTTAATAATTTCTTGAGGTAAGGATATATCAATCACATCAACTCTACCGGCATAATCGCTGCCATTACCGATGGTTGTACCGATTTTTTTAAATCCCATTGTTGGGGTCAACGATGCCTTCACAGCATCATTTACAATTATTCCTGTGTCTGCATCAACGCCGGATGGAGTGTCGACACTAATTTTTTTCTCAGTCCGTTTGTTAATCCATCGGATTACACTTAGTTGTGGTTCTTTTACACTCCCTTTAAAACCGGTGCCAAAAAGTGCATCTATGATGAGATCAGCTTTGGGGAGCATGTAGAGTTTTTTTTCATTATAAATCGAAACTATTTTAAGTTTTCGATCTTTTCCAAATTTTCGCTCTAATGCAGACAATGCAAGATAATTGATTTTTGTATCCCCCTTCAGTTCATTTGCTTTTCCAATAAGGACGGTTACAACTATTCCACCCCGAACGAAAAGATGCCGTGCAATAACAAATCCGTCTCCGCCATTATTCCCTTTCCCACAAATGACAATAAATTTTTTGCCCGTAATATTGCCAAAAGTTTTTTCTATCAAATCAACAACACCTCGTCCGGCATTTTCCATAAGGATCAAACCGGGAATTTTCAGCGTGTCGATAGCGTAACGATCACACTTTTGCATCTGGTCAGATGTTAGAACAATTTCCACAATATTATGGAATTTG
This sequence comes from Chlorobiaceae bacterium, assembly GCA_013824245.1. Taxonomy (GTDB): domain Bacteria; phylum Bacteroidota; class Ignavibacteria; order UBA10030; family SZUA-254; genus PNNN01. The sequence continues at coordinate 90,917 of PNNN01000009.1, read as the reverse complement.
ATTTAGGATAGTAAGAATAGAACTTGGATAGACTCCAATACCGGTTATAAGGATTATAATAGCGATGAGAACGAGATAGCTTAATGGTGATACTTTAGAAAATAATATTTCTTCTCCTTCTTTGAAGTACATCGCAACAACAAGTTTTAGATAATAATAAACCGAAATGACACTTGTTAGAACACCAAGAATTGCCAACCATGTTAAATTCGAGTTGACGGCAGCGATAAAGATATAATATTTTCCGAAGAATCCGGCGAATGGCGGAATACCTGCAAGTGAAAACATCAAGATAGCTAATATTGCAGCAAGAGCCGGCTTTTTAGTGCCAAGTCCTTTATAATCATCGAATTGCAAATTTTTTTCCTCATTCGCTTCTATCAATGATATTACACCGAATGCACCGATATTCATCAACATATATGCGAACAAATAAAATAAAATTCCATCTCTTCCTAATTGGTTGGCTGCCGCCAAGCCAATAAGCATATAACCGGCATGCGCAATGCTCGAGTATCCAAGCATTCTTTTAACATTTGTTTGTGCAATTGCAATAATATTTCCGGCAATCATTGATAACGCAGAAAGCAAAATCAAAACTGTTTTTATCTCAGAAGATGTTGAATTGATAAATAGAATAACAAAAGCAGAAAATGCCGCCGCTTTGGCACCGGTTGCCATAAATCCAGAGACAGGAGTTGGAGAACCTTGATAAACATCCGGCACCCACATATGGAAAGGTACCGCACCAACTTTAAAAGCTAATCCAATCAATATCAAACCAATTCCAACCGATATGAATAATGAATTATTCATATTTGAGAGATTTTGGATGATATAATTGATATTCGTTGTGCCTGTTGCACCATATACTAATGCGATTCCGTATAACAGAAAACTTGTTGCGAATGCACCGAGGAGGAAATATTTCAATGCCGCTTCGTTCGATGATTGGCGGTTGCGGAAGAATCCTGCGAGAACGTACAAACATATCGACATCAATTCTAATCCGATGAACAATAAAATCAGATCGGCGGCTGACGCCATCAGCATCATCCCAATTGTTGAGAAGAGAATTAATATATAGAATTCACCAAAGTTTGCGTTTTCTTTTTGCAAATAATCTTTTGAAAACACAACAGTTAAGAGAGCAGCCACACTAAAAAGCACCGAAAATATGCTGGCAAATCCGCCTATCGTAACCATTTGGTTGAATGCTGTTCCCGAAAGTTCAAACGTGGTGATCGAGAAATACATAGTTACGAATAAACCGATAACGGTAACTCCAAAACTTAATCGTTCGCTTTTTTTGATGAGTGATTCAATAAGCAATACGATTATTGAGAGGGTGGTAACGGAAATTATCGGTGCAATTGCAAAAAGTTCATTAGTGTTCATATTTGTATGAATATTTATTAAAATACTTGATAAATTAGGGATTTTTTGTGAAAGAAACAAAATATCCCGAGTATAAAATTTAAAGAGTGAAAGAAACATTATGAATTTATCTTGCATCTTTATCGTATATAAGTTATCTTGAAATGTGGATAATAATCTGAAAAATATCATTCTTTCTCTCGCCTTAACAATTTACTTGATTGTTGCCCTTTCTGGATCTGCGGGAATTTTCCATACAAGTATTGCAATTGTTTCGACTACGACCTTATCTTATCTTGAAACAGCGACAAAAACTGATGACAGAAATGAACAGCACCAATTGGTTCCTGCAAAACCACGATCATCAGTTTTAAAAATTGAATTACAAACCATTGCGATTGCTCCACCCCAATTATCACCGGGTACAAAAAAATATTTTATTATCGGATTGGTAAATCCGTATCGACTTAACCCACAGATATCATACGTTCGTTACCTCCCGCGAGATCCTCCCATAGCTTAGTTCTCTTTAGCATATTTTTGACTAATTCATAACCAGCGTGCAGTTATGGTCGGTATGTTTCACTAACGAACATATCCCATTTTCACACGGTTAGCGTAATAATTAAATTAGGAGAACTACTATGAATAAAAATGAAATATCGACAAAATCCGATCAGCAACAAGTTGTAGAGGATGTTCCTATTCAATTCAAAATACTTCTTGGTGTTATTGTAATTGGCTTGCTTGTTTGGGTGCTCCAATTTGCTGGCATATTCGGTTAAAATACTATTTTGAAAATCTCTTAGTATCGATCAACATTGAATAAGCAACATCGAGAGTGTCATCTTTAAATACAGATCAGATGCCGATTAAAATAAAGGTGACACTTTCTGTTTAACTAATTCAGTATCGTAATAAAACTGGACTTAATTTTATGGTTCTATGATATAAGCTTTTATGGAAACGTGATATTTACTGTTTGCTTATAAGTAACCTGCTGGGGATGATAATATGAAAATTACACTTCGTCTTATTGTATCGCTCTTATTTGTGGCTGCACTCGTCGCGACTATTTTCTCTTATTATCAAGTGCAAAATGAAGAAGAGCGATTAACGACGGAGCTTACTCTTCGGGCTTCCACACTTGCTGAAAGCATGGAAGGTTCGGTCACTGAACCGTTACTATCTAAATCACCTGAGAGGTTGAAAAAGTTCATCGAACGTTTTGTAAAACGTAATCCATTTGTTGGTATTGCTATCTATGATAGTCAAGGTGTATTTGTTGAAAGGAGTCCCAATATTGATTCTTCTAAGCAAGAGATTATAAAATACATCATGGAGTCTACTACAAGGAACGAAGGGATATCAAGCTTTGAAACAATCAACGGTATAAAAACACACATTTACACTTTCCCGCTCCGAAGAGATCAACAAGTTATAGGATCACTAATCCTTACGCACAATGTATCGTACATTGAGGCCAGACTTAAAGAGATTTGGCGCTACAACTTCGTCCGACTTCTTACACTTTCATTTCTAATCATTCTCACAACAATACTCGTAGTCCGATGGAGTTTGATCGGTCCAATAGCACAGATTGCAGATTGGCTGAAAGGATTGCGACTGGGCAAGATTAGACAACCAATCAACCTTCCGCGAGGAGATGTTTTAGGACCTCTTGCAAAAGAAGTAACTCTCTTAGCGAAAAACCTCGCATTAGCCCGAGCTTCTGCAGAAACCGAAGCCCAGCTACGAGCACGGGCTGAATCAATATGGACACCGGAACGACTCAAAGAACATGTTCGGCAAGAATTAGGCGGTAAAAATCTTTATGTTATTTCAAACCGTGAACCATACATGCATATCCGGAGTGGCGGAAAAATAGAGTGCATTGTGCCTGCTGGCGGATTAGTAACAGCATTGGATCCTATCATGCGTGCTTGCAGCGGAGTTTGGATTGCTCATGGAAGCGGCGATGCTGATGTAGAAATGGCAGATAAAAATGGAAAACTCGATGTTCCACCGGATGAACCACGATACAGTTTGAAACGAGTATGGCTCACAAAAGATGAAGAAGAAGGATATTACTATGGTTTTTCAAACGAAGGTATCTGGCCCCTTTGCCATATCACACACCATCGACCAATTTTCCGTTTAGAAGATTGGGTGCACTATCAGAAGGTGAACGAGAAATTTGCAGAAGCATTACTTGAAGAAATTGAACAAGAACAAGAACCACTCATTTTGATTCAAGATTACCATTTCGCTCTTCTTCCTTTTCTTATTAAATCAAAACGCCCCGATGCCAGAGTAGCAATATTCTGGCACATTCCATGGCCCAACCCTGAATCATTTGGAATCTGTCCGTGGAAACGGGAAATACTTTTAGGTCTGTTAGCCGCCGATTTGGTAGGTTTTCAAATCCAATATCACTGCAATAATTTCCTCGATACGATCGATAGGTTCCTCGAATCAAAAATAAACTGGGAACAATTTTCAATAGAACGCAATGAGCATGTTACACTTGTAAAGCCATTTCCTATTAGCGTAGCATTCCCTCCCATTTTCGGATATGATGATCAAACTGCTATTGTAAAAGACACACTGAAATTAAATTTAGAAAAAGAGCTTGGTCTTTCGCTCAAATCTCTTGGTGTTGGTGTCGATAGGATTGATTACACCAAAGGTATCATTGAGCGGTTTAAGGGGGTTGAGCGGTTCTTTGAAAAATATCCTGAATACATTGAAAATTTTTCATTCGTTGAGCTTGGCGCACCAAGTCGAACTCATATCAAAAGATATCACGATTTGTTGGCTGAAGTAGAAGAAACCGCAAACAAGATTAATTGGCGCTTCCAAACAAAAAAATGGAAACCAATTATTTATCTCGAAGCTCATCACAATCACGAAACGATAAACCGCTATTATAAGGCATCAGATATTTGCATGGTAACATCGCTTCACGATGGAATGAATTTAGTCGCTAAAGAGTTTGTTGCTTCGCGAAACGATGAAGATGGAGTGCTTATCCTCAGTCAATTCACAGGTGCATCGAGAGAATTTCACGACGCTTTTATTATAAATCCTTATGACATCGAGGAGGTTGCCGATTCGATTCATTCCTCGCTAACTATGCCACCCGATGAACGAAAATTACGAATGAAAAGAATGCAGGGAATATTAAAAGAACATAACGTCTATCGCTGGGCGGCTAATTTGGTCGCTACACTCTCACGAATACGAATTGGAAAAAATATTTAGTCGACTGAATTATGACAGTGCCAACATATTTATTTCATGGAAATGTTTGGAATAGCATTCAGCATCGGATTACGACAAGTAACCGAACATTTTTACTATTCGATTATGACGGAACGCTTGTACCGATAAAAAAACAACCCTCATTATCCATACTTCCGGTAAAGATGCGTTCGTTGATTGCTCAGTTATCGATACTGCCGAATATTTTCGTCGGCATCGTCACAGGACGCTCGCTATATGATATTCGCAATCTTGTTAGGATCAAAAATATACTATATGCTGCTAACCATGGGTTCCAGATTCATTACAAAAAGCAAACATGGACACACGCAGATGCAAAACGAGTATTGCCACTACTTAATAAAGTTGATGTAGTTCTCGCAAAATCACTTACACCGATAAAAGGAGTTCTTCTTGAGAACAAAGGAGTAACATTAAGTGTGCACTATCGGAATGTGAACCCAGAACGCGTCCGACGACTAAAGAGAGTCTTGAAACAAATCATTCAGCCGTATGATGGAATGTTAAAAATAACGACAGGGAAAAAAGTATTCGAAGTTCGCCCTTGTATTTCATGGGATAAAGGTCAGGCAATTCTTCGAATCTTAAAAATGTTTCGAGCAACTGATAAATCGATTATTATATTCATTGGAGACGATAAAACTGATGAAGACGCATTTAAATTATTGCCATCGAGGGCAGTAACAATTCGTGTGGGTAAAAATAAATCTTCCAATGCAAAATATTTTGTCCGCAATACTTCAGAAGTGCGGCAATTTTTAGAGAATATTATTTCATTAAAACACAATCAACGAGATCATCTATGAATCGCATTGCAAAAGAACCATTCCAATTTTTCACACGCCAAAATCTGACATACCTCTTAGGGAAGAAAGCAAAAAACTTAAATGCACTCCTAACAGGAATTAAGGAAATACCGCTTGCATCAATCTACCAACACACTCATCACTTTCTCGAGCAGCATGAATACCTCTCTCCTGAACCGCCTAACGACTTTGCATATTGGATCACCAACGTTCTTCAGAATAATGCGCTTGGCGAAGAGATTGCCGGTATAGATCTTCGTCAATTCTCCTCATTAAAAGATATTCAAGTAAGACTTGTTGAGATTGTTGAAAATTCTATTCAACATGATCCTGAATCCGCTAATCGAAATGTTCCAGCAGGTGAAGAATTCCACTTCATGGGCGCTCAAACCTTTGTATTCCCTACACAATACATCGCAAATGATTTAATGGAATTCAAACAGTGTCTCGGAAGCGTTTCAAATTATTCAATTTATTATCACATGTTTGAAGCGCCTCTATTCCAGGAAAAATCTCGATTTTGTTATTGGATCCAAAATTCACTTGAAGATGAAAAGTTAGCATTAGCGTTCAAAAACCTTGATCCATATACACAAACACTTGATAACCTCAAACATAATCTTGTGCGATTAGTCCGAGTGCGATTGGAGGGAAAATAATATGGCTAACCTTTATGAATATGAGCCTATCGTCGGTAAGGATGTAATCAACGAATTGGAACTTTATGCAAGTAAACTTGCCAACGTTAGTGTCCAACACATTAACTCGACCGCCGTTGGAGGTGGTGTTGCCGAAATATTAATACGCATGGTCCCACTTTTAAAAGACCTTGGTATTAATGCTTTCTGGGATGTTATAAAAGGTGGAGAAAAGTTTTATGAAGTAACCAAGAAAATGCATAATGCTCTCCATGGACAAAAAGTTTTATTTTCAAAAGATGAAATGGATTTGTTTATACAAACCAACGAAATGAATGTAAGGGATATGGATTTGGGTGGAGACATTATGTTCATACATGATCCTCAACCAATTGGGCTAATTTCTAGACGGAAAGAAATCGGACACAAGTGGATTTGGCGATGCCATATTGATTTCTCGCGTCCTGATCCTTTTACCTGGAATTTTCTTAAAAAATATATCGAGCAATACGATGTCAGCATATTTTCGGCACCTGCATTCGCGCGTGAGTTAACGATTCCGCAAGTCCTCATCGCACCCTCGATTGATCCGTTGAGCGATAAGAATAAAGATTTACCTCAAGAAACAATTGATACAGTATTAGAAAAATTCAAGATAGATAAAAATCGTCCGATAGTAACACAAATCTCAAGATTCGATTATTTGAAAGATCCGAAAGGTGTTGTACAGGTTTTCCGGAAAGTTAGAAAATACATCGACTGCCAGCTCGTTCTTGCTGGAGGCGGAGCTACTGATGATCCCGAGGGTGCCAAGGTACTTGCTGAAGTTCAGGAAATCGCAGCAAACGATCCTGATATTTTCCTGTTGCTACTTCCACCAAGCAGCGATATCGAAATTAATGCACTTCAACGAGCATCATCAGTTGTTTTGCAAAAATCACTCCGTGAAGGATTTGGGCTAACGGTAGCTGAAGCCCTTTGGAAAGCGAAACCGGTTATCGCAAGTTCGGTGGGCGGTATACCTCTACAAATCGCTAACCGTTATTCTGGTTTGCTTACTCATACAATCGAAGGAACTGCCTTTGCACTTAAACAATTGTTACAGAACCCAACTTATGGACAACAGCTTGGCATAAATGGCAGAGAACATGTGCGAAAGAATTTTCTTATTACAAGACATCTACGCGATTACATGCTGCTCTTTCTCTCGCTTGACCATAAAGGTAAAGATGTGCTGTTTCTATAGGATCATAACGTCTTGTTAATGGTATCTTAAAGTTTCAAAGATATTATTCATAAAAAGAAACATCTGAAATATTCAAAAAATATCAGAGTCATTCCGTCCCGCTCTAAAAGCGGGATCGGAATCTATCCAATTTTAGACCCTGAAACGAGTTCAGGGTGACTCCGTAAGAATTTGTCAGAAGTTTCAATAAATCAATTATCTTAAAAGAAACGCATTAGAACAAATGAAATAAAGGATAGAATGTATAAACTTGAAAGAATACTATGCCCGACAGATTTTTCTCCGAGTTCACTTGATGCTATTCGCTTTGGCATTTATGTAGCTGAACGTTTGAAGGGAATAATTACATTACTTTATGTTGATGGATATTTTACAACAGCTCCTGGGTACTTTATGCAAAATGAACACCAACGATTGGAACATCGTAAAGTAATTGAGGAGCTGGCTCATCGTAAATTTTCTGAAATTATTGAAACACTGAAATTAGACAATCAACATACTAACGTTCTGATACGATCTGGAACGCCTTATATTGAAATTATTAATGAAGCCGAAACAAACGGATATTCAGCAGTTGTCCTTTCAACTCTTGGATTAGGACGCTCATCACCACATCTCATCGGAAGTACAGCAGAACGAGTCGTTCGACTCATACGAACTCCCATTTTCACAATCGCTTCGCAGAGTTCTAATTTTATTCCACAAATAAAAACTATTTTATGCCCAACAGATTTTTCTGAATATGGTAACTATGCTCTTCCGTATGCAATTTCAATTGCACGCCACTACTCAGCCAAACTATTGTTGCTGCATGTTGCCGATATTTCTTTTGCTCATCCGGAACGTCTAATTGATAAATTTCCAGATTTGCAGATATACCACGATAGAGCGGCTGATGTAAATACTGAGAAGTTCATCGATAAAGATATCGAACCGGAAAATGCTATAGTTCGATTGGCGCAAGAATATCAGGCAGATTTGATTGTTATGGGAACGCATGGCACACGAGGAATGCGTAGAGTACAAATCGGGAATACTACCGAAGAGGTTGTGCGCCGGGTGAGCATTCCGGTGCTCACTGTTACCCATCCCGTTCACAAGGTTGTTTTTCAAAGTCGTTTCGGCGAATATATTAAACAATAATTTTAATATTACAGGGAATGGTTATCTAATTATACTAAATCGGCACACGCCGATTTACTTCTCTTACTTCGGATATTTTCCTAACTAAAACTTTTGTTCCGAAAATATTTCACGCACACGCGGCATATTTTGTTTGTTCACAAGTATCAGTAAAGTATCTCCGGCTTCTAATGAAGTGCCACCACTCGGTACAATATATTCATCATTACGACTTATCAAAACAATCAGACTATCATCAGGCAATCCCAACTCGACGATCGATTTCCCGATCATATCAGCATTATACGGAACGATGAAATCAATCAACTCAGTATCGACACCGCGAGGCGGCTCAAACTCTATCGGGTATTTTCTCTTATGCTGCCAGGGTGCATCAACTCTAAGCAACTTCGCCACAATCGGGATTGACCACCCCTGAAACAACGCGGAGGTCAGAACAATAAAGAATACAATGTTAAACATCATTTCCGAGTTTGGAAGATTAGCCATCAAGGGAAATGTGGCAAGTATAATTGGTACAGCGCCGCGCAGTCCGACCCATGACACCATCGCCTTTTCACGCCAGTGGAATTTTTTACTGATAAGTGAAACAAACACACTGATGGGCCGAGCTACAAACATTAAAAACAATGATGTAGTTAAACCGATCCCTAACACAGGAAGAATATGAGATGGATAGATCAATAATCCTAACGTCAGAAACATACCTATTTGGCTAAGCCATGCCATTCCATCAAAGAAACGAAACATATTCTTTTTATGAACAACTTCGGAATTCCCTAACAAAATTCCCGCAAGATAAACAGCAAGAAATCCACTTCCACCGATAATTGATGTTATCGAATAGACGAGTATTGCAAATGCAAGCGTGAATACCGGGTAGACTCCTTCATAATATATTTTTAAATGATTCAGCAAGAAAATGATTAATTTCCCAAACACTAAACCACCCAAAGCGCCAATTCCCATCTGGACGATGAACAAAACAATTATGTCCAGCCATGTAGTGAAAGGGTTAACGAGAATCTGAATGATACCAATGGTGAGAAATACTGCCATCGGATCGTTGCTACCTGATTCAAGTTCGATCAATGGTTTTAATTGACCGCTTAGATTCACATTTCTCGATCGCAATACTGAGAAAACAGCAGCGGCATCTGTTGAAGAAATAACTGCACCGAGGAGTAAACCCTCAAGTATAGAAAAGTGGAAAAAGTATGATACAAAAATACCAACTGCACCTGCTGTAATCAGAACTCCAAATGTCGATAAACTAACCGCCTGAAAAACAACGGTTCGAACTGATGACCATTGTGTATCTAAACCACCGGCAAATAGTATTAGGATTAGAGAAACGATTCCTAATGAACGAGCGAAACCTAAATCATTGAAATGAATTCCTCCCGGTCCCTCCGCCCCTGCTAAAATTCCGATGCCAAGAAAGAGTAATAATGTTGGAACTCCCAAGTTGTCGGTAAATCGTGCGATACCGATGCTTAAGAGAATCAGGAATGATCCGGTCAGTAGAATTAATTCAAGCGAAAGCATAAATTAAATCCCCGTTCTCAATTCACCATCAGACATACGATGGTGGAAGTAGAATCGCCATTTGGCGAATATATTGATCTCCTATCAGATTTCCTTTAAGAGATTTACTCTCAATGGTATTATATTGGAGGTAGCAGTCCGGATCATCATTATTTTTTTGAGCGCACGAAATAGACGTGCAAATAATTAAGATACCGCTTATGTAAGCTAGAATACTGCACATGCTATTTTACCGCTATCATATTAATCGTTTTTCTTTTAATTATACAGAGTTATACGATAAGAATCAATAAATCGAAAGGTGCAATTGCGTAATGGATTATTGGAGCGAGGTAATTTTATAATCGCAAAGGATTAGAATGATAAGCGAGAATAATTCATGCTTATCAGATTCGGATTATCCTCTGAAGAATAACAGCCACACAAGAATGAATACCGGAATTAAAATTGGGAGAGAATAACGAATGAGGTACTCGCCGAAACTTGGAACTTTTGCACCCGCCTGTTCCGCAATAGATTTTACCATGAAGTTCGGTCCGTTGCCGATATATGTAACGGCACCGAAAAAGACAGCCGCTATCGAGATGGCTTTGAGATATATATCGTGGTTGCCGATGAGATACGATATTTGAATATCCGAAAGCGGTACATTGCCCGCCGCGACAAGATCGGAATGATATTTCATCAAAACACCGAATGTATTTCGAATTTCTTCGGCATGCACTCCGGTTATATTCGCAATATCGGCGCCTCTCGTTGTAACTAAATGATAAACCTGATTAACAATTTCCTGATCGACAAAAAGTCCGATAGAAGCGCTCAGGAAATTCAAATATGTCGGTGCATTATCCAGCACACTGGAAAGTATACCTGTCCCCCAATAAAATTGTCCTACTGAAGTTATGCCGACTTTTGCGGCATTCAGCTCTAACCAATCAAGCGCTGGTACCATCGTTGCAAATATTCCCAAAAATAAAATCGCGACTTCTTTTATCGGGATGAAATTGAAATCATTCTTTTTGTGAATCTCTTTCTTAGTCATCTTGTATGAACCAACAGCGGCGATGATCATCATAAATTCTCTGAGGAACATCGGTTTCTGGATGAACACCGCGACAAGAATAATCAATAAAAAGATAATATTGTGCAGTCCACTAACTTCAGCATCCTCATCGAATTCTGATTCATCGATATGCTTCACGCGTTCCCAATATTTCCGGAAGCTGATCGAATCGAAAATAAAAAAGATCAGAAGAATAATCGCTATTGCTAAAGCCCATACATGCCAGAGCGAAAACAAAACCCAGAAGAACGGAACTCCTTTTAGATATCCGAGGAAGAGCGGCGGATCTCCGATAGGCGTGAGCGCGCCACCCATGTTGCTTACTATGAAAATGAAAAACACAACATGAAATGGCTTAAGCCGGTATTTGTTGACACGCAGATAGGGTCGAATCAAAATCATTGATGCGCCGGTAGTACCGAGCAGATTTGAAACAACAGCTCCGATGCCAAGCAGAATTACGTTTGCAATCGGCGTCGATTTTCCTTTGATGCGGATATGTATCCCTCCTGACACAACAAACAAAGAGCCGATGAGAATGATAAAGCTAAGATATTCTATGCCCGTATACATTATCCGAGTTGAATTCTGCAGGAAAAACAGGTAATAAACGACCGATAATGCCCCTAAACCGATAGAAACATGCGGATAGTACCTTTCCCACCAATGGCGGTTAATAAACGGTATAATCGCGATTGAAAGTAATAACAGAACAAACGGCAGGATCATCCACGGATTTACCGGCACTACTTCGTACCCCTCATTGGCAATGGCGGATAATGTTCCTAAAAGAAAAAGGATCAGAAGAAAAAGAAAACGTATCAGATTGCGAGGTGTCATTTCCCTTGCGTGTTTTCCGGCTTGACCGATTGCTCAGTTGTAACTAATCTAGGGAGCGGTTTTTGTGTAGCTATTGTAACGATTTGTTTTGTTGTCGATGCGGATTGCTTGAGAAATGTGTTAGGATAGATTCCAATCCAAACGATGAATACCAACACAGGAACAAGAACGGCAATTTCACGTTTACTGAGATCAAGCAGATTCTGATTAAGAGGATTGGTTATATTTCCAAAGATCACTCGTTGATACACCCACAAAAGATAAACGGCAGCGAAGATGACTCCGGTTGCTGCAAAGATAGTAAACCACTGACTCATATATGGTGACCGAAAAGCGCCAAGTAAAATTAAGAATTCTCCGATGAATCCATTCAATCCCGGCAAGCCAATTGATGAAAGCGAAACAATCATAAAGATAGTTGAGAAGATAGGCATAACTTTAGCCAAGCCGCCGAATTCAGAAATCTCACGCGTGTGTCTGCGTTCGTAAATCATTCCGACAATTAAGAAGAGCGCGCCTGTTGATAAACCATGATTCACCATCTGTATGATTGCGCCCTGGATGCCTTCTTCTGTGAGTGCAAATATTCCAAGCACTACAAAACCCAAATGACTGACTGAGGAATATGCTACAAGTTTTTTAATATCAGTTTGAACCATTGATACAAGAGCACCATAGATAATTCCAATGACTGCAAGACCGGCGATGTAAGGCATGAACTCCAAAGTTGCTTGCGGGAAAAGCGGAATTGAAAAACGCAGTAATCCGTATGTTCCCATCTTTAAGAGAACACCTGCAAGAATAACACTGCCGGCAGTCGGCGCTTCAACGTGTGCATCGGGTAACCATGTGTGAAACGGAAATAAGGGAACCTTGATTGCAAAACTCAGTGTGAAAGCAAGAAACATCCAAGATTGAATCGCTAGTGGTATTGTCGGTCCAATGCTGTAAAGTTGTAATAGATCGGTAGTGAATTGTCCGTTAGGTTGTGTGGATGCATAGTAGCCAAGCCAAATGATGGCGATCAGCATCAGCAAACTGCCGAACATCGTGTATATGAAGAATTTTATAGCTGCATAAATTCTGTTGCCACCACCCCAAATACCGATGATGAAGTACATTGGGATCAACATTGCTTCCCAGAAGATGTAGAAGAGGAACATATCGAGTGAACTAAAAACGCCAAGCATTCCAACTTCGAGGAAGAGCATCATGATGGTGTACTCCTTCACGCGCTTTTCGATTGACTTCCATGATGAAAGCAGTGCAATTGGTGTAAGAAATGTTGTCAACATTACAAGGAGCAGCGAAAGTCCATCAACACCCACGTTGTAAGAGATATTTAATCCAGAAATCCATAGAACTTTGTGCTGAAATTGAATCCCCGGATTAGCAGCATCAAATCCAAAGTATAAAAATAAAGAAAGGATGAATGTTAGAACACTTATAGCGATTCCAAACACTTTAATTGCTCTTATTTTTTCCCGATTATAGAAAAAAATCAAAATACCGCCGACAAGCGGGAGAAATATTATATATGTAAGAAGATTAGACATTAAATTATTCAAAATATTCTTGGTTACCCTCTCTGAGGTTGTCTAAAAAGTAACAGTTTCTTTTCACGCCAAGACGCAAAGATCGCAATGGAACACAAAAAAATATATTTAAAGCTACATTGTATCTTTGCGTGAAACTTCCTAGAGAGCCATGTGAGGGTTCTATCTAAAAATTAATATTCCTAAAATCACGATTATTCCAACAACAAACACCATCGCATAGTTTTGCACAGCACCGAATTGAATCTTTCGCATCCAACTGCTGATCCATGCTGTAACCTTCGCAGAACCATTTACAATACCATCGATTATTTTAACATCGAAACCCTTCCAGAGCAGCTTATCTGAACCTTTAACAATTGGTGTAACAACAGCAGCGTCGTAAACTTCATCAACAAAGTATTTATTCCACAACAACTTGTGAATACTTCTGAATGATGCAGAAAACTTCTCTACCAACTCTGGTTTTTCTAGGTACAGCTTCCGGGCAAAATAAATTCCGACAACACCTACTAGTACAGAGAGAATCATCAATAAATATTCAGCAGTTAAACTTCCATGATGACCACTGACTAAGTGTAAATTAGCACGCGCAAAAATTGGCTCAAGCCATTGCTCTATTGCATTCCCGCCACCTAAAGCATGTGGAATACCGACAAATCCACCGATGATAGATAATATCGCAAGTATGATTAGTGGAATGGTCATCACTTTTGGCGCTTCGTGCGGATGTTTCTCGTGCGACCAGCGTTCTTTACCCTCGAATGTTAAAGAGACAAGTCGGAACATGTAAAACGCAGTCAAGCCGGCAGTTATCCATCCGAGAATCCAAAATAAATAAGATCCCTGAGAGAATGCTTTCCACAAAATTTCATCTTTGCTGAAGAAACCGGAAAGCGGTGGTATACCTGCGATAGCAAGGGCAGCAACGAAAAATGTTTTGTACGTTGTCGGCATCTTTGATTTTAATCCACCCATCTTCTGGATGTCCTGTTCTTCGTGCATTGCATGAATAACAGCACCAGCACCGAGAAAGAGTAGTGCCTTGAAAAATGCATGTGTCATCACGTGGAAAATTCCCGAAGCAAATGCACCAACCCCGAGCCCAAGGAACATATATCCAAGCTGACTAATGGTCGAGTATGCAAGAATTTTCTTAATATCATTTTGGACCAAACCCATCGTCGCAGCAAAAAACGCAGTAGCGATTCCTATGATTGCAACAATTTCCATAGAAGCGGGTGCGAGAGCGTATAGAATTGAACACCGCGCAACCATATACACTCCGGCAGTTACCATAGTAGCAGCATGTATAAGCGCACTCACGGGTGTTGGACCTGCCATTGCATCCGGAAGCCAAACAAAAAGAGGAATCTGAGCAGATTTTCCGGTAGCGCCAAGGAACAATAAAAGCGTTATCCAGAACATCGTTTCATCGCCAATCGGAATAATAGCAGATGCACGGCTGAAGACATCCTCGAATGTTAAGCTGCCAAACAAATTGAATATCAGGAACATCGCAATCAGAAAACCGAAATCTCCGATACGATTAACAACAAATGCTTTCTTAGCTGCATCGCTTGTTGTGGCTTCACCCGGTTTGTATCCACCTGTATCAAATTTCTTATCGTGCCAAAAACCAATGAGAAGATACGAGCATAGTCCGACCCCCTCCCATCCTAAAAACATCAGAAGGAAATTATTCGCAAGGACAAGATTCAACATCATAAAGATGAATAAATTCAGATATGCAAAGAATCTCCAGAAGCCCTTATCACCGTGCATGTATCCGATTGAATAGACGTGAATAAGAAAGCCAACACCAGTTACAACCAGAGTCATAAGTATCGAGAGCTGATCTATCTGGTAGGCAGCGGCAACATCAAGCGATCCTGCAACTATCCACTGAAATATTGTTACAATGTGAGTCCGTTCTTCAACAGGAGATTTAAGCATCTCTAATAATATTGAAAGAGCGATGAGGAACGATAAACCGACCGCACCACTGCCGATGAGGCCGCTTAGCTTCTCGGAATTTATTTTCTTACCGAGCAATCCATTGATGAGGAACCCGAGGAACGGAAGAAGAACTATGTAGGGAGTGAATTGAATCATTTGTTCATTTAATCATTGAAACATTGGCGTATTGTGCTTTATTTCGCAAACCTTTTGCCGTGCCCTGAGATGCTGCAAAGATTGCCAATAATTCGTTAGCTTCTAGTAAAATATTACTCATTTTTTCTTTCTTGATAATCTTAGTATCAATTAGCAGTTCTAACCAAAGTACAGTTTCATCCGCTTCCTCGACTACTATTCCCATTTTTGATATAAATTCGGCTTTTGATCTTGCTCGACACGCTGCCCGATAATTTGCAGCCACTGAAGTTCCGGAGCGAATTAGTTGCTTACCAATTATCCGCGCTTCTTCTTCTTTTGGCAATGAGCGAAAAAGATTAACAATGCGTATCGCAAATTGCTTTGTTCTCTCCTTTAATTGTTCTGCTTGTGTCATATACAAATTTCAATCTTCCAATGATTAAATGAAACAATCATCAATGATTCAATCACATATCACCATTTCATAATATTAATTTCATCAATGTTCACAGTCATTTTATTACGGAACATTGCAATAATTATTGCCAAACCAACCGCCGCTTCCGCGGCTGCGACTGCCATAACGAAAAATACAAGGATTTGTCCGGTTGGATTTCCAAGAAACGCTGAAAAAGCTACGAGTGTAAGATTCACCGAATTCAGCATCATCTCGATACAGATAAAAACTATAATCGCATTTCTGCGCGTTAGAACACCGACTATTCCGATACTGAAAAGAGTCGCGCTCAATCCCAGATAGTAATTCAGCGGTATGTCTGTTAAAGTGAAATTCATTTAAATTTTTTCTTTGCTAATACAACAACACCGACAATTGCCGCAAGCAGAAGGATTGAAACCGCTTCAAACGGCAGCAGATAGTTATTGAATAATGAAGCGCCTATGGCTTCAACCGATCCAATTTTAACTGCCTCAGGAGATTGAGTTTGTAAAAAAGTATTTGGAGGAAGTATGATACCGATAATCAATTCCAACAGGATAACTCCCGATAGAAGATAAGCGATCATCTTTCTGAAATTCGCCTTCTCTTTAAGCAGAGATTCATCACCCAGATTAAGCAACATGATCACAAAAAGGAACAGAACCATGATTGCCCCAGCATACACCAATATTTGTATGATCGCAATAAATTGAGCATGAAGTAGAAGATAAATAATGGCAAGACAGAAAAAATTCACTATCATGAAAAGAACACTCTTAACAGGATTCCTTTGAATCACCATCAATACTGCGGAGACAATAGCCGATATTGCAACCAGAAAAAATATGATAACTTCAATGCTCATTCAGGTTTTATAAATAGAAAAATTCTTTTGAAGATAACAATTTTCAATCAATTTTCAAAAGAAATAATAGTGTACCGAAATTTGTGGAAGTGGCAATATTGTGCCGTCGTTAAAGAAGGTAAACAATAATTCGCCGCTGATATGCAACGGTTCTAACTTTTTAAGTTCGCCGCCAATTCCCAACCCAAACCTGATTGGCGCCGACAACTCGTTATCCGAGCGTCCCCGATAGAAATAACCAAGCGCACCCGATCCAAAAAAACGTGTGGTCTCGCCGCGCACAAAATCATATTGCAGTTCAGTTCCAACATTCAACAAGGTTTGATTATCGGCTTTAATCACACCTCCGATAATTTGATATGAAAAATCTCCCGGCAAATGATGACGAAAGCTCAATCCAAAACCACTTGCAACTCCACCAGCGATTCCTAAACCGAATACAGACCGCTCGATTGTCTCTGTAGTTTGTGCCGGCTCTGCCACCTGAGCAAACATTGAACTACAGAAAGTGAATAATGATAATAGAATTATAAATATTTTCATAAAATATTTCCTTCTCATTTCGATTTTACGAGTAACCATAATTCCTTGATTGAAGGGCGCTTGCCATACGATAGAATTGTTGTACGGAATATTTTTCCTGCCACCCAAATGGCAACTATCGATGAGATCACTAAAAGAATAATTGTGGAAATAATCTCCAACGTTGACGGCATTTGAATAGGTATCCGCACTGCCATCATCGATGCCGTTAAGAACGGAATATATGACAGGATTTTCGATAAAGTTGAATCGGGATTTTGTATAATCATTATTGTAAGCATGATCGGAATTATCAAAATGATAACCAAGTAACCGGTAACCTGTTGTGCCTCTTGTTCGGTAGATAACGGTGCGCCTGCCGCAACGAAGATTGCGGCGTAGAAAATATATCCCAAAATAAAATAAACCAAAAGAAGCGCCGCGCCTGCAAGCGGTATCATTGTTACTGAAAATTTCAAACTCGCAATAATTCCAATCAAAGCCCAGAATCCAATTTGTGTCAAACCAAGAGCGCTTAAACCCAAAATTTTTCCAGCCATCAGATGATTTGCGGGACTTGACGACATGAGAACTTCAACCACCCTGTTCGATTTTTCTTCAAGCATACTGCGTACAAGAAGCTGACCCGAAGTCATAATCAGGAAAAACATCATCATCATAAAAATATATGACGACATGAATATTTTCTCGAATCCACCCTCTTCTTCCTTACCGCCCTTTGTCAATTTGATCGTTTTCAAATCGACCGTGGCAGTTATTTCTTTTACAATCGATGGATTAATACCTCTTTCTGTTGCCTTTTTTTCCATGATAACATCTTTTAAAGCACGTTCAAGCCGACTGGTTATTTTAATATTTCCCGCATTTTTTGACCGGTAATCAACAATACTATCGGCGAGGATATTCGTTTTTAAAATCAAATATCCTTCAATCATCTCATCAATAACCATCTTATCGGCACGTTGCTTAACTTCTTCAAAATCATTCGTGTATCCAAACGGAATTTGACGAAGCAAATAATTTGGTTGTCCGTTTGCAAGTTTATAACGCGATTCGAGTGCTTTAGCTAATGGCGCTTCGTAATTCCCGGACTCATCAATTATTCCAATAACGATACTTTCGGTATCAGGTCTGCTCATCATCAACGATGGAATAATTCCAGCCCCTACCATAATCAATGGAGTTAAGAAAAGAGAAATTAAAAACGATTTAGATTTTATTTTCTCGATGTATTCCCACTTAGCAACTGCGAATGCCTTTTTCATCTCGCCTCCTTTGCTTGACCGTCCCGTTTTTCCGTCCCGACCATTTTCAAGAAGATTGCATTGAGCGACGGTTCAGTATTCTCAAATTTTCTGATATCGAGTAACTGAGAAATATCTCTTAAGACGATGTGAGGTTTTATAGAATTGGCTAGAACAAGTTCCGCATAATTATCATATAACTGAACAGCCGAAAAAGCCGGATGTGTTGAGAGAATATTTGGATCGCCATCAAATTCGATCCTAACTGTGTTGCTACCGTAACTGCTTTTTACATCTGCTAAGGCACCTTCGAGAACAACTTTTCCCTTGTTGATGAGACAAATCTTATCACATAATTTTTCTGCCTGATCCATCTGGTGGGTTGAGAATATTACAGCTTTCCCTTGATGTTTCATCTCTAGCATTATATCTTTTAAAATAATCTGATTAACCGGATCAAGCCCTGAGAACGGCTCGTCTAAAATCACAAGATCGGGTTCATGGATTATCGAGGTTATAAATTGAACTTTTTGTTGATTCCCCTTTGAAAGCTCTTCAATTTTTCTGTCATACGCCGTCAACAAATCGAATCTTTCGAGCCATTTATATGCGCGTCGTTTCCCTTCAGCAGTGTCAATCCCTTTTAAGCTTGCAAAATAAAGGATAGTGTTCAACAGTTTATTTTTCCGATATAACCCTCTCTCTTCGGGCAGGTAACCTAAGTGATCGCGTATCTCCTCGCTAAAAGGTTTTCCATCGAATAAAATTTTCCCTGAATCAGGTTGGATAATATTTAATATCATCCTGATCGATGTGGTTTTGCCGGCTCCGTTCGGTCCCAGCAAACCGAGGATCTCTCCTCTATTGGCTTCCAAAGAGACACCATCAACTGCTACAACGGTTGCAAATTCTTTTCGAACATCGATAGCGGTCAGCATATCTTTATGGATTTAATCGATAAATCATTCTGGGAAATGGAATCGTTTCTCTAACATGGTCTAAGCCGCAAATCCAGCCGACTGTGCGTTCTATTCCAAGTCCGAATCCTGCGTGTGGAACCGATCCGTATCTGCGCAAATCAAGGTACCACTCGAACGGAGCGTGTGGAAGTTTGTGTTCATCTAAACGATTTATTAGCGTGTCATAATCATCTTCGCGCTGGCTTCCGCCGATGATTTCACCATAACCTTCAGGTGCAAGTACATCCATAGCAAGAGCAAGTTTTGGATTTTGTGGATCGCGTTTCATGTAAAATGCTTTAACCTGCGCAGGATAACGATGAACGATTACAGGTCTGTCGAATTGTTCCGATATAACGGTTTCATCAGTCCCGCCTAAATCGTTTCCCCATTCGAATGCAATTCCTTTTTTCTTCAGAATCTCTATAGCTTCATCATAAGTTATTTTAGGGAGAGGTTTTTTTACTGTCTCTAAAAATTTAGTATTGCGTTCTAATATTTTTAATTCCGGCTGTCTGTGCTTAAGAACCGATAAGACAATATGTTCTAAAAATTCTTCAGCAAGTTCCATGTTATCGTTTAAATCGTTAAATGCAACTTCCGGTTCAACCATCCAAAATTCTGTAAGATGACGCCGTGTTTTGGATTTTTCAGCCCGGAATGTTGGACCAAAGACGTACACTTTTCCATGAGCCATCGCTCCGGCTTCACCATAAAGCTGACCGGATTGTGTCAAGTATGCTTTGCCGAGATCAAAATAATCTGTTTCAAACAAAGTGCTCGTGCCTTCACATGCCGCAGGAGTGAAAATCGGCGCATCCATTAAAACAAATCCCCGATTATCAAAAAATTCTCGGATCGCTTTGATGATTTGATGACGAACTCGAAGCACGGCATGTTGCCGCGATGAACGAAGCCATAAATGTCGATGGTCCATTAAGAATTCCACACCATGTTCTTTCGGAGTGATGGGATATTCTTTGGCTAAGTGAATAATTTCAACATTTGTAACCTCCATTTCAAATCCGCCCGGCGCGCGTTCTTCTTTCTTTATCTTTCCAAAAACGCTGAGGGATGATTCCTGTGTTATTGTATCGAAAAGATCAAAGACACTATCAGTTACATTTCCTTTAACAATAACAGATTGGAGTAAACCGCTTCCGTCGCGAACGACAAGAAATCTGATTTTTCCGCTCGATCTTTTATTGTACAACCATCCGCTAATTTTTACTTCTTCGCCAATATGCTTGTCTAAATTTTCTATACTCACTCGTATCATACGTTCTTACTTCTTATTTTTAATTAATGAAAATTTATCATGAGATATTTTTCAAACTCTGAGAGATAAAATTAAATTATACAATTTATAATTCATAAACGAATAACTTACACCGAAAGATCGAGCATTTTTATATCTTTAATATATTTCACTGTGCGGTACTCTTTAAGAGTTTTCAACTTATTCAATTTATCGTTGATACGATAAACATTTTCTTCTATAATCTTTATATAATTTTTATGCGCTTCTGAAGGAAAATATGTTTTAATATCAGCAGATAAAGATTTCATTTCATTGATAGGCGGTTCGAATTCTCCAACAACGCCCATCAACGTTTCCCTGATCGCTTGCAACCGCTGCTGACTTATCTCAAGCTGAACCAGATGATCTCTTAATCTATGCTTTTCTATAACACTGAGAACAGTTTTGGGAAGCACCGGCGATGATATTTCTTCTTTCACAAGATAATCATCTACCCCGATTTTCATCACATCCACTGCGAGATCGAAATCTTTGTTTACTGTTAAAAATACAATCGGGAAATTAAATTTCTTCGCTTTTAATTCTTTCGTAATTTCCAATCCATTTTTACCGGGGAGAAAATAATCCATTAGCACAATATCATAATTCGGATCTTGCTCAAGCTCTTTAATTGTGTCTTGATAATTTTCTTTCCACGTGATTTGAAATTTATCTTTATCGAATCGTTGCAGGTAAACACTAACGAGCTTTGCGAAATCTTTATTATCTTCGACTAAAAGTATCCGAATCTTATCCGTATCCATATTAAACCTGTTCCTTGGATGAACTTACCCTGGGTAGCGTAAAATAAAATGTTGAGCCGGTTCCAGGGACCGATTCGACCCAAATATTACCTTTATGTAATTCGATGATTTTTTTCACAATAGCTAAACCTGCACCGGAACCTTCATATTCCTCACGACGATGAAGCCGCTGGAAGATAACAAATATTTTTTCATAAAATTCTTTGTCAATCCCAATGCCGTTATCTTTGACTGCAAAAAGATAATAATTATTTTCGGCATTTTGAAATTTTACCTCAATAGCAGGATCTTTTTTATCGTTGAATTTAATGGCATTGCCAATCAAATTTCGGAATACGATCCTAACCTGAGTATCATTGCCATAAACCGCAGGTAATTCTTCCGGTAGTATGAATGATACGTTTTTTTGCCTGATAGTAAATTCCATATCAGTCCGAATATCTCTAATAACGTCTCCAATTGCAATTTCTCTGAACGATTCAGCAGGCCTGCTTACGCGTGAAAGGAGAAGCAAATCATCGATTAAACCTTTCATCCTCGTAGTTGCACCAACGATTGAATCGAGATATTCTTTCCCTTCAGCTTGTATAATATCTTGAAAATCGGATTGCAATATTCTGCTGAAACCTTCCACGCTTATTAATGGCTCTTTCAGGTCGTGAGAAACGACATATGTGAAATCGTCCAGCTCTTTATTGCGTCTTTCTATCTCGGCAGATTTCTGCAACGTCTCCTCGTGAAGTTTCCCCTTTTCAAGCGCGAGCGCCGTTAAATTGGCGATACTTTCCATCAATCTTTTTTGAGTTTCCGAATAGGAGTTCTCGCTATCTGCTTCAACCGACATCAAACCTAACAAAACTTCTTTAGATAACATTGGGATAAACATTGTGCGATTATCGGAAGAATGATATGCTTTTCTGCTCTCAACCACTCGTTCCAGAATCGACCCGGAAGTGATGATGCTCGAATGCGCCTGCGTTGCAATAAAGATTTCTTCACCTCCTACGCGTTCCACATGGAGCATAGGCGTTTTTGTTTTTGTCTTCTCCTCGTACAAATCTATCTTGAACATCTGGAACGGAATCACCTGCTTAACTTGATTATAAACAGTTGCAAATATTTCATCGATATTTAATGTTGATGTCAGGTGTTCACTTATTTCATAGAGAACGGTCAGTCTTTCAACTTGCATGCGTAACTCGGTGTAAAGTCGGGCATTCTCGATAGCTGAACCGAACTGGTTTCCTACTAACGTCAGTATCTGTTTTTCTTTTTCGGTAAATGGATGAATATTATTATAGAAAATATCTATTACACCAAGCACTCGATCATTGGAGATAATGGGTACAAGTGCCATCGCTACCAAACTCAACCGTTGCAGAATCGATCTATTATCCGGTGTGATCCGCTCATCAAGATATGCATTCTGATCGATGTACAACGCTTCTTTAGATGCTATTACCGTTCCCGTTGCAGAGCCGGATTGTTTCAATCGTTGAATGGTTTTATTTTCTTCAACATTGAACCCGGATTGCGATAGCATAACCAGATCGTTCTCGCCGGGATCATGGAGATATAAAATAACTGCTGAAGCACTAATGAGTTCTTTTAAAAGCGGTAATGCTTTTTCTAGCATTTTCTGAAATTCAAGAGAACTGCTGATAATACCCGATATCTCATTGAGTGCAATAAGTTGCTCATTGCTCCTCTTGAGTTCAGCTTCGGAATTTTTCAGCGCTGTTATATCTGTTTGTGTGAAGACCAAACCGGTAATTCTTTTACCGATCTCCATCGGATTAACGGTAAGCTGATATGTTCTATCTCCTAATGATGTTTTATAAAGAATTTCTTGTGAGAAAATATTTAACTCTCCTGCAAGCATTCTATCGACAACACCTTGCAAAATATATTTTACTGCATCGTTAGGCAGTAAGTCGTATAGATATTTTCCTTCATAATCATCGGTACCGGCTTTACCGAATTCTTTCATGAACTGCCGCCATGCGTTATTCACTTCCCTGATCCGAAGCTCGGTATCAACGGTGTAAACAATGCTGTTGATCGAATCTAAGAGGTTATGTATATATGCCGAATCTTCGGAAACCTGGCGGAACAGCAAAACCCGATCTATGATTGTGCCGATTTGCTGCGCAATTGGAGTGAGCAAGAGCAAATGGTCATCTGTGTAGATAAAGGGTTCCGTGCCCGAGAGTTCCAGCGTTCCTAAGATTTTATCTTTCAATGTTATAGGAATACCAATGTGCGAACGTGTTTCGCTGAAGTACCTTTTTATTTCCTTGCAATGTTCATCTACCTGTAAATCATCCACTATCACCGGTTTCTTTTCTTTGATGATAAACTGGGAAATAGTTTGATCGAGAGGTATAATCTTTACACCAATTAATCCGGTCTGGGTTCCTGAATAAACCGTTAAATTTTTCGAATCGTCTTTGAGTATATTGATGCTGATATTATCATACTGCACAAGGTTTTTTATTTCACTCGAAACGGTAACGAAAATATCGCGCAGATCGAATGTTTGATTTGCTTTGGATATTATTCGGTTGAAAAGTTCGATCTGCTTATTTCTGCTTTCTAAAGTTTGAACCAGGCGCTTTCGCTCAGTGATATTCCGGGCAATATTCAGCATCGCTATCGGTTCACCAAGCCGATTTCGCAACAATGTAGTACTCAAGCTTACCGGAATCAATGTTCCGTCTTTCGCGCGAAGCGTCATATCAAAATCGTGCAGCCAGTTATGTTCGCGTAAGCTGGCGATCCAAAGCACAAACCGACCCATCTCATCTTCAATCAACCATGGATAAGGAAATTCACAACCGTTTGTTTCGTTCCGATTATAACCGAGAAGATTCAGGAATGTCCGATTCACCTGAACTACCGTACCTTGCAAATTAGTGAGTATCAGGATATCTCCCATCGTATCTATCACGTTACTTAAAACATGTTGAGATTCTCGGATCTCATTTTCAGTTCTCTTTTGATCAGTTATATCATTGAGAACAATCACTGTTCCGATTTTATTTTTATCGTTATCGAGTAAATTGGTGAAGATACCTCGGAGAAAGATTTCTTTCTCGCTTCTTTCTTCTTTCCACTGGAATTCTAAAATCTCGGCTTGATCGCCTGCTGAAACACGTTTTATGACATCATCAAAAACCATTTCATCGTAGAACGGTAAGATTGAGCGAGCATCTTTTTGCCGTATCTTCTCGAACTCTGTATTAAAAAGATTTTGGAACGAGATGTTGCAGTAAATAGATCGTTGGTTGTTATCGAATACTATTATCGATTCCGGTATCGATCCCAAAAGATTTTTCTGAAAAATATTTTCTTGATTGAGGGTTTTTAGAATATTCTTGACTTCCGTCTGATCGACTATTGTTCCCAGAATATGTGAAGCATTTCCGTCCGCATCGCGATAAACTTCAATTCCGTCTTTTACAAAGCGGTATTCCGCTTTGCCTTTGGGGAGAATTCGGTATTCAATTTCATCACGCCTGTTAATATTTTCAAGCCGTGTAATTCTTTCGAGAAAATATTTTTTATCGTCAGGATGAATTAACTTAAGCCATAAATCTTTAATGCGTGTAAATTCATTTCTTGTATATCCTGTAAGATGATCTATCCTACCGTTAACCAACGTAAATGCACCTGACGGAGATGCCTGATAAAGTAGATCTGGACTCGACTCAATCAATGAAGAAGCCAAGTCCGCTGTTGCCTTCACTTCTTTGAATGTTTTAGCATTAATCAGATGATTGCCAAGCAAATGCCCGATAGTTGTATAAAGATCTTGCGTGAAATGAACTGCAGATTGATCTTTTCGAGAACAAAATAAGAACATCCCAACTAATTTTTCGTTTGCCACCAACGGAATCAGCGCGACAATTTTTATTCCCACCGATTTAAAAATACTCCGATGCGGAAGATAACTTGGATATCGAGCAATGTGGAACAGATGCGGTAAGAGTGTCTTCGAGATAAAGCCGCCTATGCCGTGTTCATTCTCAAATTCGTTAAGTTTAAGAGCGACTTCTGTTGGTAAATTACGGGACTCGGTTAAGATTATTTTTGCACCAGCACCATCCGGGAGGTAAGCCGCACCCATTTCTAAGCCGGACAAATCTGATATTTTGATTATTACATTTCTGAAAGATTTATTTAAATCAAAATTGCTGAATAAAGTTGAACTGATATTTTTAAGATACTCTATCTCCTGCCGCCGTTGAGAGATTTCTTTGTCAATCGCGTTTTGACCCGATCTGTCTTCAAAGTAAATTGCAACATCCCCCGTTTTAAGATCGATAAGATTGAAAAAAGAAAGTGCGCATTCAGATTTCTTGTTATCATGATGCTTCAATACAAATTGTTCGACAGCAGGTTTTGATTTTGCCCCGGTTTGCTTCGCGAGAACCTGAGTAAATCGATCTCTATCTTCCTCTGCTATTACTGAAAGAATTTCTTTTCCGATTATCTGTGGTGATTCCTGATGAACTAATTCAAGGAACGATTGATTTGCAATCTTTACAATTCCATTATTCACAATCGTAACGGGTATAATCGCGTTTTCAATCAAAGTTCTGAATAAATTTATTTTGTCAACGGCTTCAGCAACTGTCTTCTTATCTAAGGTGATATCTTGAATCGAAAGTTGAATACAATTCTTTCCCTGAAACTGTACGGATGATAAATATATTCTCGTTTCAATCACTTTACCGGTATTTGCGATGAGCGGAATTTCTATTATTGCAGATTCACCCGACTCACGAACAGATTGAATCGATTTTTGAAGTTTCCGATTCGATTCGGACGATGTAAAAGATTTAATTTGTTTCTGTAATATATCCTCTGCTTTCGGATATTCAAATAGTGTGATGAACTTATTATTGACAAACACAATCTTATTTTCTCGAACAAGAAGAATGGCAACATTTACCATTGATATGATCGATTCAAAATCTCTAGATTGCTGTTGATATATCCTCAGCATTTCCTGTTCATTCTCAACGAGCCGAACTACTGCAAAATACCAGCCACCGGCTATTGTTGAAATATGTATTTCAACCGGTAGGATTTTTCCATTATTTTTAATTAAGTCAAGCGCAATATCGGTAGAGCGTTTCTTTTGCAATTCTAAAATCGATTTTAAAAAAGTGCGACGATGAGAAGGGGCTACTAAATCTGTTAACCTAACTATTTTCAACGCATCAATGTCATATCCAAGGAGCGAGATCATGCGATCGTTAAACTCGCGATGAGTGCCATTACGGTCGAAAAGAAGAAGTGCATCTGTTGCTTTTTTAAAACTTTGTTCGAATCTTTTTTCAAAACTTCCAATTACTGAATCGGGAGAGATTATTTGTATAGATTTTAAAGAACTATCTTTCAACGCCATAGTGATATTGAAAGGAATAAGCTCGGATGGTCTGTATCTCCCCTTTCGTGATACGGGCAAACAATACAATTCATCCTTAAATCGAATTATATCCAAACAAATTGAAGATATATCTTTCAGATCGGCGATCAATTTTATATTTGAGAGATCGCGCCGGAGAGAAACGATTACAAAATGTTTCTTCTTTCGACTAATATCTCCAAGCTTTTGAAATAATAACAGAATGTTCTTTTCGGTTAAACCTGACTCTTGCAAAAGATGTAAACCATCGATAATGACAACCGATTTATTTTTTATCGACAATAATTGTTGAATAAAGTTGCTGGGAAAAGATTTCGGCTTTATTTCGGCAATACGGAATTCGATGGCTTTGTATTTTTTTTGGTTTTGAATCTCCGATATGTTACTTTTTCCGAAAAAGAAATGATGAACCGGTATTTTATTCTCGAAGGAGTAATCGAGAATCCTTTTGAATAAAGATGAAACATCCGATTCGATGCTGAAAAGAAGGAGCATTGTATCGCCCGGAACGATACCCCCTAAATGTTTGTCTAATTTTAATGAACCTGTAGAATATTCGATATTGTGCATGCGTGGAATTATGTACTGTCAAAGATTATATAAAATGTACAAATAATTCGTTCATTGCACAATACCGAGCTATTTGGAGATGTGAGTGGTATAAAATAGAATTGCGTATGATTAGCATTGTAATAAAAAAGGCGACCGAAGATGATCGATCGCCTTTGACTTATTTGTTGATTTAAAAACTACTCGGTAAAATTATAACTTGCCGTCATAAATCCAAACGTATTTAAATTATCGTTTGAACCGAATAATCCGAGACCGCGACGCAGTGCTTCTTCGCTAACCGTTGCATCAAGTGCGAAACCGCCGAACTTGAAACCAACACCGAGGGTCACTAACCCATCGAATGTTGACGGATTTAGACCACCAACGAAAATGAAAC
This sequence comes from Chlorobiaceae bacterium, assembly GCA_013824245.1. Taxonomy (GTDB): domain Bacteria; phylum Bacteroidota; class Ignavibacteria; order UBA10030; family SZUA-254; genus PNNN01. The sequence continues at coordinate 62,818 of PNNN01000009.1, read as the reverse complement.
TATTTGCCATTGATAAGTTGTATTCCAAATTAGCTGAAGAGACACGGTAATATGTTGAGTCATGAAGTGCTGAACGTGTTTCTTTAGACTCGCTTGTTAGATTCAAACTTCCAATAGCTCTCTGATATCCGATGCGGCATGTGAGCCAATCAGTAGCTGACCATTCTGCACCTAAATTAATAACGGGAATGGTTGTATATTTAAATTCAGACTTATATGATTGGTCATAGGTCATTGTGTCATACATAGAACCTGTCCAACCATCGTATGAAAATTTATATTTGCTTTCTTCTTCCATACTGCCACTTTGTAAACTCACACCACCGGCAAAATAGAATGACTGAGTATGATATTCTCCGCCAACTCCCAGTGCATATGCTAAACCATCAAGTGTATATGTGTAAGTCTCTGGAAATTTTGCTAACCATTGAGATTCATATGACCGCAACGGTACACGTTTATCTTCTTTTGGTTCAGCGGAAATCATCATTATCGTTCCATAAGGAACAAAATTAAATTTATTTGATACTTTCATTTTGGCGCGAGCGCTGAATTGGATCTCTGTTGCAGACGCTGAATACTCACCACCGTATCTGTTATAAGGATAAAATGAATTTGTATCCAATGGTGAATGCGTCATTTTATCAACTACATCATCAAAACGTATGGCACCGCTGAAATCTACAGATGAACCGTTGCCTAAATCATATATGGCGCCGGCACGAAAACCAAACATCGTTGATGATGCCTCAGAGTTACGCGATGATGCTACAGTTGTATCTCGTCTGATTGGCGAATAAAGAGTATATTTTAATGATTGATCATAAGTCGTATCTCTATTCGACCATCCATAAGTAAAACCAAGACCTAAATCCAACGAACCAACCTCATAAGTTCCAATCACTTCCCAGACATTGTCAATAGATGGCGGATATTTAATACTTCTCCACGAAATCTCGCTCATCATGCTTGGTAGTAAAGCCACTCCAGATGGATCATGGCTGAGGATTGTCCCAACCGTCAATTTATCTGTAACTCCAAATGCAACCCCTGCGTTCTGTTGTCCATATCCATTATCTGAACTCGAACTGCCATATAATCGACCGCCGGATATATTCATCCAGAGATAATCTTTGTAATTGGCTTGATATGCCGGGTTTACAAAAATTAGAGCAGGGTCATCCATAATGAATGGATTTAATACTAAACCATAACCTGCCTGTGATCCGCCCATACTTGCCTGACGAGCGATACCACCCGGTTTGGCTTGGGAGAAAGCTAAGCTAACTACCATAACCACCAAAATAATTGCAATAACAAACTTCTTCATAATACCCTCTTTTATTTGTGAAATATTAGTGAATTAATTTTATTATAATGTATACTTAATACCTGCGAATATTCCGAGCCACTGTGTTGGTTTATCTTCGGTCGCTAAGTAATTAAATGAAAAATTTGAATCGATTGCTATATTATTATTGATTTTATACTCCGCACCCAAGGAAGGAACGAGACCAAATTTAGTTTCAGTGTTAGTGGCGCTGGCTTCTTTATAATCCAAATCGATTATTTTTGATGTCTGTGTGGTTTTCATGACGAAGACACCTATCTCAAATTTTGCATATGCCTTTAACAGATCGCCAAATGCAGTTGAGTATTTTGTTCCAAGCAAAATTGGGGTAACACCAATTTTAGTGGTGTTGAGTGCAGCGAGAGTTACAATTTCTTTTCCTGGAAAGTATAAATATCCGGTTGTTAAAGTAATGGCAACATTTTCATCGAAATCATATCCTGAAGTTAATAAACCGCCGAATCCCATTTTTATCGAATCACTCATCTTGCCGATTGGCAGAGAAATACCGCCATTAAGTTTAAAGAATACATTTTGACTAAAGAGATTGATTGAGCCAAATATCATTAAAAATGTAAAAAGAAAGATATATTTTTTCATACTACCCTTATAAATATTTTTTTGTATCAATGACATAAAGATTTCTTTAAAAAAAATCAAACCATAACCGCGTAAAGTATACCAAAAAAAAAGGAATTTGTCAAGTTTTATTTTATTGGTTTAACCTAAGTAGGTTATCTCCTTATTTTTCAATAGAACAATATTTTCAGGTCATTTCGACCAATTTATTGTCATGGACATGCAGTTTTGTATTATTCGTTAAAATTCAAAAAAAAGGCGTTCTTATTCAGAACGCCTTTATCATCTTATGTAATAAAAAGCTAAGAAGATTAATTAATTACAAAATTAACCCCAGCGCGAAGGTTCAGATTATTTGCATCTGAGATCATGAGGTATTTGGCTGTTAAATCTAAATTCATGTTATCGCCAATCTTCATTTCATAACCAATTCCAGGTGCTATAGTGAATTCACTGCTACTTTCAGTGGTTTCACCACCCTGAAAAGTATAGCCAAAATAGTCGTATGAAGGAGTAGTAACTGTAAAGCTAAACATATACATTCCTATTTCAGCACTACCATATAATCGGGCATCACCCTCTGTGAAGTAATATCTTCCACCAACGAGAATCGGAATAGCTGAATATGAATAATCCCATGTGCCAAGACCTACATCGAATGATTTGCCACCCCAACTGATATAGCCAGCAGTACCGGAAAGTGATATCTGATTATTTAACTGATATAGGAAGTTGGCAGTTCCGCCAATTCCGGTTCCGGCGTAGTCGCCAAAGTCGCCGCTAGGAAGTAATAATTCCACACCAACGCCTAATTTCATTTGGCCTTCTTGCGCTAAACCGATTCCGGTCATTAATAAAACCAGCATTAAAACGGGCACTAATTTCTTCATTTTTAACTCCTTTTATGTTTGTTAATGTTTATTATATTAAATAACTGACTTGCAATTATAAGAAAAACAACAATATTTGTCAAGTCAACAGTTCCCTCTAAGAAAATAATTATTAAATTTTCAATCTTTTAACAGATTTCTCGATATAACTATTCTTTGAACTTCTGATGTCCCTTCATAAATCTCGGTTATTTTAGCATCACGTAAATAACGCTCGACATTATATTCTTGGCAATATCCATATCCACCATGAATCTGGATTGCATCGAGAGCTGCATCAACAGCAACTTTTGACGCGAACAATTTTGCCATTGCAGACATGTTACCAAACGGCTCATGAGCATCTTTCAACGCGGCGGCTTTAAGCGTTAATAACCTTGCCGCTTCAATTCGTGTTGCCATATCGGCGATCTTAAATTGTATCGCCTGAAATTCAGCTATATACTTTCCGAATGCTTTTCTTTGTTTTGCATATGCAACAGACGCATCTAACGATGCCTGTGCAATACCCAATGCCTGCGATGCAATTCCTATTCTGCCGCCATCAAGAGTTTTCATCGCAAATTTGAAACCGAACCCTTCCTCACCGATCCGGTTTGCAACCGGCACTCTACAATCCTGAAATGACAACGAAACCGTATCTGAACTGCGTATTCCTAATTTCTTTTCTTTTTTTGCAACGAAAAATCCGGGTGTTCCTTTATCAACTATAAAAGTGCTAACACCATGGGCGCCTTTTGTTTTATCGGTTGTTGCCATAACCAATATTACATCTGCAGTGGATCCATTGGTAATAAAATTTTTTGTACCGTTTAATATGTAATAATCTCCTGATCGGTCGGCAATGGTTTTTTGGTTGGAAGCATCACTGCCCGCTTCAGGTTCAGACAAAGCGAACGCCCCGAGTAATTTACCACTTGCAAGCGGAATTAGATATTTTTGCTTTTGTTCTTCGCTCCCCCACTCGTTTAATCCATATGTTACCAGAGAATTATTGACAGACATTATTACGCCGCAGGAGGCATCGACACGAGAGATTTCTTCCATGGCAAGCACGTAACTTACGGCATCCAACCCAGCGCCGCCATACTGTTCGGGGACCATCATCCCCATAAATCCTAATTCGCCCAATTTTTTTACGGCTTCGTAAGGAAACTCTTCTTTTTCGTCTCGCTCGATTGCAGTTGGCGCTAATTCATCTTCGGCAAATTTACGCGCCGTTTCTTTTATCATTAAATGTGTTTCATTGTAATTGAATTGCATTTTTACTTTCCTTCATATTTATAAAAACCTTGACCGGTTTTTCTGCCTAAATGACCAGCAGCTACCATTTTCTTAAGAAGTGGAGACGGACGATATTTTGAATCCCCTAATCCCTCATGAAGAACATTCATAATGGAAAGGCAAACATCCAATCCGATGAAATCTGCCAGTGTAAGAGGACCCATTGGATGGTTCATACCTAATTTCATCACAGTGTCTACGGCTTCCGGTGTTGCAACTCCCTCCATAACGCAATAAATTGCTTCATTAATCATCGGCATCAAGATACGGTTCGCAATGAAACCAGGATAGTCGTTTACTTCAACAGGTACTTTTTCCAATTTTTTAGAAATCTCTACAACTACATTCAAAGTTTCGTTTGATGTGGCAAGCCCCCTAATAATTTCCACCAATTTCATCATCGGGACCGGATTCATAAAGTGCATACCGATAACTTTATCGGGACGTTTTACTTTGCCAGCGATTTCGGTGATTGATATCGATGATGTATTTGTAGCAAGAATTGAATGTGATGGAGCTGAAATGTCTAATGTTTGAAATATTTTTGTTTTGATCCCGACATCTTCAATTGCCGCTTCGATGATTAAATCTGCATTTTTAACACTCTCTTCTAAAACAAGCGAGGTGCGTATGTTGCCGAGCGTTTCCTTTTTCTTATCATCGGTAATAATTTCTTTTTTAACCTGACGATCGAGATTGCCGGTGATAGTTTTAATTGCACGGTCAAGATATTGTTGACTGATATCATTCAAAGTTACGTTGAAGCCGTACTGGGCAAATACGTGCGCAATACCGTTTCCCATTGTACCGGCGCCAATCACTGTTATATTTTTTATTTCCATGATAAATCCTTCTTTAATAAAGTTCAACAATCATTGCGCTTGCTTCACCACCGCCGATGCACAATGATGCAATTCCACGTTTTAAATTTCGTTGTTTAATGGCATGAAGCAGAGTAACTAAAATGCGCGCCCCACTTGCGCCAATCGGGTGCCCCAATGCTACCGCCCCTCCGTTAACATTCACTTTGTTATTATCCAAACCAAGAATTTGATTCACCACAAGAGTTACCACAGCGAATGCTTCATTTATTTCGAATAAATCGATTTGATCTTTTGTGAGGTTGGTTTTTTTCAAAACTTTTGCTATCGCATCGGCGGGGGCTGTTGTAAACCATTCGGGTTGTTTTGCCGCCGAACTTGATGCAACAATTCGTGCAAGCGGCTTTATACCAAGCTTGTCAGCTCTCTCTTTAGACATTATAACCAACGCTGCCGCTCCGTCGTTGATCTTTGATGCATTGGCGGCTGTGATGGTTCCATCTTGTATAAATGCCGGTTTTAAAGTTGTTATTTTATCGAACTTAACTTTTTTCGGCTCTTCATCATCATTGATAATTAATGGCTCGGCACCTTTTTGAGGAATGATGACGGGAATTATTTCTTCTTTGAATAATCCGTTCTTTTGTGCTTCTAATGCCCGTTGGTAACTAAGAACTGCAAAATCATCTTGCACTTTTCTGGAGAAGTTACACTCTTTTGCACAAAGTTCACCCGCATTTCCCATATGAAAATCTTTGTACGGATCCCACAATCCGTCTTTAATCATTAAATCGGTAACTTGTCCATGGCCCATACGATAACCATTCCGTGCTTTTTCAAGCGCGTATGGAACATTCGACATGCTTTCCATACCACCGGCAACAATTATCTCAGCATCGCCTAGAGCAATCGCTTGCGAAGCAAGCATCACCGACTTCAAACCGGAACCGCAAACTTTGTTGATGGTCATGCACTCAACTGAAGTCGGAAGTCCGGCATAAATCGCCGCTTGCCGCGCTGGCGCTTGCCCCATTCCGCTTGAAAGAACGCAACCCATTATCACTTCATCAATCAAGTCGGGTTTAAGATTTGCTCGCTTAATGGCTTCTTGGATAACATGTGCGCCTAATTTTGGAGCAGGAAATGAACTTAATGAACCGCCGAACGATCCAATCGGAGTTCGGCATGCACTCGCAATAATAACTTCTCTATTCATGTCGATTGAACAAAAGAATTAATAATCAGTGATTTAATTTTTTTTCTATTGGAGATTACTTAACACGTACAAATTCTATTCGCCTGTTTTTCGCTCTTCCTTCGGCAGTGGTATTATCGTCAATTGGTTTAGTAAAACCGTAACCTTTTGTTGTTATCCGTTTTGCATCGATCCCTTTACTGACGAGATAAGCTTTAACCGATTCGGCTCTGCCTGAAGATAGATTCATGTTATACTTTGCTCCGCCAACATTATCGGTATGTCCGTGAATGGCAACTTCGGTTGTGGAATTTGAAGATAAACTTACAGCAACTTGATCAAGAATTTGTTTTGCTTCAGGCAGTAAAGTTGTTTTTGCTGTTTCAAAATTTACACCTTCAAGAATGATGCGTTCACCAATTTTAATAGTCGGCACATCATCGGTTGGGTCTAAAGGATTCAAGCCGAGTTGAACTTCTTTGCCATCTGGCATTCCGCCATCATCTGTATCTGGTTTCAACGGAAGAGTTTTATGCTTCAATACTTCATCACCATCGGTCAATCCGTCTCCGTCGGTATCTATTTGCAGCGGATTTGTGAGATATTTCAATACTTCATCGCCGTCGCCCAAACCATCGCCGTCTGTATCAATTTTTAATGGATTGGTTTTATGCTTCAGCACTTCATCGCCATCTTTTAAACCATCTCCATCTGTATCAGGTTTCAATGGATCGGTTTTGTAGTTTAAAACCTCGTCACCATCTGTCAAACCATCACCATCAGTGTCTTTATTCAAAGGATTAGTATGATAGATTAAGACTTCTTCCCCATCTGTTAAGCCGTCACCATCAGTATCTTTATTTAAAGGATCGGTTTTATAAGTATGGACTTCTTCGCCATCTTTTAAACCATCACCGTCGGTATCAGGATTCAATGGATCGGTTTTCAATTGTCTTTCTTCGTCGTTTAATAAACCATCTCCATCGAGATCTGGGTTTTGTTCTTTGAGAAAAGCAAAAAGTTCTACAGTGAAACTCCAATACGCATCCCGAACATCTGTTTTAATATCTTCTAAAAACTTTGTCGATGTGAGGTTGTAAGTTCCTGCTAAACCGAGTGTCGTACTTTTTGAGAGATTAACTGTTGCTCCAACTCCGAGAGGGTAAAAAGATGTTAACAATTTATAATCACCTCTGGCATTACGAGGTAACTTTTTTCCGGTGGAATCTTTTGGATTAAAAGATAACAACCCGGCTCCGGCATAAAAATATGGAGTTACCGATTTGATCTTTAACGGCTGGAAAACAAATCTGACATCGAACGGATAAATTGTAGAAGTAAAGAATTGCGTATCTTTTTTCGCTTCAAGTGTTCCTATTCCCGCTCCAAATTCGATTCCGATAGCTGAGGAAGGATAATATCTGATAAAAGCGCGACCAATTGGAGATTCAATAGAACCTTTAATATCGGTTCGGGGGACAGTTAAGCCGAAAGATGTTCCAATTCCATACGCATTCTCCATATCTTGAGAATTTGCAAATGGAAGCAATAGGAGTAATAAGACAATTACCTTAATCGTAGTTTTCGGCATAATAATTCAACCGTTATGAAATTACTTGTTTGCCCAATTTAAGATTTGATCTTGATAAAGTCAAGCAATCTGACTTTATTTTCAGGATTAAATAAATATTTTCGGAAAAATCGTTTCGTCAACTGTTCATTGAGCGTAAAAACTCTTTGTTCGACTTTGTTCCGCGAATCTTTTCTATTAGGAATTCCATCGCTTCAACTGTTGAGAAATCGCTCAAGAGTTTCCTTAATATCCAAACCCTGTTTAATTCGTCCGATTCGAAAAGAAGTTCTTCTTTTCTTGTTCCGGAGCGATTAACATCCATCGCGGGGAATATTCGTCGATCACTCAATTTACGATCGAGAATTATTTCCATATTTCCGGTACCTTTGAATTCTTCGAATATAACTTCGTCCATTCTGCTGCCCGTTTCAATGAGAGCGGTTGCTATAATTGTCAGTGAACCACCTTCTTCTACATTACGTGCCGCGCCAAAAAACCTCTTTGGACGATGAAGCGCATTCGCATCAACACCGCCAGATAAGATTTTGCCGGAGTGTGGCACAACCGTATTATGAGCGCGAGCTAACCGGGTAATACTATCAAGAAGAATAACAACATCTTTCTTTGTTTCCACCAATCGCTTGGCTTTCTCGTGCACCATGTCCGCAACTTGAACGTGACGTTCCGGTGGTTCATCGAATGTTGAACTTATGACTTCCGCGTTTACCGATCTCTCCATATCCGTAACTTCTTCGGGGCGCTCATCTATAAGCAACACGATTAGATAAACTTCGGGATGATTCCTGAGAATACTGTTCGCGATTTTTTGAAGTAAAATTGTTTTACCGGCTTTGGGTGGAGATACGATCATTCCGCGTTGACCTTTTCCTAACGGAGATAAAAGATCCATAACACGCATTGCGTATTCTCCCGGAGCAGTCTCGAGCTTCAACCGATTGTTGGGATATAAAGGAGTCAAGTTATCAAACAAAACTCTATCGCGTACGGCATCTGGATTTTCGTCATTAACTGCTTCAACCCGCAACAGGGCGAAAAATCTTTCACCTTCTTTCGGCGGCCGAACCTGCCCGCTTACTGTATCTCCGGTCCGCAAGTTAAATTTTTTAATTTGAGATGGCGATACGTAAATATCATCAGGGGAAGGGAGATAATTATAATCAACAGATCTGAGAAATCCGTACCCATCGGGCAACGTTTCCAGAACCCCTTTACTAAAAGTCAGACCGTCTTTTTCTGTTTGAGCTTCAAGAATTTTGAATATCAACTCTTGTTTCCGCATGTCGGCGTAACCGGTGATATTCAGTTCTTTCGCAATCGTTGTTAACTCAGCAATTTTTTTTGACTTGAGTTCTCCAATATCCATTGGCATGGTGTTTTACATCCTTATGAAAAATATATTATGTTGAATGAATTACCCTCATTTATCCGTACGATGATTAAATATCCGTTTCGAATTAATACATTATGAGGAGAAGAAAAATTGATATGTTAAATGGTGGATTATCTGTTGTTCGAAAAAAAAAATTAGGAGCTTCCTCTATAAGCTTGTTTAATATATATGCTTTTCTTAAAAAAAGCAAGTCTTTTTATGCAAATTTATTGATATTTTGTAAAATTTCTGATAGAACATAATGTGAACCGGTTATTAAAATTGGTTCATTTTCACGCTTTTCAACTAATCCAAGTCGAAGACCTGCGGCACACGTTGCGCCTGAGATAGCTTGAAGACCTACTTTATTGAAATGCTCCAAAAGAATTGTTTTATCTAAAGAGCGTGAACATTTCGGCTGAACCGCCACTGCAACTCTGGTTATTGGTTGGAGATATTTTATCATTTCTTTAAATCTCTTATCCTTCATTACACCGAATATCAGGACAACTTTTCTGCTGAACCAACTTTTTAACGATTCTACAAGCGTCTTGGTAGCGTTTGGATTATGAGCAACATCTCCGATTATTAACGGAGATGTTGAGAGAATATCCATTCTTCCAAAAAGACCTGTATTCTCTTTAATCGTTTGAAATCCGTTGTAAATATTTTTTTTTGTTATGAATTTCAGACCGTCAGATTCTCTTAAATTTTCTAAAACAAGAATTGAAAGCCGTGCGTTGATTACTTGATAATTCCCGGCAAGAGCGATTTTTAAATCAGGATAAATGTTTTTATTCGTAAGAATATCTGCTTGGATGCCAAAAAGAGAACTATCTTTGATAGTAGCTTTTGAGAATTCATCAACATGATAAAGCATCGACTGATTTGAATCCGCAATAGATTTAAGTTTGTTCAATGCCTCCAGATTATCCGCGGCTGTATAACATGGAGCGAATGGTTTAATGATTCCCCCCTTCTCTCGAGCGATACTTGCGTACGATTTACCAAGATAATGTTCATGCTCAATATTGATGTTTGTTATAACACTGACGAGCGGCGATAAAACATTTGTTGCATCCCACCTGCCTCCAAGCCCGGTCTCTATGACTGCAATATCAATTTTTTGATCTGCGAAATATTTAAATGCAATTGCGGTGGTCGCCTCAAAGAAGGTTGCCTTTTGTTTTATAATTACCGGTTTAAAATAATTTGTATAAGAGACAATATCATTCCAAGATATTTTTTTTCCATTTATCCGTATCCGTTCCGAGAAATCAACAAGATGCGGAGAAGTATATAACCCCGTTTTGTATCCGGATGAAGTTAGAACAGAGGCAATCATTGCGGCGGTCGATCCCTTGCCGTTAGTTCCTGCAACATGTATAGACGGAAAATGATGTTCTGGATTACCGCAAAAGTCAAGAAGTGAATTTATATTTTTTAATCCGAGTTTTATCCCAAAGAATTCAAGATCGAACAAAAATTTAATTGTTTTTCTATAGCGGGCGGAAGTTGTTGCCATATTCTTACAATTAGATTTTAAGAGCGCCAACCAATTCAACAACATGCGCTATCCTTCGATCAACACAATATTGTTTAATCCCATCAGCAATTTTAATTCCGATAGCCGGATCGATGAAATTAGCTGTTCCAACCTGAACAGCTTTTGCACCAATCAGCATGAATTCGATTGCATCCGCCCAGTTCATTATTCCCCCCAATCCGATTATCGGTATTTTAACAGATTTAAATACCTCATAAACTTTTGCTAAAGCTACAGGTTTAATTGCAGGTCCCGATAATCCTCCGGTCACGGTTGAAAGCTTCGGCTTTTGCGTTTTAACATCGACAGCGATCCCAACCAATGTATTCATCACAGAAACTGCATCGGCACCTTCTGCCTCCACTGCCACTGCAAACTCAGATATCCTTGTTACGTTTGGAGTAAGTTTAATGATGATCGGTTTTGCAGTTAGTTTTCGAACACGTCTTGTAATTTCGGCGGTTGTATTGCATTTCGTCCCGAATGCAAGTCCGCCTTCTTTTACATTAGGACAGGATACGTTAATTTCATATGCATCAATCCCTGACTGATCTTCTAAAACGGTTAGAAGTTCTTCGTACTCTTCAATCGTATTACCGGCAATATTAACAATTATGGAAGTATTTAGTTCTCTTAGCAGAGGAAGTTTTTCCTCGATAAAATTTTTCACTCCAATATTCGCCAGTCCGATAGAATTTAACATTCCACATGCAGTTTCAACAATACGCGGCGGAAGATTTCCATCACGCGGTTTTAGCGTTAAAGATTTTGTAACGATCCCACCTAACTTTGAAACATCAACAAGTTCAAGAGTTTCATCACCATAACCGAAAGTGCCAGATGCAACAAGCACAGGATTTTTTAATCTCATCGATCCAATATTAACGGTCGTATCAATCATGAAGAACAAATTTGATTGTATTACTGTCGAAAATTGGACCATCTTTGCAAACGAGAGAATATTTATTCGCGGTTCCAATGCGCTCAACGGGACATCCCTGGCAAATTCCGATTCCACAAGCCATAGCACTCTCAATCGAAACTTCGCATAAGATTTTATATTTTTTGGCAAGCTCGGAGATAGCTCGGAGCATTGGAGGTGGTCCACATGCAAATATTTTCGGTTTAACTACATTCATTTCATTTATATGCTGTTCAACAAGTGAAACAACATTGCCTCTAAAACCTTTGCTCCCATCATCTGTCGCGCAAATGACATTTCGTAGGTTATCTACAATCAAACTTTCTTTATTCTTCGCACCAACAAATGTTACAACATGAATTATTTTATTTTGAATTGCCGCACACAACAAAGGCAACGACGCCACACCCATTCCTCCGCCAACGAGTAATGCAGTTTCGAATTGACCGCTTAGTGAGAATGAATTCCCTAACGGACCAATCACATCGAGTTTATCTCCTTCTTTCTTTATCGAGAGAATGTTTGTTCCTCTTCCAACCGCATTAAAAAGAATTTGTAAGTTCTTGCCGGTTTTATTGTACACACTGAACGGACGTCTTAATAATGGAGAATACTCTTCAGAAATCCGAATATTCACAAACTGTCCCGGTGCAACTTTATCGGCAATCTCAGGAGCTTCAAACGTCAGCCGATAGATTGAGTTTCCCAAATTTTCTAAGCCGATAACTTTTGAAAGGATCTGCTTCATTTAAGAAATAGTGGTCTGTTTATTTTTTAGATGCCTCCACCCTCGTCTTCATCGGGAGGTGGTTCTTCTTCCTCCTCTTCATCAGGTGGATTATCTTCTTCCGGCAAGTCTTCTTGTGGAACCGGTTGTAACGATTGTTGTTTCTTATCTTGATCTGTCGCTTTATTCGGGTCTTTTTTGGGAGCCTCTGTTTTTCCAAGAGCTTGAATTTCTTTAATCTTTATCAATTGCTCAGCACTTTTGGGATCGTCTTTTATAGCTATTTTTGGTTTAGCTTCAGCAGCATACACAGAAGATGGATACTCTTTTATTAATTTTTTATACCAAAATGCAGCACTGTCGTTTTTTGTATCGTTTTCTAATAACCACGCTATTGTGAATAATGATTTTGAGGCAAAAGGCGAGGCAGGATAATTGATAGCAAGCTGGTAAAATATTTTCATCGCTGTATCAATCTGGCCCTCCATTGCAATTTGATAAGCTGAAGCGAAAATGGAATCGATTGGATCAACCTGTAATTCAACTTCTTGCCCAATCGATTTTTTCAAAGCAGAAGTATATTCAGAATTTTCATATTGCGTGAATAAAATATTCTTTACTGAATCAGACATGATACTGTCGGACCGCTCATTATATATTTGTACCATTGCGTAACAAGCTCTGGGAGCAAACCGGGACGATCCATAATTATCTCCAACGTCCCAATAAAATATAAGCGCTGAATCCGGAAGCCCCATTTCAAGATAGAAATGAGCGCCCAATTCAAATTTAACTTGTCCAATCAAGTTACTAAGCGAGTCAACAGAAACTTTTAATAAAGGATCGGGTCCTGACGCTTTTGGCGCACCCTTTTGAGCGGCGTTTACTTTATTCGAATCAGCACCTTCTCCAGGCATCAGTTGTCCGGCAGCTCTATCACCCATTCTATCATTCCTAAATTCCAGCGAACGGGATCCTGACTCACGTCTTGAGAGTAATCCAACCTGTAACGATTGGTCTTCCGGCAACGGTTCTAAATTTTCTTCAAGATTGTCATACGATTCGACGTCAGAAACCTCAGTAATATTTTCGCTTTCTTCTGAATTAATCTGTTGTTCGCCTTTAGTAAGATCGTGTGTGATTGCTTGAGTTTTATTATCCAAGGAATCTGGAATAGCTAACGAATCAGGTTGAACATCCAAAGTATCTTGATTGGCTTTCACTAAGATCAAACTATCGTAACGAATCAAACTGCTTGTGAGTTTAAAATAATTTGATAAAGCAAGATATCGTTTGGTTGCAAGAGGTGTGATCTCGGAGGAGGGATATTCCAATTTTGCCTTTTCATAATAATTATTTGCGCGTTTGTAATCAGGAAAATCTTTTTCGAATGCCAAACCTCTCTCGTAAAAACTCTTCGCAGCAGCATCAGTCCGCTTGTATAAAGTATCAATCTTCTCATAAATTTCGAAAGCAGATAACGTATCTCCTTTCATCTTATAAGTATTGCCAATCCCAAGTTCAACCAAAGCTCGTTCATCAGGTTTTAGCGCTTCTCCCTGAAGGTTAGAATAGACATCGAACGCTTCTTCAAACCGCTGCTCTCGTGCAAGCATGGCGCCTTGACGCAAACGCGCTTGAAATTCTTTCGAGAAAGTTGATCCATGGGATGCCACACCTCCGTAAGCTTCTGCCGATTTGGATTGAATTCCTAATCGTTCATACGAAACACCGCGCTGGAATTCAATCTCTGCAAGCAATGCGTTATCTCCTGAAAGCAAGGCGGCTTTATCTAAAATTTCCACTGCGGAATTATAATCTTCACGCTCAAAATAAATTTGACCTTCGAGCATCGATGCTTGAAGGATCCGGTTGTTTTCTCCTTCCATCTCAGATTCGCTGATGACTTCTTTGGCGAGCCGTAATGCTTCATCGTCGCGTTTCGATTGATATTCCGAAACCGCTAATAACATTTTTGCCTCTCCGCAAAGATCGCTTTCTGGAAAATTTTCTAACAGCTCTTTAAATTTCCTTATCGCTGATTCGCTTTCACCTTTGTAAACGTACGATTTTCCTATCATCATAATCGCATCGTCTATCCAACTGCTCTGAGGATACAACTGAATCAGCTTTGATCCTTTCTCAATTACCTTATCGAGTTTATCCGAAGCGCTTTTAGGGATCGCATAAACGGCGAAGTAATTTGTATCGCGGGCTTTTTGTGGATTTTTTTCGATCTCTGCAACCGCATCGTCGAAATTCTTTTTTGCATTGTAGTAAGTGTTAAAATAGCCGGTCACATTCTCATAGAATGTGCAGCTTGAGAAAATATGGAGAATAGAGAAGAGTAAAACAATCTTCAAGAAAATATCTTTTTTTGGCAAGTATCTTTCCTTATCAGAACATCTAATCGTTATCACAACAATAGAATAATACGCAAAAATAAATGTAAATGCAACGGCGATTATTTTAGGAAATCGATAATTTGCATTTGATTGAACACTTCATTATTTTTTTGCAAAAAAGGATGGGAGACATATATGGGAATGTTTTCGCATATACTAAGTGGTTCAACTTTAGGAATAAAGGCGCATATTGTTGAGGTCGAAACTCATATCGCACCGGCATCAGCAGTTTTCAATGTTGTTGGTTTACCTGATAACGCTGTAAAAGAAAGCAGGGATCGGGTTTATGCGGCAATAAAAACAACTGGATTTCGATTTCCACAAAATAGCCGAATTACGGTGAACCTCGCACCGGCTGATATCAGGAAAGAGGGCTCTGCTTTCGATCTACCGATAGCAATAGGAATCATTGCCGCTTCACATCAAGTATCGAGTGAGATTTTAGGCGAATTTGTTCTCCTTGGTGAATTAGCGCTTGATGGTGTGCTGCGCCCGATTCACGGTGCTTTACCAATCGCAGTTGAAGTGAAGAAAAATAATATCCGTGGTATGATAGTTCCAAGAGAGAATGCAAAAGAAGCCGCGATGGTCGAAGGTCTTGAAGTCTATCCGATGGATACACTTGTGGAAACAGTATCATTTTTAAACGGTGAATACAAATTACTGAAACCTTTTCATGTGGATATCAAAGAGATCTTTACGACTGACCAAAGATATCCAACCGATTTTGCAGATGTAAAAGGACAGGAAAATGTTAAGCGAGCACTCGAAGTTGCCGCCGCAGGTGGTCATAATATCATAATGATCGGTCCACCCGGCTCCGGAAAAACTATGTTAGCAAAACGATTGCCGACGATTCTCCCTCCTCTTACATTCGATGAAGCGATTGAAACAACTAAAATTCATTCTGTTGCCGGATTACTTCCAGCCGATACTGCTTTGATATCTACTCGTCCTTTTCGATCACCTCATCATACAATATCTGATAGCGCACTTGTTGGAGGAGGAACAATCCCTCGACCGGGCGAAATCTCACTTTCACATCATGGCGTTTTGTTTTTAGATGAACTGCCGGAATTCGCTCGTAATGTTCTCGAAGTTCTCAGGCAACCGTTGGAAGACGGACATGTAACCATCAGCCGTTCGAAGATGTCGATTGATTATCCGTCTAACTTCATGATGGTTTGTGCCATGAATCCGTGTCCATGCGGTTACTTCACCGATCCGACAAAAGAATGCACTTGTAATTCACTTCAAATCCAGAAATACATGGCAAAGATATCGGGTCCACTTCTCGATAGGATTGATCTTCACATCGACGTCCCTGCCGTGAAGTATAAAGAATTAGCAAGTAAGGATTCGAGCGAATCATCCCAGAACATTCGGGAGCGGGTTGTTCAGGCGCGAGAAGTTCAGATGAAACGTTTCGCCGGACGGAAAGGGATGTACAGTAACGCAGATATGATATCGAAAGATATACAAAATTACTGCAAGCTCGATTCCGCAGGAGAAGAGCTCTTGAAAATGGCAATTACAAAATTAGGATTATCCGCCCGCGCTTACGATCGTATTCTAAAAGTCGGGCGTACTATTGCCGATCTAACATCATCTCCTAACATCAAGCCGAAACATATTAGCGAAGCAATCCAATATCGCAGTTTGGATAGAAATTTGTGGATGGCATAACGTTTAAATTTTTTTGACAATCGTATAAAATCTTCGTATCCTTAAACAAACATATGAACCCAACAACAATAAATAAAAACGTAAATATGCGTTTTTACTATAGATGCGCAATGCTCATCAACTAAAGAGTATCTATGAGCGAGAATGACATACGAAGAATCAGATTCGATGATGACCTTGAAAGATACCAAGGTTTCTTCGATCACCAATGGGTAAAAGACTTTGAAAAAATCATTCGTGGCTCTAAGCTCGATGGAATGGTGTTTGACCTTAGTCTAGAATGGAAGGCGATTTCTTGTGTACGCAGATGGCCTTGGCTCATGATCCACGGAATCAAGGATTCAATCGAAGGAGCACTGAATGCTCAGCCACTTCCAAAGGTTCACATGAATCTGCAAGATATTTGGTCACAGTATCAACAGGAGCACGAATTCAACATGGCACTATGGATGTCTGAAATAAGTGCATACTGTGCTGTATACTTTGCCTATGAAGTCTTTTTAATCAATAGTGTTAAAGCTGCAACTGGCTTGAAATCATTGCGGACACAGCAATTGCCAGATGAGATTAAGAAGCTCTTGGGTTCAAGCATATGTACCCAATGCTGGAAGGACGAGCCGATTGAGTTGGCCAGACTCATACGACACGCTGTTGCTCACAATGGCCGAAAACTCACACAGGATCTAACTAAGTACAAACACAAACTTGTCTTGGAAGGAAATGAGATCGTAATAATGGCTCGTGATACGACTGACTTATACAATTTACTGAAGCAGCGAGTACTGTCATTTGCAAACGAGGCGGTCAAATATCCATCATTTACTTGCCCAAGAAGGTGAGATGAGCACTGCGTGTAATAGCTTGCACAGAGACTTCACGAATAAATCTCAAAGGTAACATATGTGGGAAATTGAAATTCGGCATCCTGGGTTAAACAAATACAGACTCATTAGAGGTACAGATAAGTACGTTGTAGAACAGAAAGCAGCAACTCAAGAAGCTGCTTGGGACGAGATGTGGCGGAAGAGGAGTGAGAAAGAAGAACGTGCCCTGAACAAAAGGACAAAGATTGAAGAGGCTCTGTCAAGAACCAGAGATGCTTGTGAGGCAATCACCGAACTCGAAAATATCTTACGGCACACCTTGAGCATCGATGATACGATAAAGTGGGAGTCCCTGAAGGACAAATCGATTTTCCCTAAGCCAAAACCACAGCCACAGACCCTTCAAGAAATTCCTCAACCTCCGAGAGAGACTGCACCACAGTACGAACCCGAACTAGGCATCCTAGATAGACTGTTTTCATCCCGCAAGGACAAGAAAATTACAGCGGCTCAAAATCTATACATGGCTGATTATCAGCGTTGGGAAAAACAAAAAGAAGAAATCATTGGGAAGAATGCAGAATCAGAGAAAGAGTACCAAAAGCAATGGCAACTCTGGCAAGCAAATGAACAAGCATTTCTCACCAAGCAGAAACAAACGAATGAAGCAATCGAGCAAAGGAAAGAACAATATCTCGGTCTGAACCCAGAGGCCATATTAGATTATTGCGAACTGGTTCTCTCAAATTCTGAGTATCCCGACTACTTTCCTAAAGAGTTCGATCTAGACTATAACGCAGAAAACAAGATTCTTATCATCGACTATTCTTTGCCTTCAATTGAGGTCATGCCAACGGTCAAGGACGTCAAGTACGTTCAATCAAGAGACGAACTTATCGAAAGCTATCTTCCCGAATCGACTTTTAATAAGATTTACGACAATCTGATCTATCAAATAACTCTTCGCACGATTCACGAATTATTTGAAGCTGACGCTGTTAATGCTTTGGAATCTATCGTTTTCAATGGCTGGGTCGAATCAATAGACAAAGCGTCCGGCAATCAGGTCAATGCTTGCATCTTGTCTGTGCAAGCAAATCGGCGTGAATTTTTCTCCATAAATTTGGCAAGTGTCGATCCTAAACTCTGTTTCAAGAATCTCAAAGGTATTAGCAGTTCAAAACTTCATAGTCTCACCCCCGTCGCTCCGGTTCTTAGTATCAGTCGTGAGGATAAGCGGTTCGTTTCATCTTATGAGGTCGCTGCCGAACTCGATGCGTCGTGTAACCTTGCTGCGATGGACTGGGAAGATTTCGAGCATCTCATTCGTGAACTCTTCGAGAAAGAATTCGCAACGTCAGGCGGCGAGGTTAAGGTAACGCAGGCGAGTCGAGATGGTGGTGTTGATGCAGTTGCATTTGACCCTGATCCGATCCGGGGCGGCAAGATAGTAATACAAGCCAAGCGGTATACTAACACAGTGGGTGTATCAGCGGTTCGTGATTTATACGGAACGGTCTTGAATGAAGGGGCTACAAAGGGAATTCTTGTGACTACTGCTGACTACGGACCCGATGCTTATGAGTTTGCTAAGGGCAAACCTTTGACGCTTCTGAGCGGAAGCAACCTTTTGCACTTGTTAGAGAAGCATGGACACAAAGCAACAATCGATCTGAAATTAGCAAAGCAAATTTTAGCAGAGAAAGAGAAAAACAAATTCTGATGTGTGTACTGATTTATAACAGCGGCAACACGCCTCTTTAAGAAATTGAAAACTAAATTTATTGGTATGTGCATACAACAGTATTCTCAAAGTCGGGCGTACTATCGTCGATTTAGTGTCATCGGAATCAATCCGTCCCGAGCACATCAGCAAGGCAATCCAGTATCGTGGCTTGGATAGAAATTTGTGGCAGGTGTAGAATTCTGCAAACTCCCTAAAAGTTTGTATCTTCTATAAACTTCGCGTTCTCAGCATCGAAGTTTATCCCGCCGAAGGCGGGACGGTGAAATATTTTTCGCAGGTAGAACAAATGAAACTACATATAAACCTTAAAAAAATAACCGATAACTCATACGATATAATTATCGGCACAAAGCTCTCTTCCGTTGCGGGTGAGATTGCAAAATGGAATGATGTATCAAAATATTTCATCATCACCGATTCGAATGTAAGGCGACTCTATGGCAATAAATTTCTAAAAGCACTTCAGTCGCATAATGTAGAAGCGTTTATCATTTCAGTTCCTGCAGGTGAAAAAAGCAAAACCCGAAAAACTAAAGATCAACTTGAAAATAAACTTCTTAAACTAAACGCAGATAGAAGTTCTCTAATCATCGCACTTGGCGGCGGAGTGATTGGCGATCTTGCGGGATTTGTTGCGGCAACGCTCTTGCGTGGAATTCCATTCATCCAAATTCCAACCACTCTCCTTTCTCAAGTCGATAGTAGCATTGGCGGCAAGGTGGCAGTCGACCATCCACTCGGTAAAAATCTTATTGGCGCATTCTACCAACCAAAAAAAGTTTATATCGACGTTGATACTTTGAAAACTCTCCCAGTCAAAGAATTTCGGAATGGTATGGCCGAGATCATTAAGTATTCGGCTATACTTGATAATAAATTATTTTCGTTCCTTGAGAATAATCAATCAAGGATTACCATCCATTCCGCCAGCCGCCAAAGGCGAGCCTCGCCACAGGCGGGAGGCGGACAAGCATCCCTCATCCATCTAATTTATCGTTGTTGTGAATTAAAGAAGATGATTGTCGAAAAAGATGAAAGAGAAACCGGATTACGGCGAATCCTAAATTTCGGGCATACGATTGGTCATGCCATTGAATCTTTGTCGTACTACAAACTTTCACACGGCGAGGCAGTTGCAATAGGAATGGTTGCCGAAGCGAAGATATCAGCCGCACTTGGACTTTTAAAACAATCCGAAGTCGTACGATTAAATAATCTGCTTCAATTGTACAAACTCCCGACAGATATTCCTTCGAGAATGGATAGGAACAAAATAGTTCAGTTAACTTACCACGATAAAAAAGCTCAGCAAGGTAAAGTTCAATATACACTTCTTAATAAAATCGGAAAAGCTATTGTGGGTGTTACTGTTCCCAAAAATATTGTTAAGCGGGTTCTATCGGAATGAAAATCTGTTTATCCATCGCTCCCAATTCGATGCGAGATGCATTGAAGATGCTTCGAGATTTTCGCGATACTCCTGACTTGATTGAAGTTCGCATTGATGGAATACAGGATTTGAATCTTGCTCAACTTCTCCATCACCCTCGACCAAAAGTCATAATCACCAACCGAAGAAAAGCCGAAGTCGGAATATTTCCCGGTTCGGCAAATCAACAATATGAAATATTATCGGAAGCAATTCGGCTTGGCGCTGAATATGTTGATGTCGAGTTTAGCTGGGGTGATAAATTTACAAAGAATCTTCTCTCTCAATCAAACAAAACTAAAGTAATCTGCTCATATCATAACTTTAAAGAAACGCCAAAGAAGCTTGAATCATTGTACCGAAAGATGCGAAAGACAGGCGCACACATCATCAAGATTGCAACAACTGCAAACGATATCGCTGATAACAAATTAATTTTCGATCTCCTCAAACAATCTCGTAGAGATAAACAAAAGATGATAGCTCTTTGCATGGGAGTAGCCGGTGAAATCAGCAGAATACTCGGCGGTAAGTTTGGTAGTTATTTAACTTATGCTTCATTGACTGAGAAAGCTAAAACGGCGGATGGTCAATTGACCTACAACGAATTGATAAATCTTTACGATGTTGATCAAATAAATTATCGAACGAAAGTTTTTGGACTTGTTGGAAACCCGGTTAAACAAAGCAAAGGCATCTACTTCCACAACAAAATATTTATTGGAAAACGACTCGATGCGGTTTATGTGAATTTCTTGGTGTGCGATCTTCATGTTTTTATTTCAAAATTCCGAAATGTTTTTAATGGACTTAGCGTAACAATGCCATTCAAAGAAGAAATTGCAAACTTACTCGATAGGTTTGAACTTGATTCTGTACGGTTAGGCATTTACAACACCGTGATTAAAAGAAATGATAAACTGATTGGTTACAACACCGATCTTCCTGCCATGATTTCGCTGCTCAAGAAACGAACCAACCTGAGAGGCAAAAATGTTGTTGTGCTGGGAACCGGTGCCATAGCAAAAACTATGGCATATGCTGCTTTATCAAATAATTGCATAACAACAATCATCGGAAGAAATCCAAATAAAGCCGAAATACTTGCTAAAGAACTTGGTTGTGAATGGACAACATTTGATGATCTTCATTCACTGGATCCCGACATACTGATGAACGGAACATCTGTTGGAATGAAAGGCAACCGACAGCAAAGTATTGTTCCAAAAAGTTTTTTTAAAAAAGGTATGATAGTTTTCGATGCGGTTTACAATCCTGTTATGACTCCACTTCTCCAAGATGCAGTTAAAGCTGGTTGCGAAGTCATTACCGGCTTAGAATTATTCGAAAAACAGGCACAACTTCAGTCCAAACTTTTTATTGAGAGCATGAAATGGTAGAAGAGATAAGAAAAATTCGATCTGCAAACTCTGTGAGTGCTGACATTCAACTCCCTCCTTCTAAAAGTTACACCAACCGTGCATTAATTGCCGCAGCGCTGGCGGAAGGAACATCAAACATCCATCATCCATCGAGAAGTGATGATTCATTTTATTTAGTCGAAGCACTAAGAAAATTCGGAATTAATCTAACCGATCATGGTGATAAACTTGAAATCCATGGCTCTAACGGAATATTTAAAGCTCCTACACAAGAAATATTTGTTGGAAACGCAGGCACAGCTATGCGATTCCTCGCATCATTCGCTTGTCTGGCTGATGGTGAAACGATTTTAACCGGCGATGAACAGATGAACAAACGCCCGATCAATGATTTGGTCGATGCACTTAAATCAAACGGTATCAAATGTTCTTGCCAAAATGGTTTCCCTCCTGTTAAAATCCAGGGAGGAAATTTTAGCGGCGGTAGAATTAATGTTGATGCGTCTATCAGCAGTCAGTTTGTTTCATCAATCCTGCTCGCCTCCCCTTACACGAAACGACCTATAACGATTCATGTGAATGGAAAGTTAAGCTCGATGCCATACGTTGATATGACACTTCACGTAATGCGATCATATGGTGCGATTATAGATACAATTGAGATGAAAACATTTAATGTTGGAAACCGACAAAGATATATCGGACACGATTTTACCATCGAGCCGGATGCGTCTTCAGCAACTTACTTCCTCGGTGCGGCAGCGATAACGAAAGGTCGTGTTGTTATCACTAATCTCACATCGGAATCGCTTCAGGGTGACATCCATTTTCTTTCAATCTTATCGGACATTGGTTGCACGGTTATCAAGCATCCGGAAAGTATTGAGATTCATGGAGGCAAGCTGCACGGCATTGAAGTCGATATGAACGAGATGCCCGATTGCGTCCCGACACTCGCT
Source organism: Chlorobiaceae bacterium (assembly GCA_013824245.1). GTDB lineage: Bacteria > Bacteroidota > Ignavibacteria > UBA10030 > SZUA-254 > PNNN01. Next base: position 40,108 of record PNNN01000009.1, on the reverse strand, counting down.
GTTGTAGCCGCATTCGCAAAAGGTGCGACCACGATTAAAAACATTGCACATGTCAGACACAAAGAAACCGACCGACTTGATGCTCTTTCCAAAGAATTAACTAAGATCGGAGCAAGAGTTGAATTGAGCGAAGATGAACTTGTCATTCATCCACAACCGCTTCACGGCGCCGTTATCGAAACATACAATGACCATCGAATCGCTATGAGTTTTGCTGTTGCCGGACTTCAAGTTGAAGGAATTCAAATTAAAAATCCAATGTGCGTTTCAAAATCATTCCCAAATTTTTGGGAAGAGTTTCAAAAATTAGAGGGCTAAGCATGTCAGGAAATACATTTGGTACACTTTTCAGAATTACAACGTTCGGTGAAAGTCACGGAAAAGCCGGTGGAGTTTTAATTGATGGTGTTAAACCGAACATGATAATCTCCGAAAGAGAAATCCAACAAGAACTAAACCGCCGACGTCCCGGGCAAAGTAAAGTTACAACACCACGCAATGAATCAGATCAAGTAGAAATTTTAAGTGGAGTTTTTGAAGGACGAACTTTAGGTACGCCAATTTGTCTGTTGATTTGGAATAAAGATCAGGATTCAAAAGCATATGATGAAATCAAAGATTTGCTCAGACCCGGACATGCGGGATTTACTTATCTTACGAAGTATGGAATTCAGGATTATCGTGGCGGTGGCAGAGCTTCGGGAAGAGAAACTGTGGGACGAGTTGCTGCCGGAGCGGTTGCGAAACATATTTTGGCAAAACAAGGAATTAAAATCTTCGCTTACACTAAAGAAATCGGAAATATCGCTGCCAAGAATATTGACTTAAAAGAAATAGAAAATAATGCTGTCCGCTGTCCTGATCGGATTGCAGCAAAAAAGATGGAGAATAAAATACTTCAAATCAAAAAGCGAGGAGATTCACTCGGTGGAGTGATTGAAGCGGTTGTAAAAAATTGTCCTGCCGGACTTGGTGAGCCGGTATTCGATAAACTTGAAGCCGATCTTGCGAAAGCACTGATGTCTATCCCCGCTGTGAAGGGATTTGAAGTTGGTTCCGGTTTCTCCGCTTCTAAGATGAAAGGAAGCGAGCATAACGACGAATTTTTTAAAGATAAGAAAACCGGAAGAATTCGTACTAAAACAAATAATGCTGGAGGAATATTGGGGGGTATTTCTACGGGTGAAGATATTGTCGTTCGCGTTGCTGTTAAACCAACATCTTCCATTGGTAAAGTTCAGGAGACCGTAGATATAAAAGGAAGAAAAAGAAAAATCAAAGTTGAAGGACGACATGATCCTTGCATTTGCCCACGAGTTGTACCGGTCGTTGAATCGATGATTGCACTCGTACTTGCAGATCATCTTATGAAGCAAAAGCTTTTACGAAGAAGCAACACGAACACGAAAATACGGAATCAAATTAATTTGATCGACGATATGATGATATTACTATTAACCAAGCGAAAAGAGCTTGCTGAAGATGTCGGCATCTGGAAGAAAAAAAGAGATCTTCCTGTTTATGATGCCGAGCGTGAGAAGGAGATTTACTCGCAACGACTTGCATTGATTAAAGAAGCAAAGCTCGATCCTGAATTCATAAAAGACGTATACAATATTATCATCAAGAACGCACGAAAAGTTCAGCGAGAAGTATGAAGAAAGATATTGCCATCATCGGTTATGGAAGGTTTGGTAAGCTGGCAGCGCATTATCTTAAAAATCATTTTCAAGTTAATGTTTATGATGCAGATTTAACATTGAGTTTAGAGCGAGGAATAAAGCAATGCATGATTGATGATTTAGGATTGATGGATGTTGTCATATTAGCTGTCCCTATCAACAAACTACCATCGGTACTGAAAAATATTTCTTCTCATCTCAAGCCCGACTCATTAGTGGTTGATGTATGCGCTGTAAAAGAACAGCCGATAAAGTGGATGATAAAATATTTACCGAAACATATATCCATTCTTGGTACTCATCCCCTCTTCGGTCCAGATAGCGCAAGAATAAATCTAAAAGACAAAAACATAATTGTCTGCCCTGTCAGAATATCGAAATCGAAATTGAATAAAATCTCAAACCTTCTTTCATCACATGGACTAAACATCAAAATGATGTCGCCCAAAGAACACGATAAACTTATGGCATCCACCCTTTTCGTAACACAGTTTATTGGAAGAGGATTAAATCCTTACAGATTGAAAAAGGGATTGCCGAAGACAGATAATTTCAAAATACTTGAGCAGGTTATTTGTTCCAGTAACAACGACAGCATTGAACTATTTTTAGATATTTACCGTTATAATCGGTATGCAAAGCAAATTCCTGCAAAATTAATCAATTATTTTACGAAATTAAGACAAGAGATAGATGAAGATAATTCAAACAACTGAAATATTTAGGAGGTCAAGATTATGCGCACAATAACTTTAATCCCGGGTGATGGAATTGGGCCCGAAATCATATCAGCGGCTCTGGAGGTAATTAAAGCTACCGGTGTTCAAATCGAGTGGGAGTATCAAGAAGCCGGCCTCGCTGCAATCGAAAAATTTAAAGACCCATTGCCCAAACACGTACTCGAATCAATTCAGCGAAATAAAATAGTCTTAAAAGGTCCACTGACAACTCCGGTCGGATCGGGATTCAGAAGTGTTAACGTTGCAATCAGAAAAGAATTCGACTTGTATGTAAATCTTCGACCGGTGAAATCGTTTCAGGGTATTCCATCGATATGGCACGATGTTGATTTAATAATATTCCGTGAGAATACGGAAGAATTCTATTCCGGTATTGAGCACTACATTGATTCAATAAAAAGTGCGGCAGAAGCAATCGGTATTGTAACGCGATTCAGTTCGGAAAGAATTTCACGTTACGCATTTGAATATGCAAGAACGCATAAACGAAAGAAAGTGACTATCGTTCATAAAGCGAATATTCTAAAATATACAAGTGGATTATTTCTTGAAGTCGGACAGCAAATATCGAAAGAGTATCCCGATATTGAAACTAATGATAAAATCATCGATAATTTTAGTATGCAGTTGGTTATGAATCCACATCAGTTTGATGTTGTTGTAACAACAAATATGTTCGGCGATATTCTTTCTGATTTGTCTGCTGGTCTTGTTGGTGGATTGGGGATGGCACCCGGTGCAAATATCGGAAAGGAAATTGCAATGTTCGAGGCAGTTCACGGTAGCGCACCCGATATAGCCGGTAAAAATATTGCAAATCCGAGTGCAATTATCTTGGCATCAGCGATGATGCTGAGGCATTTAGGAGAATTGGATGCGGCAATACGCATCGAAATAGCGGTGGCAAAAACAATTGCAGAAGGAAAAAAAGGTACACGCGATATTAATCCCGATAATCCGATTACGACTGACCAGATGGCAGAAGCCATAATTAAGAATATGTAGAAGGTGAGATTTATTGCTCGAATAATTTTTCATAATAATGATAAGAGACTTCTGAAATATTATTATACTTTAATTTCTGAAACTGTTAAAACAGTTTGTTGATTTTATAATTATCATTAACTCACGATTTAAGTCGTGGGTTAGCCAAATTCTTTTTTTGCTTGTAACCGTTTCAACGGTTTACAAATGCCAAAGATATCTCTCTCGGGACAATTATTCAGAGGTCTCAATACGTTAATCAAATATTTATAGTCCAAGCCGGTAGTGATTCGGGCTTTTTTATTTACCAAATTTTTTCTTCGTATATTTTAAGAGAATAATATGCCGAAGAAACTCTTCAATATAAATAAAGCTATAGCGTTAGCGCCAATGGAAAAAGTAACCGATATCTCTTTCCGTCTATTGTGTAAAAAATTTGGCGCCGATATCGTTTACACTGAATTTATAAATGCCGAAGGATTAATCCGCAATTCGATCAAATCTAAAAAGAAAATGACATTCTTCCCGGATGAACGTCCGATAGGCATTCAATTATATGGTGCTTTGGATTCATCAATGGAAAAAGCAGCAAAGCTTGCAGAAGAACTTCAACCCGATCTTATTGACATCAATGCCGGTTGTTGGGTTAGAAATGTCGTAGGTCAGGGTGCAGGAGCCGGCTTACTCAAGGATTTAAAAAATCTTTACAAGATAGTGAACACGGTTGTAAAAGCGGTTGATCTACCCGTTACTGTAAAGACACGGCTTGGCTGGGATGAAAAATCGATTGAGATAATCGAAACCGCAAAAATCATTCAAGAAGCTGGAGCACAGGCACTAACTATTCATTGCCGCACACGGTCACAAGCACACGATGGCACCCCGGATTATAAATGGATCTCGCAAGTTAAAAATGCAGTTTCAATTCCAATTATTGTTAACGGTGGAATCACGACGCCTCAAATTGCGAGAGATGTTTTTCTATCTACCGGCTGTGATGGCATCATGATTGCGCGGGGGGCAATCAACAATCCTTTTATCTTCAAAGAGATAAAATATTTTATGGAGACAGGAACATTATTACCGCCTCCTTCCCTTCCCGAAAGAGTTAATCTTCTTATTGAACATTTAAAATATTCTGTCGAGTTTAAGGGCGAGCGAAGAGCGTGCCTCGAAATTCGTAAACATTACAGCGGATATCTTTGCGATGCACCGAATATTTCTAAACTGCGCATGAAATTGATGGGATTTACCGAAGCGCCACCAATAATTGAAACGCTTCTTGATTATCAAAATCATAGGTTGCAATTTGAAGAATCTGACGATCAACCCCATTAGATAAAAACGGTTTTTGTAACATCAAGAAGATTCAATCGTAAATGACTAAAGGGTTTTAACTCAACATTTTTTGATCACATTTTATTAATATCTTTTAGAAAGAGGATTATCATAATGCGAAATTTATTTGGAGGATTGACATTAATAACCTTTGGCACTTTGTTCTTACTTGACAATCTTGGCGTTGCCGATTTTGGAGAACTGGTGAGCAATTATTGGCCCCTGATTTTAATTATTTGGGGTGCAAGTATTTTGATTAACCCAAGGAAACATCGATCACCAGCACAACATATCGATCCAATTGTTAATCAACAATTTTCTTCAGATCTAATTCATCAATCGAATGTTTTTGGCGACGTTAATACACAAATATCATCATCGAATTTTAAAGGTGGTTCGATATCAACCGTTTTTGGAGATTGCACTGTTGATTTATCGGGTGCCTCATGGTCTGAGGGAAAGCATGAACTAAAAATTCACGGCGTATTCGGCGATACAAATATTATACTTCCTAAAAATTCAGCGGTAACAATCGATGCAAGCTCCACTCTTGGATCGCTAATGATTTTCGGACAAAGAAAAAACGGTTTTTCATCCGATCTGCAAACTATAACTCCAGAATATGAAACCGCCCCCGGAAAATTATTTATTACGATCACAAAAGTATTAGGTGATATTAGAGTTGATTAGATGCATCGAGATAATAATGCTCTTCCTGCGGAGATTAAAAGAGCCGGCAGGATCTTCCGTATTTTAAAAAGCCGTTACACTAACAATGAAACCGCCTTAATTCATAAAACCCCCCTCGATTTACTTATTGCCACTATTCTTTCTGCTCAGTGTACAGATAAGCGGGTTAATATTGTAACGGAAACGCTATTCAAAAAATATCATACAGCAGATGATTATGCCAATGCTGATTCGCATCAATTTGAAAAAGAAATCAGATCAACCGGTTTTTATCGCATGAAATCAAAACATATCATTCGTGCCTGTAAAAAAATAATTTCGGATTTTCATGGCAAAGTTCCTTCCACAATGGAAGAACTTCTCTCACTACCCGGTGTAGGCAGGAAAACTGCCAATGTTATTTTGAGCAATTATTTTAAGGTCACAGAAGGTATTGTTGTAGACACTCATGTTAAACGTGTTTCAAAAAGATTGAATTTCTCAATTCATTCTGACCCGGAAAAAATTGAAAGGGATTTAATGTCACTATTTCCTAAAAATAACTGGATTGCGATAGGAAATATTTTTGTTTTGCATGGAAGGTACGTTTGTAAATCGCGAAAACCGCTATGTGACGATTGCCTGATAGCGGCTGAATGTCCCTCCCGTTTAATAAAATAAAAAGTGACAGAACAAACCACGTCCTGTCACTTCTTCTTTTTGTTCTACGGAATTACTTTATTTTAACTTCTATTTCTTTCGGTTTAGCTTCTTCGAGTTTCGGTATAGTCACAGATAATACACCATTATCGTAGGAAGCTTCAATCTTTTCACTGGTCACAGAAGCCGGTAGTGTAAACGATCTTTGAAATATTCCGTACGATCGTTCAGTTCGAGTATAATTCTCTTCTTTCTTCTCGCTTACTTTCTTCTTTTCACCTCTGATTGTGAGAACATCGTTTTGAACGGTTATTTTCACATCGCTTTTCTCCACACCGGGAAGTTCTACCTTAATATTAAAATCATTTTCACGTTCCAGAATATCAACTGCAGGCATAAATGTTTTATATGCCTCTTCTTCAAAGGAATCGCTTTTTATATGATCAAACAATTGATCAATGTTTCGTTGAACATTTTCAAACTCGGCAGCCGGGTGCCATGCTGTAATATCTCGTAATGGTTTCCATCTAATCAGTGTCATAACTTTCTTTCCTTTCTCAATAAAATATATTTTGCTGTTTATGAATTTCATCGAATAATAATTCAACTCACGTGCCAGAAATATTTATTGAATAAATGAAAGGAATTCGAATGTTAATATATTTTAGTACAAATCAAGTTGCCAATTTGTCAGATGATAGCAGACTTTTTCCTGAAACATCCGACAAAGTGGCAACCATTGGCAGAACAATTTTTTATTTTGATAGAATATAAAATATTAAAAACTAATTCGCGCCAAAATAAATTAGACTTTAACTATGTTGTGCTTCTAAAAATCTTTCCGCATCGATTGCAGCCGCGCATCCCGAACCTGCGGCTGTTATTGCTTGACGATAAACATGATCGGCAACATCGCCCGCGGCAAATACTCCCGGTATATTCGTGTATGTGGTACCCGGTTTAGTAATTATGTATCCGCTCTGATTTAGCTCAAGCTGACCATCAAACAATTTCGTATTGGGCTGATGCCCAATACCGACAAAATATCCACCGGCTGGAAAAATCGATAATTCGCCTGTCTTCGTATCTTTTACTTTCACACCGGTAACAGTTTTCTTTCCACCTTCTGTTTTTCCAAGAATTTCGATAATTTCTGAATTCCATAGGAACGATATTTTTGAATTATTCTTAGCCCGCTCTTGCATTATCTTCGATGCGCGCAATTGATCTCTTCTATGGATGATTGTTACCTTCGTTGCAAATTTTGTCAAGAATGTTGCTTCCTCAATTGCCGTGTCTCCACCTCCAACAACTACTACTTCCAGACCTTTAAAGAAGAATCCGTCGCATGTTGCACAACCCGATACACCATGTCCCATGTATTCTTTCTCAGAGGGTAATCCCAACCATTTCGCCGAAGCGCCAGTTGCGATAATCAGTGTATCAGAAATATATTCTTTATCATTAGAATAAATTTTGAAAGGTCGTTTCGATAAATCAACTTTTGATACATCCTGAAATAACGTTTTCGCTGAAAATTTCTCTGCCTGCTTTCTAAATAGATCCATTAACTCCGGACCCATGACACCATCTGGAAATCCTGGATAGTTTTCAACTTCCGTTGTTATAGTTAATTGTCCGCCCGGTTGAATACCTTCGAAAACAATCGGATTCAGATTTGCGCGTCCGGTATATATTGCCGCGGTTAAACCGGCAGGTCCCGATCCTATGATGATTACTTTAAAATGATTTTCTGTCATAAATTCCTCTTTTCATATTTTTTATGATAAACATTCTTAACATTTTCTTGCAGTCCTTCTAACTTTCTTCTTTTTATCGAACTATTATTAAAAAGTAGATTGAATTCAGCTTCATTCATTGACAATATCTTTTCAAATTCAACTCCGTTCGAGTATTCTCGCGGCATGAATTCAGGTGCATTTGATATTTTAGCTTTTTTTTGATTCCATGGACATACATTCTGACATATATCGCAGCCGAAAATCCAATTGTCAAATTTATTCGATACTTCTTTATCCACTTCTCCTCTATATTCAATTGTAAAATACGAAATGCAGTTGCTTGCATTGAGAACGTACGGAGCTACTATCGCGTTTGTTGGACAAGCATCGATGCACAGCATACACGTTCCGCACATATTTTCGACCGGAGAATTGTATTGAAGCTCAATATCGGTTATTATTATTCCAAGAAAAAACCATGAGCCGTATTCTTGATTGAGTAGTATTGAATGTTTTCCCTGCCAGCCGATTCCTGCTCGCTGCGCCCAAGCTTTTTCCATAACGGGACCAGAATCTACTTCAATAAAACCATTTGCATCAGGTTTTCTCGATGCAATTAAATTCCATAATTCTTTTAATTTACCTTTAATTACTGTATGATAATCTTCTGCCCATGCGTACTTTGATATCTTACCAATAGTATGGCACTTTGATGTTTCGGGATGATGATAGTTAATTGCACAAACAATCACCGACTTTGCATTAGGCATTATCAAAAAAGGGTTCGTTCGTTCCTTCTCATTCTTCTCAAGCCAATTCATTGTACCATTGTATTTTCGAACCAGCCAATCTTGAAGTTGTACACCTTCTTGGATGAGGGGTTCAGCTTTTGCGAAACCTATCATAGAAAATCCAAGTTCTGTTCCTAAGGTTCGAATATCTTCAGACAGATTACTCATTCACATTCAAAATGATTTGATGCTTTATCAATCTTAAAGATTCTTAACAACTATACGTCCACTGCTCGGTCGAATGCAAAACCTTTTTCAGTCATCTTAATATTCCCGGAAACAACCTGCGCATCGTGCTCAAAGAATATCGTCCAATCTTCATCAACTGCTTGTTTGAATATCCTTTTTTTATCAGCCAATGTATTAAGCGGCTGAAGATCGAAACCCATTATGTAAGGTAATGGTATATGCGAGGTAAATGGAGCTAAATCTGCGGGGTAAAACAAAGTTGAGCTGCCATCGGTGATTTTTAACATCTGAAGTGCGGGAGTGTGTCCGCTTGAAACTAACACCGATATTCCATCAAATAACTCCTTTTCCCCATCAATAAGATTTAGCACTCCATGCTCTTGAAGAGGCAGATAATCGTTTTGGGAATAGCTTGCCCTATCTCGTTCGTTTGGTTTTAAAGAATTTTCCCATTGTGATTTTTGAACATAGAATTTCGCATTGGGAAATGCCGGTATTAATTTACCATTCTCTTTTACAGTAGATCCACCCGCATGATCGAAATGAAGATGGGAGAGAATAACATCAGTTATCTGATCAGGTTTGACGTTGCACTGTGCGAGTGATTTGTATAATTCACCGCTCTCAGTTTCTAATGAATAAAGATTTCGGAATTTATCTGTAATTTTTTGTCCATTACCGTTATCCATCAATATTGTTTTTCCATTCCCGACAATCAACAAACATCTTGCGGCAAGCTGAACACGGTTTCGTTCATCCGCTTTATTTGTTTTTTCCCAGAGCACTTTCGGGATCACGCCAAACATTGCGCCGCCGTCCAACCAAAATGTACCGGTATCAATTGGATAAATATTATATGGTCCGATTTTCATAATGTTTCCTTTTACTCTAAACTTCTTCCTTTTTGAAAGTTATTTATCTCATTCTTGCTTTTGTTGACTGATATTGGGGTTAAGACAAATTAAAAAGGTCGGCTGTAAAAAACCGACCTTAATTAACTTGTTACCCACAACTCTTTATTTTCTGAATCGTGAATTCTCAGCGCTCAGATCTGCGAATTGTTTCTCCGGATGTATCTTTTTGGCTTTTGCAAGAAGTTCACCTTCCGTCTCGGCTCGGTTTGGATCAGGGACACAACAATCAACCGGACATACTGCTGCGCATTGTTCTTGATTAAAGTGACCTACACACTCTGTACATTTTTCGGGGACGATATAATAAAAATCGTTTGAAAGCGCATCAAACATTTGTCCGTTGAGTTCATACTGAGCGCCACCTGCATAGATAGCAGTGTTTGGACATTCCGGTTCACAAGCGCCACAGTTTATACATTCTTCGGTGATCATTGTTGCCATGATAAATCTCCTAAATTAAATTCCTTTGAGTTATTAAACTGAAATACCGGGCATAAACAGAGGTTCTGTCTGCCTGATTTTTGATAATTTCTTGATGTATAGTATAAGAAAAAGTTGGATGAAAATCAAAGAGAACAAACTGCTAATTTTTAATCGAATAGGTCGGCTCTAACTCTTTTATCACACTCGTAACGAACGAGATTGCATATACAGCAAATCCGTTAGATCGGCTTGTTAGTTTAATTTTATGTTCACCATATTCTCTGTTTTTAACGATATTGTACACACGGGCATCATCAACAATGAAATAGCTTTTTCCTTCTTCATCATATCTGATATCAATTCCTTTATCACCGCGTGAGATGGGCATACCATCTTGAATAACAAATACCTGAAATCCCTTCTCACCTTCGGGTTTAATTACGGTATCAACTTCTGACGCTTGATATAAAAATGTCAGATATCCGCCTGCCGGATTAGCTGTTTCTAACTTTAAATAATTTCTATCGTTAAACCAGTCACCATCCAAATATAATCTGCCTTCAACATGATATTGCGGATCTTTATAACGAATGGTGGATTCCGGTGAATATCCCTCAACATTTCCAATAGTCCCTCGCTGCCATCCCGTTAGGATTTCCGGCGTTTCACGGTAACAAATTACTCCCGGACGATCTGTTTCCCTTAATGAATCCATTACAAGCGGCAAATCGATATCATAACTCATCCCTGCTAAGAAAGATTGTATCGCGTGCTCGAAATTTTGATATTGCCCTTCACCGGCATGAACATATCGAATGAATCCATGTTTATCGATTAAAATTTTCGTGGGCCAATTAGCAGATCGAAATCCGTTCCAAATCAAATAATCATTATCCATAACAACAGGATATTTGATATTTAATTTATCAATCGCCTTCCGAACATTTATTGGATCTCTTGCGAAAGGAAATCGAGGGGTGTGTACACCGATTAGGATTAACCCTTTTTCTGAATATCGATTATGCCATTCCTTCAGATATGATAATGTTCGAATACATCGCATGCATGTATAATCCCAAAAATCAATGAGAATGACATAACCACGCAAAGCCCCAAGCGTGATTGGTTCACTGTTGAGCCAGTAATCGCCGTAAATCTCCGGTACGCGAAATTGTTGAGGCAATAGTTCCATTTTTTATTTATTATTCTTCAACCTAAAAAAATATAGAGAAATGCAAAAGCAGATGCAAGTGATGATGTTAGATATGAGATATGGTACTTGATTCCTTCATCCTTCCTCTTCCTTTCTCCATCAACAACGAGTACAAATTCCCCTTTTATTTTATTTTTTAGAAATCGTTGATATAACTCCTCTGCAGTTCCGCGAAATATTTGTTCATCCGGCATTGTTAAATTGTATGCAATACAAATTCTCCTCTTATCACCGAATGTTTTTGATATATCATTCAATAGCGGTACAAGACGATATGGTGCATCGAGAAATATCATCGTTCTTTGCTGAGACCTCAAAGACCGCAATTCATTTATACGTAATTCGCTTTTCTGAGAAAGGAAACCGTAGAAATAAAATTCGGTTGTTGCAAATCCTGATAAAATAAGTGCGGGTATAATTGAAGATGCACCCGGAATCGGAATGATATTTATATTATTGTCAATCGCCATACGAACTAAAGTTTGACCCGGATCGGAAAACACCGGTGTACCTGCATCGGATATAAGAGCAACATTCTTCCCTTGAGTAAGATAATAAATTATTCGGGTGCTCGATTCTTCTTCATCATGCTCGTTTAATGTTTCTGTTATTTTTTCAGGTATGTTGTAATGAGCCAACAATCTTCTACCCTCGCGATGTTCTTCGTACACTATAACATCAACTTCTTTTAAAATTCTTAATGCACGGAATGATATATCCTCCCAATTTCCTATCGGTGTTGCAACAAGAAAAAGGGTCCCGCTCATACTGAATTATTCTCTAAATTAGATGTCGCTATCTTCTTATCCTGCCATAGTTTAACCAACATCACAACAATTGCAGTTGTGGGAACTGCAATTAGAAGTCCTACAAATCCAAGAAAGTGCGCGAAGATAAAAAGTGAGATGATTAATAATACCGGATGAAGTCCAACTTTTTCGCCGATGATTTTCGGAGCAAGAATGGTATTTTCAAAAATCTTTTGTGAGAGATACATGATTATTACCCCTATTACTTTTCCAGTAAAAGGATCGCCACTGAACATCGCAGCAATTGTGGCAACAATCATACTGATAATCAAACCGACATACGGAATAAAATCGAGCAGTGCAGTCATGATGCCAAGAACCAAAGCGTATTTCACACCCAAGATTGAAAGAACAATTGTTGAAATGATACCTTGTATGATAGCTACTATAATTGCTCCTCTAAGATAATCACTTAACACTTCGTCTATTTTTATAAAATAGTCGGTTATTATTTCTTTTTGTTGTTCAGGAATAAATGATTTGATAGTATGCAATACAGTTGGAAAATCTTTTAAAAAATAGAATGCCACAAACGGTATTATGACAATATTTAGAAGTTGTGTAACTATTATTGAGATGCTGGATATTAAACTAAACGCTCCTTCTAGGAGTGATTTCAAGATCGATTCAAGTCGAGCGGGTAACTCTTTTTCCATCGCGTCCCGGATTGAATCAACCGGTAATCCGGTTTGGCGCAATGAATCGTATAGCGTTCCTTGTTTCAACGAATCAACTGTGCTCACGATAAAACCTGAGATATTTCCGATAATACCCTGGAATTGATTCAACACAATCGGCATTGCAAGATTGAAGAAAAGAATTATTGCACCCATAAATCCGGACATAATAACAAGAGAAGAGATCCAGCGTGGAATATTTTTCATCTCAAGTCTATTCACTAATGGATTTAAAATATATGCCAACAAAAATGCAATAATAAAGGGAACCAAAACCCCAACAAGCGAGCTTGAGAACCAAAGAATAAATAATAAGGCAGTGAGCCACATTAACCTGCTTATATATTGATTTCGTCGGAATGGATAGAATAGAAATAACACAGAGCCCAAAAGTACAAATGGAGTAAGAACGGGCAACATTAAATAGACCAATACGAATAAAAATGTAATACCTGTTACTAAGATAATCGTCGTGGATATTTTATTAACGCCATCTCTATGTTCAGTATCTTTTAACATCATTTATTATTTCCCAGTATGTCCGAAACCTCCTGCCCCGCGCTTTGTGTCTTCAAGCATATCCACCTCAACCCAAACTGCCTGCACAACAGGTGCAATAACCATTTGAGCAATCCGATCTCCCCTGTGAACAATAAAATCTTCCTTGCCGAAATTAGTGAGTATCACTTTCACTTCGCCACGATAATCGGAATCGATTGTTCCGGGAGAATTTAGAACACCCACGCCATTTTTGATGGCAAGTCCGCTGCGTGGTCTCACTTGTGCCTCATAACCTGGCGGCACTTCGATTGTGAAACCTGTCGGCACCAAAACGGTTTCCCCTTTTTTCAAAACCAGATCTTCACCGACAGCCGCATAAATGTCCATTCCTGATGATCCGGATGTGGCATATGACGGTAGAAGGATATCCTTTGTAATCGAATTTAAGCGTGCAATACGAATATTAATTTTCGAATTCAAATTCATTATTAAACTTTTTGATAATGTGATATTTTAAATTATAATTTGATAAATATACTGAATTTTCTTGCCAATTCAACCTTTTGACAATCTCATAATAAGGTGATATATTCGTATGTTTATTATTTTGTTGAATCTGCAGTGATTATTTATTTTCATAAATTAGGCAACATCAATTCCAATAATCTATCCATAGTCTAGGAGCTTATTATGTTTATAACATTGCTTATAGTTAATTTTTTCTTAGCATTCCTCGTTTGTTTCATTATTGTCATCATCTTTAAAAATCCGATCCAAAGAATTTTACAACGACTCATTTCGGAAGAAATAAATGTTGCTTGGAGTAAATATATGACATTTGCAATTTACGTCGTCGGGATATCAGGCGGTGTCCGCATTTGGGATTTAGAAAAATATATCACGCCCATCAAGGAAGGTGGAACAATTCTCACCCTTAATCAGGATCGTTGGATTCTTGAACTCTACCGCACTGTAATCGGTACACTTCAGAGTGTGGCATGGATGCTTCTTCTCTTTTTTATTTTCGCACTTATCGCTTATGTGATTGTTAAAGGGATGGAGATGAGAAAACATGATAAAGTTTAAAATTGGAATTTTGGATTGATGGAGTTTTAGAATAAAAGAACATTACTCTCATGGGAAGAGTATTACCCAAATGATATAATGAACCTTTTTCTAAAATTAAAAAGCCGATTGTTAGTCGGCTTTTAATTTTTTATTTTATTGCTTTGCTTGCTTTCAACTGAATCGATGGAATAAATCGCTTCGCGAGTTCATACAATCCGAACATCGCACCTACATAAAACAGATCGCCTATCATTGTGTTGCGGAAGAAAGGTATAGCCGCAACATAACAAGCAATCAACCCGTCAACTGTGCGCGGATACAAATACATTGGTGAATACCAAACGCCAAAATTAGTCACAACAAAAAAGACGGTTGAACCGGCAAGCGCCGCTCCCGTTGTTTTAAAAATACCGGGATTGTTTCTTAACCATAAACCGATCAATCCGATTAAAACAAAACTCGCATACACCCAGATAATTTCTGAATGAAATCCGATGAAGTAATCGCTGATTAGCATTGCGGCAATCGGTACGATAAAAGTATGCTTCTTATCTAAGTAAACCGCACCGAACAATGCCAGTGCTGTAATCGGAGAGATATTTGGCATATGTGGCAGCAAACGAGACAATGCCGCCAATAGAATTAATGAAAATGTAAAAATATATTTTGTCATCGTGATTCCTCACTGCTTATTAATTTTTATTATTTTAATTATACTCATTTCAAATATTGTATGCAAATGATAAATATTAGAGCGAATAATTCAGATTAAAATATAATCCGCGTCCCCGCGTAGAATATCCTTTTATTTCTCTGTATTTAGTATTAAAAACATTCTCTATCTTCATTCCAGCGTTGATATGGGCAGAAAATAGATATTTTGAATAGAAATCTACTAACGTGTAATTTTCCACAGGAGTGGTTCCTAACGCGCCGTATGGACCGAGATTTGAATCGTAATAAACATCTCCCTTGCGTCCAACATATTTTAAGTTGATGTTTAGGTAAAGTTCCTTATACGGCAAATATGATAATCCAATATTCGCAGTGTTGGGACGACGAACCAGCCC
Organism: Chlorobiaceae bacterium; assembly: GCA_013824245.1. Lineage (GTDB taxonomy): Bacteria > Bacteroidota > Ignavibacteria > UBA10030 > SZUA-254 > PNNN01. The sequence continues at coordinate 24,638 of PNNN01000009.1, read as the reverse complement.
CAGATATTCCGACTCTTTATTCATGAAAGCCCCCGTACTCAATATTTGGACATGATTACCTTGAGTTTCAGTATTATCAATGTCAATCGGTTTATAGCTTGTTTTTCCATCCACAATCGAAATGTTACCAAACAGTAAGATGTTTTCAATGATTTGATGCTTGATTGAAAATTCGACACCTCTTATCGACTGGTCTCCTATGTTAAGGTATGTATCACCGCGATAATCATTACGCATAAAGTCGTTGCCAAGTGTATCTAATCCAATATTTTTATCCCAAAGATAAACAAATTCAATTACATCCTTAGTTTTTATTTCAAAGTAGGAAATGCCGAACTCAGTATTAGATATAGAATGTTTCAATCCGATCTCGAAAGATTCGGAATACTCAGGATTTAATTTTTTATTACCGCGCGTTATTCCAGAAACATAATCGATACTTGGAGAATATAGTTGATATAAAGAAGGTGCGTTAAATCCTGTGGCATAAGATGCGTAGAGTAATGTTGTTGGAGCTACTTTTATTGATGGATTTATTTCATACACGAACTCGGTGCCAAAAGATGAATGTCGGAGAATCCTCCCTCCGATAGAAAGTGATAATAATTCAAGTTCGTCTCTTATCAGGTTGCCGTTCAGCGTGCTATGTAAATAAATGCTGGTGGTTGATGCATCCAAACCGAGCGTATCAAGATCGGTTAACGACTCATACGGTCCCCAGCTACCGTTTAAATAAATATATTGTCTCGACGACATAGTTTCACCATACAAGCTCCCTCCAAGCAAGAATTCGAACCCATCAGATATATAATTGACTTGAAGTTCATTCGACGACACACTCCCTTTATAACGTTCATCGTTATACGAGTGATCATAATTCCCGAGCCAATCAATTTTTGATGAATCATCTATTGCCGTTCTTTTCATATCTGTATATCCACCAAGGAATTTCAATTCTAGTTCCCTAACCACCTGATAAGATATGCCATATGTAAAAATATTCCTGTAATAATCTAATTTGTAATTATCGTCATCTAAATAGGCACGCTTGTCTAAATCTTTTTTCTGATCCGTCCTCTTGTACAAAGCGTAAATATCTAACACGTCATTTACAAAACCGATCTTACCGGTAAAATCTCGATGCTCGAATCCATCCCTATCCCGGTTTTTATAAACACCGGAAGATATTACGGTATCATCAGTTGCATCAATACCCTTTACAGATAAATAATTCAATTCAGTGTTTACATAGAATCCCGAAGGTAAAGTATAATTTAGAAACAAATCTTGCTTCAGTGATAAAGTTGATTTGCCAAAAGTGCCGGCGGCTAAATTTAAATCAATATTTAAGCCATCATTTTGCTTCTTCCGGCTTAACAAATTGATCACACCACCGATAGCTGATGAGCCATAGAGTGAACTGTTCAAACCGTTCACAATTTCAATTCGCTCAATATTTGAAGTTGACAATTCAGACAAATCAGGTGCATTGTTTACAGACGATGGATCGGTAATCCTTACATTATCCAGCATAATTGCAGTTTGATTGCTGTTCACACCCCGCATGAATATCGATTGATTCATCCCATAATTTTGTCCCTCGCCAACGATTGAAATACCTGCCTGAGAAGACAATGCTCCGGACAAACTGTTCATAGGAGACTCACTTAATTCTTCTCGCGTGATCACTGAAATGCTCTTACCGATCTCCTGTATATATTTTTCACTCCTGATTGCAGTAACCACGACCTCTTTCATTGAATAAATTTTAAGCGAATCGGAGGACAACTGCCGTGAATGCAGAACAGCAGAAAAGATAAGTGTGCAAAGAATTAATAAAACATTTTTCATCGATGAATCCTTTCATTAGGTTAACGGTTATAAAAATACCCCAACCTTCTTCGCGAAAAGCGAATTGAAAGCTGGGGTTAATACCAATATATTCATCGATACTACCACAACCTTCCCTCGAAGGTTTTTGAGGTTAAAATGTCGGTCGGTCTCCTGGCTCTTCCTATCTTTGATCTGTCTTCCCATTCTGCCTGTGGCAGAAAAGTGACAAAATATGATTTAAGACATTAGCTCGTTTAAAAAACGAGTATGGAATTACAGTTGCGGGGCAGCTTCCGAGTTATCCTACTTTCGAGCAAGACTCACGGAATTCCCTGTCCATCCCGACGAATCGGAACGGAACACCAACATTGATTATTTAAAAGAACAAGTTTTGAATAATATATATGAAATAGATTTGATAGTCAAGAACTATTTTAATAATTAAAAATTTATTCGAGCTCCCCCACCAACCTGATGAGTCTGGAAACTGCCTGCGTCATTTGTCTTGGGCAGAATCGTTTTATTGCGTGAGTATTGATACATAAAGTATAAATCTATTTTCTTGGTTAATAGGTAGGATAGTTCAGCCGATAGTTTGTAAAACTTATCTATACGACCATAATGATATTTATCGCCATAGCTCAGTGGATTGCCCAAACGATCAAGCGTGTCGACAGGAATCTTTGATGAAAGATAATTTTGGAATTCGTAATTTAAATTGCTTTTCACCGTTATTGGCAATTTTAGGATTGAGCGAAGATGAAGATTGAAGCCGATTTCTATCTCGTTAGATCGATATGAAATATCTGATATAGTGCTATCATAATTTTCTCCTCCTCTCGCTTTAGAAAGGGTATTTTGGTATCCAACATCAAACGAGACGATTCGGCTTGGATTAATGTCGAGATTCCCTTTAATAATATGGGCATTACTGTTTCGTTCACTGAATTCACGATTGTAGTCTGAATAAGCGTAACCATAACCGATTTCAAGCTGTACTATTTTGTTAATTTTTCTTCCGACATTAAGAGAAACAGTCTGTTTGTTTAAAATTGCTTCTACATATCTTGAGAATAAATGATAAGGATTCCGCTCGGGGATTTGATGATACCAGAAATTTCTCAAGTAAAACCGCGGCAGATTAGAATATTTAATGTTGAAATAATTCTTTTTTACGAAATACTGTTTGAGGTCAAGTTGGTAAGAATTATAATTTCTAATATTGCTTGCGCCATAGATATACTGGTTCCATCGCAATGCAATCAATGTCGGATTTCTTTTGAATATGTTTAATGTTGTTCCAAACTTAAACCTAACATTTGTTATATTATCACTCACCTGCGCAATCGAATATTTTTTTAGATTCGATGGATTATATTTCGGCAAATCAAATTTAATAATATCAAGGGGTGAATAATCCAATATATTATCATCATAAATCTCTGAGAGATCGACCCTGCCATGAAATACTAAAAACGGTTTCGTTTTAACGGTTTGGCTGAAAAGATTTGTTCCAAAATTGAATATGAATAAAACAACCAATAAGGTTCTAAAATAATAATTTGCTTTCATTTTAACCTTCATTGTCTAAATCTTTTTTAGGAATCAAGAATTTTAATGAAATGGAATGAGCCGACGTCTCTTCTAATTTAAACTTGTACAAATGTTCCCCACTCGGTACATCGAGATATATTTTATCCGGCTTACCGGGGACAACATCCTTCCATTCCTGATAGCTGACACCGAGCGATTTAGTTGTGGAGAGTGGTTTTGTGAATAACTTATTTTCGTTTTCCCAAACCGATACTGCGTATTTTTGAATTCCTTTAGTCGCAGCATCGAAATTTAACCTACCTGTAATTTGCAGTTTTGTTGGACCAATAACTCTGACCTCAACATCCCTCTGTTTCGATGCCACATAATAACTGATTAAATTTTCTTTTATAATCGCAGTTACGACTTTTTCATAAATCAGAGGTTGCAACTCGACGCGCGATGTGCTGTTTTTCCCCTTTTTCGATTTAATGCTAAATTTTATTGCTACATCGGCGGCGTTATCACTTTCTAAATAATATTCGTATGTATGATTTCCCTCCGGCACATCCATTGTAAATTTCCGACTTTTTCCCAGTATCATATTGGGATTCCTAACAAACGCCTCAGATTTTTCTGTTGATGTTGAATAATATTTCACCGTCGTCGATTTTTCTACAACCTTTATCGAATATTTCCCATTCACGATACCAACTTTCGGTAATACTAATCGTGTTAGCATCTCAAGTTTTGTTGGACCGTCAACTTTTAACTTTATCGGATTTCCTTTATTCAATAAATAATAATTCTTTTCATTACCGTTAATAACCGCCAGAATTGCCTTGCCGTTGATTGGTGTTAGAGGAATTGTTTTACCGGCAAATGATAAAAATGAATTGGAGATTGTTAAAACAATCAGAATTTGTATTGCTAAAAATGATTTTATCATATTATTTAAAATATTGAATGTTAATTGATTGATTACTTATTATCAATTATTTTCCTAAAAAGATAATGCTTTACATCTATTCTAATCATACCAAAGACAATGACCCCTAATAGGATTGTTAAAAATATTGTATTTGAAACAGAATATCTGTCTTTGAAAAACAATGGACCTTCACCTAACTTAGGAGTAACTTCAGTTACTTCCACAGGGAATCCATATTTTAATGCTATCTTCTCAACCTCGAGCAAATTAATAACCGGCATACCTTGCTCTGCCATTTGATTTATGACAGCCCTTACCGGGAAGTTTTTCACGGCAAGATGCTGTGTTAGTCCTGGAGGAATCAATCGAGTGTTTTGTGAACCGCCAACTGATGCAACACCGCCCCCGATATTAATATAACCAGCTATTGGTTTACCCTTACTTTCGGCTTTATAAATTTCCATCCTTTTATTGATATTATTTTCAAGTGCATTTTCACTCACCAGAGGTATATTATTCCGTTTAATCGCATCTTTTATCAAATCTCTGCCCTGGGGAGAAAGACCGCGACCATTATCGGAACCGCCGCCAATTGACGCGGCAACAGATTTAAACGGCATTATTGCTTTTGATCGCAAAAGCTCCTCCATATCAATCCAAGTCATATTAGGGATATTCGCTCCCCAATCCGATGCGCCAACCGATGAAATAATGATTGGTTCAATTTCCATAACTTTACATGCCGCTAAGAAAGATATGTTCCAAGCAGGGAATGAGCCAGTCATACCAACTGCCACTATGCTGTGTTTTTTTATTTTTGCTTTGATTAACATATCAACGAACGCAGCGGCGTAATTAGGATTAGTGGACAATATCTTGGATGTAACCACACCACGATCGGAAGTTATTAAAGTATTTTCCTGTCCGATCAATCCGGTTGAATTCGGATCGTTTTGTTTATCTATTTTAATTCCTAATCCTTCTATATGATGTTTAATCGCTTGCATTGCAACGAGTGAGAGTTGAGATGCCTCGAGCTTTTTATCGAAGTTTGGCTGTCTTACAGGTTCCGCGGTTTGTTCCGCGATAAAGAATATCAAAATCGACAGCAAGGTTAAAGCAATCAATATTGTGTTGGAGGGTTTTCCTTCGTTCCATTTCATATTATCCACTCCTCTCTCAGGAACACTTCTCCGCCTGTTAAGATCATCAAAATTAACCGAATCATTATCGCAGCAATTATCATAGTGCTGATAGTTTTAACAACCCCTTGTCTTTCCATCCAGTTTGCGATTAAACCGGGGATAATCAAACCAATCGTTTGCAGTTCTACAGTCAGGTAATTTGTCTGTATAACCAATATTTCACGCGATAACCATCCGAATAAAAATCCAATCAAGATCACCAAAACAGTTCGCCTTCTTCCGTAGATGAACATGTAGTTTGAAAGAAATCTTATCGAGCCGTAAGTCAACAAACTAACCAAGATTGTCCCGACAATCCTTAGCGGATGATGAAGCATAAGAGCAACATAACCCGGCACAACCATGCCTCCAGCGGCTAATCCTAATGTTTCCGTGAAAATCAAACTTAAAATTAAACCAATCCCAACCGATTGGAGAATTATATCTTTTGCGGCTTCAGTATACAAGTTCTTTTCCTTTATTTGTGAAGTGAAGTAACAGTTCTTCTCCAAAGCCAACAATATTGCCAACTCCTAACACTGTGGTTGATGAATTTGTGAGGGCAACTACATGTTGAAATACTTCTTCAGGTGGCTGCGATGAAAAGTCCGATATTGATTTTGAGGATAGACCAAGCGAGATCGCTTTATTATACAGAGCGGACGTAAACTCTCCGACTAAAATAAAATGATGTGCGGGAAATTTCTTTGCAATCAATTCTGCAAGACTCTCGGTTCTTTGGATTCGATCTTTACGGCAATTTACAATTACAACAATTTTTTCTTCTTCAGAAATATAACTTTTCAAAAGATCCCAGATAATCAGATATGAATCAGGGTCGTTAGCGGCAAAGGCGTTAACAAACTTAATTTCTTTTTCAAAATAATGGATTTTATAAATCCTAAGCACACCCGGATCGGGTAAAGATTCGTGCATCCCCTGCAATGCTTCAGTGCTTGATACACCGGCATGTTCACAAACCGCTAAAGCCAACGCTACATTATCCTTATGCTCAACGTAAGAAAATCCTCTCAGCATCTCGTCAGTTATCCTGTCAGATTGAACTAATCGTATTTGAGAATTTCTTTTTTTACCTACATCTTCAAAAATTGGAAGATAGTTTTTCTCACAAGTAAATAAAACCGCATTGTTTGGAATGGTGTTTGATAAAGATTGCGCCACATCTCTTATTGTAGGTCCCATTTCATCCAGATGATCTGCGCGAACATTTGTAATAACTCCAATTGTGGAATGAATCATATGATGTTCTGCAAGAAGTTGATTCGGGGGAAGCACAGCCATACATTCGATCACGAGTGCGTCAACTTTTGATTCTAATGCTTTTCTTACGATTTTTAGCTGTTCAATTATATTTGCTTTGCCGACCCTTGTAATTGGAACTTCAGAACCATCGGGATGAATTATCCGTGCTTTTGTCCCTGTAGTTTTGGCAAATGTTTTTACACCGCCACCGCGCAATCCCCCAGCTATCAATCGAGTTACAGAGGATTTACCTCGAGTTCCATTTACATGAATTCGTGTCGGAATCTGTGTAACTTTTTGTTGATGAGTTCGGTATTCCCACACTCCAAGCCCAATCAATAATATTAAAAGGATAACTGCAAAGATCATTTTATTTCCATGCTATTTTATTAAGATCATTTTGCCTAAAAAACGAGTTAATATCATATTAGTTTCCAGATCATATGCCTTAAAGATTATGAAATAAACTCCGCTCGGTTGGTTTTGGGCATCCCATTGAACAGTTTCGTATCCTTGGTCCTGTATTTCATCAACTAATGTGGAAACGACCTGTCCGGCAATATTTATTATGTTTAATAGTATCCGTGCACCTTGGGGAATTGAATAGCCGATTGTTGTTGTCGGATTGAAAGGATTCGGATAATTCTGTTCTAAAATAAATTTATCGGGAATCTGCCTGTCATTGATTTCATGTCCTGAAAGAGAAATTTGTGAGATGTTAGATAAATTAATAACCGATGTCCCCTTGCCTGAGATTTTATATTCATGAAGTTGATTATCGCCGTCAATAACTTCGACTTCGTATCGGACGTTTATATCTTTAACATCCCACGATATGTTCAGTACCGTATCCTCAGAAACAATATTAATCGGGACAATATAATTATATTTTGTGAAGATTTCTGCAAAACGGTGCGTCGAATATCTTACATCAAAACATCCTGCAGGTGGAACAGGTGGAATTGAATATCTTTCCAAATCTTGATTATTATTTTCGAACGAAAAATATAAAGTTCTTTCTCCATGAGAATTCTTAAAATGAACTTGATTCATATTTGATAATTTATTGCTTGCTATTTCTATATTCGACGAAAGCGTTACGTCGTTCTTTGATAATAATCCGATAGGAGTTGAAAGTACAATTTTACCGCTTTGATTAACTTTAATCCAATATCCTTTTCCAGGATTGATAGTATCAGACCTCGTATATCCGGAACCATTCGAATAGCCGAAATATTGCGTAAGAATTGTAACGGGAGGTATAGGCGTTATGTTTCCAACCGGTATCTGCTGGTACAACGAACCAATTATATTCCAATTTGCTAAAACATCTATTGTATCATTCACAACTCTTAATCCACCCATTGTCACATTTCCTGCATTGGGAAACTTTAACCAATATCCACTTCCAATCCGCAGTGTATCATTGAGATTGTAACTATTCGAATATGAAAAGGCGGGTGAATTCGCGGTTGTGAACAATGCCTCTTTGCGAAAGTCGGCGACATTCAATGGAACTGAGATCAGGTTCCATCCACCTTCAACCGGCAAATTCAATATTGCCGAAGTATTCGTATCCAAAACATTGATTAAAATTTTTTGGCTATCAATTAAAGCTCCGTCTGAAGCATAAATTGACAGATAATAGGAACCAATTTGTGCTTGCAATGGATTCCAATTGAATGAACCATGCCCATTCAAGCTATCGAAGAAGATCGCGCCTGACGGAATATTGTTAGCGCTCAAGCTTGGGATTGAACCATCAGGATCGGATGAAATGATTGGAATATTTAGCAACGATCCGGGTACAACGACTTTGCCTCCTATAGCGTCTAATTTGGGTGGATGATTTACAAATTGATATGTTGTATGAAAAATGCCATGATTGCCTGTACCGACATAAAGATTTAGCGGAGTGGCGTTATCACTTTCGATAGTATATATTTCTAAGTCAGGTAAACCGTTATTAAATGCAGTCCAATGAGCGCCGCTATCAACACTCATAAAAATTCCGTCGCCAAATGTTCCGACAAAGAATATATTTCGGTTGAGCGGATGTTGCAGAATACTTCTTACAGAATGTGTAATTGGTAATTGGTAGTATAAATTCCACCCCGCACCCGAATTAGTGCTTTTATAAATTCGCCCGCTATCCGACCCTGCATAGACAATATTGCTGAGTTGATTATCTATGGTGATAGTCCTTATGAATCTATCCTGAAGAAGAAATCCGTTAGCATTCGTAATTTGTACCCAGCTGTTTCCCCCATCGGTCGATTTGAATAGATAACTCGAATCGGAACCTGCATAAATATTATTTGGATTATTATTATCTAGGTTCAATGATCGTATTGAGGTTGATGCCGGTATACCAACACTTGATGATGTCCAACTTAACCCGCCGTTAACAGTTTTATAAATTCCGTTTCCCGTGCCAGCATAAACTATATTTGAATTTGAAGGATGAACTGCAAGACTTCTGACAAATTTATTTATAGTTGTTGAATCGGTAATCGACCACACATGACCCCCATCTATGCTTTTATAAACTCCACTACCGTAGCTCCCTGAATAGAGAATTGTAATACTATTCGTTACTTCTAAAGAAGTAATCGAGTTTGATGTTTTTAAAGTGTCGGCTTTTAACCAACTCGAACTTTCATCTGATGATAACCAAATTCCATCGCCGAAGTCAGTTCCCGCTATGATATTACCGTTACCATTAATTTTAATAACCCTTCCGCCTGTTTCTAACATGCCATTATTCCTGCTCTGCCATGTGAATCCAGAATCAATACTGTGATATACTCCACTTCCTTCTGTAGCGGCATAAACATTATTCTTTGATAACGAATTAATATCTATATCATTAAGCGGCGCCTGAGTTCCGGGCAAACCTGCTGCCGACAACCAGCCGTTATTAATATCTCCGATTGGGCGATAATAAAATTTTCCTAATGAATCTGTACCTGCATATCTATATTTTTCGGTGAATGCGACTGAATTGATTTTTAAATCAAGTATCGGATTGGGAGTGGCGCCTGCGTTTATTTCAGTCCAATTTGTACCGGCGTTAGTCGATTTATAAACTCCTTGCGCAGCCGTTCCTATCAAAAGACTTGAGTCAGGTTTATTGGAACTGATAGCTACAGATTTTACACTGCTTCGAATTCCCGTGGGCCATTGCAACTGAACCCAATTAATTCCTCCATCCCTCGATCTGAATAATGCACCACCCTGATTAATATCAACTATAGATCCACCTGCATAAATTGAATCACGTCCGTAAATTGCGACCGACCACAAACGCGACATCGTTTCTCCTGTTGTAGGATCGTTCACAGTTAAATTTGTCCACGAAGTACCAAGATTACTAGTTTTGAAAATACCGCTACCGTAAGATGCGGCATATATATTCCCTGAATATTTATCATATGCAATACTCCGAATTGAATTCACAGTTGAGAGCGACAAAGCCCAGCTTATTCCACCGTTGATAGTTTTGTAAATTCCATCGTTAGTTCCAGCAAATACAACCGTATCTGAATGAGATAAGATTGAACGAACGTAAGCATTTGTTAAACCGGTCCGATAGTTAATCCATGTGATTCCACCATCATTGCTTTTAAATATTCCCCAACCAAAGGCACCTGCATACAATATGTTCTGATTATCAGGCGAATGAGTTACTGCCTTGATATCTTTATAATAAGGTCCATTGCCTATCCAAGTTTGACCTGATGAAATTGACGATAATAGGACATGACTTAGAAGTATGATAACTGCAAACAGCTTATATTTTAGTTTTAGAACGAACACAGTTGACTCCTTGATTTTAGAGTTATGAATATGTAATTCAGAAATTAATTTTTGAGGGAATGTCCCAAATTCAAGACGCTAATCAGAGGTTGAGCTGGGAAGCACGAATAATAACTGAACAAAGGCAAAATGATAGTGTCATATAATTCTCGTTTATGTCAAAAGTATGGTGTTAAAACATTAACGGTTTTTTTAAGACTAAAGTTCCTTACAATATATCTTAAATATTTTCATATTCAAGTTGTGATCACTCCCCGACGTGAACCGATACACAAGCGATAAATAAAAATGCGCCCGAGAATAAGCGCATTTGCCGACTTCTATTTTACAGTTGTCTTAGAAAGGAAGATCATCTTTTTCAGGTGGAGCAGCTTCACTCTGTGCTGACACATCGGGTTCAACGCTGTTTGCACCTCTTGTATCCAACATTATTAAATTGTCGGCAACAATTTCTGTCGTGTAGCGTTTTACACCGGTATTTTTATCATCCCATGAGCGGGTTTGCAGCCGACCTTCGAGATAAACCTTACTTCCCTTTTTTAAATATTGACCGCATATTTCTGCAAGCTTTCGCCATGCAACAATGTTATGCCACTCGGTTCTTTCTTGCAAATTACCATCCTGATCTTTCCAACTCTCGTTTGTTGCAATCGAAAATTTCCCCACTGCAACTCCGGATGCCGTATAGCTGACTTCAGGATCTTTTCCTAAATGTCCGATCAGCATGACCTTATTTAAACTTTTGCCTGCCATAATATTTCATCTCCTTAATTTGTTATAATTTGTTTAATACTTTTGTATAATATAATAATTATTATTTGAATAAACTGTTAATCGGGAGACCGATCACTTTATTTGGCGAAAGAAAATATAACATCTTATTTCGATACGTAATATCGAGCGGTTTATTCAAATCATTTAGCCCTTCTACCGTACTGATTCTTATTGTTGATAATATTAATCCGTCGTTTCTCATCCTTACTATCTTACAACTATCCATTACAATTAGATCGTTCTCGAAGTTACAAAATGATTGCATACTTTTAATTGAATCATTGGCAATAGTCGATATATAATTACCTAATTGATCGTAGACAATGATCCGATCACTATCGTGAACAAAGATGTTCCCCTTATTATTAATGCGAATTCTTTTAGGATTTTGCAATCTCCCTTTTCCGGCGTCGAAACCGCCAAACATTCGCTCGACCTTTTGTGAAGAACTGATCTTCATAATGCGTTTATTATCTGCATCGATCAGATATAACTTTCCCAAATTATCCACATCAATACTTTTAGGATAACGATATAAATTGTCCCTTGATGAATATTGATAGCTTGCTCGCCAGATAGCGGTCACACTCAAAGACTGGTCGTATTGGATGATTTGATGATTACTAAAATCAGAAAGGAATAAATCGAGATCGTTTGGTGAACACATATCTGTCGGTTCAGCAAAACTGTTTTTGCTCAAACCGAATCCGCTTACAGTTGCGAGTGATTCACCGGTTGGTGAATATTTCAAGATTGCATTTCTTTTTTTCTCAAAAACGTAAATAATTCCGCCCGGACTGACAGCAATATACCGAGCATCTTCGATCTTGTTAATTATTACTGGTTCAACATTCTGTTTAGTTTGGCTAAGAAGCGAAATAAATGGGAATAAAACCGCAGATAAGAGATATAGTTTTTGCCTCCATTTCATACTTTTTATGAAAATGATATTAATAAATCTAATCAAAAAATGGCTCCGCAGTAAAGGAACTGCGGAACCATTTCTGTTATTTCTATTATCAATATTTACAAAGCAAATTTAATTGTGAACCACTGATTTGCATCGAAATATTCGGCATGACGATATGCATAATCGAAAATAATTGTTGAACCCTCGACCGGGATGTTTATGCCCGCACCGAATGTTGGTCCATATATATTATCTTCATTATTTTGTCCGTACAACATATAACCGCCACGGACAAAGAACATATTATTGAATCCGTATTCAATACCGAATCGATATTCGTCATTTCCAAAATTAGTGTTCTGGAAATCGCCTGCGAATGTCATCATATGTTCATCTGCTAATTTATAATCGTAGCCGAGACCGATTTCCAAGGTTGACGGGAGTTCAAATTCTGCGCCCGGCAATCTTAAAGCACGCTGACGTGAACCTGGTTCCTGACCGGGAATGCTAACAAAGCTCTCAAGGTCTGGTCCGTCGAATGTCATGCTCGCTCCAAGATTCTTTAATGCGACGCCTAATTTTAGACCGATATCTTTCGAGATATATTGGACACCGAGATCAAAGGCAAAACCATAGGCGCTTGTTCGCACTATCTTCTCACTGATCATTTTTGCTGTTACACCGCCGTGGATACGATCGGTGAATGCGCGCGAATAAGTCAATGAGCCGGTAATAAAGTTCGGAGAATAATTACCGCCCGTACCCTCAGGCAAATTTGTTGTGGTTATTGGAATATCTCCGAAATTAAGCGAGCGTATGGCAAAACCAAAAGTACCTACATCCCCGAAAGAAGATGTTACGGCGAAGTAGCTAAGATTGATATCTGCAATATAAGAGAGAGAAGAGAACATTGCCTCTACACTCCCTTGGTTTGAGACGCCTGCCGGATTCCAATGAATTGCTTCAACTCCAGATGCAAGTGCATTTATTGAACCGGATAGAGCAGAACCTCGGGATCCAACCGGAATAATTAATTCCGATGCACCTGCAGTGCCTACGCGTTTATCTGATCCGCCGTAGAGAAGATCGACAGAAAATAAAAGCGGCACTAGAAGGAGGAGAATAACGGTAACATAATTTCGTTTTTTCATTTTAAACTCTCCTGTTAAATATTCATTCATTATCATAATATGTAATTAATCGATTAGAAATTATCTAATCGTTCTTCAGCCAAAATAACTGCAACCTTTAGAATTTTATCACCAATGCCGGGTATTTCGATATATACGATATACATACCACTGGCAACAGGTAATGCATTCTTGTTCCGTAGATCCCAGTCGCACGAGGTTAAGTTATCATCTTTATTGATCACCTGGACTAAATCCGATGCGAGGTTAAATATTCGTATCGTAGCAATCTTCGGGAGATTTGTAAATCTGATGATTCTTCCGAATTGGTTTTGCTCGTAAGCATTTGCCCCAAAGTACGGATTGGGAACTGCCATGATATTATTGATATCGGATTTGGCATTTTCAGTTGTATAGGATGGTGCAATTGTAGCGACAGTGTAAACATCTTCTGCCTTAAGAACCTTGTATGGAATTACAGTTATCTTACTTGCAACTTCACCAAATGTATGTCCTGTTACTAACGCCATAGACATTCCATACATAATATCTGCATCTGCACTCATTGTTGCCACGTCAGACCAAAGGGCAGGATCGGATCCTTGACCTTGATAGGGCCATTGGCCACCAGCCGCATCGTATGTTCTGTAATAAATGAACCCGATCTCAAGTCCGTCATCCCCTTCTGCCGGATCGTAGAGCGCATTATTATTTTGGTCGCGCCATGCAAATGTTAATTGACGCGGAGATGCAGGATCGGTAATGTCCCAAATAGTAAATGGAACATCGACGAAAGGATTTAATGATTGAATTACATACGCAGTTCCAACACCGCCAGCGCGGCGCATACGATAACCTTTTTGTGTTTCAGATGGACCAAACCGAATTTCAATCGGAACATTATTTGCCATATTAAATGCGGTGGCAACATGCCCAAGATAATGTTCGAGATCTAATGCGGTTGTGATTACACCCAATCCATTATTAGTCGGGTCTACTACTTGAGGACCATCGGTTAATTCCCAACGATATGCTTCCATCCAACTTGAAGCGGCATCTAAACTAAATGTCGATCTATCAGGATTCGGAATAGATTTAACATCTAATACATTCCATTGGATACCATCTTTCTCAGGCCAAGCGTAAGTGTTTCCACCCTGCCCGGGACCGAAGTTTGCACTGGAGAGTAACCATGTATTTGTTGTTTGGTTATGAAGAGACCATTTAGTTTTTACTCCATCGACAGTGTCAATCACAATACGATATGTATTTCCTGTAATCTTTGATGGATCGACTATACGAGGTATAATGGTCGCTTCTGAATTTCCCACGGTGTGTGTTACTGTGGCTTTATTAGATGAATCGCCATACGCACTCGTCAAACGTGTACCAGGAAATTGTGTGGGACGGACTGTTACAACTTTGAAAGAACTTTCCAAAGTTTTTGGAACACTTTCAAGATTATATGAGTATGCTGTTACAACAAAATAATAATCTTTATTGTTAATAAATTTAGCGCCGGTGTATTTATCGTTTAACAATTGAATTGTTCTGCGTACACCCTTGTCAGAGCCGGGTTTCACAACCTTTACAATCATCCCAAATTGGGAATCATATACTAAGTCTGAAATTTCTTTCACATTGTTAACGACATCATAGATCGCAATCAAACGAGGATCTTCACCAGATGTATTAGCAACCTGATATACAGCGTAACCCTCGAATTCGTAATATGGATCTGCTGCTGCTCCGGCTGCGGCTAAAGTATCAAAAGCCGAGAAATTTTCAATATAAGTAGCAAGTGAATCACCTTCGCCCCATGATAGAACAACTTTATTTTCTAATCCAACACCTACAACTTCGGGTGCGGGAGGAGGTGGTGCGAGAGTGAAGTTAATATCATAAGCAGTTTGCACAAGTTTATCGGCATTCTTTAAAACTGTTACACTATTATTTGCACTGTTACCCTGAGCGATTAGATTGCCGGCAACGATTTCTTGAGTATCACCCGGAGCCATGTTAAAAGGACCGGAGCTCATCATGAATCGTCGATCACCCCCAGATTCACTTTCTATCCAATTAGTTGACGACGTATCAAGATTTGGATCGCCTGGGAACATGAATGGTGTGGCAATGCCGCGGTTATCAAAAATTTGAAGTCCGGTTCTTGTCAATCCTCCCATGTAGTTATATACTTCCTGTCCATTGTTCGGATTTCCAAGATCGGTAGCATCATTATTGTATTTCAGATATGATGTCATCTTTAAAAATTTGTATCCGGGGACTATTCGTCCATCGGGAAATCTTGCAGTATCGGTTAGCGCTGAGGGAACTAATGGACCTTGCAAGAAATCAAAACCAGTGGCTGGTGGACTGCTTCCATAAACTCCATCTTCCGGTCCGGCATTATATGTGAACCCAATACCGAGAGTCGTATCGCATCCATCATAATCATCACCTGAATCGCCGAGGTCTACATCAGCCCAAATTGTTACATAGGCATCTTTGATGTCTCGTCCGCCTTTATTAATAAGTTTCCATTTATAATAAATCGTATTTCCCAATGCATCTGATCTATTAAAAGCGAATGCTGTTAATTGGACCTCGATACCGAGTGGGAGAGTATTCATATTTGTATGACGCAAAACATTATTGTCATTGAATACTGCAAATACCGTCATATCCCCAATTAATTTCGGGACCTTATTACCATTAGCATCGTATTCCCAAGGAGCGCCGTCTTCGATGGGCCAATTGGCATAATCTTCGAATGCCGGGCTCATGACCTGTCTGGATAATTTATAAACTCTCCATCGGGCATCTTCGGGATTGACGCCAACCCCTATAGCTCCCGCGTCGAATTCGTAAGCATATTCGGCTACAGCAACACGCGGTGTATCATTAACTAATCCACCAAGCCATATTCCCGATGCATAAATTGCCGTGTTGCCTGTTCCTTTGGGCCACTCGAAAGCAGAGTTACCGGTGCCAGGATCGCGATTGAACGATCCGTTGTTTCGGATCGCAGTCGAGATGTTATTGATATCGAAGAGAACGTAATCTCCTCTCGTGGTAATTTCCGACGGTTTAAATAACTGTTTCTTATCCTTGTCATTGATTCGCTCTCCACTCATCAGCACGGATGTGCTTAGCAACGTCAGCGCAATCAATAACATGATTGAAGCATAACATATTTTTTTCATGATTTGTCTTCTCCTAAAATTTTCTGAAGAATTTCTAATTAGCATATTTATTATTTTCGCTTAATCAGATATTGCTTAATATTCAATCCGTAAGCCGAGTCTAACTTGGCGTGGGATTCCGTAATTTGCCGGATCTTGTTCACGAGCAGTGAAAATATCCACAGCTTCCTGTCCATATCTTCCAGCCCAATCTTGTCCTTCACGTGTCGAAAGCCATCCTGAATTATCGGCTTCGCCCGTGCCGCGATAGATTGAACCTGCCGCGCCACCTGTATATCCGTTACCAAACACGTTCTTTGAATTTAACGCGTTCAGGACATAAAACGAAACGGTCATGTTAAGTGGTCCGGTTGAAAAACTCCTATCTACACGAACATCGATCCGAGAAGTCCACGGTGTATATGCCTGATTTACTCCACCGGCAGGTGGAACCTCTGTTACACCGCCAAAGAACGGATTGAATATCACACTGCGTGTGTAAGGAACACCGCTTGTGAAGGAGAAGAGTAAATTTACACCTATTCTTTCGAAGATGAAAATATCTCCAAGTTTTGGACCTTGATTAGCTGGTAATCTATAATCCAAGTTAACAGATCCTACATGCCTTCGATCAAAATCGAGTGGTGCGACAAGTTTAGGATTTTCTGTTTGTATCCAAGAAATTCTGGATTGGGCTTGAGGATCAGATCCTGTTCCATTGGCAAACCCAAGTGTATAATTGAATGTAGCGGCAAAATTCTTTGTTCTTCTTAAATCGAAAATTATATCAAAACCTTTCACAGTTCCGAAATCGACATTTTCGTATGTTTCATAATTATTTGGATAAGCGGCTTGGGTTTTAGTCCCCACATTTCTCGCCTGGATCAGGTCTTTTATTTCTTTATAAAAACCTGTAACCGATATGGCAGAATTTTCGCCAATCATCTGACGATATCCTAATTCATAAGAAATTGTTCGTTCCGGCTTGAGGTTTGGATTCGGTATTTGTGTGGAGAATGGAGAATCGCCCATCATCCGATCTTCCCATGTCTTGCTTATTAAAACATATTGTAACGGAGGCATCTGTAGGAATGTTCCATATTGAGCATGGAAATTTGCACGATCCGTTACCGGGAATGAGAATCCAAATCGCGGACTCATAGTTGTGAATCCTTTTGAATCTTCGAGATCGTCCGGTCCGAAAACGCCGCCGCCAACTGTTCCCCGTGCCCCGAATGGATTGTTTTGATCTTTCACAACCTGTTCGTTAGCATTAAAATAATCTATGCGAACACCTAAATTTAAAACTAAATCAGACAACTCAATTTTATCCTGCAAATACCCTGCAAAATAAACAGGTGTCTTGGGTCCCTCTTTACGATTGGTAAAGAAATCGTTTACATCACTTGCATCACCATCGTATTCTGAAGATCCGTCAAATGTGTAACCGTAGTATTGGAAATTATTATTTCTATAACCGGCCCATCCGGCATCATTACCAGTATTGGGAATTGCGAGCCCCATTGGATTTCCGGTAAAGCGACGAATTTTATGGGCGCGATATTCAAAACCGGCTTTAAGAAGATGATCACCTTCTTGTCGATTGATATCTGCTTTGTATGTGAATATTTCAGATTTCGATTTCAAGAACTGATCGTTCACAGCACCGGTTGCATTGATAGTGCTAAACACTCGCCCCGGATTTGTTCCAACACTTGCTAACGCCGGATTTTTTGCAGTAGAACCATACGATAAAAGATCATCGAACCAAACTCCATCGCCTTGCTTTATGCTCTCATTAAAATAACCGAACTGAACTTCATAGAAAGTATTCGGATCGATATTATGTGTTAAACGCGCGAAAGCGGAGATCGTTGAATTATCGAATCTCAGTTGATGATCTGAATTGCGGAAACGATTCAGATTATCCCAGGTGTTTCCAGAACGGTCATATAACATACCACCGACTTTCACATCTAAAGTCGATAATGGTCTGAACACAAGTTTGCCGTTCCAGTTCCAACTCTTGGTTGTCGAATTTTGTTTAAAGCCACCTATTGCGCGGGGGTCATTATCTGTTAAATATTGGCGCTCACCTGTTAGATAGAAAGTCAACATATTGTCGTCTGGAATAACCGGCCCGCCCAATGCAAAAGTATAAATGCTTTGGCCGAATGTTGATGTATTTCCAACTTCTGTCTTCTGAAAATGATCGGTTATAATCTCACCAGCCGCTGTATATTTTGTAGTGCCTTGTTTTGTATTCAAATTAATAACACCGGACATTGCTGATCCATACTCGGCATTGAAACCGCCGGTTTGGATCTGTAATTCTTCAATCGCATTCTGATTGATGAAATTAAATGCTGCACTCGCATTACCTGACAGAGGATTATTGACACTTACTCCGTCGACCAGATAACTGACTTCTTCAGACCTGCCGCCACGGATGTAAAGCAAATTAGATCCTTCGTTCTTCACAACCGATGCTTGCAATGCGGCAACGTTCGCAATTCCGCGAATCGGCAGTGTGTTAATTTCGTCTGCAGTTGTTACACGAAGTGTGTTGGTTTGATCTCTTTTCACCAACGGACGGTCGGCTATAATTTCAACTTGTGGCACCTGAACTGCCTCAGGCGGTAGGTCGAAATTTAATTCCGTTGTTAAGCCGGTGCTCACTCGAACATTTGTCATCGTTATAGTTTGATAACCGACGTAGCTTGATTTGACTACGTACTGTCCAGGTGGAACACCTAATATTATAAAACGTCCTTCGATATCCGAAACGGCACCTAATGTCGTTCCCTCCACCGAGACATTGGCACTTACTAACGGTTCCTTTGTTTCTCTGTCGGCGATCTTACCGGATATCTTTCCGGTCTGTGCAAACAGAAAAACTGGCACCAGCAGTGCGACAAGAATAAACAGTAACTTCTTCAGCATATGCATGGATCCTTTCAGTTAATTGGTTACGTATACCACGAATATTGATTTTATTTTCATAAAATTTTTGATTCCAATTTTATCACAGGGGTGGCATAAATTTGAAAAAATATTGGTAAGTTCATATTTTTTGTTCCACCCTTCGATCAACACAATCCTTATATTTACAATGTTTTCTATCGAGTTAATTTTCAAGGAAATATACTAAATCCTTTGGGGGTTGTCAAGTACTTTACTTTAAAAAAATTCATTTTCTCAATTTTCTTATTTATTTCATCGATTTTGGTTAATAAACGCGAATAATGAACTATACGAAAATAGCATATTTTGAAGTTTTTCCATCGTTGACAGCTTTTGATGTCATACTTTCAAGTTACAGACTCAGTTACCACTTTTTTTAATGCCTCAAGTGCTATAGTGATATCTCGCTTATCATGATAACCGATATGTGCAACGCGAAATATTTTATCTACAAACTCGCCTTGTCCTTTTGCAAAATAGATTGAATATTTTTTTCGAAGAAGCTCGTGAAATCTTTTTGATTCAATATTCACCGGCATCATTACAGTTGTTACAGCGTCTGAAGGATAACGCGAAAATAATTTCATCCCTAACAATGTAACACCATTACGAACTTCTCTTGCTCGCATTGTGTGATTATGCCATCTCGATTCGATTCCCTCATCTTTGATCATCTCTAATGAAGCATCTAATCCTTGAATCAGCGTGATCGCAGGAGTCCACGGCGTATCGTTCTTTTGATAAGACTCAAGCGCTTTGTTTAAATCAAAATAATATTTGGGAATCTTGGAATATTTCATAACATCAACTGCACGATTGCTAAGTGCTATAAAAGCTAATCCGGGCGGTACCATTAATCCTTTTTGTGATGAAGTAACACAAGCATCAAGTTCCCAATCATCGAATCGTAATTCCATACCGCCTACTGAACATACACCATCAACACAAACAAGAGCAGATGATTGACTGTGAACGACTTTGGAAATCGAATGGACATCTGTGTATGTTCCGGTTGAGGTTTCACAATGCACAAGGTAAACCGCTTTCGCATCGGGATGTTTTTGCAATGCTTTTGAAATATCTTCCGGTGTTGGCGCATCTCCCCATTCATACCTAAGCTCAATAACATTCAAACCGAACGCCTTTGGCATTGAAACCCATCGTTCTCCAAATTTTCCATTATTAACACTGATGATTTTATCACCTGGTGAAAATAGGTTTACGAATGTCGCTTCCATACCGCCAGTTCCTGAAGATGCTAACGTAATAACCGGTTGCGTTGTTCGAAATAAATATTGGAGATTGGTATTTACTCGTTTAAAGATTGTGTGGAATTCTTCACTCCGGTGGTGAATAATTGGCTCTGCCATCCTCCGCAAAACTTGTTCAGGTATCGGTGTTGGTCCCGGCGTGAACAAATGAATTTTTTCTTGTTTCGGCTCCTCTGTCATATCTATTTCATTTATTTTTTATAGACAATCTTTCCGCCTACAATTGTCATTTCAACTTTGGTAGAATAAATTTCATTTTCATTGCAGCGGATGATATCACGGTCAATGATTGTAAAGTCTGCCCACTTTCCGGTTTCAATGGTACCTTTACTATTTTCTTGAAAAGCGCCGTAAGCTGCCCATCTCGTAAAAGAATTAAGAGCTTCAACACGTGACATTTTTTGTTCAGGATACCAACCACCCTGAGGAACACCGTTTTGATCTTGACGCGTAACTGCAGAATATAATCCATAAAACGGATTAACAGATTCAACCGGGAAATCGGAACCACTTATAATCTCTGCGCCTGTATTGAGAATCGATCTCCATGCGTATGCGCCATGTATCCGATCTGGTCCGATTCTATTTTCAGCCCACTCCATATCGGATGTTGCATGAGTTGGCTGCATGCTTGGAAGAACATTCAGCTTTTTGAATCTTTGTATATCGTTTGGGGAGAGAACCTGAACATGCTCAACCCGCCATCGCTCCTGATTTTGCCGATCTTTTTTAAGTGCAATTGCTTTTCCATAAATATCAAGAGTAATAGAATTTGCTCTGTCTCCGATAGCATGAGTACAGACTTGAAATCCTTTTTCTAACGCGTTGCGGCAAACTGTTTCCATTTCCTTCTCACTCATCAGCGTTAATCCACGATTGCCCGGATCATCGGTATATTCTTCAAAGAATGCCGCACCTCTCGATCCGAGAGCGCCATCCATGTAAAGTTTTACAGCCCGGACGGTCAGCATTCCGTCTTTGTAAGCAATCAACGGACCTGACTTCAAGAACTGATTCCATGTATCGCCTGGATAATCAATAGCGGCATAAATACGAATCGGACATCTTCCTTCATCGATTAATTTTTTATAAATTTGAATTGTTTTTTCGTCCACACCCATATCGTGAACTTCCGTCAAACCTAACGATGCACATTCGTTCATGGCAAGTACAAGTCGGCGCTCAATATCTTCATTTGAAAGCGGTGGAATAATTTTATTCACAAACTCGATCGCGTTATCAACGAGTATGCCGGTGGGAGTACCATTCTTGTCTCTCACAATTTTTCCGCCAGATGTATCTTTAGTTGATGCATCTATTCCGGCAAGTTGAAGCGCTTTTGTATTTGCCCATGCCGCATGTCCATCAACTCGTCGCAGAAATACGGGATTATCACTGGATACTTTATCTAATATTTCCTTCTTTGGAAATTCCTTAATCTGCCACGAATTTTGGTCCCATCCGCGTCCTAATATCCAATCTCCTTTTTTTGAGTTTTTTATTCTCTCTGCTACCATCATTACAATCTGTTCTGTCGATGTTGTGCCGCTCAAATCTAAATTCTCTAATTTGCCGCCCTCACCCAAAATGTGCGCATGTCCATCGACAAGCCCGGGCAGAACAGTTTTACCTTTTAAGTCGATTACCTGTCTCGCAAAAAACACTTCACTCAGTTTATCAGACTTACCAACACCAACTATCATGGTACCTTGAATGGCGATTGCATCTACGATTGAATTTTTCGAATCACATGTATAAATGTTTCCGTTAATTAGAAGAGTGTCGATTTCACGTGGTGATTTATTCATAAGAAAATAAACAATTATGATTAGTAAAACGGCGATAAGCGATATGAGGAATTTTTTCATGATCGAATCTCGATAATGTATTGTGGACATTTCATTAGGAGGGAATATAAAACATTTGCTTTCGTTTTCAAAATTGCATTTCGTTATGGTTTTGGGTATGTTTTAAAAATCGAAAAGGAGAATAAATGGCTGAAAAAGAATTTTTAAAATTTGTTGAAATCACCAAGCGATTGAGAAAAGAGTGTCCATGGGACAGAGAACAAACTCATACATCGATAAGACACAGTTTAATAGAGGAAACGTATGAAGTAGTTGAAGCACTTGATAATAACGATATGAACGAATTAAAGCGCGAACTTGGCGATTTACTTCTGCACGTTGTTTTTCATGCGAATATTGCAGAGGAAAATAATGAGTTCACTCTTGCGGAAGTAATTGAGTTGATCAGCTCGAAGCTTATCTTCCGGCATCCGCATATTTTCGGAGACACGAAAGTAAAAGATACAGACCAGATAATTCATAACTGGGAAAAATTAAAGATGAAAGAAGGTCGGGAATCGCTGATGGACGGAGTACCGAAAGAATTACCCGCCCTGCTTCGCGCTCATCGACTTACCGATAAAGCTGCACGCGTTGGTTTTGACTGGGAGAAAAAAGAAGATGCCTGGAAAAAAGTAGATGAGGAAATGGATGAACTTCATCAAGCAATTGAGCAAGGTAATCAGAATAAAGTTGAGGAAGAGTTCGGTGATTTGTTATTCGCATTAGTTAATTACTCGCGCTTCATAAAAGTCAATCCCGAGAACGCATTGCGGCAGACAGTTGATAAATTCATTTCCCGTTTTAAATATATTGAGAAACGCTTAAAAGAGATGGGAAAAGATATTCACTCTTCGTCGCTGGAAGAGATGGATAAACTGTGGAATGAGGCGAAATTATCGAATTAAAATTCTCTTATCAAAAATATTTCACTCCGCTTTCGTATTGATTTCCGACTTTCCGTTGGTGTGATATTTATCGTATGCATCAATGATATCTTTAACCAACTTATGCCGCACAACATCGTTCCTATCGAAATAACAAAATTGTACTCCATCAATTTTGTGAAGTATTTCCTGTATCTGAACCAGACCCGATGTAGTTTTCGTTGGTAAATCTATTTGAGTGATATCTCCGGTTATGATTGCTTTTGAATTCGCGCCCAACCGGGTTAAAAACATTTTCATCTGCAAGCTGGTTGCGTTTTGTGCCTCGTCGAGTATAACAAACGCATTATTTAATGTTCGCCCTCGCATATATGCGAGCGGAACTACTTCAATCACTCTTCGTTCTACATATGCTTTTAATTTATCGGGAGGAATCATATCATCGAGCGCATCGTAAAGCGGACGAAGATACGGATCAACTTTTTCTTTTAAATCCCCGGGTAAAAATCCTAAACTCTCCCCCGCTTCAACAGCCGGACGCGCGAGTATGATCTTTGTAATCTCACGATTTTTTAAAGCGGATACCGCCATTGCAACAGCGAGATATGTTTTGCCTGTTCCTGCCGGACCAATGGAGAATACGATATCGTTTCTTTTTATTTGGTTGATATATTCTCTTTGACCCGATGTTTTCGCGCGGATGATTCCATTCCTTGTAAATAGAACAACATCTTCCGTATCCTCTGCCACCGGTTGTGAAACCACACCTTTTGATAAAGCCGGTTCACCGTTCACTTTTACAAGATCGATGATTGTTTCAATATCATTCACAGACAGGTTTCCATTTTTGCTCAAAATATATATCAACTCTTTAAATATTTTTTCAAGCTGATCAACTTCTTGCTGATTTCCACGGCAGGTGATTTGTTCTCCCCTAACAGTGATAGTTGCGTTGAACTGTTCTTCCAATATGCGAAGGTTAGCATCGTTTAAACCGAGCAACTTAAGCATATCCACTCCTTCGGCTTTTATTTTTTTATCAACCAATGATGAAGTAAACTCCTATAATGATTTATGATATGAGACATCTGAAAAATTAAAGATAAAGTT
>PNNN01000011.1 GCA_013824245.1 Chlorobiaceae bacterium | reverse complement strand
TTTACTCCCCTCCAATAATATCAATGCCCAGTGGACGAATGACCCGAGCAGGAACACACCGGTGTGCACGTTGGGAGATAATTATAATGTTGCTCTAACTGATGATGGATCAGGCGGAGCCATCATTGCATGGTTTGCCGGCGGTAGGGGTCTCTGTGCACAACGTCTCACCTCAGCCGGAGTTGAGTGCTGGACACACAATGGTATTGAGATCTGTCCAACCGCTGTATCGCCAACGATTACCAGCGACGGAAACGGTGGAGCAATTATCACCTGGATTGATAATCGAACGAACAATCCCGGAATTTATGCCCAGCATATCAACGCCTCAGGGCAAACAAGTTGGGCTGCGGGGGGAATCCTTATGGCTCCAAGTATACCAATTTATTTTTATGCGATTGATGATGGGAACGGCGGGTGCATTGTCACATGGGAATCAGGTACAGTGCAAGGGAGAAGTATATTTGCCCAGCGGATCGATGCCAACGGAGTGATTCTATGGGGCACAAATGGTGTCGCTGTTTGCCCCAATGATAGCGACGCGAAGTTTTATCATTTGGTGGCTGACCCACAACCACCGATAGTAACCGATGGTGCTGGCGGAGCGATCATTCTTTGGACCCATCAGCCAATGGGGAGTGAACCAAGTGAATGGAAAGTTCGCGTTCAACACATAAATGCATCTGGTGTTACGACTTGGGGACAAGATGGTGTGGTCGTTAGTCAACCGACAGGCATTGCAATCAGAGGCAAAGCGATGGTGAGTGACGGAAATGGTGGTGCTTTCATTGTCTGGGATGTTTTGATACAAATGGATTACAATAACGGTTTGTGGGTGACGGACGAGGATATACGAATGCAGCGGGTAAGTGCCGATGGTACGCTGCTCTGGTCATCAACGGGTATACCGGTTGCCGATGGTCCGGCAGACCAAGGATCTCCGTTGATAACAATGGATGGATCTGGTGGAACCATCTGCATGTGGAGCAATTCTCAGGGTGGCGAGTACAACCGCGTGTACGCGCAGCGCATCACCACCGAAGGGCAGATGCTGTGGGCACACAATGGAGTTGAGATAGCTATTGGATCATGCGGCTCAATGGCGATGGCTGGTGATGGTTACGGTGGTGCCTTCGTTGTTTGGGATAGCGACCGAAATGATAGTGTATCGCTTGATCTCTTCGCACAGTATGTTGATCCTTCTGGCATGCCGACGTGGGCAGTAAACGGAACCCCGGTCAGTATCGCTCAAAATCACCAGGAGACTGAGAAACTCATAGCTGTTCCAGGTGGCGCAATCGCTACTTGGGTGGATTCTCGTAACAATGATGACCAAGCGAAAATTTATGCTCAGCGAATCGCATTACCACCAAACTATGCTAATTATCGTACATTCTCCCCCGAAGGGATCGCATTTGCAACTGACGAGAGAGGTCGTATCGGTAAACCTGTTAAACCCGGGAAGGGTATTCCGAATGCCATCAACGCCGTGGAGGAGTGTGTGAGACAAGGCATTTTTCCAAACAATATAGTTGGTGATCCTAACGGTGGCATCACTGTCGGCATTCCATATTTAAAAGAGAAGAATGGAAAATTAGTTGTCGATCCAGACAGCGCAAAGAAATACGGCTGGCTCAGGCTTGGTAAGTGGCAACAAGGTAAATACATTGGTAAACAATACACAGACATTCTAAAGACACTTTCAAAGAACGGTAAAACACACACAGGTACGCCACAGGGATTTACCTTTAAAAGACAGCGCACCTCTGCTCCACCAACACTTCAGGATAACCGCCTTATTGCTGAACAAGTAGCCCTAAAGTTTAATATTCTATTAAGCGGCACAGGTATAACCAAACCAGGATTCGGTGAGCTGCGTTATATTTCAGAAGGTTCTCCTCTTGATGGATGGCTCTTGCGTGATATTGCTACCCGTATCGATTCCGCGCTATCTCTTCCGACAGGCGAATGGGATTATACCCTACTTGAATCGGTAGCGAAGCAATTGAACCGCTCTTTTGAAGGAGCTATGGACACGATAAAGCTAGGATACCCATTCAGGCTTGCACTTAAAGGAGTACAACAATTATCCGAAGTCAGTTATCTGCGATACGATCCTAAAGTACCACCTAGGACAACACCAAAATATCCGACTATTCTTGCAGGTACTGATAATGTGTCACCGACGATCTTTAGTATTGCACAAAACTACCCCAATCCCTTCAATCCAATAACAACGATAAGTTTCAATCTACCTGTGGATGCGCTGGTGACATTAAGAATCTACAACACACTCGGGCAGGAAGTTGCAACTCTTCTCAACCAAGAAAAGTTGGAAATGGGTGAGCAAGAGATAGAGTTCAATGGAAGCCAATTATCAAGCGGCGTTTATTTCTATCAACTTGAGGCACGTGACATATCCACAAACTCAGGTCAGAGCTTCATTAAAACCAAGAAATTAATCTTGATGAAATAGTATCAAAAAGCATAATTCATCTAAATCGACTATCGTAAAGGTAGTCGGTTTTTTCATTTAAATTGATTTTCTATCCATTTTTCTAGGTATTTAAAGACATTTTACAAAGACATTTTAACACAAGTAATTAAGTTGAAAATCACTTCTAATTTATCTAAATTAAGAAGTTCTTACTTAAGTTTGAAAACGATACGATCTGATTCTTGAGCAAAAATAGTCACTTTCAAGGAGCTGCAATAAGTTATTTAAACATCTAATTTCTCATTCAAGTAATCCGATTGTTTCGTTTAGAATAAATCATATTCCCCTAATATCAAAAGGTGAAATTATGAAACACTCGCATCTCTTCCGTCGATTTTCCAGCATCGTATTGCTGACATTGGTTTTAGTTATCACCTCTCAATCGCAACCGCAAAGCACGCGCGCGCAAAATTTACCATGGCTTCCGCTTACACTGAGAGAAAACCAGCACTCAGCCATATCCCGCAAAACGCCAACATCACCTGCGCCAAATCTTTTTTCTTCAAACACACATTTGGATACTGTCATGTTCACCCTCTATCCCGCACAGTTAGAAGGTGTTATTTGTGGTGATGCAGTATGGATTGATTACGATAACGATAATGATCTTGATATTATGGTAACAGGATGGAACGACTCAATCACTGTTACAAAAATATACCGAAACGATAACGGTGTTTTTACAGATATCAATGTCGACATCCCCGGCATAATTTCGGAACGCGGCGTTTCATGGGAAGATTATGATAACGACGGAGATTTTGATCTGGCAATTACCGGCAGAGCGGATTCTGCTGCTACAATTCCTGTTTCAAAAATTTACAGAAACGATAATGGAACTTTTGTTGATATCAATGCGCCAATTATACAACTGATGGGCGGCTCTATTACATGGATCGATTTTAACGGCGATGGCAAATTAGATTTGCTTGTAACAGGTGCGCGCCGTTACGACGCGGAATTCTTTTCTAAACTTTATCAAAACACAGGAGATGGGTTTATTGAGGTACCGATTTATTTGCCTGGTGTTTGGGGAAGTTCTGCCGCATGGGGAGATTATGATAACGATAGCGATCCCGATCTGCTCCTGACGGGTTACGGAGATTATGGTGTAACAACAAAACTTTTTGAAAACGAATGTCATGACGACACAGTCATAGCATTTACTGACAAATATACGAATCTGCAAACCATAAACAGTTGCGGAGCCGCATGGGGAGATTACGACAATGACGGATGGTTGGACATTTTAGTTTCAGGCGATCCGCCAACATGGACGTGGAATACTTTTTCTACCATCTATCATAATAACGGAAACGGAACATTTACCGATATCAAACCAGGACTTCAGCCATTCTGTGCAAGTTATGTTGCGTGGGGAGATTATGATAACGATGGGGATCTTGATGTCGCGTTATCAGGATGGATTGATGATAACACAAACGGTACTAAGATTTATAGAAATGACGGCGGCGGTGTGTTCTCCGATATCTACGCGGATTTACCAGCGACATGGTTTGGATCATTAGCATGGGGTGATTTTGATAACGATGGAATGCTCGATCTTTTATTAACCGGCGGCACTACTCCACAAGTTTATTACGCCACACATTATCCGTATTCGCCAATCACTGTCATTTACCATAACAACCTCACAAACCCGAATATTGTACCTTCGGAACCAATGGTCACAAGTTTTTCGGTAAACCAAAATAATGTACAATTATCATGGCAACAATCGTCGGATGACAAAACTCCAACTCCCGCGCTCACTTACAATATCCGCATAGGCACAACACCCGATGGCAACAACATCGTTGCCTCATCATCAAACTTAGCAACCGGTCAAAGGCGCGTTCCCAAAACGGGTAATAATGGTCACTTGAAAACAAAAAAATACAAATTACTGAACGGTACATATTATTGGAACGTTCAAGCTATTGATAATTCATTCGGCGGTTCATCATTTTCTGAAACAAAAAGTTTTACAGTAGGAATTCCTGTAGATCAACCCGCATGGAAAATGGTTTCGATACCTTATATTCATGAAGATATGTCAAGGCAATTCCTGTTCCCAAGTAGCGTCACTCCTGCTTACGCATTTCGCGACATCTACATCGCAAACAATACGTTGCAAACAGGTGTTGGATATTGGATAAAATTCCCGAATTCAAATTTCACTTCCCCACTGTCCGGAGGATCAATTGAATCGTTTTCAATTCCGGTTAAAGAAGGTTGGAACATGATCGGATCAATATCATCCCCAGTTCTCGCAACATCAATTACATCCACACCATCTGGAATGATGACTTCTGAATTTTTTGGATATTCGGGTATTTACGAAAGCATAACGACAATCACACCTGGCTCAGGTTACTGGGTCAAAGTAAACGAGGATGGTTTTCTGCATCTTTCAATTTCGAGTCAACAAAATTCTAATGCACGGATTCGAATTACACCGGGCAATGAAACTCCTCCACCTCCTCCGGATGGCTCAACTTCATCGCAAATTGTTCCAACAAAATTTCTGTTGAGTCAGAACTATCCTAATCCGTTCAATCCAGTTACAAATTTTCAATTTTCAATTGAAAATTGTCAGTTGACAATTTTGAAGGTGTTCGATTTGTTGGGCAGAGAAGTGGCAACGCTGGTAAACGAAGTTAAACAATCGGGCGCGTACACGGTAAGCTGGGACGCGAGCAACTTCCCAAGCAGCGTTTATTATTATCGATTACAATCAGGAAATCATATTGAAACAAAGAAATTAATTTTGATGAAATAATGTCAATTTGAATTCTTAGCATCAGAAAGCCGATTCATCGAGAGTCGGCTTTTTTATTTACTTATATTACAAGTCTAATCAATTTAAACTTATTGAATTGATTTTCTCTCCATTTTTCACCATATTTTAAGAGATTTTTCTCAACTACTCAACTACTCAACTACTCTAATACTCAAATACTCGCAGAATGTCAACGCCTCTGATGAAACAATACGCTCAGGTGAAGGCGAAGTATCCCGATACGATACTCCTCTTCCGCATGGGCGATTTCTACGAGACTTTCGATGAAGACGCAAAAATTACATCTAAAGTTTTGGGAATTGTTTTAACGAAACGTTCCAGCGGCGCCGCAGGGGAAACACCGCTTGCAGGTTTTCCGCACCACGCGCTTGAGTCGTATATGCCAAAGCTGTTGAAAGCCGGTTACCGTGTTGCAATTTGCGAACAGCTTGAAGATCCAAAGTTTGCAAAAGGAATTGTCAAACGTGATGTTATAGAAGTAGTTACTCCGGGAGTTGCATTCTCCGATAAAGTTTTGGAACAAAAACAGAATAACTATCTTCTCTCAATCGCTCTCCCCTCTCCTCTTGCGACGAGTGAAGATACAATTGGAATTGCTTTTGTCGATGTAACAACTGCTGAGTTTAATGTGAGCGAATTTCCATTAAAACAATTACCAGAGCAAATCGCTTCGCTACAGCCATCAGAAATTCTTGTGCAGAAGAGGGATCGGGAAGCAATCCAGCAAATTTTGAAAGATAGATATACCGGACTTTACTCTAAGTTAGATGATTGGATTTACAATTACGATTATGCTTATGAATTGTTGATTAATCATTTCAAAACACAAACACTGAAGGGATTTGGGATTGAGCCCGCCCGACCGAATGAATTCGGTCATTCGGGCGGGGATTTGAGATTGGGGATTATTGCCGCAGGGGCGGTGATGAATTATCTTCAGGAAACTCAAAAAGCGAACCTTCTTCATTTAAAAAAAATCACGCCGTATAACGTGAGCGAGTATATCAATCTCGATCAATCGACAAAGCGGAATCTTGAGATAACCACATCTGTCGAAGGACACACAGAAGGCACTCTCTTTTGGGTGCTCGACAGAACACAAACACCGATGGGCGGACGTTTGCTGAAGAAGTGGATCAATTTCCCGCTTCGCAAAATCGAGCCGATCAACTCACGATTAGAAGCTGTAGCAGAACTTTTTGAGAAACACGATGTGCGAAAGAAAGTTATGACAACGCTTTCTAATATCGGAGACCTCGAGCGCCTGATTTCTAAAATCTGCACCAACCGCGCAAATCCAAGAGAAGTTGTATCGCTCAAAACCATGCTAACCAACATCGAACATCTAATACTTGCCCTGAGCAAAGTCGAAGGGTCTAATATCCAATCGATAAAATCCTCTACGCTATCCAAACTTCGAGATGGTTTTCAACCTCTTCCAAACGTTATCAGTCAAATATCTAATGCGCAGACCGATGATCCCCCGCTTTCTCTCGCCGATGGCGGTGTAATCAAGAAGGGCTATAATAAAGAGCTTGATGAGATCAGAGAACTAACATTCAGCGGTAAAACCTGGATTGCAAATCTTCAGAAAACCGAGCGTGAACGGACAGGTGTTTCTTCGTTGAAGGTCGGTTTTAACAATGTCTTTGGGTATTACATCGAGATAACACATACACATAAAGAAAAAATCCCGCAAGATTATATTCGTAAGCAAACGTTGGCTAACGCAGAACGGTTTATTACGCCTGAGCTGAAAGAATACGAAGAAAAAATTTTAAATGCCGAAGAAAAGATGCTCACGCTTGAGACAAAACTTTTCAACGAACTTCGGATATTGGTTGCCGAGCACGCTGAAGCAATCCAACAAAACGCCCGACTGATCGCGATGCTCGACTGCTTCACATCGTTAGCAGATGCGGCGGTTGAGTACGATTATGTGAAGCCCGCAATAAATGATGGGACAAAGATTGAAATTACTGAGGGCCGCCATCCGGTAATTGAACGTCTTCTACCACCCGGTGAGCAATACACACCGAATGACACAATCATTGATAACGATAACAATCAGGTAATGATAATCACCGGTCCGAATATGAGCGGCAAATCGAGTTACTTGCGGCAAGCCGGATTGATTGTACTGTTAGCTCAGATCGGAAGTTTTGTTCCGGCAAAAAAAGCTTCAATTGGAATTGTCGACAGAATTTACACTCGTGTTGGTGCAAGCGATAATATTGCTTCGGGTGAAAGCACATTCCTCGTTGAGATGCACGAAGCGGCGAACATCGTGAACACCGCAACACCGAAAAGTTTGATACTGCTTGATGAAGTCGGGCGCGGCACAAGCACATTCGACGGTATCAGCATTGCATGGGCGCTGACGGAGTATATTCACAACCGCATCGGCGCGAAGACATTGTTTGCAACACACTACCACGAGTTGAACGAACTTGCCGATCTTTTCCCGCGCATTAAAAACCTGAAGGTAGAAGTTCGCGAGTACGGTGATAAAGTAATTTTCCTGCATAAGGTTACACCCGGTTTTGCTGACCACTCTTACGGTATACAGGTCGCACAAATGGCGGGACTGCCCGATGAGGTAACGGAGAGAGCAAAGAAGATTTTAAAAAATTTAGAGGGTTCGGAGCTAACGCTTCACGAAGATACAAAGAACCAACAGCTAAAAGCTAAGAGTCCCGCTATTCGCGGGATAAACTCCGAGCATAGAGCCGTCGGTCGTATTGCTCCGGCTGAAATACAAATGACTTTGTTTGAAATGAAAGACGATAAACTCCGCGAAGAGATAAAGAAGCTCGATCTTGAAAAGATGACACCTCTTGAAGCGATGCAGAAGCTGGCGGAGTTGAAAAAATCAATTTAAAATTTAAAATGAAAAGTAAAAAACAATCCGAATTATTATAAATCTGTTATCAATCCAATAATTTGATAAATCATATGGACCTCTGTCTCAAATCAAAAATCGCACTCGTTACTGCTGCAAGTCAGGGACTTGGCAAGGCGGCGGCAATATCTCTTGCACAGGAAGGCGCAATCGTTGTAATATGCTCGCGCAAGAAAAAAGCAATTGCGCAGACGGCAAAAGAAATTCACAAACTAACCGATGCGGATGTCATACCGTTTGTCGCGGATGTTTCTCGATTGCAAGACATTAAGAAATTAGTCTCGTTTGTGAAGAAACAATTCGGCACGATTCATATCCTCGTAAACAATGCGGGCGGTCCTCCAACCGGCGACATATTGACAATGTCGGAAGCGGACTGGGACAAAGGAGTCGATCTTACGCTGAAAAGCATGATCCGCCTGACTCGCGAAGTGTTACCTTCAATGATTAAACAAAATTGGGGACGCATCATAACAATTACATCGATTGCAGGCAAACAACCAATTAATGATCTGATAATCTCCTCCACACTGCGACCTGGAATTCACGGACTCGCGAAGGTTCTTTCAAATAAATTCGCTAAGCACAACATAACGGTGAACACAGTTTGCCCGGGAAATACGCTTACCAACCGTCAGAAAGAATTGATGGAAGCCCGATCTGCCAAACAAAAGATTTCTGTAAAAAAATATTTGGAAGGAGTTACAAAAGATATACCTGCAGGTCGTTTGGGTAAACCCGAGGAGATTGGCGACACGATCGCGTTTCTTGCATCGGAACAAGCAAGCTATATCAACGGAGTGAATCTGCTTGTTGACGGCGGAATGGCGAAGGGAATCTTTTGAGTTATGAGTGATGAATTGCGAACATCGGATTTCAGATTTCAGATTGCGGATTTTTTACTTTTTAATTTTTACTTTTGAATTGATTTGAGTATGACAAATAAAATATCAATTATTATCCTATCCCTGTTTCTTATTCTCTGTAATGCCAACGTGATAGGTCAAACAGATTCATCCCTAATCGACTACAATGTTACTCATTACAATTTAGCAATTGATTTCGATCTCAATCAAAAATCCTTTAATGGTAACGTTGAAGTTACTGCCGATATTCTTCAGACAACAAATGAATTTACCCTTCACGCATCTAATGCCACTCTGACTATTGATTCGGTTTTTTCTTCTCAAGACAAACTCAACTTTCAACACAAATCCGATTTGCTGACGATCTCTCTATCTTCTATCTTCAATCCTCTATCTTCCTTCAAATTGAAGATATTTTATCACGGCATTTCCGATTTCAAAGGTAATTTTGAGGAAGGAGGAATTTACTTTAGTGCTGATGACAAAGCAGCAACCTCCAGTGAACCGTCATTCGCACGCAAATGGTTCCCATGCAAAGATGTTCCGTCAGACAAAGCAACCGCAAATATCTCCATCACGGTTCCGGGAAATTTAAAGGCAATTTCTACCGGATTGTTAAAAAGCATCGACCACAAAAACGGAATGGCAACATATAATTGGGAAACAAAATACCCGATAGCCACATATCTCATCTCTGTCGCTGTCGCCCCGTATAAAGAATTCTCGGAAAATTATAAATCGATTTCCGGGAAGGAAATGGAAATATATTATTACGTTTTCCCTGAAGATTCAATTAAGGCAAGAACCGATTTTATCAACACTACAAAAATATTATCATTCTTCGAACAGATATTCGGTGAGTACCCGTTCATTGACGAAAAGTTCGGCTTTGCTGAAGTCGATGGCGAGATGACGATGGAAAATCAAACTATTCCAAGCATTCAACAAAACATGTTCACCGGAGACAGGCAATATGAACTAACGCTTGCGCACGAAACTGCCCACCAATGGTTCGGTAATTTGATTACACCCGTGGATTGGAAACACACTTGGCTAAATGAGGGATTTGCAACCTACGCAGAAGCCCTTTATTTAGAACATCGGAAAGGGAAAGAAGCATATCAGAAATATATTAACAGCATGATGTCGATGCCCGAAGGAACTTACATCACACCTGTTGCCGGCAGAAGCGACACGGCATTCTGGGATTCATTTTCTCCAAGTCAATATTACAAAGGAGCAATCGTACTTCACATGTTGCGGCGGATGGTTGGAGATAGCATCTTTTTCGAGATTATCCGATCATATATTTCCAATCCTTTATTGAAATATTCGAACGTAAAGACTGAAGATTTCATACAGACTTGTGAAACCATATCGCATAAAAAATTAGATTGGTTCTTTGATCAGTGGATATATCGACTCCCTGATTCGCTCGACCGTCCGGTGCTTGAGTACTCATGGGCTACAATAAAAAGCGATTCATCTTTCAACACATTGGTCACTTTGCATCAATCAAATAGCACCACCCCACCTTATTTTCTTCCATTTGATATTGTGCTGAAGATGGATTCCATTAAAACCACTTTTTCGGTTATCGATTCACTCAAATCACAATCATTTCGGTTGCCATCCAAATTTAATCCGGCTCAAGTTCTTATTGATCCGGAGCAAAATATTTTTAAAACACTCAGGCGCAGAGAAAGTAATTAATATCTTTTAACCGCAGATCCTCAACCCAAAACTTGAAAATTAACCGTTTCTTTGATATATTTTCTATACACATGAATTCAACTCTGGAGTTTTACCCTATGAAATTGAAATTAACGCTGTTTTTCGCTGGAATATTGTTTATTTCCTTCACCGCATTTGCTCAACCTAAAATTGCCGCATATCCCGGAACGGTATTGGATTTGGAAGATTTATATAAAGGACAAAAGATAGAAAAAATAGTTACTATCAAAAATATTGGAACCGACACATTGCGTATTTCCAATGTTAAGGCACAGTGCGGCTGCACCGCAACTTTTATGACTGAAAAAAATATCGGTCCGAACGATTCAGGTCAACTTTCTATTATTTTCGATACCCAAAGTCAAATGGGCAAAGTTTCGAAACAGATTTACATATCATCGAACGACACAGAAACTCCTAAACTCACTATACAATTTTCAGCAAATGTAATTGAAATATTGAAGCTTAGTCCGCCTACAATTTTATTCGATAACTGTTTTGCCGATTCGACATATACAAAAACGATGATCATAAGCAACCCATCAAAAACCCAGGCAATTAAAATTCTATCAACCGATGTCAAGTTCGATAATCTTAAAATCACTCTCATGAAAAATTCTATCATGCCGGGTGAAGAAGTACAACTTCAGGCAGAATACCTCGCAAAGAAAGCGGGAACATACAACGGCTTTATACAATTGGAGACCGACCACCCCCTTCAGAAAAAATTTGAGATAAAAACTTTCGCTTGGATTAACAGAAACAGGTAAATGATGATTCGTTCAATAATTATATTCTGCATATTTATATTTATCGCTTCAACCGGCGTTTTGGGTCAACCAAAATTTCAATTAGTCGGTCCTGAACGTTTCGATATTGGAACAGTGCCGAATTTCGTTCCGCATAAACATTCGCTTACAATAAAAAATACCGGGACCGACACTTTGATATTGAGCGATCTCAGCGCGTCGTGCGGCTGTACAGCAACGCTTCTTTCCACAGATCATATACCACCCGCAGACAGCGGGATCTTGACCTTTACATTTGACGCAAAGAGGTTTGATGGAAAAGTTGAGAAAAAAATTTCTATAAACACAAACGACGCAAGCCGCAAGCATGTCGAAATATTTTTTACGGCGAATGTTGTTCGGATAATCGAAATACAACCGGAATATTTTTTCTTCCGCACATCAATCGATTCACCTGCAACACAAACATTAAAAGTTGAAAACCTTTCGACCGAGACTATTTCCATCACCTCTGTAATCCCAACCGGCAAAGAAATATCGGTCGAATTATCTCCCAAAGAAATTAAACCGGGCGAATCGGGAGATCTTACTGCA
Organism: Chlorobiaceae bacterium; assembly: GCA_013824245.1. GTDB lineage: Bacteria > Bacteroidota > Ignavibacteria > UBA10030 > SZUA-254 > PNNN01. The sequence goes on along the minus strand of PNNN01000011.1, from coordinate 260,467 downwards.
AAATTTACACCTATTATTGCAGGCACTACCAATGGGAACATCGAAATTAAAACCACCCATCCGGGAGCGCCATTGTTAACAGTTCGATATTTTTGCTGGTCTAAATAGAAAAATTAGCTCGTCCGAAATATTTTTATTTTTATCGAATATTTGAAATCCCTTCAATTTGATGGGATTTCTTGTTTCGGGGATAGCATAACCGCCTCAACGGCTTGACAAACCGCACTCCAATCTGTATATTTTAACATATTAGACGATAAGGGAAAATCGTTGACGAATAAATATCACACGTTTTGGTCACTATTGGGGAAGCTTAGCACGCGCAATTCTTTCTTTGAATTTTTTTATCCATTCATATTAGAGTATAGAGTTCAAAAATCATTTCTTCGATTTGCAAACGGTTTCCATATTAAGATAATTATCCCTCCTTCATAAAAATATTAATATGTCTCGATCATCCATATGCCAATAAAGCGCCTAAAAGATCTGTTCTCACCACCATCATTCCCCGACGAAGAACAGTCGCGGATTGCTTATATCGTTCATTACATCCTTCTTCTGTTATTCTTCTTTCTTGTTATTCCGATCATATACAATTGGACAGATGGTCAGATATTCAACACAATTATTCTTTTAGGTGAAGAATTGATTATCATCGCAGCATTCTATTTTAATATGCGCGGTGAAGTAAAAACTTCTGCCATTTTGCTCACCTTCAGTATGCCATTCATGACAACCTTTTTACTTGTGGCAGAAGGTGATGGCATTCATGATGTTGACTTGTTAATTTTTCCGGCAGCAATCGCGTTAGCGGGGTTGCTACTCAACCGATTCTCTTTCTACATTTATATCGGAATAACGCTCATTTGCGTTTGCTCGATATATCTGTTAGAAATGAACGGTATATTCACCACACAATTATCTTCGTTTGTTTCGTACCGCGATCTGACCGATATAATGATTATTATCATTATTACATCATTTATCATCGATTTATTGGTGAAAAAAATACGTAGCAGCATTAAGGAACTAAGGCAAAATCAAGGTGAACTCAAATCGAAGAATGAAGAACTTGCAAAACATCAAGAATTATTGAAGCGTTCAGCAGACGGACTTAGAGTAGCCGCCCTCAGATGGCAAAGTACATTCGATGCCGTTCACGATCCAATTTTTCTAATGTCAATGGACCATAAAATTTTGCTCGCAAATAAAGCCACGCAAGAGTGTTTCAACATCACACCCGAAGCCGCTATAGGAAAACATTGCTGGGAGGTTGTTCATAATCAAAATAATCCTTTCCCCGAATGTCCCGTTCTCCAGCTTGAAAAAACTGGAAAACGCGAATCGATAGAATTAAAGGTTTCATCAAATTGGTATGAGATCATTGTTGATCCGGTGTTTGATGAAGATCATAAATTGGTGGGAATTGTGCACATAGCAAGAAACATTACTAAGCGAAAACATTACGAAGAAGCAGTTGCCACTGAGAAGGAACGACTTGATGTTACGCTTCGCAGTATCGGAGATGGAGTAATATCGACCGATAGAATCGGAAAAATTTTAATAATGAATAAGCTCGCCGAGGAATATACCGGATGGAATTTCGAAGAAACTGATACGAAAAATATTCGGGATATTTTTAAGATAATTGATGGTGAAACACGAAACCCAATAGACAATCCGGTTAATGTTGTGGTTGAAAAAGGAACAATCGTTGAAACAAAAAACCACACAATTCTCATTTCAAGAGATGGGGGTGAACGGCGGATCGAAATAAACGTGGCGCCAATCCGCAATCGTTTGAGTGATATAACCGGAACGGTTCTCGTGTTTCGGGATATTTCTGAAAAACACCGGCTCGAAGAAAAACTTCACACCGCTCAAAAGCTGGAGTCGATCGGTGTTCTTGCCGCAGGTATTGCGCACGATTTCAACAATTTGTTAAACGGAATTTTCGGATACATCGAATTAGCGATGAACCGGATGTCGGATCATGATAAAGCCCTTTCATATTTACGCAAAGCAATTGGAGTTTTCGAGCGGGCACAGGACTTAACACGCCAATTGTTCACTTTTGCAAAAGGAAGCAGACCGATTAAAAAGAATCTTTCTCTTGAACCGATAATTAAAAATAACATTACCTCTGTATTTAAAGATTCCGGGGTAAACACAAATTTTATAACGCCGACAGAGCTATGGCTTTGTGAAATCGATGAGGTTCAAATTAATCAGGCATTAAAAAATATTTTACTCAATGCCCTTCAATCTATGTCTGATCGAGGTTCAATTGAAATCAATGCAATAAATTGTCCGAAAATGTCTCCGGTACCGGGACAACTTTGCGAAAGAAATTATGTGTGCATAACGGTCGAAGATCATGGGCAGGGAATTTCTCAGGAAAATATAACCCGAATTTTTGACCCGTTTTTCACCACAAAGCAAAAAGGGATAGGGCTAGGACTATCCATTGCATACTCGATAATAAAAAAGCATGACGGATATGTCGATGTTAAATCGGAGATCGGCAAAGGAACAACGGTTCGTATTTTTTTACCTGCTTTCACTAAAGAGCTACATCCTCAAATTGTTCCACAGTATACACCGGTTAAAGATTCGGGAAAAATTTTGTTAATGGACGATGAATCTTACATCATCGATTTAGGGAGTGAAATGATTGAGATTCTCGGATTTAAAGTGGAAACTGTCAGGTCGGGATGTGAAGCAGTCGATATTTTCCGCAAAGCATACGGATCGGATGATCCGTTTCAACTCGTGATCCTCGATCTCACTATCCCCTATGGTATGGGCGGTAAAGATGCTTTAATAAAATTGCGTGAGATAGACCCTTATATAAAAGCCATCGCTTCGAGCGGATATTCAGACGATCCGGTTATGGCTGATCCGTTTAGCTTTGGATTCAATGGAAGCTTAGCAAAACCATACCGCAAAGTCGATCTCGCACGCGCGATTTCAAATTTGTTAAGATGATTTTCTCCGATTGATATTTTCTTTTAAGTCGTTTCGAAACCAATCCAGCAAAATACTTTCCATGGATGGTTATCGTTTGCCTTTCATGCCTCAATATTTTTCGTTATATTTTAACTGTTCATTATAAAATAAAAGGATCTCTTATGGAGTTAATTAAACCTGCAATATTTCTATTATTTTTTTCTACAATATTAATCATGTCAACAATGAATAGTCAAGAACGGGACCGCTCAATAATTCCCGATAAGTATAAATGGAATTTAACTGATATATACCCGAATGATGCAGCATGGAAAACAGCAAAGGATCAACTTGTTTCCGAATTATCTTCGATAGATCAATTTAAAGGAACATTAAGTAAGTCGCCGCAAAATCTTTTAAACTGTCTGGAAACTGTAAGTAAATTATCGAAAGAATTCAGCCGTTTATCTATATACGCCGGGCTTTCTGCCGATCAGGATACAAGAGATTCGAAATATCTCGCAATGAGTCAGGAAATAAATCAGGTCGGTTCAACATTCGGAGCGAAAGCCGCATTCATCGAGCCGGAGATACTTTTAATAGACCGTGCGATTATTGAATCATTTATCAACAAGGAAAAAAAGTTGGAGGTTTACAAACACCAGCTCGATGATATCCTCCGCCGGAAAGTGCACACAGGCACAGTTGGTGAAGAAAAAATAATTGCCGACGCAGGATTGATGTCAGGGGCAGCTCCGAGCGTTTACGGAATATTCTCCGATGCCGATTTCCCGTATGAGAGTATTACGTTAAGCGACGGAAAAACCGCGAAGCTTGATAAAGCAGGATTCAGTTTATACCGAACATTGCCCATTCGTAAAGACCGCATGAAAGTTTTCGCAACGTATATGGGAAAACTGAACGACTTCCGCCGCACTTTTGGCACACAACTGTATGAGAAAGTTAAGAGCGATATTTTCTATATGCACTCCCGAAATTATGAATCATGCCTGCAAAGCTCTCTCGACGCAAATAATATTCCCGTTAAAGTTTATCACGCTTTGATCGAAAACGTGAACGCCAATCTTCCAACATTTCATAGATACTTACAACTGCGCAAACGAATGATGGGCTTAGACGAACTTCATTACTACGATCTTTATGCCCCATTAGTTCCGGGTGTGGATCTAAAATATACGGTAGAAGAATCGGAGAAAAATATTGCCTTAGCGCTCCAACCTCTGGGAAAACAATATGTCGATGTGATCAAGAAGGCATTTACAGACCGATGGATCGATTTTTATCCCTCAGATGGTAAACGGGCGGGCGCGTATTCGAACGGCGGTGTGTACGATGTGCATCCTTATATGCTGCTCAATTACAATAACAAGTATGATGATATGAGCACCTTGGCGCATGAATTGGGCCATACAATGCAAAGTTATCTTTCCAATACTAATCAACCGTACCCAACTTCACAATATCCAATATTTACAGCCGAGGTTGCATCAACCTTCAACGAAGCATTATTGATCGATTATATTCTCAAACAAATAAAAGATGATAAAGTAAAGCTATCGATACTTGGCAACTATCTCGAAGGCATTAAAGGCACACTCTTCCGCCAAACTCAGTTTGCAGAATTTGAATTACGCATACACGAAATGGCTGAGAATGGAGAGTCGTTGACCGGGGACCGGTTGAATGAAATATATCTTGATTTGACGCGAAAATATTACGGACATGATATGGGTATTTGTGTGGTGGATGATGAAATAAAAGCGGAATGGGCAAATATTTTGCACTTTTTTTACTATTCTTATTACGTTTACCAGTATGCAACATCTTACACCGCCTCGGCAGCTTTATCCGAGAAAGTAATCTCCGGAGATAAGAAGGCAACCGAAAAATATTTAGCGTTTCTTTCTGCCGGTGGTTCTGATTATCCGATTGAGCTTCTTAAAAATGCGGGCGTTGATCTGACTACAACCGAACCGTTTGAACTATCGATGAAAAAAATGAATCGTGTTATCGATGAGATGGAGAAGATAATTGATCGTATGAAGAAATAAATTAAGCACTATTCAACTTATTGATCAGAAGGCAAGTTGGCAACGACTTGCCTTTGTTTATTACCATACTCCAAATATCGTATCTGATGATGCATGCTTAGAAGGACTGGTTGATTACCTGTTCTTTTTTTATCTTCCAAAATATGGCATTAATAAAAAAGCTCCGACAACTGCCGGAGCTTAATCAGGAGTAAGTATATGAAACAAACTTATCTTGTCAAAATCATCTTCTTTGTTTCGGTGTAATTACCGACGGTTAAACGGTAAAAATACATTCCACTGGCAACGTTATTTGCGTCCCACTCAACAGTGTAATCACCTGGCTGCTGCACTTCGTTAACGAGCTTTGCGATTTCATGGCCGTTGATATCATATATCTTCAATTCAACCGGTTTGGATTGTGAGATAAAATATTGTATTCGGGTAATTGGATTAAATGGATTAGGAAAATTTTGCAATAAAGAATATCCTGTGGGGAACGGCTTTGCTTCTGCAACGCTTGTTAGCAGTAATACAACAAGATTTTTATTCGGCATCCAATTCCAACTGTTGAAACCGGCGCCTTTTGCAGTGGCAAAAATAGTATCGCTACCGGAAGAAGCTGGAGCCGTGTATAGAAATTGATAAGTTGATGGAACGGCTACTTTTTGTTTGTGAACCAATTCGCCGCTAGCACGTTTTAGAAAAGTTGATATGCTATCAAGCTGACCTCGGCTTGTTGCAATATTTATTCCGCCGGTTGTGCCGGAACCACCAGCAACATTTATTGTGTACGTATATGCCTGGCCCGCGATAACTGTATCCGGTCCGGTTATCGTTACAATAACGGAAGATGAGGCAGATGAGCCATGACAGCTTCCACAACCTGAAAGAGATGTTTTTAAGGTGCGTGATGCAACTCCATTCGGATATGCAGATAAGGTTTTAGGCATGAACAAGCTCATAACCAAAACGACGTACGATAGTGTACTACTACAATTGCGGAATGCTTTCATCTTTTATCTTCCTTTCAATTTCAAAATAAGTATAATGATCGACACTATTTTTAAAACATCTCAAATGATATAATTGTTCCACCATATTGCAATTTATCAGTTAATTTGTTTCAGATTTAATTTCAGATTGGTTAACGGATTGGTATACAATAACTTAACAACCGGATAAGAAAAGAATAAATTGCTTCTTCAACATTCATCAACTATATTAAGGTAAAATTAAATTGAACCATCAAATCTTAGGAGAATGAAGATGCTTGTTACAACAACGCCAAATATCGAAGGAAAAAGAATTGTTAAATATTTAGGATTAGTGACCGGTGAAGCCATTTTAGGTGCGAATATTTTCAAAGATTTCTTTGCCGGTATCCGCGATATTGTAGGTGGACGGTCTGCCGCCTATGAAGAAGAACTCCGTAAGGCAAAAGATATTGCTATAACCGAGATGCAGCAACAAGCCCGCGACCTCGGAGCCAACGCGGTTATTGGGGTGGATTTAGATTATGAAACCGTTGGGCAATCGGGTGGTATGCTTATGGTCAGCGCGAGCGGAACAGCAGTATATATTGAAGGTTAATGCTAAAATTGAATCGTTAAAAACCTTAAACATTCTATCTATAATTATTACGAAAGATTTTATTTTATGAAACAAATCTTACATTTTTTATTAATTGCGATATGCCTCTTCCCTTTGATTCATCCGAGCATAAAAGCGCAAGAGAGAAGGGATAAAGGAATCTTTATTGATTCTAAAAATGAATTCTGGGATTCAGTCAAAATAACCATCGACAAATTCAACAAAAAGGAAGAGCCACCAAAGAAAACGTTCAAGCTCGACTTTAGTTCTATCAAAGGACCAAGTACACCTGATGAGTTCACACAGTACTGGCACTTCCCTCCTATTTCACAGGCGTCCACAAACACATGCTGGTGTTTTTCTACAACATCATTTTTCGAATCTGAAATCTATCGTCTAACAAAAAGAAAAATAAAACTTTCTGAAATGTTTACGGTTTATTGGGAATATATTGAAAAAGCCCGTAGGTTTGTTCAAGAGAAAGGAAACTCTGCATTTGCCGAGGGATCCGAATCGAATGCTGTTTCGAGGATGTGGAAAATGTACGGAATTGTTCCGGCAGAATCTTATTCAGGAATGAAACCCGGACAAATATTCCACGATCATAGTAAAATGTACAACGAATTGAATGCTTATCTTCAATCTGTAAAAGCAGCAAACAACTGGAATGAAGAGGCAACACTTTCAACAATTAAAGCGATCATGAACTCATATATCGGTGAGCCGCCGAAGACTGTTAAGGTCGATCGTAAGCAGATGACGCCGAAAGAATATTTTGAGAAAGTAGTGAAGTTGAATGTTGATGATTATATCGAGCTTATGTCGTTGATGGATAAGCCATATTATGAGTTTGTTGAATACGAAGTCCCGGATAATTGGTGGCACAGCAAAGATTATTACAATATTCCGCTCGATGTTTTCATGTCGGGTCTGAATAAAGCTGTACGAAATGGTTACTCAGTTTGTATTGGCGGTGATGTCTCGGAGCCGGGAATCGATGGACATGCAGGGATGGCGGTTGTTCCAAGTTTCGATATACCATCATCTTATATTGATGAAAGCGCCCGACAGATGCGATTCAGCAACGGCACAACGGGCGACGATCATGGGATTCATCTTGTCGGTTATAAAGAAATGGATGGAAAAAACTGGTACTTAATAAAAGATTCCGGATCGGGATCGCGCAACAATACACACCCCGGTTATTATTTCTATCATGAAGATTTTGTAAAGCTCAAGATGCTTGGCTTCATGGTGCATAAAGACGCAGTGAAGGGGGTTTTGAAGGTTAATGGAAGGTGAGATATGTGGAAGATGAGAAGATAGGAACTTTGGAAGTTATGATTTTGAGAAGATAAAAAGTTTAGAGTTTTGGAGGATAAAGATGGAAAGGAAAAAAGATTTAAAGCACTTTCGTGATCTTGAGGTGTATCAGTTAGCTTTTAAATTGGCGATGAACATTTTCCAGATCACGAAAAATTTTCCGGCAGAAGAAAGGTATTCTTTAGTCGATCAAATAAGGAGATCATCAAGGTCGGTCTGTGCAAATCTTGCAGAAGCATGGCGTAAAAGGAAATATGTTGCAGTGTTTAAGAACAAATTGACTGACTCTATGCAGGAAGCATCAGAAACACAATGCTGGCTTGAATTTTCAGCGACTTGTAATTATATCTCAAAAGATCAGTTTGTTGAATATGATGGAGAATATGAAAAAATCATATTGATGCTCAACTCAATGGAAAAATATGCTGACAAATTTTGTTTCTAAATTATCTGTAGTAGTTAGAATTTAATCTGACAGAATTAGTATATTCACAAACATAAATATAAAGGAAACTGTCAGATGATGTCTTGGCTATTACAAATTATCCAAACCTTCCGAACTTCCTAACTTCTACAACTTCCTAACTTCTCAACTTCCTATGTGTTCCTTCTCCAAATCCAACAAAAACTTCTTCCTCCACAACTTACCTCCGTAACCGCGTAAATTACCGTTGGCTTCGATTACACGATGACACGGTATAATAATCGGCAGATAGTTTGCACCGCTTGCTCTTCCAACAGCGCGTGCGGCACCCGGCTTACCAAGCGCTTTTGCTACCTCGCCATACGATCTGGTTTCACCGTATGGAATTTTCATTACTTCCAGCCACTCCAATATTTCAAATTTGGTTCCTTGCAAATCGAGCTTCAAAGCAAATTTCTTCCGCTTACCCTGAAAATATTCATTCACCTGTGATTCCATTTTATCGATGAATTTGTTCGTCCCTTTCACCATCTTAACTTTGTGGCGCTTTTCAACCCTTGTTTTTATTCGCTGAACTCCTCCTCTGTCGAGAAATTCATAAACACAGCAACCCTTCGATGTTGCACCTGCAATAAATTTTCCGATGGGTGAATCTACAATTTTATAAACGATCTTTTCCGTTTTCATTTGATTTCCCCGGTGTGTAACCATATTGTTTAATGAATGCATCCCGAAAGCCGCTCACCGACTCGAAGCCGCATTCGTATGCTGTTGTTAAGTAATCGCTTCCCTGTTCAATGAGAGTACGAGCATACTCCAATCGAAGTTTTCGGTGAAAAGTCATCGGTGTTGTTTCCATGTATATTTTAAAGTATCTTCGGATTGTTGATATGTCAACTTTTGCAATTCCTGCCAACTCTTGTTCGGTGATTTTGCGTGTCATTTCTTTCTTCATGACTTCAAGAGCTTTTCTCCACCATTCCGGATGAACATTGGGAAAAAATTCCGAGCGGCATCTTTTACAGCCCCTGAATCCGGCAACAACAGCTTTCTTCCTTGATGGCAAGAATATGACATTTTTCAGCATTGGCGTCTTCGCTTTACATGATGGAATACAATAAATACCTGTTGTTTTCACACAAACATAAAACTTACCATCGTAATCAGCATCATCGGTCAGCATAGCCGCGACCATCTTGTCGTATGTTCAATGTCTCATGACTTAAAGTTACCATTATTGTTTTAGAAATTCTACCGATTTTCGTGCAAGGAATTTGACCATGATTTTCATGATTAAATTGATTCCATGGATGTTAGAATTCAAATATGATAAAATTCGTTTATTGATATGTTGATATTTATTGAACGTGTGAGTAATTTTTCTCTTTCAAATTTAAGTAATAAACAAACAGACCAAACGCGCGGGCGGCTTCGCCCTGCGCATGAACCGTTCCTACCTCATCAACACCATAGCCATCTTCACCGCCATATGGATTCCATCCGTTCCTGATGCCGTGGTCTGTCTCTCGATGAAGTGTTACACTCGCGGCTCCATGATGATTTGTCCAAACATGTTCCAGCATCTTCTCAATCTTTGGAGGAATATCTTGCAGTTCATCAGGCGCAATCGCATAAGCATCTAAAAGAAAATTTACAAAGGCGCCATTTCCATCCATCTGGATCTGGTAAAAATCGTAAGGATCAACCCAGCCGTTAGCAGGATCCATTATTCTTTTTGCAGTTTCAACTACAATCTTCTTGTATTTTGGATCCTTTGTTACTCGATACAACGCCGCACCGATTGTACAAAAACCTGCACCTTGCCATGGGACTTCATTTCCGAATGCGGCTCTACCCGGCTTGCCTTCCCATTTTCCATCCCCCTTATACAATATTTTTTCAATGCCGGGAAATTTCTTATCACCGTTCCAAACGAGCAGAGCGTCATCAAGGTAATGTCTTTCTCCTGTTGCTTCATACAAACAGCAAGCAACAGTCATCATTTGATTCATATTACTGTTAGTAAAAATATTTTCTTGAACATTGGCATTCGGAGACCAGTTGTACCAGCTCCAGTATCCGTTATGATTGGAAAGCCGCCCTTCATTTCGTGCTTCATCGTAACGTTTTTTTGCATCTTGAATCAGCGAATGATTTTTCCTTCCTGTAAAATCCCACCAATAAAACTCGGCAAGGCAAATCCACGCCCGATCATCAACCCAGGTACCTTCACACATCTTGCGCATGTCGTGTTCAATGGTGTGAAAACGTAGAAGCGCAGAATCTTTTGTTACAGTAAACAGATAAGCATCTCCGATTGCACCGTAAGCGCCTTCCCAGCACGGCGTATAGACAGTATGAAATTGTTCATCTACTGCCTTTGCCCGCACGATCCATTTTTCTATTGGCTTAGGTTTGCCTGTGAGTTGTTTTGATTGCTGGATGTCAGTTTGCGTTTCAGAATTCTTAACCGCTCGCTTGTCAGTTGATTTCCAAATAAAGATAATAGCGATTACAACAACAATGATACCGATAAGGAGATACAACTTCTTCCAATTGTTGAACTTTTCCGGCTGTGGTTGATTTTTGTGATGACTTTTTTGATCAGATTTATGTTTAGTCATAGATCGAATTATTAGAATTCCGACATAATGAATGTCAGGAGTTTTTTTCGATAAAACAAATAGATCCTTTAGTATTTGACGTTCATTCTGATTTTCCCGATATTGACCAGGATTTACATGATTAACTTGATTACCTTGATGAATAGAAAAAAATCTATTATAAAAGAGAAACTTCCTGCCTATTGCGATTATAGTTGCAAGTATGCCGCATTTGCACCCGAAGATTCCACCGGTGCATGTCGGCGCGAGCAGGCAGTGTATTGTAAATTGGTTGGAAAATTTAATAACAAGAATGCGAATTGTTTAGTGAAGAAAAAATAACATCTTTATAAGGAGTTCACAATGACTAACGGAGCAGCGGCAGCAGCAATAGCGGCAGCAAATGCAATCAAAGCATCGGGGGCAATCGTGCGTATCGAGACAAAAGATTTTCAATCCATAGTTACAAAAAGCGAGAAACCCTTAGTGATTGTTTCTGAGTTCAAATTCTTCGGTACATACTATAGATACCTCACCGGCTACAAAGGATTTGTTTTCTACACAAAAACCAAAACCCCGCTCGATTTCAGCAGCAATGTTGAGTTGATGGCGGCAAGAAGTATCTGGATACCGAATTAAAACAAAGAACAAAAAACTTTGACTTTTGATCCGACAAGTTTTATATTCTTGTCGTGTTTTAATAACTATTAGTTATAATAACGCAATGCGCAAGTGCTATAATCATTACAATGGAGAAAGATAATCATGTCAAAAGATATCAGCTTTGATCTCAAGGGCAATAATTTGTATAGTGCTTTGCTCTATACTACAATCCACAGTAACGCTCTTCTCGCAGCGACACTACATTTGCAATCAGAAATCTTGGCTAAGCTGAACGATTGCGAGAAGTCCGAAACTTTTGAATACGCGTACACACTTTACGAGGAGTTCTTGAGAGACGCTCAGATGGACATTGTCGCAAAGTATGGAGATATTCCGATAGACATCTCGAAGCTGACTTCTTTAACCAAGCGTAAAGGTGGATCGGATCAACCTTCACCCTCAACACCAAACAAATAGAATGTTTAGCTTTCATCATCATTCTCATTCAGTCAATGGCGGTGTTTGCGTGGGAGTGAATTGATTTTCATCTCGGCATGTTTTACTATGAAAATTCTGAAGGCATGAAATTAGATTATCTGCATTTCTTTTGGTATTTTTGTATATATTTAATGATTGCACAAACACATCGAGGAAGACATCTTAATGCCAGTTTCAAGTAGAACTAAACGATCAAAAAAAATTAAAAAAGACTTACCTGTCCTTGCAATCAGGGAAACCTCACTACTATGACACAACTTACAAACATAGATATTTCTAGGCAAGATTACGTTGACGGCGTGATCTTCAAATTAATCCAAGATCTAAATCCCACAAAACAGCCAATCGAATGGAACATCGAAATGATCGGAGATATCAGGGATACAATTGAAGATTGGATTGTCACTAAAATGAATATTTGTACAGAGAAGGATTTTTATCCATTTATGGAGGAAGAAAATGGAAATTAGAGAAACTCAAATTGAAGACGTGCTTGTCAACGCACCCTTTTGTACTTCAGTATATATTCATTGATAGATATTTAAAATGCATGAATTAGTCGATATATTTCCCAGCGAACGGCAGAAACTTTATAACAGGTTCTCAGATAAACTGGAAACAGCGTTTAACTTTAATCGCCAATTTGTGAGTTTCCAAACGAACAAAGAAGAACCGATATACCGCTGGTTCAAGTATAAAGAGGGTTTTTCGTCTGGTCTTGTAAGATACTTTCTCAATAAGTTTTCTGATAAACCCGGGAAGGTCTTAGACCCGTTTGCTGGAGTTGGTACCACATTATTTGCTGGACAGACACTGGGCTGGGAGTCTTACGGTATTGAACTTCTACCCGTGGGTATTTTCGTTATGGAAACCCGGGAAGCATTACGCAAGATCAATCCAGAAAAACTGAAAAAGAGCATCGGCAACCTATGGCAAGACATAAACAAGATTGAAAATCCACCGACTCATTTCAACCATATTTCAATCACACGAGACGCTTTCCCCGATGATACTGAAATCGCTCTCAATCAATTCCTCACGTATTGCAGTAGCATCAAGAATAAAGAAACTCAAACTCTCCTTAGGTTCACAGCATTCTCCATACTTGAAGAACTTAGCTATACAAGGAAAGACGGACAATACCTGAGGTGGGATTATCGTTCCAAACGAGATTTAGCTGGAAAACCTTTTAATAAGGGTAAGATATACTCGTTCGAGCAAGCAATGAAACAAAAATTGTCCCAAATGCTTGCCGACATATCACCTCAGAACGATTCTCTTTTTGATTCCGTTGGATGCAATGGACAGGATCAACACAATATTAATATCATTGAAGGGTCTTGTCTTGAGGAACTCCCAAAGATAGAAGATGGTTTCTTCAATTTTATTGTAACATCTCCACCTTACTGCAATCGCTATGATTATACAAGGACCTACGCTTTGGAATTAGTCTATCTTGGATGCGACAATGATAGAGTTAGATCGCTTCGACAAGAATTATTATCATGCACCGTTGAAAACAAGGAAAAGTTAGAATATCTAAACCAACTATACACCTCTATGGGTAGAAGGGCAACCTTTGATAAAATACTCAGCACTTATAATTCGTCTTCAGCCATGAAGGAAGTGAATTCTATCCTTGATGAATTAAATAAACTCGATAAACTCAACAACAACAATATCCCACGAATGGTGAAAAACTATTTCTTAGAGCTTTGCTTCGCGATCTTTGAGATGGCAAGAGTTACAAAAAGTGGTGGTTACTGCGTAATGGTGAATGACAACGTTCGTTACGGTGGAGAAGAAATACCAGTCGATCTTATTCTTTCTGAATTTGCAGAGAATTTTGGATTTAACATTCAAAAGATATTTGTCCTTCCACGAGGCAAAGGCAATAGTAGTCAACAAATGGGCAACTATGGACGAACTGAAATAAGAAAGTGCGTATACCTATGGCAAAAAAGATGAAATCGAATGTATTTATTCAATCTGCAAATGATTTAGTTACCTCCAGAGAAAAAACAAGAGCTGGTTTCATAGCACTTGCTTTAGAGAAAAACTATTTAGCAGTTCCCTACATTGAAGAAGCAAAAGCATTAAAATCTCTTGCAAGCAGAATCAAGAAACCTAACGACCTTTTAGAAGTGAATGAACTTAGAGTTGGCTTACTTACTGCATCTGGTCTTTCGGAAAAATCCCTCAATCATTTGACTGAAGATGACAAAACACTCGCTATCAAAGGTTTAATCGAAAAATTTCTTGAGCCAGCGGGCGAGGATTTCATTGACGAACTTGTTTACAGATACTTACTAACCAAAGGAGATGCTTTAGGTGGTAAAGCCAGAAACTTAGCCGGTGTATTAGGAGAAAGGAAATTTCTTCGTTCGTTATTGTCTGTATTCAACCTGGCTGGAATTGAGTATCAATGGAAAACTAACGATACAGGCACTTGGTTGTCAAAGCTGGAAGATGATACCGGTATTGAAAAGCGGATCAACGGTCTTTTCTGGTCAAAGAACAAAGTTAATCGACTTCTCATTATGAACATCACAATTCCTGTCGTCAAGAAAAATGTTGACCTTTCAATTTTAGAAGGCATACCTGACGATTTAAAGAAGGGCAAGCAGTCTATCATTCATGATATTAATTCTTATATCGCTCTCGGAGAATTAAAGGGTGGCCTCGACCCGGCAGGCGCAGATGAACATTGGAAAACTGCTAATTCCGCTTTGGAAAGAATTAGAAAGAGCTTTGTAAAAAAGAAAAAGAAGCCGCAGACATTTTTTATCGGCGCAGCAATTGAGAATAGCATGGCTTCCGAAATATTCAAGCAAATGAAATCTGGTCAACTCAACAATGCCGCAAATCTTACCGATGATGACCAGTTAACATCAATCTGCAAGTGGATAATAAATTTGTAGATCAATATACAACTTAGCACTATCCATCTGTTGGCGGTGTAAAGTTGTTTTCGGAGAAGCTACCTTTTTATTTCCCTACCTCCTGCGCCATTTTCGCCCGCAAGTTATAGAAGTACTTAAACGTAAGCACAATTACCCCAGCGGCGAGGATCAATAATATTACATCTGTAGTGAACAGCGTCCAGCTTTCAAGCTGAATATATCTTTTGAGTAGAATTATAAGTGCGGTAACTGTTGTAATCACCATGAACGCAGCCGGGATTGCTGTGAACCAATATTTCTTTGCCTTCTGTGCCAGCCAGGCAGTTACGGCAATGAGTGTGAGCGCGGCAAGCAATTGATTCGCAGCACCGAAGATGGGCCAGATTTTCAAGTAGGCATTTGTAAATGTTAATGTCAGAAATCCGGCAACGACTAATAAACTATTGAATATCCTACTCTTCAGAATTGCCGGCGGATTTGGCAGAATCGTCAGCCATAGTTCTTCAAATAAATAACGTGCAAGTCGGACAAGTGCATCAATCGTAGTAACGAGAAAGCCCTCTAAAAGCAATATTCCCCAGATCGTTCCATACACTACGGGCAATCCTAAACTCTGATATAGAATGTTACCAAGACCGAGCGCAAATGCCAATGGTGCATTGCTGCCTCCAGTTGCAGGGTAAACGATGCTTTTATATTTTTCGAAATCCATCCCGCTTGAGATTAAAAGAATCACACATAATGCAAGCACACCTTCCAGCAGCATACCGCCGTAACCGATGAGGCGGGCATGCTTCTCGTTTGAGATTTGCTTGC
Organism: Chlorobiaceae bacterium; assembly: GCA_013824245.1. Lineage (GTDB taxonomy): Bacteria > Bacteroidota > Ignavibacteria > UBA10030 > SZUA-254 > PNNN01. Next base: position 244,704 of record PNNN01000011.1, on the reverse strand, counting down.
ATGATGTCCCGCCGCATACTAATCCGTGCGCACCGGATGCAGCACCGCAAGCTATTGTAATGAACAGAAAGGGCCACAGTAAACCTAAGTTTGGCGCCGACATCGCTTCTTCAAGATTCAGTGCCGGTGTGTTTATCACTGCCCCACCGATACCGGCACCGATAACACCAACAACCATCGATGCAAGTCCGAGGAAGAGAATCTGTGCATTAACAAAATCCCTCGGCTGAAGAACGATCCATACCGGTATCCACGCCGCAAAGAAAACATAACAGGTGATGATAATTATCCAGGCATTCGGATTCAACGTGATCGGATAGTAATAACCGATAATGATAGAGCCGAATGAAACAACGAACGCGATAACCGTTACGAGAACGATATTCATCTTCTTCTTATAAATCATGTATCCAATCAACGGAGCGATCAAAGTCATTATGATTACCGACATCGACGCAACACCGCCGATCTGAACCCTCATCTCACCACCTTGCTCAAGCATATGAATTCCTCCCGTTGCTTCAGTTAGATTCACATCGTCGGGAGGCAGTGTTGAAGTAAGTGCGATTGCTGTCAATTGAAGAAATGCAGCAATCACTAATAGACACAGTAGTATTGCGAAGAGAACGTAGAAAATAAATCCTGGTTTACCGAGTGTTTTCTTTGCAACTTCAGCAATCGATTTGCCTCCTTCCCGAACGGCAACGAAGAGCGCAGTAAAATCGTGCACAGCACCAATCATGATCACACCGATAACAATCCAAAGCCACGCCGGTACAAAACCAAAATAGAGGGCAAGTGTTGGTCCCACAATCGGACCTGCTGCTGCGATGGCGGCGAAGTGATGACTGAATAAAACAATCGGTTTTGTCGGGACAAAATCAACTCCATCGTTAATTGTTACCGCTGGAGTTGGACGAGTGGCATCTATACCGAGTATTTTTGAAATGTACCGACTATAAAATATGAAACCGAGGATAATGATTGCGAGCGAGAAAATAAGTACTATTGCAATGTTCATAGGTGGTTAATTGGTGAGTTGTGAGTAGTTAGTAGTCATTTGTTAATTGTCATTGGTCATTAGTGTTTTAGCTTTTGGCTTTTTTAATTTTTCTTTTTTAATTTTTCTTTTTTAATTTTTCTTTTTTAATTTTTAATTGTTAATTGTTAAAATGCGTCTTCAATGTGGCGGATCTCGGTTTTGTTCTGTTGATAATCAATCGCAATAACATCGAATCTGCATTCTTTATCATCGATGTTGTTTTCAAATAGATAACCGTCTGCGGTTGCTCTTATCTTTTCACGTTTACGTGGAGTAACTGCATCTTCCGGCTCGCCGAATTGTTTAGAGCGGCGGGCTTTTACTTCAATGAATACAAGTACGTTACCATCTTCGGTAACGATGTCTATTTCACCATGCTCGAAACGGTAATTCCGTTGAAGGATACGATAACCTTTTTTTTGTAAAAAATCAACGGCTAAATCTTCGCCAATTGTTCCTTTTTTCGTCTTGCTAAGCATTTTCTTCAGCCAATTTTATCGGCATTCTGAAACTCCTGCGATGAATTTCACACGGTCCATGTTTTCTGATTGCTTCAAGATGAGCCTTCGTGCCGTATCCTTTATGTTTTGCAAATCCGTATTGAGGAAATTGTTTATCATACTCTTTCATCAAACGGTCGCGCGTAACTTTTGCTATAATGGATGCGGCGGCGATTGAAAAGCATTTCGCATCACCATCGATAATAGTTGTAAATGGTATGTTCGCGCCGGTAAAGCGGGGACCATCGATCAATAAATGATCCGGTTGATTGGTTAGTTTGCCGATTGCTTCGTGCATCGAGCGGAAAGTAGCATTGAGGATATTTACTTCATCGATAATTATGTGGTCAACAATACCAACACCTATGCTTAGAGCATTTTCTTTTATGAGATCGAATAATCTTTCTCTTTCTTTTTCAGAAAGTTGTTTCGAATCGTTTACACCGTCAATCTTTACTTCCGATGGAAAGATCACCGCTGCTGAAACCACCGGTCCGGCAAGCGGTCCTCTTCCCGCTTCATCAACGCCAGCAATATACTTAATACCGTTATTCCAATATTTATACTCTATATCAAGACTAATCATAACTCATATCTCATAACTCATATCTCATAACTCATAACTCAAAATTCATTTATCAATCCGATATGAATCTTACCCTGCAGGAACGAGTCGCCCTCGCCGAAGGCAAAGCTTAACCCCAACAACCCGATAGTTGTTTGAATTCTCGTTCCAATACCGTAACCATATTTCCCTTTCTCTAAAATTCTATCGGCTGCAATCGATGGCTTGTAATAATATCCCAAGTCAACAAAACCGTAGAAGAAAGACCTCGGCGCTGCAATAAATCTGTATTCGATATTCGACCAGAAGATACGGGAACCAATAAATTCGTTTTCGCGGTAACCGCGAAGAGTGTTTGTGCCGCCGAAACGGTAGAGATCGGATAATTGGATATTTCCACTCCTTACAGTTCTTCCATACAACCCGACTTTTATAATTTGGCTCTGCAATACATTATAATACGCTTCCGCATCAATTTCGATCCGTTGGATGGCAGATGTTTTGTCGTTTATTTTTGTTGATCCAGCCTCATAAATGGTTTGGTAGTAAATTCCATCTGTTGGAGTAATTCTATCATCCCGTGTGTCGTAAACTAAATTTAGCCCGCCTGTGATCAGATACACACGGGCGATGCTTGAGGCGTTGGCAGATGGGATGATAAATTCTTGCTTAACCAAACCACCCACCGAAATTGATTCCGTAAATTTAAAATCTGAATTAACCTCAACTGTTCTTTTTACGTAAAGTGTATCTTCTTTCCGCTGTTGAAATGCGCCACCAAGTGAAAGCGGAATGTTGAACATCCATGGCTCGGTGTAACGTATCCCAATTTCCTGCGTTAACTGACTTTCTTTTTTCCAAAATAGATGCAGTTTTCTTGCTGTTCCAAATAAATTTCGCATCGAAATATTAATGAATCCGTTAACGCTTGCGCTTTTGTCTCCCCTTTTGGGATTATATCCCAAGATTCCATCAAAAGTGTTTGTATTTCCTTCTGTTACTTTTACAAGAATACCATGATTATTATCCATCGAAAAAAGTTTCGGTTCTTCCACCTGCTGAAATATATTTAATCGTTGTAACTTATTTCTGAAATTTCGAATCTTAGAATATTTGAATGGCTCACTCGGCTTTAAATTCAATTCACGTATTATCACATCATCCTTCGTGCTCTTATTCCCGGCAATTCTTATCTCGTCGATTGTAACATATTCTCCCTCATCGATATTTATTTCTATCAACAACTTTGACGAATCAATCCCGATTGCAGGTTTGATTTGTTTCACTTCGGCAGAAGCGTATGGATACCCGGATTCATCATAAAGTTGTAGAATACTTTCTATATCTGCTTCAAGATCAGATGGAGAAAAAATATCGTTGACGTGGAGTTTGATGACGGATAGAAGTGCCTCGGTAGAAATTTTGTTGTTCCCATAAAATATTATTCCACCTACGCCACACAGTTCGCCTTCGTCAATGTTGATAGTGATATCTAAATTATGGGCATGGGAAATTGATGTTACTGTATCAACCCACACTCTTACAAAATAATATCCTTTTTGGAAGTATGTACCATAAATCGTTTCCAAATCTTTTTGTAGACGTATCGGGTCAAAAACTGTTTTTGGCGTTGATTGGATTATTGAAAGCAAATCTGCAACAGAGATAACTTTATTCCCGCTGATAGCAATAGATTGGATAGTCGGATAAGATTGTGAATTCGCTGAGAGGGTAAATGCAATCAACAGGAAAACAACGATGAGACAAACAGTTTTCATGTGTTGTTTATTTATCTCCGAGGTCGCGTTCGCCTTAAATCCCAAAGAGGATTTTGCAACCGATAATCTCCGAATCCGGTAACGTCAACAAAAATAAATTCGCGGCTTATTTCATAATATGTCCATACCTCGTAAGGTTTCGAATCAATGTCGAACGGATGCCTTTCAATGTTGCTTGGAGAGCCAAAAATACAATAAACCATTCCCATATCTGTTTTCCATCCGTCGATGTAATGTCCGAAATGTTTATTGGCATACGCGACCCGCGAATAATATTCTTCCATCAACTCATTTCGGTCGGTATTGGGGGAAGGGTCTTTCTTATTCCAAAATTCCTGAAAAAGGGTTTTCTTCTTTTCCGTCGGCGCTTTCCGTATTTCGTCGATAACTTCACGGTCGGCGACATATTCCAACTGGTCGATAGCCAAATTTAGATCGGTAATTGATACAGGCATCCCGCGCCAACGAACTACAAACGATCGCGAAGAAGTTGCACTAATATCTTTTTTCATCTCACCGGTGTTATCAGTTGAAAGATTTAGGTCTGCCTGCATGATATAATCACCCGGTATCAGTTCAGTCGTCTGAATATTTTGGAAACAGTGTCGTTTCTTCGCTCCGAGTTGAATGCCAGAAGAATCAATTCTGACGGTGTCTCCTTTCATATTAAATATTCTAATGAATAGTTTTGAAGAATCGGTACCGATTGAATTATATGCCTCGAAAAAAATATGGAAACTATCTCGAATGCCTCCAACATTTCCCGATATATTGGGGAAAATTGATGTTTTACCTGAATCAAATTCGATACGGTTGACGATTAAAATATCACTGATCCCAAAATCTATGTCGGTAAATTTTCTAACATTCACTTTTTTCTTGATCCGGGTTCCTCTGTCACTTTCCTGGTCCTTTATCTGAACCGTAACAAAATAAAATCCGGGTGTAACCAAGAAAGACCGTTGATTTAAATTGCTTGTCGTCTGGGAAGTTGTTTGATTGTAATCAGGTACTTCAATTTTCTCTGTCCACCATTTCTCTGAAACCAGAGTTTCGGTCGTATCATAAATGTTGATTGCTACCTCATACTCAGCGCGAAAATTATCACCGAGCTTAGTAAACTGCATTGCTTCGTACGGCACTTCCACAAATACATCGAGCCGGCTTACTCCGGGTTCCGAGGATTGAAATGACAACGCATCCATATAAAATTTGGGAACCTCCTGCAATCCCGACGGAGATAATTCTGCCTGACAAATTGCAATTTGCAGATTAATTAACAACAAAACGATTAATAAAATGAGGAAACGGAAATTCATAAAATATTTCTCCTTACAATTCTTCTTTGACGAGTCGTCCAAATAAATCGTATGCATCGCAATCATCAATTAACACATCATAAAAATTTCCCGACTTAACATTTTCAACACCGTGCAATGTTACTGCGTTATCGATCTCCGGAGCGTCGTATTGTGTGCGGCCTATGCCGGTTCCCTCCTCCAGCGTATCAACGAGCGTACGAATCTTTTTGCCGACAAGTAAGTTGTTGTGCGCGAGTGATATTTCTCTCTGCGTTTCCATTATTGCATTGAAACGTTCTTGCTTAACTTCTTCGGGAACGGGATCTCCAAGATCAAATGCGGTAGTGTCTTCTTCCTGCGAATAGGTGAATAAACCTAAACGCTCAAATTTTACTTCATCGACAAAATGTTTTAATTCTAAAAATTCTTTTTCCCCCTCATTCGGATAACCGACGATAAGCGTTGTTCTGAGCGCTATACCCGGCACTTCATTCCTGATTTTGTCGATGAGAGATCTTGCCTCTCTTGAATCAGTTCCGCGCTTCATAGAAGCAAGCACAGGATCGGAAATATGTTGAAGAGGGATATCGAGATATTTGCATATTTTGGGATTATCTGCAATCATTTTCAAAACATCGCTGGGAAATCCGGTGGGAAAGGCGTACATCAACCGTATCCACTCAACTCCATTTATTGAAGAAAGTTTTTCAAGAAGCTCAGCTAACTTACGCTTTCCGTACAGATCAATTCCGTAGTAAGTACTCTCCTGCGCGATTATGATCAACTCGCGAACTCCAAGTTCTGTTAACTTCCGGGCTTCGTGAAGAATAGTTTCAATCGGTTTGCTGATATGTTTTCCACGCATCAACGGTATTGAACAGAAGGAACATGGTCTATCGCAACCTTCGGAAATTTTAAGATACGCGTAATGAGGCGGAGTTGTTAAAACCCTTTCTCCAATCAAGTTGTATTTTGGATGAGCGCCAAGCGCGCTAACTACCTGATCTATTTTGTTCGCACCAACGTATGCGTCGACCTCCGGTATTTCCTTTTTCAAATTTGCCGCGTAACGCTCAGCAAGACAACCCATAACTACAAGCTGTTGGATTCGTCCAGTTTTTTTAAGCTCGACTGCGTGCATTATCGTATCAAGCGATTCTTTTTTCGCGCTCTGTATAAATCCACATGTATTAATGATAGTCGCATCACTTTCATCCGAAGACTGAACCAGTTCTAAATTATTTGCCTGGAACTGCTTCATCAGCATTTCCGAATCGACCACGTTTTTCGGACATCCGAGTGTAATGATGCAAATTTTTTTTGTTGTTTTCGGCATTTAACTAAATAGTATATAATCAAGATAAAAATAAATGAGCGGCGCGGCAAAAAGTAGACTGTCAAATCTGTCCAGTACACCGCCGTGTCCGGGCAATAGTGTTGACGAATCTTTCACGCCCGCATCGCGCTTCAAGGCAGATTCAACTAAATCGCCAAGCTGGCCAAATACACCAACGATAACACCAATAACCAATGCATTTGTAACGCTGAGATATTCGAGCGCAACATATTTCGCGCTTATCGCGGCAAGAATTGCAAAAATAAATCCGCCGATTGCGCCTTCCCAGCTTTTGTTAGGACTTACACGCGGAAACAGTTTGTGTTTGCCAATCGCACTACCAATATAATATGCCGCCGAATCGCAAATCCATATTGTGGCAAGAATAGCAATTATGGTGTATCCTCCCCATCGGTAAACTATCGCGACGGCTTGCGGATCCGTGAAACTTGAAGGTAAGCTAAAATATCTGCCCATCGGAAAATCGAAAGGAACAAACAATTCCCGCAACCCGATTACGGTGCCGAGAAAGAGTGAAATATACAAAACGCCTAAAATCGTTGCCGAAGCATTAAGCAAAACGGAACCGCGATTCCTGAATAATTCATGAATTAACACCGCAAAAATAAATATCAGCATTATCATGAACACGAGTTGAGTTTGTGTTGGGTATGGAATTCCAATTCCGACAGACGTTGCAAAGTCGACAACTGTTTCTCTTACAGGAACATAAAAGAACGATAGATTCAAAGCGAAGCCGGCAATAATACCGAGCGGGATTGATGGTTTTAAATTTTTCTTTTCAGAGAGTTTGTAAAATTCGTGTAAGGCAAAAGCAGAGAGTATAGCGATGAACAAAAAGAAATATACTCCGCCAGCTAAGCAAAGAATCACAATAAGCGGTATGCCAACAAACGCAACCAACAACCGTTGAAGATGGTTACTCATCTTTTGCTCCGTTATTAGATAATGATTCTGAATTTCCCGGCTCGTGGGTATATTTTTTAGATCGTGTTATTTTAAATAGATAAAAAACCGAGAGAAGAAATATAACACCAAACAGCCAGAATGTAAGTAATAACATTTCATTCGACATTGAAGATGCCTCTCCAAAACCAACATAATCATCGTCAAGATGAAAATATACAGCAAGACACGCAAGAAAATTATTTACAAAATGAGCGATTACAGATGTCCAAATGCTGCCTGTTCGAACAGTCAGAAATCCGAGAAAAATGCCGATAGCCGCTAACGGTATGAATGAGAATGGATTAAAATGATAAGCTCCGAAGATGATACCAGTTATGACAGCGCTTCGCATCGGACTGGTTGACTTTTCTATGCTTCGCTGTATGAGTCCACGGAAAAGCAGTTCCTCAACGAAAGCCGGGATAAGAGCGATAATTATAACAACAAAAAATAATTCCGAGATGGATGATGAAGATAAAAGATATTTATACAATTCTTCAAACATTTGTTTAAATTGATCCATCAATTTTTGCATTTCAGTGGGCAACGGCAATTTTTCCTGAAACGCAAGAAAAACCTGAAGCATTTGTTCGAGCGAGACAATTGCCACTATTGATAGAATAACCGTTTTAATAGATGGGGGAGATAAACGGAGAAATATTTTCGGTTCGAACGTAGCAAATCGCACCAGTATCAAAGTCGGCAATAAAATCAAGAGTATTTGTCCGGCACCCGTAACGATGCGGTAACCGTTTAAATTTTCGGGCGTTGGCTTCAATCCAAAAATAAGTAATGTAACAACGCCGCCTATAATTTGATAAAGTATGAAGATGATACCGAGAGATAGCATTGCAAAGAGTATCGGATGAATGCCTAATCGCTCAACCAACGGAATATCGCTTTTGTTCGGTTGGGTGGGGATATTGAAATTCATTTGATTATCGTTTTGAACTTCCATTATTATGAATCCAGCTTATTCTTAATAGAAGCGCACAAAAGGGGAAGCATGATTTCATGATGTCCAGTGAACATATATCCTTTCCCCGAATTTTTTGTAGGTCTTTGAACAACATTCATTCTTGGTCTGTAATGCTGTATCATATCAAAATTTGCAGTTGTAAATCCACGCGCATTTGCGCCCAGATTTCTTGCCACTGTAAGCGCCTTTAGAAAAACTTCGGGAAGTATGACTGCCGATCCAAAATTCAAAACAACCCCGCCGTTCGTGAGATGCTGAACAACGCCACAAAATAACCGGAAGTCCCTGAAACTCATCTCGCCGGTTATCGCTCCATCCATGCTCGGTTGTTGATGTATAATATCTGTTCCAATACCGACATGCACCGTAACCGGGATTTTATATTTCACGCATGCTGCAAGTAAACTTATATTCTTATGAGGAGCTTGTTGAAGTGCTTTTCCAATCGCCTCACCGAAACCGCATTCTTCATTTTTTATTTCATTCTTTAAAATCCCATTGATGAATTCACCCGTCTCTTTAGACATGCCGAACGTTCCATCCTGAAGATTTTCTTCAACATCCTCCGAGGTCTTTCCCCACATCGCAAGTTCAACATCATGAATCACTGCGGCTCCATTGACAGCGAGAGATTTTACAATTCCTTTTTTGATTAGATCGATTATCAACGGAGACAACCCAACTTTAACAACATGCGCACCTGCCATTACAATAACAGGTTTATTCTTTTTGTAAGAGTTGACAATATCATCAACAAGTGAACGCAGATCATCCGCAACAAGAAATCTCGGCATCGAACTTATAAAATGGGAAAAGTTTTCGCGACGGGGATCATAAACGCGAGCCAAGCGATCCAAGCTCACTTTATTTTTTCTCTTATTAAGAGGAATGGTTCTAACATTTTTTAAATCAACCGGTTTAATTTTTTTCTTCATAATACCAACCTTATGGTAACTTTGATTTTAGGGGTCCAACCAATCCGCGATATTCGATTAATTCCGATTCAACTTTACCAATCAATATTTTTGCGGTAACAAGAACGGGCATCTTGCGCTCATCATTTGTCATCCAAACATACAGCTTCCCCTCATTCTTAAATAATCCTCCTTCTCTTGCGAGAGGTTCAACTATGATGCAATTGAATTTGCCCGCTTCAACATCAATCGTTTGTGTTCCTTTATACTTTACATCGAGTTCATAAGTGGAATCTTTGTAAAAATTTTGGAGACGCAATTTATCTCCCGGTTTGAATTTAGAAAAATCGAGTGTGCGTGTAAAATAAAACGCCGACATCATATCCTGCACATAAGCAGGGATCGGATATTTTCCATTTGTTGTCAATGCAATGTGTTTAATTTGATCGAATTCTGCCGTGAAATCGCGCGAGAATCCACCCTCTCTGATATGCTGTTCAAAACGCCATGGGAAGAGTCCCTCTGCATCTATGATTGTTATGTATCGATCTCGTACTTTATAAAATGCATCGAAGAATGGTTTTGAATTCAAATTAAACTCTACTAACAGACAATGACGATTATTGTAAACTGTGTCGCTGATTGACAAAGTGGCTTCACCGGCAGTTACAAATCCGTAATTAACATCGAAGCGGAAAAACTCGCCCGGTCCAAAAGCTTTATTCTGAACTTTCCTGACAGTATCGGGAAATGCGATTATGGATGTATCTTTATTTTCAGAAACCATCGGTGACTTTAGAACACTCGGCGTCTGTGCTGATAGGTTAAACGCTGAGAGTAAAATAACAATCAACAATAAATTGAATCGCTTATTGTTTGTTTTAAAGAATGATTCCGAGTTCATTTCTTGTTTTCTTGAAGAATTGATTTGATAGAATTAAAAACATCAGTAACTTCAATAGAGTTCATACATTCGCATAAGTTGTCTTTCTTGCTGAAACATTTTTTACAATCAAGCGGTTTATCTTTAGGCGTGAATATTAAACGTTTGGATGTATATGGTCCCCAACGTGCAGCGCTTAAATGCGGGATTTGCGGATAGAATCCGACAACGAATGTTCCCACAGCCGCAGCAATATGGATCGGACCTGTTGAGTTTGAAACGAAGACGGAGGCGCGAGCGGCAAGCGCGCCCAATTCGCGCAAGGATACTTTATTGCAAATTTGAATGCTTTTTGCCCCGGCAATTTCTGCAACGCTTCGCACCAATTCATGTTCTTCACCGTTACCTGTAATTGCAACTTTCACGTTTGGAAGTCCTGTAAGAAACTTTCCAAGGATACCAAAATTTCGCGGATTCCAATCGCGTGACGAACCTTTACTCCCGGGATGAAGAATGATCAATCTATCTTTTTCTTCAATTCCATTTTCATTCAATAATTTTTTTACATGTTTCTTTGAAGATTCCGAGATTTGCAAAACCGGTTGATAATTTTCATCTTCATACGATAATCCTATTGTACGAAGCAAATGAAGATTATACTCTAATTCGTGATAAGATCCTTTGCGCCGATGTTCATAATATTTCTTGTTAAATAACAGCGAGTATAAACGATAACCGGTTCCAACGCGGATTGGAATTAATGCGAGCCAAGTGAGAAAGGCAAGACGGACGCGCGGATGAGTGTGAAGTACAACATCAAATCGTGCTCGACGAAGTTGACGCAACAGATTGAAGAATGATATTTGCTCACCACCCATATCATAATAAAGTATGGTATCGATATTTGGGTTATCTATAACCAGATCGGATGTATATTCCCTAATCAACATTGTAATATGAGCATCGGGGAAATGTTTTTTAATAATATGAGCCATCGGTAAAGTGAGGATGACATCGCCGATACGATCGGTTCGTACTATTAAGAATTTCCGGAACCTATCATCAAGCTTTCTTTTTATATTTGCACTCACAAATTAATATACGTTGAATGTCCTCGAATTGCAATCGATGCAGATCGATAATATTATATTAAATAAGCGCGCGGAATCGGAAGATCGGCACGCTCGAATTCCCACATCAGGGAAATAATCCACCAGCGTTGATTATCACGCATCAACTGTATACTATATATCCCTCGTTGTGCCGGCACAGGATCATTCACCTTAACGCGCAATTCAAATGTGCTGAATATCTGAACTATTACACCAAACTTTGAAGTCCGCCGCGCAACCTCTGTTACGTGCCCACCTTTTCGTTCCATACCGTCGAGTACGATATGCTCAACAGTTTTTTTAACCCAGAGATCAACTTCGATCTGATGAAGAGGCGAAGCTTTATCCGATTTCGGCGGAACAAGAAGAGCTTGTTCTCTGAATAAAGTTTTAAAGCGGTCAAAATCGGGTTGACTGCCGGTTGTAAAACTTAACGATTCGTACAACGCCTTGACAATTCCATCCTGTGTATTTACATCATTTGGATCAGGATTTTTTCCGTTTTGTACCATTTATTGTTACCCCTGAATTAATGTTTATGTAAAATTTTCATTTAATATACATCTCTTATTAATTAGTTGCAAAGATGAGATTTTTATCATAAAAGAGGGTCTATAAACCTCGATTTAAATTAAGAGAAACATCTGAAATATTCAGAAAATGTCAAAGTCATTCCGTCACGCTCTAAAAGCGGGATCGGAATCTATTCAATTTTAGACCCTGAAACGAGACTTCGTCGAGCTCAGTCGAGACGTTCAGGGTGACTCCGTGAGAATTTTTCAGAAGTCTCTTAAGATTAAATAAAACTTATTGGGAGGATCTAGGCGTAAAATAAAAAAGGTAACAACGAGTGTTACCTTTGGGTGGATTAGGAGACTGTTATGGAGTCTTAATTAAGCTACACAATATTTATTCGCACCTCAAGATGGCATTCCACAATTTACCCGATTAATGCTAAATAGTACTCATATTTCTTATTCAAGTAATAGATGAGATTTCGCACAGTGGTTTTGATGAATAAGCCAATATTCACCATATTAAAAAGGGAAACTTCGAAAACATGGAGATACATTTCTGTAAACCCAAAGGTGACTGCTCTCCCGGTCACCTTTTTTATTTATTTTTCGAAGAAAAATTCTCCAAATTTTTCAGTTCTGCAAGCAATCTCTTATGATTTTCAAGATATGGTAGACTACTTTCACCCCGCTGACCAGAAATTCGCAATAAACGCTGATTCTCTTCTATCTCTTTCTCTAATGTTTTCCTTCGAATACCCGTTATGGCATCTTCTGCTATTTTCCGAGGATCACCTTGAACGATGTCAACTCCGCGCTCGGTCCATCCCCTGCTTAAGCTATATGGGCTAAAAATTATTTCAGTAACCATTTTTATTTGCGCTTCTTCTTCAAGCTCATTCACAAGAATCTTTGGATCTGTTGATCTGCCGACTTTCCATCTTTCAAGTATCGAGATGTACAACGATCTTGCAACAGGATGCTGAAATTCTTCCGCTCCAACAGCTTGTGCCACAAACGATATCAGCTCCGTATCACCTTCAAGAAGGGAGTGAAGTAAATCGCGCTCGACCGGAGGAACCGACTCGGAATCTACGACAGATCGTTCCTGAATATTTTCCCCCGCTTCTTGTTCATCTCGTCTTGATGAAAAGGCAGTATACTTGTTCAGATCACCGGTCTGTTTTTCAAGCTCACGATACAATGTTGCTTCATATAATTTATATTTTTCAGAAACACTTCGTATATAAAAATTTCGTTTTAACTCATCTTTCATCTTTGCAATGGTTCTGATAATAGCGCGAACTGTTTGCGCCTGCCCTTCTGGCGTATTCAGCATTCCATTCTTTTCAAATGTTTGGGCAATAAAATCAACAAACGAAATAGAATTATCCAACAATTTCTGGAAAGCTTTTGCACCGTTCTTTACGATAAACGAATCGGGGTCTTCTCCTTCCGGTAAAGGCACAACCATAATATCCAGATCGTTTTCGAGGACTAAATCCACACCGCGCAGTGCGGCTTTCGACCCGGCAGAATCTGCATCGTACATTATTATAATCTTTTTTGTGTAGCGGCTGATTAGCTGAATTTGCTCCACCGTTAGCGCAGTTCCGCTTGAAGCAACAACATTTCGGAATCCTGCTTGATAAACGCTGAGCAAATCGGCATATCCTTCAACAAGAATTACAGAATCTTTCTCTCGTATCTCTTCCTTCGCCTGGAATAAACCATAAAGAACTTTACTTTTATTGTATATCAATGTTTCTGGAGAATTTAGGTACTTCCCAAGTGGGTCATCTTCTCTGAGTTTTCTTGCGCCAAACCCTAAAACTCTTCCGGTTGTGGAGAATATCGGAAACATTGCTCTGCCACGGAAGTAATCGTGATAAGAACCATCATCGCGACGGCGGGCGAGTCCTGCACGCTCCAGCATTTCTGTTTCTATCTTCTTTTCCAAACTGTACTTAATAAGAGTATCCCAACCGTTCGGTGAATATCCCAAACCGAATGTCCTCATCGTTTCATCGGTGAATCCCCTTCTACGAAAATATTCAAGCGCAATCTTCCCTTCCGAAGTTTCTGTCATCGATTGATAGTAGAACAACCCAACAGTTTTACAAACCTGATAAAGCTCCTCTTGTTCACTTACCTTCCCATCGTCGGTAGAGGAAGTTGTGGGCAAAGTAATACCAAGCCGATCTGCGAGCGATTTTACCGCTTCAGGAAACGATACTTTTTCGTATTCCATCACGAATGAAATTGCGTTTCCTCCAACACCGCATCCAAAGCAATGATACATTTGTCGTTCGGGCGAAACATTAAAGGATGGGGTTTTTTCCTGATGAAACGGGCATGAACCGACATAATTTTTCCCCCTTTTTTTCAAAGGTATCAGTGAACCGATGAGGTCGACTATATCGATGGAGTTCCGAATTTCATCTATTTTTTCAGGGGGAATTCGCATTTAAAAGAGAAATAATTTTACTCTTACAAAAATTTGATATTATGAGTTAAATTCAGGCAAAGGATCAAGGTATAATATTTTCATATACCTCTAACGGAAATAAATGTACAGAAAATGGATCAGGAAACAAAACAACCGTTTTGACCACGAATTAATTCTTTTCAATCCAAGTTGCAACTTTAATATATAAATTGTTATTATATGATGAAACAAGATGATCGTTTATTACAATCATATTTTCTTAGATTCATTTGAATACCCATTTGAAATGGTGCAATCCAATACCATTTTAAGCAATCGGTAATAGTTCATGCCAGAAACAATTCGAATATTATATGTTGATGACAATGCCGATGACCGGCAATTAGTACGTTCTTCATTAGAGCAAAAGGATTCTGGATTTCAATTGACCTTGGCAAAAACAGGCAAGGAATTTGAGTCGATGCTTACAAGAGATAACTATGATCTCGTGATAAGCGATCTTCAAATTAGCGGCTATGATAATTTTAAAATCATTGATTATGTTAAATCGTATTCATCGGGTCTACCGCTGATAATTTTGACCCGCACTATTTCAGAACAGATCGCAATTGAAGCGATTAAACGTGGCGCCATCGATTATGTAATAAAATCAGATCAGAACATTCAGCACCTTTCGATCATCATAAAAGTTACCCTTAAAAAAAAAAGGTCGCAGATAGCTCAGGAAATTATAGTTCAAACTTTGCACGATTCGGAAGCCCGGTTCCGCGACATTTTTGAAAAAGCAACAGACGGCATGTTGCTTGCCGATATTATATCGAAAAAATTCATACTGAGTAATCCAAATCTATGCCGCATGTTAGGATATTCCAGCAAAGAAATATTAAAACTGTCGGTCGCAGATATACATCCTCCTGAATCTCTCCATCATGTAATTTCAGAATTTGAACGACAGGCAAGTGGTGAAGTCACAAGCGTACTTAACATACCAGTAATCAGAAAAGACGAATCGGTATTTTATGCCGATATAAATTCGTATCCGTTTTATTGGGGAGGTAAAAAATATCTCATGGGAATATTCAGAGATATAACCCAGCGTAAGCAAACGGAAGATTCATTACATCAAAGTGAGATTAAATATAAACAGCTCTCGAAGGAATTTAAAGCTCTGCTCGACGCAATTCCGGATAAAATTACACTTTTATCCGTCGACCTTAAGATTATCTGGTTCAATAAAGCTGTTACATTGATAACGTCAAAGAATAACACAGAAGTTATCGGAGAGTTTTGTTATAAAATCTGGTGTGAAAAGAATACCCCCTGTGAAAGATGTCCGGTTATCAGAACTTTGGCAACCGGCTTACCCGAGACTGAAATCATTAAAACAGGTGATGGCAAGTATTGGGATCTTCGAACCGTTCCTATTCAAGATGACACCGGAAAAATAACAGGAGTGATCGAAGTAGGTCGTGATATAACCGATCAAAAGATTGCCGAAGAAAATCTTCGTGAAAACGAATCAAAATTCAGAGCCGTTGCCGATACGAGCGTGGCTACTATTGTTATCTATCAAAATGATAAATACGTTTATCTCAATCCTGCAGCCGAAGCGATCACAGGGTATAGTAAAAGTGAATTAATGGAAAAGAATTTTTGGGATATTATTCATCCCGATTATCGTGATCTTGTTCGCGCACGCGGAATAGCTCGCATAGAGGGTAAACCGGTAACATCGCGGTACGAATTTAAAATAATTAAAAAGAACGGTGATGTTCGGTGGCTCGATTTTGGAGCAGGAATGATTCAATACCGCGGGAAACCGGCGGCAATAGGCGTAGCATTCGATGTAACGGATCGCAAAGAAGCTGAGGAAGCTTTACGGGTTTCGGAAAAAAAGTATCGTCTCCTGCATGAAAGTATGACGGATGCGTTCGCTACCGTCAATATGGACGGCAAGATTATCGAATTTAACAATGCCTATATTTCGATGTTAGGTTATACGGCTGAAGAAATAGTCAATCTTTCGTACATCGATATTACACCCGAAAAATGGCATGCGTACGAATCAAAAATTGTTTCCGAGCAGGTTTTATCAAATGGATTTTCTGAGGTTTATGAAAAAGAGTATCGAAGAAAAGATGGAACTATCTTCCCGATAGAATTACGCACATTTTTAATTCGGGATGAAAACAGAAAACCTGAGTCGATGTGGGCAATCGTTCGTGATATCACCGGACGTAAACGGGCTGAAGAAGAATTGAATCAATCACTTGAGCAGATGAGACAATTATCGGCACGTTTTCAGTCGATTCGCGAAGAGGAAAGCACGCGCATAGCGCGTGAAATTCACGATGAATTAGGTCAGACCTTAACCGGCATAAAAATGGATATTTCTTTTTTGGAAGAAAGATTAACGGAAATATTAAACCTTCAGGAGAATCCTCAGTTAATTGAAAAAATAAATTCAATTTCAAACCTTACAGACTCAGCGGTTCAAACCATCAGAAAGATAACCACGGCATTGCGTCCTGCAATTCTTGATAGCATGGGTTTATCTGCCGCCATCGAATGGCAGACAGAAGACTTTGAACACAGAACAGGAATCACTTGCCGCTATTTCTCCTCTTCTGAAAACTTTGAGGTAGGTAGAGAAGTCTCAACCGCTATTTTCAGAATAATGCAAGAGGCATTGACAAATATCACCCGCCACGCAAAAGCATCACATGTTACAGTCAAGCTCGAAAAACGCAAAGATAATATATTTTTTAAGGTAACCGATAACGGCACAGGATTTAAAGAAAGCGAACTTAATAATTTAAATTCTTTCGGTATTCTCGGCATGAAAGAGCGCTGCTCTTTAATGGGAGGAATATTTGAAATTCGGGGAGAACCAGGAATTGGTACAACGATTAGGGTTACAATACCTTTGCATTCTTCAACAATGATGGAGCCAACGAAATGATAAAAATCCTTATTGCAGACGATCACCCTGTTGTTAGGGAAGGATTAAAACAAATTATCAGTAAAGCATCGGATATGGAAGTGGGCGGCGAAGCTTTGAACGGACAGGAAGCATTAGACAAAATTCGATCTGAAGTTTGGGATGTTGTAGTACTCGATATCAACATGCCGGGGCGCGATGGGATTGAAGTATTGAAAGAAATCCGCAAAGATCACCCGAAGCTTCCGATACTTATTCTGAGCATTTATCCAGAGGAACAAATGGGTGTGCGAGTATTAAAAGCAGGTGCTTCCGGATTTTTAGGCAAAGAGAGTGCACCAAAAGAATTACTTAATGCCATCCGAAAAATTCACACAGGCAGTAAATTTGTAAGCCCTACGCTCGCTGAAAAACTTGCCATCGCTGTAGAAACCAACTCCGATATCGAACCTCACAAGCGACTTTCGAATCGTGAATATCAGGTATTATGTTTAATAGCCACCGGAAAAACAATTATTGAAATTGCGGATCAATTATCACTCAGCGATAAAACAATCCGCACATACCGCGACCGTTTGATGGAAAAAATGGTCTTAAAAAACGATGTCGAGCTTACACACTACGCAATAAAACATAAATTGATAGAACCACTCCGCGATTAGAATCGAATCACTCTCCTCACTTATTTGATAATCCCTGCTTCACAAGTAAGCGTGGGACTACAAACCAGACGTAATTAACCCACAGATATTTAGGCAATGTTCCTCTTGAAACGGGAGATTAATTTTTGATATGTTATTAAAGAGGAAAATTTTTCTTAGATGGAATTGTCAAAATCAAATATATCACTTTTAATTATCGATCACTCCTTATTCATTCGTGAACGAATTCGAATGAGATTGAGCAGATTCAAAAACATAGGTGATATTTTTGAGGCGGATGATAATAACTCAGGGTTGAAATTACTCGATTACCAACAACCCGATGTTGTTCTCGTTGATGCACAGTATGACAATTGCAATATCAGCGAGATCATCCATAAAGTTAAAGAAAAGAAACCCACGACAATTGTAATTGTTCTAACAAATTTCCCATCTTCAACCTTGGTCAGACGATGCACCGAGATCGGTGCAAATTATGTATTTGATAAAACGACTGAATTTGATAAAATTATCAAATTTTTCGAAACTATTGAAGATCCTGAATTCGCTGCCCAGCATGAGATATGATTTTTTTCTGAGCCCGGCATTCCCCCATCGATGTTAAGTGGTTTCCACTTGCATCGACGCCGGGCTTTAATTTATTCAACTCAAACCTAATAATTTTCGGTAATAAAATCCGGATTTTTATTTTTCGATTTCTACTACCTCCACCGGTATTTCTTTTTTCTTTCCATTCTTTCGCTTAAATGGTCTCTCAACCGGTGGATGATGATTCGGCGGCTCTTCTTCAAGATCGGGATATGTAAAGATCTCGTACTTATAATTCCGCAGAATAATATTTTTCCCCGCGCGTCCTAAAACATATTGCGGCAACAACGGGATTTTGCCGCCCCCACCGGGCGCATCGATTACGTAAGACGGTATTGCCAATCCGGATGTATGGCCCCTTAGCTTATCCATAATCTCAAGACCTTTACTAACCGGTGTGCGGAAGTGATCTGTCCCTTTTGTTATATCTGCTTGATACAGGTAATATGGTCTTACACGCATGGTCAATAATTTTCTCATCAACTCCAACATTACGTCCGAATCATCGTTAACACCTTTCATAAGAACGGATTGGTTGCCTAACGGTATACCGGCATCCGCGAGAAGATCGCACGCCCGTTTTGCTTCCGGCGTACACTCCCACGGATGATTAAAATGAGTGTTGATGTAAACCGGATGATATTTTTTCAACATTTTGGTGAGTTTAGGAGTTACTCGCTGGGGTAACACGCACGGCATTTTTGTTCCGATGCGGATTATTTGAACGTGCGGAATATCTCTCAATCCTTTTAGAATCCGTTCGAGTAAAAAATCGGTGAGCATCAAAGGATCGCCGCCCGATAAAATTACATCCCGGATTTCAGGATGTTTTTGAATGTAATCGAGACCATCTTGAATAAACTTCATATTGATCTTCGATGAATCTCCAACTTTCCTTTTCCTTGTACAGAAGCGGCAATACATCGAGCATTGGCTTGTGGTTAGGAAAAGTACCCGATCGGGATACCGGTGAACAATACTCGGTACCGGGCTATGAGAATCCTCTGCTAAAGGATCTTCGGGTAAACCATCCTCTGCCAACTCTTGCACGTCTGGCATACACTGCAGCCAAATGGGGTCGCCGGGATATCGAATGAGACTAAGATAGTAGGGATTAATGCGAATGTGGAACAACGAGTTCAGCTTATTCGCTGCTGCGTCATCAAATCCAAAGCGATCAACTAAATCTTTCCCTGTATCAACGCTTTGTCGTAACATCTCTTGCCAAAGTTCCATAAATTAAATCTGTACCTCAGATTGTGAGACATATTTTCCGTAGACGACGAGATCGTCGCCGATTTTATAATATCCTTTAATCCGTGCAAGCTCAAGGTATTGATTCTTGACGTAAAATTTTCTTGTGTTTTCGTACTTAGGTTGCGATGATGTTTCTGCAACAATCAATCGTCCGTTATTATCGCGCACTAAAGATTCGGCATGTGCCAACAATTTCTTTCCGTAACCTTTGTTATGAATAGACGGCTTCACTGCAATCCAATAAAGGTCATAAGTTCCTTCTGTCATCGGCGTTGGACCTAAGCAGTAATAACCAACTATTACCGATCCATCCACACCGGTATACACAATGTAATCTTTTTGTTCAGGTCGATTTAATGCACTGTCCATCAATTCAAGAGCTACATCAATTTCTTCACTGCGGAAAACTTTCGTCTCCTCAAGAATCATCTGTAATTGCGCCCGATCGCTCTGTATAAGCGGCCTGATTGTCACAATGCAGACCTCTCGATTGCTAACTCGACAATTTTTGAGATTAATTCTTCAAATTTAAAACCATGCGCGCGAGCCGAGCGAGCAAAGCCGGCATCATCAGATATATCGGGATTCGGATTCACTTCGAGTATATATGGTTTATTTTTATTTGTTAGACGAAAATCGACACGTGCGTAATCTCTGCAGCCCACCAGATGAAATGCTTTAAGTGCCATCTCTTTCATAGTAGTTTCCAACTCTGATGAAATTTTTGCCGGACAAACACCTTTTGTGTGTTCATACTCATCAGTCCCTTTCATCCATTTCGCATTGTATGAAATAATCCGATGATATTGTTTAGGCAGTGTTGACATATCAATCTCTGAAATAGGAAGCACCGTGGGCTTACGGTTTCCAAGGACAGCAACGTTCAATTCACGGCCATCGATATATTCCTCAACGAGTGCGGGCTGATCAAACTGTTCAAATATGAACCGAACTCGTTTCTTCATATCGCTCAGACTATAAACAACCGAGTCCGATGATATTCCGACGCTTGCATCTTCTCGAGCTGGCTTTACAATCAATGGAAAATTCATGTTCTCGTCGAGCGTAATTTTAATAGGACTTTCAACTAATTGGTATCGCGGTGTTGGCAGTCCATTGCTCAACAAAATTTCTTTCACCCGAACTTTATTCAACGCTATTCCTAAAGCAAGCGGTCCGGCGCCTGTGTACGGGATTCCCATTAATTCATACATACCCGCAACGTGCATTTCGTGAATAGCTTCATTCCCCACACTTTCACACAGATTGAAAATAACATCGGGCTGTGTATTGCGAAGAAAATCAATGAGCCGCATTATGTTACTGTCGACATTGAATATCGAGCTTTTAAAACCTACAGATTGCAGGGCATTGGCAATATCAGTTCGTTCTTCAAGAACCCCGACCTCAGACAAATCGGTTAGTGTGGTTACGCCGTTTTGCTCACGGGCACCCTCCAACAACTCGCCCGATGCAGTAACGAACTTTCTTTCGGATTCTGTTTGAGTTACCGGTTCGTTGTAAATGACAGCAACATGTATTTTTTTTCTCATAATTTGTCTCAATTGGGTGATTGGAAAGATGGTTCCATTAATCCATACCTCTGCGCGGCTAATAATAATACCGATTGAATTAATTGATTGTAAGATAAACCGGCAGCACGAGCGGCTTTCGGAAAACATGAATTATCTTCCGGTTTTGGAAGTATACCGGGCAACGGATTCAATTCTATTATATTCGGCGTTCCTTTTGAATCAAGACGTACATCAATGCGGCACCAATCGCGGCAACGCAGTATTTTGTACGCTTGTTTAGATGTTGCAACTATTTCTTTTTCTAATTCTTGAGAAAGATCAGCGGGGCAAGTAAATATTTCAAGCGGCGCATCAGATTGATCCCATATCCATTTGGCTTCGAATGAATATATTGGATTAACACCTGTCGGTAAAGTGTCGAATTTAATTTCTACGATAGGAAGAACTTGCAGGTCATTCCCATTTCCAAGTATGGCAACTGTGAACTCACGTCCGGGTAAATACTCTTCCACAAGAACCGGCTGTTGATATTTATCGAGTGTTGCAGTAACTACTTTCTCCAATTCATGGGCAGTGTGCACGATTGATGAATTATAAATGCCTTTACTCGAACCTTCATGTAACGGTTTGACAATATTGGGGAAGAAAATTTTGCATTTATTTAAATCAGCTTTGGAATGTATAACAGCGAATTTCGCAGTAGGAATGTTATAGTACGATAATATCTCTTTCGCGCGCGATTTATCGAGACAAATTGCCAATGTAAGTGGATCGGAACCCGAATAAGGAAGTCCGAGCATCTCCAACATAGCAGGAATTTGAGCTTCGCGCGATACGCCGTTTAAACCCTCGGCGATGTTAAATACAATTTGAGGAACTAACTTCTGAAGTTTTGAAAAAGCATGTTCATCGGCTTCAATCATTGTAACAGAATGATGTTCGGCAAGCGCAGAACGCACTGCATCGATGGTTTCAAACGTATCCCACTCAGCGTAAAGATCCGATGGATGGAGGTTTTCTGAATTTGGATTATTTTTAGGTGAGGGATTTGATTTGGGGAAGAACTTTCCCTGCGAACTCGGAGGTTCGCCTTCATTTTCAGTCATCGATTGTTGAACTGCTTCTTCCTTCTTCTGATTGTAGACGAGCGCGACGCGCATCGGACTGTGTCGCACAGGAAGAGATATCAAGTTACTCGTGCAACCCTCTCGAATTGTTTGACATATTTTATTTGTATCATCATAACATTCATAATATAATCATTTTATACTTCCATTGTCAAGCGAA
The DNA here is from genome assembly GCA_013824245.1 of Chlorobiaceae bacterium. Lineage (GTDB taxonomy): Bacteria > Bacteroidota > Ignavibacteria > UBA10030 > SZUA-254 > PNNN01. The sequence continues at coordinate 222,091 of PNNN01000011.1, read as the reverse complement.
AAGTTCATTTTTCCCTCAATGATAATAATATTTTTTTCAACTATGGTCTGTTCATGTGTCAACTCCCTCGACCGGAACAAATCATCCTCCGAATAAATATTTATATTTGTTCTTCAATCGTTCGATAAAATATTCCCGTACGATTTTATTTTCTTCTTTGCGAAGATGAGGATCATCGTTGATGAGGTGAAACGCTTCAGCACGGGCAAGCGTTAAAATTTCATGATCGGTAAGAATGTTTGCAATCCGTAAAAGTGGTTCACCGCTTTGGCGTGTTCCAAAAAAATCTCCCGGACCCCGCAATTTTAGGTCAATTTCAGCGATTTTGAACCCATCGTTAGTCGCAAGCATAGTTTGCAGCCGCTCAATTATATTACTTCGTTCTTGAACTTCACCATCGATGTTCAGAGATGTAAACTTATTATTCAAAGATCCCTTCACCCAATCGGGAGCTATCAGTAAGCAGTACGATTGGTCTGCACCGCGACCAACTCGACCGCGAAGCTGATGTAACTGCGCAAGCCCGTACCTTTCGGCATGTTCGATAATCATTACGGATGCGTTTGATACATCAATTCCTACTTCAATAACAGTTGTCGCCACTAAAATATCTATCTCTCCCTTCTTGAACGCTTGCATCACCTCATCTTTAATATTCGATTTCATTTGTCCGTGTAGCAATCCAACTCTTAGATCGGTAAATAATTCCGATCTGAGTCGTTCGTAATTATCGGTAGCGGCTTTAAGATCGAGCTTCTGCGACTCCTCAACCAACGGATAGACAATATATACTTGTCTTCCTTGCTTCACTTGCTCGCGGATGAATGTATAAACACTTGCCATCTCAGATTCTGTACGGATAAGAGTTTTTATCTGCTTTCGATTCGCAGGCATCTCATTGATTATTGAAACGTCAAGATCGCCATACACCGTTAACGACAGCGTTCTTGGAATTGGTGTCGCAGTCATGATTAAAATATCAGGATAGACAATGCCATTCTGAGATTCAATGCCCTTTTCACGGAGCAAAACACGCTGGGCAACCCCGAATCTATGCTGTTCATCTATTACAATAAATCCTAAATTCGAAAACTTAACTCCCTCTTGGATCAGAGCGTGGGTCCCGACTATAATATTAGCCGAACCTTGTTCTATTTTTTCGAGTACATCCTTTCTTTGCCGACTTCGCTGACCGCCAATCAGAAGTTGGATACTAACCGGCAATCTGTTAAGAAGTGTGCTTAAGGTTTGAAAATGTTGCTCAGCAAGGATTTCAGTCGGCGCCATAAAAGCGGCTTGATATCCGTTATCAACCGCAATTAGCATAGCAAGTAGTGCAACGATGGTTTTGCCGCTTCCCACGTCACCTTGCAACAATCTCGACATCGGACGACGAGAATCCATATCTTCGGCAATCTCTTTTAGAACCCTCCGCTGTGCTTTCGTAAGTTGAAAAGGAAGTGAATCAAGCAAACTTCGCGCTGAATTACTTTTCACATTAAACGCTATGCCCGGGGATTCAACTTTCACCTGATTCTTCCGAATGGCGAGCATTAGTTGAAGCGCAAAAAATTCATCAAACTTCAATCGTCGGCGGGCTTCGTCTAATTTTACTTCGCTGACCGGGAAGTGGATGTTGCTCAATGCTTCCCGAATCGAGATCAGATTGTGATTGGCTAAAAGATTTGTCGGTAAAAATTCAGGGACTAAATTAAGAAAATCGTTCAGCGTTGACTTAATTATGCGGCGAAACCCCTTGATGTTTAAGTTTACATCTTTCATGGTTGCTGAGGATGAATACTTCGGAACAATACCCGATGTATGAACAAATTCACCCGCTGCATCTCCATCATCTTCACCCAAACGATCTATTGAGGGATGAATCATCTGCAATCTGTTATTGAAACTTGTTACTTTCCCGGATACCGCTAAACATTCACCTTCGGCAAATGCTTTTTTAAAGAAGTTAACACTCTGGAAAAAAATCAACTGAAGGGTTCCGGTATCATCGCCCAAAGTTAAAACAAATCTCAATTTTGGAAATCTACCGATGGTTTCATAAGATCGAACAGTTCCGATTGTCGTTACCCATTTTTCGGTATCGATGAATGTTTTTAATCCGTTGATCTTTTCAACTTTACTCAAATCGATATAATCAAAAGGGAAGTAATAAAGGAGGTCATGGACAGTCTTAACCCCCTGCTCGGCAAGCGCCTCTGCCCGCCTTGGACCTATTCCCTTGACATACTGAACAGAGAACGATAAATCTTTATTAGGTTGATTGGCTGATTTCATTTTTGAAAAGATACGAACAGAATCTGCAAATTGCAATTAGCGAATAATTCAATCTTGTTTTAACTTTCGAAGTTTCTTATATTACAACAACATAATTGACAATTGTAAATTGTCAATTGAAAATTAATAATTGTTATGGGGCTGTAGCTTCCAATCCGACATAACTTAACGATTCCGAACAACGGAGAAGTTAAGTTATAAGTCGGATTGAGAATCCCGCCGAAGGCGGGATCAGATAGCACAGAAAACATTGGGGCTGTAGCTCAGTTGGGAGAGCGCCTCGTTCGCAACGAGGAGGTCGTCGGTTCGATCCCGATCAGCTCCACTCCCAATCTGTCTGAACTTAACGAGCGAAGAGAAGTTAAGTTCATTGACAGATTGCGGATCCCTGCTTGCCCACCTGCCGCAGGCAGGCAGCAAGCAAGCCGCCGAAACGAAGGCGGGGTAAGAGTTACATTGTATATTTTTACTTATCTAACGATTAGCCCAAATCACATCATTTCTCAAAAAGCTTGATATTCTAACATTATGGTTATATATTATCAAGGCGAACGCCACGGTATTTTCAAATTATTTCATGTTCAGAACAAAAAATAATAACGATCTAAGAACTTAAATTATGAAAAATATATTTTTACTAATGATCATTGCAATTACACTTATCTTCTCAAATTGTAAAAAAGATGAGAACAGTGTATCCAACAATAATAATCCTCCACCGGTTGAAACCGGAATTCGGATTAAGGGCAATATCCCATTAAGCAAAACAAGTGGCGACTCTTTATCGATATCCGATGCTAAGAAAGTTCTTGTTTTCAGCAAATACTATTATAGTCTCACAGATATCGTTGATGGAAGTTTTTCTGTTACCGGTCAAATTGGAACGGGTGTCGCCTTAGTATTTTTGACTGCCGATAACAAGTATATCGGGAATCTTTCTTCACGTGGTTTAAATATGCTGCCTCTTGGCAATCTGGTAGATGGAGAAAATACAACAATTGATCTATCAACACTTACGTTGGTAGGCAATAGTGTTATTCCTTCCAATGATCCCTTCGGAAATGAAATTATAATTTCGGACACAGAAATTAATAGTTTAAAAGTTATAGACAGTTACTATGAATCAATTGCACAGAATATTGATACTGATAACGACAGTATTCCTGATGTTTTGTCCAATCGACAATTAGTTGTCTATACAATTTTTGGAATTAACGCCGGACATTGGGGTTTCAATGACAGTCTTGCCACACTAACGGATAGCGCCCACTATTATGTTAATTATATGATAGAGATTGGCGGCGGTTCAGGATTAACTTTTTCAAATGGAAATATTACTTTATCAGGACCTGTAGAAGATCCTTATTCCGATATTATCAAATGGGGATACTTGATGGCTCCCGCTTGTGGTGCTGATAGGGGTTTTATTGCATCGTTTGGGAGAGAGACTGTTGCTCAACCCGGAGCCCCATGGGGATCAGCTTTTCTACCGTTTAAAAAGGGAACATATACGGTAACTCTTGACGGTAACCAATCATTTACATTAAATTATTCAAACATTGATGTTAAATATAGCTTAATCATAATAATACCCACTCTACACACTAATAGCGATGGAAAACTTACATCTATTGCTCTTGAATATAAATTGCCCGATGGAACTGTTGTAAACCCTGCCAGCATGTTAACTAATGTTATGGTACAGTTCTCGGACAAGTTCGCTAATCAGTTTTATAATAGTAACCCAAAATTAACAAGCAAAACAGGATTTACTGGTCTATCAATAGATCCACCTATGGATATATCTCTGTTATATAATATCGGTGTATGGTATGATGATTTGTTGGGAAATCAGTACGTTATTATTTGGCTTTAGATTGATAGAAATTTAATAACCTTCAACATGACGTCTTAATGATAATTCAAAGTGTGTAACGCGTGGCTGGCTCACAACCAAAATACATTGTTTAATCATTGATTATCCTACCAAATGTTTTTTATTCAGGTCCTGAGAATTAATAAGCTAATATGATAAAAAACCCAAATCGCCTCATCAACGAAAAAAGTCCGTACCTTCTCCAACATGCCCACAATCCCGTCGATTGGTATCCGTGGGGTGAAGAAGCATTTAAAAAAGCCCGCCAAGAAGACAAACCAATTTTTCTCTCTATTGGATACTCAACCTGTTACTGGTGCCATGTTATGGAGCGGGAAGTATTTGAGAATGAAACCATCGCTCAAATTATGAATGAGCAGATGGTCAACATAAAAGTCGACCGCGAAGAACGCCCCGACGTTGATCGTGTTTATATGAGCGCACTTGTTGCCACCACCGGACAAGGTGGTTGGCCCATGTCGGTTTTTCTTACTCATGATCTGAAACCTTTCTATGCCGCAACATATATCCGTCCAACGGAACATCACGGCAAACCGGGATTCTCGGATTTAGTGAAACGCATCAGCGAACTTTGGATAAATGAGCGAAATAAAATATTCACAACAAGCGAACAGATTACTGAGCATCTACGTTCAAATTCAAGTTCGGAAAATAACACAACAATTGATGAGTCGATCATCAGCAAAGCATACCAGCAATTTCTGCAAAGCTACGATCCTAAATTTTGTGGATTCGGAAATGCGCCAAAGTTTCCCAGACCATCGGTGTTTAATTTTCTTCTGAGATATTTTAAACGAACCGGCAATGGTTCATCCCTAAAAATCGTTCTCAACACACTGCGAGCTATGGCACGGGGCGGCATGTACGATCAAATCGGCGGCGGATTTCATCGCTACTCGGTTGATGAGCAATGGCGGGTTCCTCATTTCGAAAAAATGCTTTACGATCAGGCACAACTTGCCGTCTCTTATCTCGAAACGTATCAGATAACCAAAGACGACACACTGATTGAAACCGCAAAAGGTATTTTAGATTATGTTCTGATAAAACTTCACCATAAAGATGGCGGATTTTATTCGGCTGAAGACGCTGAAAGTATTTCCAATTCGTCCAAGCCGCACGAAAAAGAAGAAGGTGCTTTTTATGTTTGGACGAAATCCGAGATCGAATCAATCATCGGGAAAAATAACGCCGAGATCTTCAATTATTATTTTGGAGTTGAAGATGAAGGAAATGCGCTTCAAGATCACCTCAATGTTTTTTACGGACAGAACATTCTTTATGTAGCTCATAATATTGATGAGACGGCACAGAGGTTTGCTAAAACATCTGATGAATTGAAGCCGCTCATACTTGCCGCAAAACATAAATTATATCTCGAACGTGAGAAACGTCCTCATCCGCATCTTGACGATAAGATAATAACAGCATGGAATGGATTGATGATTTCGGCTTTCGCCAAAGCATACCAGATCCTTGAGTACGATATTTATCGTGATGCCGCAGAAACTGCCGCACGTTTCATAATGAAGAATCTCTACAATCCACAAACGCAAACGCTTTACCGCCGTTACCGCGACGGTGATGCCCGCTTCGATGGCGGCTTGCAGGATTATACTTTTATGATTCAAGGATTGATTGATCTTTACGAATCGACTTTCGACTTCCAATGGCTTGAATACGCAATATCGTTGGCTGAAAAACAGATTGAATTATTTGGGGATGCAGAGGCAGGTGGATTTTTCGACACAACCGGGAACGATCCATCAATTCTGTTAAGGACAAAAGAAGATTACGATGGCGCCGAACCAACGGGCAATTCCATAGCCGCGCTGAATCTCCTAAAATTATCTCAGATAACTAATAACAATGCTTGGCGCGAGATGGCAGAAAAAACGATTCAATCGTTCGGTTCTCGTCTGAGCCAAATGCCGGAAGCATTGCCGCAGATGTTGGTAGCGTTAAATTGGGACGTTACAACTCCGAAGGAAATAATTATCGTTGGCGAAAAATTAGCGGAAGACACAAAAGTATTGTTGAAAGAAATTCGTAAACATTTCCTGCCGAATCAAGTTATTCTGCTCGTTGAGGATAACTCAAAATCGAAGTTAGTCACCTATCTGCCGTTCATCGAAAACATGACGATGATTGACGGCAAAGCAACAGCTTATATTTGTCAGAATTATAGTTGCCAACTGCCGACGAATGATATTGAGAAAGTTGCGGATATGCTGGGGTAGTAGCGGGTCACCTTTATCCGCCATCTTTTCGGCGGAGACCCGCGAACATGAAGGTTAATTTTCTTGGTTTATTCTACTTTTTTTACTATTTATATGACTGGGAAAGCCCACAAATAACTGACGGATTATTAACAGTCTTATGATATTGAGATGAGCTACGAAAGAAAAATGCTGGAGGAATTGAAAATGCCGACTCGAAAAGCAGTCGAGCAAGCATTGTTAAAAACTTTATTTAATCATAATGGAGTAATTAAAGAATTTGCTAAGGGTGAAGAAATTGTTAATGAAATAGCAGATACATTTGATTTAAGTCAAAAACAACGAACAATATTATTAGAACGTAAATATTACAAAGAAGATAGAATTGTTAAATCACCGCTATGGCACCGTCTCTTATATCGGGCCGCCGAATCATTAGCAAAGAATAACTTAGTTTCAAGACCAAAGTCAACATTTCATCTCACTAATAAAAAAGAATGGATGCTTACCGAAGATGGGTTTAGTGAAGCATTGAAACTTTCAAATATTCCAGAATCACAAAAAGAATTTCTTCCCACTAAATCTTTTGAACTACAAAAATACATCAGAAAAATTACTCAAGCGACAAGACCCAAAAATTATAATCCATTTGATAAAGAAAAGAAAATTACAAAAGTAACAACAGAATCAGCAATGAGGAATAGGGGGTTTCGACAAGCCGTCATTGAAGCATATGATTACAAATGTGCTTTTTGTGGGTTGAAAATTAATTCACCAGACACTCGGTTTTGGGAAGTTGAAGCAGCCCATATTGTCCCTAGTAGTTCAATGGGCAAAGATGATATTTGGAATGGTCTTTCTTTATGCCGTCTTCATCATTGGATCTTCGATACCGGCTGGTTTACCCTGCAAAATGATTTCACAATTATTATATCAACAAAGATAAATTCTCTACCATCAAAATTCGGATTAATGGGAAACGATAATGTCATTAGGATTTTCTCAAGTAGAAATTCTAAGATTCTATTACCAAACAGAGAAGAAATCTATCCACATCAAAATGCGATTGCCTGGCATCGTGAAAATATATTTTCTCGTTAAATTAAGGAATATAAATCATGAACAAAAACAAAACACTCTACAAACTAACTGTCGAAGATTTTCAGAATGTAGCACTCGAAGAGATAGACAGAGAATTAAACGATGCAGAAATTGAAATTGTAAAGAAATCTGTCGAGGATAACTTGAATTGGTATGAAATAATATCTAATTCTCTATCCCAAATTGAATTAGCGTCAAAAAATAAAAAATAATTATATTCGACAATTATTCACCCGGAGCTATTCTATGAAATCCATTCTTCTTATATCCATTATTCCAATTATTCTCTCACTCCTCTCCTGCTCCCCTGCGCCAACGGACGAGCAGAAGCTGCGTGAGTTTATCACTAATCATCTCAAAACTGTCGAGCCGTTGATGAAAACGCAGAACCTTGCCGACTGGCAAGCAAACGCAACAGGCGAAAAGAAATTTTACGATGAATCTGCCGCCGTCGAAATAGAAATCAAAAAAATCCGCTCTAACAAAACAGAGTATTCATTCCTCAAAGAATTGAAAGAAAAAGGAACAATCAAAGATACTCTTCTCCAGCGACAGCTTATCGTTCTCTACAACAATTATCTCAAAAATCAGATCGACACAACACTGATGCGGCAGATGGTTGAGAAGCAGGCGGCAATATCCGAAAAGTTCAACAACTTCCGCGGAAAGATAGACGGAAAAGAATACGCCGATAACGATTTACGCGCTATGCTGAAAGACGAACGAAATACCGTGAAGCGCAAACATGCTTGGGAAGCCAGCAAGCAAGTTGGGCGCGAGGTTGCACCGTTGGTTATCGAGTTAGTTAAGTTACGCAATCAGGCGGCAAAGCAGCTTGGCTTCGATAACTATTACGTTATGGCGCTTGCGACCGACGAGCAGAATGCAGACGATGTCATCAAAGTATTCGATGAGCTAAAGCAACTGACCGATGAGCCGTTCAAACAATTGAAGTCGGAGCTTGATGCATCTATTGCTAAAATATTCGGAACAAAGTCCGAGAAGTTGATGCCATGGCATTATGTGAATCCGTTCTTCCAGGAAATTTCTGAAGCAGGTACAGTCGATCTTGACAAATTCTTCAAAGGTAAAAATGTTGTTGAGCTTGGAACGGCTTTCTACAAAGGTATAAATCTGCCCGTGGAAGATATTCTAAAGAACAGCGACCTCTACCCGCGCAAAGGAAAGTACCAGCATGCTTTCTGCAACGACATCGACCGGCTTGGCGATGTGCGGACAATGTGCAACATCACCGACAACCATGAATGGATGGGAACATTACTGCACGAACTCGGGCATGGAGTGTACTCGAAAAATGTAAACCGCGAACTTCCATTTCTCTTGAGGATTGAAGCGCACACATTCACAACCGAAGCAATCGCAAATTTAATGGGCAGGCAATCATACAACGTAGATTGGCTGCAAGCTATGGTTGGCTTGGACGAGAAAGAAAAAGAAGCACTTCGCAAAGAAGTCCAAGAAAATTTAAGAATGACACAACTGGCATTCACACGATGGTCGCAGGTGATGGTGCGATTCGAGCGTGCAATGTATCAGAATCCGGATCAGGATTTGAATAAGTTGTGGTGGGATTTAGTTGAAGAGTATCAATTCGTCAAGCGACCTGAAAACCGAAACGAACCCGATTGGGCGGCAAAAATTCATCTTGCTCAATATCCATGCTACTATCATAACTACACACTCGGTGAGCTTGCCGCATCTCAGATAATGAACACTATCGTACGGACAGTTGAGAAACAAAACGCGTTTGCTGAAATTTCATTTGCAGGTAAGCCGGAGATCGGAGATTACCTGAAGCAGAAAATATTCATGCCCGGCGCTAAGTATCAGTGGAATGATTTATTGAAGCACGCAACAGGCGAAGGGTTGACTGCGAAATATTTTGCCGAAGAGTTTGTGGGGAAGTAACCGGATTAACTTTCGCCAATTAGTCCCCTCTCTCAATCCGGGAGAGGGGATTTTATTTTTAACAACAACCCACGCCCAAACCTGCCTTCCGCAAGCTTGTCGCGGACAACTCTACAAACATCGGCGAGCAGGCAGACGTTTTAAGGAAAGATAGTGTATATTGAAGTATCGAAATTGATATTGTAAAGGAGTATTATGAAAAATATTAAGAAAGTCGCCTTCATCGGCAATTACCTTCCTCGCCAATGCGGAATAGCTACTTTCACAACGGATCTTTGTGAGTCTTTCTCGGCAATGAATCCCGGCGTCCAATGTTTTGCTATTCCCATAACCGATATTGAAGAGGGCTATGAATACCCCGAACGTGTTCGTTTTGAGATAAAGGAGCAGGATATCGATACCTACAAAGCTGCCGCCGACTTTTTGAATCTCAACGACATCGATATCGTGTGTCTCCAACACGAATACGGAATTTTTGGTGGAAAAGCGGGTGCTTATATTCTATCATTGTTACGCAACCAGAAAATGCCCCTGATAACAACACTTCACACCATACTGAAAAATCCAAATATTCAACAGCGCCGTGTTATGGATGAACTGCTTACGATATCTGATTATGTGGTTGTCATGTCTCAGAAAGGCGCCGAAATTATCCACGATGTATATAAAACACCTCAAGACAAAGTTCGTCTGATACCGCACGGAATACCCGATGTGTCATTCATCGATCCAAGTTTTTATAAGGATCAATATGGCGTCGAAGGCAAAATAGTTCTTCTTACTTTTGGCTTGCTTTCTCCCAGCAAAGGCATCGAAGTCGTACTACAGTCGCTCCCGGATGTCATCAAGCTTCACCCCAATGTCGTTTACTTGGTTGCCGGAGTTACACACCCGAATCTGCTTAGGCATGAGGGCGAGAAATACCGGCTTTCACTACAGCGTCTTGCAGATGAACTTGATGTGAAGGGGCATGTCATCTTTCATAATAAATTTGTTTCCATAGAAGAGCTTAAGGAACTCATTGCGCTTGCCGATATTTACATTACCCCATATCTTGAAGAAACTCAAATTACATCGGGAACGCTCGCCTATTCTTTCGGCGCAGGTAATGCTGTAATATCAACACCATTCTGGCATGCTCAAGAGTTGCTTGCAGACGGGAGGGGCATTCTTGTGCCATTTAGAGATTCAGACTCCATAACCCAAGCAATTACAAGACTGATTCAGAATGAAGTTGAACGTCATTCTATGCGCAAGAATGCTTATCTGCTTGGCCGTGAAATGACATGGAACAAAGTGGCGCAGCAATACGGCAACCTATTTGAAGAGGCACGTCAAAAACGGCCCTCCGTCATGCAAAGAAAAATCTCAATGCGACCTCTTAATGAACAGCCGCTCATTTTACCTGACATCAAACTTGATCATTTCTTGCGAATGACCGATTCCATAGGAATATTTCAGCATGCGCTGCATAATGTTCCTAACTTCGCTGAAGGATATTGCACGGACGATAATTCAAGAGCGCTGATTCTGACCGTACTCCTTGAGAATCTCGGCACAATAAATTCCTTGAGACTTAATGACCTTACAAGTCGTTTTCTCGGTTTCGTGAGATATGCATGGGATGAAAAATCCGCACGATTCAGGAATTTTCTCACCTTTCGGCGTACATGGGCAGATGAAAATTTTTCTGAGGATAGCCATGGCAGGGCAGTATGGGCTCTCGGAACCTGCATTAGCCGATCCAAGAATGAAGGCTTCACTCAAATGGCGGCAGAGATTTTCGAGCAAGCCCTTACACCTATATCTTCATTTTCCTCGCCTCGGGCATGGGCTTTTGCGTTGATTGGCGCCTATGAATATCAACAGCGTTTCCCGGGCGATAGGTTTGCCCGCAACAGTTTGGAAGTGCTTTCCACAAAGCTTATGAGACTTTATGATGAGAACAGCAGCGCTGAATGGAAATGGTTTGAACCAGTTTTGAGTTACGATAATGCTAAAATTCCCCATGCACTTATTGTCAGCGGACGGGGTCTCGCCAATGAAAAAATACTCAAAAGCGGGATTGATTCATTGCATTGGCTGACTACTCTGCAGACTTCTTCTCGAGGTCATTTTCAGCCCGTTGGTACGGATAAGATATTTGAACGCGGTAGTTCCAAGCCCGTTTTTGATCAACAGCCAATAGAGGCATATTCAACCATTTCAGCCTGTCTGGAGGCATACATCACAACGAAAGACAAGCATTGGCATAATGAAGCTGAAAAAGCATTCAATTGGTTTCTTGGAGCTAACGATTTGGGAATTCCGCTTTACGAACCGGCAAATGGCGGTTGTTATGACGGGCTTCATGTGGATAGGGTAAATCGGAATCAAGGCGCCGAATCGACTCTCGCATTTCTTCTCTCTCTATATGAAATGACAAATATTACGAACATAATAGAAAGTCTTAAGGAGCCAATTTTAGAATGATTAAAAATAATACTTCACAGGAATCCTCACCCATACTTGTAAAAGATACGGGCATTATTCTGGCACCTGATAACCAACGAGTCATTGCGCGCTCGCATATTCCTTTTAAGGAGTTGCGAGTCGAACGGATTATTTCACGAGTGTTGTCTCTTGATGAGTCGGATGTACAGAAAGAACTGAAGAGTGTAGTTGAAAAGTTTTCACATCGGCATCATAATTTTGAGGTTCTTCTGGAGCGTCAATTTGCCTTCATACGCCAGTTTATACCTTCAGATGTATTGCCTTCGAGAGAACGAAGACTCCTTATTGGCTCATTCTTTTTAGCAGAATACTCATTTGAATCAGCCGCCCTTTTCAATCCTTCAATCGTTCCACACCCCGACCAGTCGGGACTGCCTCCCGGCTCTCTCCGTTTTATCATGTCTTTGCGGGCGACAGGAGAAGGACATATTTCATCTTTGACATTCTGTTCCGGATATATCGACGCAAATTATAATATTTCAATCGATGAGATTCATGGTTACGCCTCTACTGCAGAGATGAAACCGAATACATTATACGAGAAGGTATGTTTCGCCAAGAAAATACGTGAAATGGATATTGACAACGTCTTCACCAATTCCGTTTTAGTGTCCCTTTCAGATCAATTCACAATTGATGAATTGCAGGAAAAACTAAAAGCTTGGATATTCGACCATCATCCAATATCTCAAAATGATAAACTTACTTTCGACAAAATCCTCTGGCTTGCTCAATGCAACTATGAGGCGCACTTCGATCCTTCCATTTCCCTATCGGAACGGGTCATATTCCCGATCTCTCCCAGTGAACAGAACGGCATTGAGGATGCGCGATTTGTTCTTTTTACCGACGATGATGGAAATAAGAAATACTACGCTACATACACTGCATATGACGGCAAAGCAATACTTCCTCAATTGATTGAAACGGAAAATTTTGAGCATTTTAAAATGATTACACTGAACGGGAGCGCAGCCGTAAATAAAGGATTGGCACTGTTCCCCCGCAAGATACATGGTCGCTACGCCATGATATCTCGTCAGGATAATGAGAACCTTTTTTTGATGTACTCCGATAATATTCATTTTTGGCATGAATCCGTGCCGCTTATGAAGCCATCTTATCCATGGGAATTCATGCAGATTGGAAACTGCGGTTCACCAATTGAAACCGAGCATGGTTGGCTTCTTCTTACTCATGGTGTCGGATCTTTTCGGCAATATTCTATAGGCGCAATTCTTCTAGACAAAAAAAATCCTTCCAAAATTATTGGACGTTTAAGGGAGCCACTCATTCATTGGACAGAGACCAACCGATCAGGTTATGTTCCTAATGTTGTTTACACTTGCGGGGCGCTCATTCACAAAGACATGCTTGTTCTTCCCTATGCTATGTCCGACAAGAAATCTACCATTTCCTTAATTTCCATCTCTTCTCTCCTTGAAAAACTATTACATGGCACAAGTTAGCTTATCGCAAGAGCAAAGATTGAAAAAGAAAATGGCATAAAGAATTTACATCTCTGCCTGCCCGCCGTCCCGCAAGCGGGACTTTGGCAGGCGGCCGCTTTTCGCGTTTACTTCGCGAGCTTTGCAGTTAAGCTGTTGAAACATCATTTGACATTCCTTCGTATTTACGATATATTTTCTCCATACAAAAATTATAATACCCTCAAAACCATGTCAAATAAGAAGAAAAGCATCGCCCGAAATCTTTTCCTGATAACACTTTCACTGTTTCTATTTAGTTGCGCTCATCTTGGATTTAAAAGTTCGAATTCAGTCGCAGATAAGATTATCACACCTGAACTGATGAAGCAACATATCTTCACGCTCGCTTCCGATTCAATGAAAGGAAGAAACACACCAAGCCCTGAGATTGACTCAGCGGCAAATTATATTGCAGGTGTTTTTAAATCATCCGGCTTGCAGACGGTAAACGGAAGTTACTTTCAGAAAGTCGGTCTCGGCATAATCAGCTTAGCTCAAGATAATCATCTGAAAATTTCCAAAGATGGCGGTGAGATTTCGTTTAAGATTAAAACGGAATTTACACCATTCGATATGACAGGTAATCAAGAAGTCAATGGGCAAGTTGTATTTGTCGGTTATGGTATCACTGCCCCTGATTATAAGTATGATGATTATAAAGATATCGATGCAAATGGCAAGATCGTATTTATTTTAAAGCATGAGCCACAGGAGAACGATTCTAATTCTGTTTTTAAAGGAATTGATGAAACTGAACACTCTAATGTTAGCCAAAAAGTAAAGAACGCTATCGCTCATGGTGCGGTTGGCGTTTTAATCGCAACCGATCCGCTAAATCACACCTCGCTTACACCGCGCGGATTTCCCTGGCCCTCGCTCTCTAAAACATTGCCGAAAGATGCATTACCTACCGTTCTGATTGATGATGAAATTAAGAAAGTCCCCGTGGTACAAGTTGGTGAAGAAGTAATAGCAAACCTTTTCGGTGATGTTGATAAACTAAAGGAAATTCAGTCACAAATCGACAGCACAATGCAGCCGCATTCATTCGTTATTGAAAATGCAACAGTATCTTTAAAAACTTCCATAACCGTCGAAGATAAATCAAGCCAGAATGTAATTGGCTACCTCGAAGGAAGCGATCCGAAACTTAAAGACGAAATTCTAATCATCGGTGGACATTACGATCATGTCGGGTATATGAAACAGCACGCCGACACTGTTGATTACATTTTCAACGGTGCGGATGATAACGCCTCAGGCACAAGTGCAGTAATTGCAGTTGCACAGGCATTCAGTGCGATGAATCAAAAACCAAAACGAAGTGTACTTTTTATTGCGTTCACAGGTGAAGAAAAGGGGTTGATGGGTTCACGATCGTACGTGAATAAGCCGCTCTTCCCTCTCGATCAAACAGTAGCGATGCTCAACATCGATATGGTTGGACGTAATGGGATCGATTCATTGTACATGGTAAGCGAGGCGGCTTGTCCGGACCTTGCCCAAATCAATGAAGAAGAAAATAAAGAAATCGGATTCACACTTGTTGATGAGGAGAAACTTCAGGGTGGAAGCGATCACATGAGTTTCCAAAAGAAAAAGATTCCGTTTCTATTTTATCATTCCGGTTTGCATTCCGATCTTCACAAAGTTAGCGATGAACCTGAGACAATCAATTTAGAAAAAGCGGCAAAAGCAGCGCAGCTCGTATTCCGAACCGCATGGCGGATAGCGAATGATGATAAAAAATATAAATTAGTCGATTCCAAAACTCTTTTTTAATTTTCACTACCCCTTTTAATTCCCCCTTATAAAGGGGGAAACACAAAAGGGGTCAGCACTAATGAAAGAATAAAAAATAAATTTTCAATTTTCAATAATCAAGGAGTTCGTATGAACAAATTATATTCACTCACAATACTTGCAGTAATTGCGATAGCGCTCTCTGCTTCGCTTCTGTTCGCACAAGACAGCTACAAACTTGAGTACAAATTCCAAAAAGGAAAGACATACCGATTCAACCACATCTCAAACAGCAACATCACACAAGAAATGATGGGCAAAGAAATGAAGATGACAAATGCGAGCAACATGACCATCCGTGTCGCCGTCGATGATCTTTCAAAGGAAGGAAACATTGCGTTGATCGTAAGTGTCGATTCAGCGAAGAATACAACCAAAAGCCCGATGATGGATACGACGATGATTCTCAATAACATCATTGGCAAGCGAACGAAAATTACAGTCTCGAAAATCGGAGCCGTTCTTTCACGCGAGGTTATCGACACAATAAAAAACGAAGGAATGATGGGCGGCGGTTCACAGCGGGGAATGGCTCAGTTAACAAAATTGCCTGAAAGGGAAGTGAAAATTGGAGAGAAATGGAATTCAACCACTATTGATACGATTGAGTCGATGGGTGGAAAGATTTTTCACACATCAAATATTGAATACACTTTGAGCGGCAAAGAGAAAAAACAAAATCATGATTGTCTCAAAATCGATTATACGGCTACTACATCGGATACCGGTAAAATGATGATGAACGGTATGGAATTATTCGTTGAGGGTGGCGGTAAAGTGAAGGGTATAATATATTTTGATATCAAACTCGGCATGACTGTAGTCGATGAATCGACAACCGACAACGAACAAACAATGGCAATCACCGGGCAACAGAATATGACAATTCCGATGTCCATTTCGAGTAAATCAACGAAAACACTTTTAGAGAAGTAATATGCAACGCCGATTAATCTTCATACTCTTTTTCCTCTCGGTATTTTTTGAGATCGCGTTTTGCCAGAACAATTCTCTAGGCATTTCTCAAGATGAGTACGCAGGTCGGGGGCAGAATTTACTATCCTCGCTTGATTCCGGCAGTGTTGTTGTGATGAGATCGGGAGATTTCAAGATGAGGTCGAACGATGTCGAGTACCGTTATAGGCAGGAGAGCAATTTTCTTTATCTAACCGGATGGAGATCGCCGAACCGTTATATAATCCTTTCTTCACACAGCTTTGTTGTGGATGAGAAAAATGTAAACAGCATTCTCTTCACATCCAGCAAGGAAGAAAGCACGAACACTCAAGTCATGCCAAATGAAATCCTTATGAATATTAATCGATTTCAAGAAATATTCAAGTCGGTGTTGAAAGATGCAAAAACACTCTACATCTCTGCGCCCGACTTGCCTTTTGTGAACGATTGGCTCAACGATAAGAAAATCTTCCTCGACAAGAATGCGAAGAAAGAACTCGAGCAGAAATATCCAGGTCTCAAAGTGAAAAACGCACTGCCGTTGTTCGGTAAATTCAGAGAAATAAAATCTGAAGCCGAGTTGCGGCTCATGCGAAAGTCTATCGAGCTGACTTGGAATGGTTTAAAACGTGCGATGATCAATTGCCAACCCGGTAGATGGGAATACGAGCTTCAAGCCGACATTGAATACGAGATGATGCGCGGAGGTGCAGATTTCCCAAGCTGGACACCAATAGTTGGCTCGGGTGAAAATTCTTTGATCCTACACTACGATGATAATCGTCGACAGACGAAAGAAGGCGATCTTGTTGTTCTTGACGTTGGCGCTGAGTATGACGGCTATGCTTGCGATATTACAAGAACGATTCCTGTTTCGGGAAAATTCACAAAAGCTCAGACAGAAGTTTACGATGTGGTTCTGCGCGCTCAGGAAGAAGTTATTAAAATTGTCAAGCCCGGCATTACGATGAAAGATATGGATGCTAAGGCAAAAGAAATTATCACGCAAGCAGGTTATGGGAAATATATCCGTCACGGCGTAACGCATCCGGTAGGAATTGATGTCCATGATATCTGGGCAAGCGACACGATTCGAGCCGGTATGGTGATGACTGTTGAGCCGGGGATTTATATCCCGGCTGATGCTGATAGTATTGCGTTAGATTTCCGCGGCTTCGGGATACGGATCGAGGATGATGTGCTTGTAACAGCATCCGGTTGTGAAGTGATGACGAAGAATGTGCAGAAGGAAATAGCAGAAATTGAAGCACTAATGAAATAACCTTAACCGTCAAGGAATAGAGCTTTATCCATATCAAGAAAATGTTTCAGCCAATTAGTATCAAATACATTATTACCGGTACTGCTAATCCAGAACTCCGATTTCTTTGTTGTAAATCAAAGTAAGAAATCGGAGTTCATCTTTCATCTTTTCAATTGAATCCTTCCTGTAATTTCCCGCATCAAATCAACAGATTACTCAAATTATCTTAGATTTTTAATATTTATTGCATGAAAGGAATCATATGCTTCAAACCAATCTAACTCATCTTACATCCGAAGAAAAATTCAATCAAACATTAAAAGAAAACGAAAACGTAATGGTCTGCTGCGGCAGAATGGGACCGATGTGTATCCCCGTGTACGAAGCGATGGAAGAACTCGAACCCACATACAAGAATGTCAAGTTCGCAGATATGGAATTTGATTCTCCGACAGGAAACCTAATTCGCAGTCTGCCTGAAACAAAGAATTTTAACGGTTTACCTTTTACAGTTTATTTTAAAAACGGAAAAGTTGTAAAAGCCACAAGCAGTATCCAATCGATGGATCAGATAACCAATATATTAGACTCGAACTTTACAAAGTAGGCGTTGATTATTTATGAACGAAAATCACTATGATGTTATAGTAATCGGTGCGGGTCCGGCCGGCTTAACAGCCGGCATTTACCTTGCCCGAGGCAAAATGAAAACTCTTATACTGAACGAAGGAACCGTAGGCGGGCAGATGGTGCTGACACACGAGATTGCAAATTATCCGGGCATAGAAAAGATCAGCGGTTTCCAATTATCACGAACGATGAGAAATCAAGCTACCGCTTTCGGAGCTGTTATAAAATCGAACATCAAGATTTCAAAGTTATCGCTCAACGGCGAGATTAAATCTGTTGAGATAAACAATAAAGAGACATTCACTGCCGGTGTGGTGATATTCGCAACCGGTGGTAAATCGCGCAACTTGAGTATTCCAGGTGAAGATGAATTTAAGGGTAAGGGTATTTCTTATTGTGCCACATGCGATGGTGATTTCTTCCAAGATAAAAATATAATTGTGGTTGGGGGCGGCAATTCGGCACTCGAAGAAGCTGTTTCACTGACAAAGTACGCAAAGTCTGTAACGATAGTACATCAATTCGATCACTTCCAGGCATTTGACCATGCGATTGAGGAAGCCAAGAATAATCCTAAAATCTCTATGATGATGGAATCGAAACTGGCAGAGTTTATCGGAACAGAAAAACTCGAGAAGGTAAAGATCCAGAATCAATCCTCAAATGAAATTGTTGAAAAACCGATTGACGGAGTTTTCATTCTGATAGGTTACGAACCAAACACAGAAAAGCTAAAAGGCATAATTGCATTAAACGCACGAAATGAAATCGTTACGAACGATAAGATGGAAACGAATATAAGCGGCGTCTATGCCGCCGGAGATTCCACAGCGAAACAATTTCGACAGATAACAACGGCTGTAGCCGATGGAACGATAGCCGCATTAAGTGCTATTGAGTATCTTAATGCTCAGAAGATTAAGGATGCCGCATGATAAAGTGATTTTTCTTACCCTTTAAAATAGAAACAACCCTCCATCCTATTTTTTATTTAAAGAAGGTCAAACTTCAAATCTTTGTTTTTTAGGCAGGCGATATTTTTGTATTAACAAAAATTTATACTTATCATGTTAAAATTCCATTTGAGATAAAATCGAAGGTAATATTTTATGGATGCGTTGCTTGTAAATCGGCTTCAATTCGCTTTCACTATTTCGTTCCACTATCTCTTCCCGCAACTAACAATGGGATTGGCACTTCTCATCGTTATTCTGAAATATCTCGCCATCAAAAAGAAAAACGAGCATTATAATAATGCCGCACGATTTTGGGCAAAGATATTTGGGATCAATTTCGCGATTGGGGTTGTTACCGGAATTCCAATGGAATTTCAATTCGGAACAAACTGGGCACGGTTCTCCACTTTTGCCGGCGGCGTAATCGGGCAAACACTTGCAATGGAAGGAATGTTCGCCTTCTTCCTCGAATCAAGTTTTCTCGGTCTATTCCTTTATGGAGAAAAGAAATTGGGACAGGTTGGTCATCTCATATCGGCAATTCTCATCTTTGTTGGCTCGTGGCTTTCTGGTTACTTCATAATCGCTACAAATGCTTGGATGCAACACCCGGTTGGGTACGCTTTCTCGCCAGATGGATCTGTTCATCTCACAAGTTTTTGGCAATTACTCTTGAATCCATGGGCACTCTCGCAATATGCTCACAATATGATCGGCGCGGTTGTTACTGCGGCGTTCGTGATGATGTCGGTGGGAGCTTACTATCTTCTTGCTAAACGAGATATCGAGTATGGAAAAACATTTATTAGAACCGGCATGGGTGTAGGATTGATTTCAACAATTCTTCTCGCCTTTCCAACAGGTGATTTTGAAGCAAAAAATGTTGCAACTCATCAAGGGGCAAAATTCGCCGCCATGGAAGGTCTTTTTGAAACAAAGCAGGGCGCTGAACTCGTGATCCTTGGACAACCGGACATGGAAAAACTCCGGCTCGACAATCCACTGCATATCCCGAATCTTCTAAGTTTTTTAACATACAACAGATGGAACGCCGAAATAAAAGGATTAGATGCATTCCCGCGTGAAGAATGGCCCGATAATATCCCACTCCTTTACTACGCCTATCATATCATGGTTGGCTTAGGAACAATTTTTATCGCGATCATGCTTCTTTCAGTTTTTCTTTATTGGAGAAAAAAACTTTTCGAATCGCGTTGGGCGCTATGGATTCTCCTTTTAAGCTTTCCATTTCCATATATCGCCAATACTGCCGGTTGGATGGCTGCTGAAGTAGGCAGACAGCCGTGGCTGGTGTACGGATTGATGCACACAAACGCTGGAATATCTGCAACCGTTTCTGCCGGAAACGGATTATTTACCTTGCTCGGATTTTTAGGAATATATTTTTTACTCGGCGTCTTGTTTCTACTTTTAGTTATCAGGACAATAAATCATGGTCCCTCATCAACTGCTGAATCGCATTAAAAAGGAATATGATTATGGAAATTTTATGGTTTTGCATCGTCACTTTTATGTTGGGCATATATGTTGTGTTGGATGGTTTCGATTTAGGGGTTGGCATTCTGCATAGAATTATCGGAAGAACTGAAGATGAGCGGGCACAGTTAATCAAAACTATCGGACCTGTTTGGGACGGTAACGAAGTGTGGTTACTTGCAGCAGGTGGTACGTTATATTTTGCATTCCCAAAACTTTACGCCTCGGGTTTCAGTGGTTTTTATTTACCGCTTATTATCGTGCTCTGGCTGTTGATATTGAGAGGAATTGGAATCGAATTCCGACATCTCATCCAAAATTCAATGTGGAAATCTTTTTGGGATAGTGTGTTTACTTTCGCAAGCATTCTCCTCACAATATTCTTAGGCGCCGCGCTTGGGAATGTCGTACGTGGTGTTCCCCTTAATCAGGATGGGTATTTTTTCGCACCGCTCTGGACAACATTTACCGTCGTTCCTGAATCCGGGATTCTCGATTGGTTCACGGTTATCATGGGGCTTGTAGCATTTTTCACACTTCTATCTCACGGGGCAAATTATATCGCGATGAAAACCGATGGAATTCTTCAATCCCGAGCAAGAACCGCAGCAAAAATATCCTGGTGGGGTGTTCTGCTACTATCAATAGTTGCGATTGTTGCTACAACCGCAATCCGTCCTGCTATTTGGAATAATTATTCAGAATATCCAATAGGGTATATATTTCCTCTCGGTGGATTTATTGGTTTAGTCGGAATGTTCATGTTTATTATTAAAGGTAAAGACACTAAAGCATTTATCTCATCATCGATATTTATCTTGATGATGTTATGCGCCACAGTATTCGGACATTTTCCAAACCTCCTCATCGCATCTACAAACCAAGACTATTCGATTACAGTATACAATGCAATTTCGCCCGAATATGGTTTAAGTGTAGGTATTATTTGGTGGATTGCGGGAATGATTCTAACTTCCGGATATTTTATTTACCTATATCGATCATTTCGAGGAAAAATATCATCAAATCAACCCGGTTATTAAATTTTACTTCTATTTATATCTGATGATTATTTTAAACCGATTCCATGATTTTGATAGTTAATCAAAAATAGATTAATTTATCAACGTGCATCCTGTAATCACCATAATACTTTTATTTGCGCTTACTATTCCGATGAGTGGAACTTTTTCTTTTCTACAACTCCAAAAATTTATGATAAAAGAAAATGTACGCGAGCAGATAATGATGGGGATGGCAAAGTCCGAATTAAAACATTTCCAATTTTCGAAGATTGAAGCAACTTTCATCCCCAAATGGAAAGAACCAAACGAATTCGATATTGATGGTGAGATGTACGATATTGTTTACTTTCAAGAATCAAACGATTCAATATCATACTGGTGCTGGCAAGATCGAGATGAAACAAAACTCAATAAGAAGTTAAATACTCTCATAAATCAAAAAACAGAAAATTCCCCCCTGCACCATATTCAACTCAAACAGATTGCATCATTTTTATCGACTCTCTTTTTCATTGATAAATTATTTTGGCAGGCGACTGCACCATCAACCGAATCATTTGCATCGAATAATTCATCGCTTTACTTATCATACATAAAATCTCCGCCAATCCCGCCGCCGTAGTTTATACGGTTGCTACATCAAAATCATCATATAAGAGACTTCTGAAAAATCTCTCCGATTGTCACTCTGAACCCGTCAGAAGACGAAAGAAGGGTCTCAAATCATCTAGAATTGAGATGTTTCTCCGGCTGAAGCGGGATCAACATGACAAAAAGGAATAATTCAGAAGTTTCTATAAATTATCGGATAATCAAATACGATTATTCGAAACTGAATATTATTTTTATTAGATTAAAATAAGGATTGGTTTTTTATGATCAAAAATTGTTTAATGGGATTTATGGTTTTTTTGTCTTTGCAAAATTCCTTCGCTCAGACACCAAAAGATAGTGTTCAGTATACGCTCCAACCTATAACCATCTCTGCAACGCGACTCACAGAGCCGTGGATTGAAATACCACTCGCAGTTACGCCCATTACCGGATTCGATCTTAAACAAAAAAAGGGGTACGGATTAGACGAAGTGCTGGGTATTGTTCCCGGCGTTCTTACCCAATCGCGGTACGGAAATCAGGATGTGCGTATTGCAATTCGTGGTTTTGGTGCACGCGGCGCGGGTGAGCGTTCCAATGCGGGAACATCACGCGGGATACGTGTTATCCTCGATGGTTTCCCGGAGACCGAGCCGGATGGTCGGACATCTTTTGATCTGATCGATCTCGCAGGCATCGAACGCATCGAAGTTATTCGCTCGAACGCATCAACACTTTGGGGTAATGCGGCAGGTGGAGTACTCAATCTTTCATCAAACATATCTTTTGAAAATCCGTTTGCCCATTTACAATTATCATTCGGAAGTTTTGGCTACCGTAAAGAGGCGATTAATTTTGGAACGTTTGTAGGCAACGGGCGGTTTTTCTTCTCTATGTCAAATACAAATTTTGATGGCTGGCGTGAACATTCGGGCAGTAACCGCGCTTTTATTAATACCGGCATCGTATCACCATTGGGTGAGCGAACGACACTCGGTGTTTTCCTCACCGGATCGAGCAATTTGTTCCGAATTCCGGGACCTCTGACGCAACAGCAATTCGATGCAAACCCTCAGCAAGCGCAAGACGATACGAGCAACTATAAACCGACATACGTTCAGCGTGATGAACGCCGTTTCAATCGCCTTGGACGTTTAGGTGTACGTTTATCGCACGATCTTGATGAAAATAATGGAATTACATTTTCGGTTTATGTAAGTCCAAAATATCTTCAACGATCAGAACGAAACACATTCCGCGATTTCAACAGGTATCATATCGGCGGAAACTTCACATATCAGAATCGCTGGGTGATGAATGATAAGATTAAAAATATATTTCTTCTCGGAACTGATGAAGCTTATCAGGATGGCGCAATACTCTTTTACAGCTTGGTAAACGGGAGCCGTGGCGGCACTTTAAAAACCAATAAACGCGAAGGCGCGAACAGCTTTGGAATATTTTTGCAGGATGAGTTTATGTTGAACAATTTCAGTCTCGTGCTCGGCGCTCGCTTCGATGACCTAACATATTATAACGAGGATTATCTTAATCCGAAACTAAGCGCAACAAAATCGTTCTCGCGCATAACGCCCAAAGCAGGCATCACATACCGTTTCTCACAAATGCATAGCGTCTACGCGAATCTCGGCGGTGGGATCGAAATCCCCGCAGGCAATGAAACCGATCCGCCAAGCACATTCGGTCAAGACACTCTCACCTCTCTCAATCCGCTCCTCGAACCGATACGTTCAATCACGGTTGAGGTGGGAACCAAGCATATCATTGTCTTTGAAAATAATTTTCTCAGAACACTTACTTACGATGCAGCACTTTATTACATCGACGTTAGAAATGATATTGTCCCGTACAACGGCGGCAGGTTTTACTTTACGGCAGGTAGAAGTCGGCGCATGGGAGCAGAATTAGGAATGACTATTCAATCGACCTATGGAATATCACTCCAGTGTGCGTTCACATTGTCGGACAACATATACCGAGAGTATATTATCGATTCAATGTATTATAATAATCCGGGTAAGTATAGCGATCTTAAGAATAATAAGATAGCCGGCATCCCCGAAATGATGTACAAGAGCACGCTACGATATTCTCCTACATTCTTCACGAACCTTTTCGCTGAAATGAGCATACAGGGATTATCGAAATACTACGCCGATGATGTGAATTCTCTTTCGGTTCCGGCGTATAATATTCTTAGCTCCGTAATTGGAATAAACGCCATTGAAATCTTTAAGGATAAGTTGTTGATAAACGGATTCATCGGTGTAAATAATGTATTCGACAAATCTTACGCTGCATCAGCGTTCATCAACCCCGATTACGA
Organism: Chlorobiaceae bacterium; assembly: GCA_013824245.1. Classification (GTDB taxonomy): domain Bacteria; phylum Bacteroidota; class Ignavibacteria; order UBA10030; family SZUA-254; genus PNNN01. The sequence goes on along the minus strand of PNNN01000011.1, from coordinate 197,594 downwards.
TCAACTGAAACAGAATCCTATTTTCCTTGAACCCGGTCTTCCCAGAAATTTCATCGGTTCGCTTGAACTGCGCTGGGACATTTAAAAGAAATTATTTCATAAAATATTTGATTATAGCCGTGATTACATCATCAATCGCGGCTATAACTATATCATTCATTTGAACTTAGCCGATGATCAAAATCAATGTTGACATTGGTAAAAATGCTTCTTAAGTTACATTTGGTTATTGAATCGATCGCTCAACCTTGCTAATTATTTTAATTCGAGTTCATTCATCACGTTCTCTTATAAAGGGTTATCGTATGAAACACATTCGAATCATATCCTCAATCCGACCAAATATTTTTATCTCCCCGCTATTTTTTATTCCGTTGATAATTATTTTTTACTGCTCATGCAACGAAGATAGGGTTATAAAGAGAGAATCTAAACCTGAGGCAACTCTTCAACAGCTTCAAACGGTATACGGTAAATCGATTCAACGGATAAAAACATATAAAGCGTTTATGGAAGAGGCAGAAAACAGTAAATTACCTGCAATTATTAAACTATACCGCGCACTATTACGTTCTGAGGAAATTCAGTCACAAAATCATTTAGCGCTGATGCAGAAGCATGATATTCAGCCAACCACCATAAAAGAAGAAAAATTTATCGTAGGAAGTTGGCGACAAACGCTCAAGATGGCGTTAAGCATGGAAGAATATTCGGTAAATTCTGTTTATCCCACTTTAATAAAATTGGCTGATTGCGAAAAATGCGCAGATGCCGCACAGCATTTTCGTTCGATGCAAGATGCAAAGCGGAAACATACCGAGTTATTGCGCTATGCAATTAAACAAGGTAAAGAAATGCCTTCACTAACATACCGGGTATGCCCATGCTGCGGATATTTACTAACAACTGAAGAGACTGCTGAGTGTCCGGCGTGTAAAAAAGGAGTAGGGGAATTTTATAATCTATAAAATTTTGAATTCGGAAAATTATTTTTCAGCAGGTAATCTTGACTTGAGAATGGTGCGCGCTTCTTCTAATTGTGCCGCATCGTTGATACCGCTGACTTCAATAGAATCGAGTGCTTTAACTGCAGATACCCGCCATTCATTCTTCCAAAACATCTCGAACACATCGGTGAGATAGTATTCTTTTTGAACATTATTAGGTTTTAGTTTAGGAAGACATTCAAATAGTTTCGACTTCTCAAAAATATAGATACCTGAATTGATCTCCTGAATAGCCCGCTCTTTTGGTGTGGCATCTTTATGTTCGACAATCTTCTTTACACTGCCATCGGTATTGTGCACAATCCTTCCGTAACCGGTCGGATCGTTCAGGTCGGCAGTCAGAATTGTTGCAACGGCATCGCTTGTATGGTGATATCCGATCAACGCCTTAACTGTTTTTTCCGTGAGTAATGGTGCATCTCCCGATAATACTAAAATATCACCTTCAAAATCCTTTAGTGGACTAATTATTTGTTGAATTGCATGTCCGGTTCCAAGCTGTTTCACTTGTTCAACAAATTCCACCTTCAAAGACAAATTTGCAAAATGATCGATAACCATTTGTTTTTGCCAGCCGACAATAATAAGAATTCGTGAAGCGGCGAGCCTTGATGCAAGATCAACGACAAACTCCACCATCGGTTTGCTTTCAATCTGGTACATCACTTTTGCCATATTGGGGTTGTTCATCCTTGTTCCTTTTCCCGCGGCAAGAATAACTACGGCTAACTGTTTTTGTTTCAGAATTTCAGGCATACGATAATTTTAAATGTTAATTAAGATATTGTCAATAAGTCTGGTTTTCCCCAAGCGAACTGCAAGCGATATCAATACCAGTTGACTTTTTTCAAGGATTTCATATTCGTCGAGTGTTATCGGATTGGCAATTGAAATATAATCTATTGCTGCCGATTTCTTAGACAATATCAATTTACTCATATTCTCTTTAATGGTCAAGCAATTTTTCATTCCGTTTTTAATAAGATATTCGGCTTCCTTCAAAGCCGCAAAAAGAACTGCGCTTTCAGATCTCTCGATCGGCGATAAGTAGGTGTTGCGCGAACTCATTGCAAGTCCATCTGATTCTCGCACTGTGGGAGCAACAATAATTTTAATGTCGAAATTTAAATCTTGAACCATTCGCTTTATAACTATCGCTTGCTGAGCATCTTTCTGTCCAAATATCGCAACATGCGGTTTCGTTATGTTAAATAATATTGCAACAATAGTAGCTACACCTTGAAAATGTCCCGGTCTCGATTCACCTTCTAATTTCGACTCAAGGTGTTTAACATTTATTGTAGTTAGAAAATCGGACGGATACATTTCATTCGATGATGGGATAAAAAGGATATCGACTCCTGCCATTTCGGCAAGTTGTGTGTCGCGAGAAATATCGCGTGGATAGGAGTTAAAATCTTCATGCGGTGCAAATTGAGTTGGGTTAACAAAAATGGTTACAATAACAATGTCGGCGTTTTCGCGAGCGACTTTTATTAAACTCAAATGTCCTTTGTGAAGGTATCCCATAGTAGGAACAACTCCGATGGTCTTGCGGCTTAATCTAATTTCATCCGCCGCAGATTGCATTGCGCTGATTGTCTCGATAATTTTCATCGGATATTGAATTTTGCATCAAGGAGGAAAGAGATTCCGGGCGCTGTGTAGCCGCTCCACCATTCATATTTTCTGTTGAAGATATTCGAAATCTCTAATGAAAGAAAAGTTCTGGGAATAACCGTGGTTGATGCGCCGGCGCTTAAAAGCAATCTCTCCTTCAATTTGGTTTCACCATTGAGTGTGGCATTTTGCTTACTCCAAAATTCAACGCCCGACCAAAGAGTGACCGGATAATTTAAAGCGATCTCTCCTTTCGCCCCCATTTTCACTAATGGTATCATCGGTAGTTGGATAGCTTTTCCTCTTTCGTATGATGGCTGCAGAATACCGGATACATGAATCTGAATTTTTTCGGAAGGATAAACAATCCCATTCAGATCAAAAATAAATTGTTCAGTATTGACGTATGTTAAATCAACAATCTCGAGCTTTGATACCTGAACCGGTTTGTTCGAAGATACTAAAGCCGTGCCTTTCACTTCGACCGTGTATAATTCGCTGTTGTACCAGAATCGGCTTCCGAGGTTTACCGATCTTTCCTCTGGGTTGATAACAATTTGCCGCATGAGGTACGGGTTAGAATTCATCAAATCGTTGTACGAATCAATATTCATCTCCGGTATGAACCAAACACTCCATTGCCGGTCACGATCCATCTGCCACTGCAATGAGACGTAAGGACGAACCAGAGTATTACTACCGCCGTTGGAGTTGTTGCCCTGATTAAACGATCCACCGACATCCAATTTCCAAACGGGGGTTAAATTCCATTGAGCGCCTATTAATATATTCAACAGAGATGGTGTTTGAACAGGATAATTATAATTTAGAGAAGAACTCTGGTAATGCAATTCCGTATTCAGATTAAATTTTCCCAAACTTATCCAATAAATCGCATCAAATTCAGGAGAGACGGTTGAACTGGAGGAATCGGTTGACGGATAAATATCTTTAACCGACCAAATCAAAGCCGACAAGTTCAAATCGAGCGATCCGGATTCCCGTTCAATCGATTGCAACCCGGCAGAAAAATTTACAGCCGTTCTCGATCTATCGACTGACGAGCTTTTAATGCCGTACAAACCGTATGAATCGTGGTAAAATTTTAATCCTCCAAGTGTTCTAAACGAGCCAAGGATTGCGTTATCGGTTTTAACAAGAGCATGCGCTTTAAAATTCAAATCCACTGATTTTTCATCAGCGCCATCTACGTGCCCGTTTGAAATTTTTAATTCACCGTTACCGTACAAACCCCAATTTTGTTTTTTATAATCTGCAAAAATACGCGCATGGGCAGTTGCAAAACTTCCGAATGAACCTTGCGCAGAGAGGTGGAACGGAACGAACGATTCTTCATATCGCGGAAGCGTTCCCAAAGGAAAAGCGGGACCCGTCCGTTCTTCTATCAGCGAAGTATCGGGAAGCGGTGCTTCAAAAATTTCAGTGTCATAAATTTCACCCTTGCGGGCGAAAGGCAATGTTATTGCCTTCTTTCCAACGATGGTTATTTCCGGAATTTCCAACCTCGGCATACTTACGGTATCTTTTCGCGAAGATTGATCTTGAGCGGCCCCGCGTGACGCAAAAAATAGGACAGCAAAAATAATCAGCGTGTTTATAAACCTTACATGCTGTTTTAAATTATCTGAAGAACGGATTACTTTCATCGTCGCAACCTCCTAATTCTTCCCTCGGCTTCTTTTTTGATTGCCTGGTCTAAGCCGGTTTTAACAACTCGTTCGTATTCTGAGCGAGCGGATTTTTTATTTCTTAATTTCTCGTAACAAGCGCCGGCGCCGAAATGCGCACGCTCAACCAGAAGAGGATATTCTGAATATTGATCATAAACATCTTTGAATGCCTGAAGCGCATCTGCAGGTTTTTTCAAAGAAAGATAATTATCGCCGACCATTAATAGCGCCTCGGCGGCAACATCGTCATTCCTGCGTTTGATTATCTGTTCAAGAGTATCGAGCGAATTTTTGAATTGTTTAGAATTGAAATAAACACGAGCGATTTGCAGTCTACTTCGGTCGGCAAATATATCATCCGGATGCTTTTCTATCACATTTTGAAAAGCATCAATCGCTTCTTCCTTTTTTTGCTGGGATAAAAGCGCCAACGCATAATTGTAATCTGCCTCGGATAACAATGGGGAATGCGGATATTGATTTCCGAAACCGCGCAATGATGACTCGGCTTCTCTGTACTGTTTCGACTTAAGTAAATTTATACCGAGAGCCAGAGCAACATTCGGCGCAAAATCCATATCGCTATACTCAAGAAGCACGCGCTGATAATATCTTGCTGCCTCCGGTGCATTATTTTCCATTTCGTACGCTCTTGCGGTTTGATAATACGCTTTTGCTAATATGCTTCGATCCGGTTTCATTCCAAAAAGTTTTTGGTATTGGAGAACTGCACCCCCAAAATCTCCCTGACTGAACAATATATCTCCCTTCTTTAGAACAAGCTCCTCCGAAGAAATACCGCCGTTGGATGCAAGCATCAGCGTATCAATTTCCGCCAATGCCGCTTTTGGTCTCCCCTCAGCTTCATACGTAAATTGAAGTCCCTGAAGCGCGTCGCTCATAAGTGGACTTGCTGGAAATTCTTTTGTAACTCTTCCGTAATAAACGCGGGCACTGTCGTATTGTTTGAGATTGTAAAACGCATCTCCCATATTGAACAAGACACGCGGCATTAACTGACTTTGTGGAAATAATGCAAACAATTTTCTGAACTCACCGATTGCTTCCGTGAATTGATTTTTTGAAAAATAAGTCCAGCCGATATTAAATTGTACAACCTCGTTGTATAACGATTCAGGAAATTTAGACATGAAAAGCCGGAGTTGCTCAATCCCGCGCTCCGATTCGCCACGTTGGATGTAAGCCATGGCGATTTGAAATGCCGCATATTCGGCATACCTGCTGTTCTTTTTAACTTCTGCCACCGAACCGTAGAGCGAATTCGATTTCTCATATTCACCTAAAAAATAAAAACAATCGGCTTGCCTGAGCGTAGCCTCAAGAACTCTATCGTCGTTCTTATTTTCATCTATGTATCGACTGAAAGCGGCGGCAGCCCTCGAAAATTTCTTCTGTTCAAAAAACGACCATGCTAATCCGTATGATGCATCAACTTTCTGCGGGTTATTGGGAAATTGCTGAAGCGCTTTAGAGTACGATAACTCTGCCTCGGCAAATTTGCCATCCTGATATAACGCTTCGCCGCGCCATACCAGCGCTTGCGCAGATTTTTGTTCGTTAGGATATTTTTTCAAAAATTCAGCTAAAAGATCGCCGCTGCTTTTGAAACGCCCTAAATGATAAAGGCAAACCGCTTCCTGAAACATTGCCGGTTGAAGATACTGCGGCTCGCCATTTAATTGACGAACACGTGAAAAAGCATACTGTGCATTAGAAAAATCTCCTAACGCTATATTGGTTTCGCCAAGCATTCGATACGATCTAACTCGATCATTGCTTTCAGGAAATAATCGCGCGGCAAGTTGAAATGCTCTACGAGCTTCTTTGTACCGCTTGGATCTATAATGAGTCATACCCATATAAAAATACGCATTCTCTGCTATCCTATCATACGGCGATTTCTCTGTCAATGAATCAAATCGAACAAGAGCTTCCGGTTGTTTATCCTGAAGCAATGCAAGAACCGCGCTTTGATATAATGAAATAAACGCGAGCGAGTCGTTACCTGATCCGAGAGAATCAAGTTCTTTTCTCGCCGCAGAGTAATTACCTTGTTTCAGGTATGACCAAGCCAAGCCATATTGCGCATTGCGTGTATATTTGCTTTTCGGAAAACGTTCGATAAATTTAGAGAAATCGATTTGCGCATTTTCAAATTTCTTGGATTGAACATTGGACTCGGCACGAATCAACGAATATTCTTGTATCTGCGGTGGCGAGGGTACAACTCCTTCAAGAATTACAACAGCTTTTTCCGGCTCACCAATCCGCAAAAATATTGAAGCAAGGCGAATCTTCACATCACCGGTGTATTGACTTGAAGGATAATCACGCAGTATCTGCTCTAGCAATACAACTGCTTCTTCATATTTCCTCGATCGTTCCAATGATAACGCCCAGCCGTAAAGGGCTAAATCGTGGTACAAGCGTGAAGCGGTATCTGCAAAGCATTGCTTAACATCGGACTGAGCGCCCTCTTCGTTTCCAAATTCCAATTTGCACATCGCCCTCCAGAAAAACGCTGCTCCGCGTTTAGGGTGATCCGGCGTTTTTTCAAGAAATTGTGTTAGCGTGGAATTCGATTCTTCCGTTCGAGAAACCTGAAAAGCACTGACTCCGTTCACGAATAAAGCCGAACCGAAGTAAACATCATTCGGATATTCATCTATGAATTTTTTCGACCATCGATATGCAATCTCATATTCCTGATCCTCGAATGCTGATTGGCTCAGAACGAAGAGAACATCTCTTTTATCTTCCGAAGATGCTACAGTATTTAATAATTCTTCCGCCTGTTGACGTGCCGCGTGATAACCCCGGATATCCATCCATTGCTTCGCAGACTGTTTTCTTGACGGAAAAAGCGTTTGCTCAACTGTTGGAAGATGCGCCATCAGGTTAAAATACGGCAACACAACTCCGACAAAAATTACAAGATATTTTATCATTACTCGACTCAATAGAATCAATCCGGAACGATATCAATAATAACAGTTCGGTTGTAGAACCGTTCTTCGGGATAGTCATTGTTAAACGGCGCTCTTCGAACATCTTCTCCAAAACCATAAGTATCGAACTTAACCTTACTCTTCCTCACCTTCGCCAATCCTTGTCCGATAATGTTCATTGTCTCTTGCGCACGGCTTTGAGATAAACGAAGGTTGTGACTTTCTTCTCCGATAATATCTGTATGACCGTGAATAATCACACTGCTTCCATCAGGAATCAAAGGAATAACTTGTTGCGTGAGAAATCTTTCATAAGTCGCAACTGTTTTAGATTGATCGAATTCGAAGAGAATGCTGAATCGGAAACCCGGAGCTTCTTCCGGTTCGTCCGACCGGAGAAGCTTCATCGTCTCTTCTTTCCGCACTACTTGTCCATCGCTTGTCTGACCTTCCAGAGTTACTTTATACTTTTCTTTCGTTTTTGATCCGATAATAACGTTTCCCGGTACGCGTTCTTGATGAGATGTAAAAGGACCAAATCGAATAACTTTATTGTTTTCATCTGTAAGAACGACTGACCATGACGCGAAATAATCTTCAGCATTGGAGACCGAGAATAAGACATCGCTGTCGAGCGGTTCTTCCTGCAAAGATATTATTTGCACCGGTTCAAGAAGCTCGGATGATGATGATATAATTTCTACACGACGATCTTCGGGAACAACTAAACTTAATTCACGTGTTGCACCGGGCAGTACGCTTGGCACTGTTGGCTTCACAGATCCTTTAACGCTAATTCTATTTTCATCAATACCGAAAACATGAATTAAATATCTGCGCACAGAATAAGCAAGCTCTTCACCACCGGCAATACCCTGTTCGGATGAACCTATTAAAGTTATTTTTGTGTCAGGATATTTTCGTAATCTATCTCCTAGAATATTGAGGATGTTGTGGTAAACAGTTAATTGACGGCGTGACCTGCCGGTTAAATCTTTAGGTTCCGGTTGAAGTAATTGTTCTTCTTTAAATTGTTCTGCTTGCTCTGTTGTCAAACGAATGTATCGATCTGGAATAACTGCTGATCCTGCGTCGAAAAAGATATAATTTCGCACTGGAAAGGTTTCCTGGACACGCCGTTCATTCGGGATGATTTTCGGAGCGCGGATAGAGAATTGCACTTCACGTTCTACTTTTGATTTTATCTCATTCGTGTTGCCGAATTTAACAGCAACCCCAAGACGTAAAGTTGTAAGCGACCAATCTACATCCGAGCTTGGTCCCTGGCCGAAATGCAGCGCAAGGAACGGAGATGCAATTATTTGCCATGGAGTCTCATATTTCGTAAGCAAAAAATCGTATCCCGCACCAAGCTGACCGCCGATTGTGGTACCTCGGATGTTTGTAAAATCTCCTTCAGTTGTTCCGCCCGGAGTTTTCTTCAGAGTAAAAGATTTCGCAACATTAAATCCGATCCGCGGTCCGCCGAAAAAATATAATGGAAACTCGAAAGGCGAAACCCGCACACTTGGCTCTAAGCTAAGATAATTCATCGACGTTCCGAGTGAAAGATTGGCAGATGTATCTATAACATCATTAAATTCTCCTCCTCTTCCGTCAAATCCAAATTGCAGCATTCCACCCCATACCGGATCGGGACGGTATTCAATTAAAGGAGCAAGATATAATCCTGTTCCGGAACCTTTCAAGAAAGATCTTGTATAATCATTCGACTCATTTATTTTATGAAAATCGCTGCTATAGAAATTAAAATTCATTCCAAGCGAACCGCCAAACCACCATTCCGGTTGGATGCGCTTGATTTCCTGAGCATTGATTGTTAAGAATGAAAAAAATGTAACTATTAATACCACGTGTAATTTTGTCATACGTTTTTACTCCTTTTGCAATACAAATTTAAAAGTTATTTTTCCAACCTGTACTTTATGCTCAATCTGAGATGGGAGCGGATCGAAACGCCACGTTTGAAGCGCGGAAATAGCCGCTCGTTCTAACAACTCATCACTTTTCATAACCGGCACAACATTAGAAACGGTTCCGTCGGGTAAAACAGTGAACTCCAATCGGACAGGCATTTCTTTATCTGTTCCAGCAGGGTATTTGGGCAATCTGCCGCTTAGCAATCTACGAGAACCTTTGCCACCCCAATCTATTGAGTAACCTTGCCCAGCACCGATACCACCACCGCTTCCACCCCCTGCCCCGCCGCCTGAACCCGGACCAACCCCGCGCCGAAGCCAGCGGGTGGGCATATTTTCTGCAAGAACGGGCTTGCTCTTTTTCTTTTTTATAGAAGTAAGGGATTTCGGCTCTTCTTTTACAGGAACCGGAATTGCTTTTTCAAGATCGTTATAAACATGAATGCGCAAAAGTGTAAATTGATGATTGGGCAGATCATCTTGTTTTCCAGTTTTACCCGATGCGCCCTGCGGTCCAAATTGTATCGCGTCATCTTCCGCCCCTTCTCCACCACCGCCACCGCTCCCGCCAAATTGGACTTCTTCGGTTGTTATAATTTGGTTTTCCTGATAACTTTGATAAAACATCAAACCAATGACCGCCAGTAAATGCAAAGATATGCTTATGAACGCAGCAATAAATCTTATTCTCTTATGCTCTTTATCGAAATAGTTTGAACGTTGTGCCTTTATTTGTATCTCGCTTTCAGTTTTATCAGTAATATTTTTTTATGCAAAGAACCTTTCAATTAAACAAATATCCTTTTTTATTGGTACGGAGATCGTTCTTCGATTGTTGCAACCATCCAGTCGCCAATATAAGCATTTACGATTTCCAAATAAGCTTTAATATTTTCGAGACCGTTTCCTTCATCTCTTTCCGGTGAACAACCACATCCACAAATCCGTGATCTAACTGGAATTCAGAACGCTGGAAGCCGGGTGGCAAATCTTTCCCAATGGTTTGGCGGATAACACGCGGTCCGGCAAAGCCAATCAGAGCGCCCGGTTCGGCAATATTTAAGTCTCCTAACATTGCAAAGCTCGCCGTAACACCGCCAGTCGTTGGATCTGTTAGAATAGATATGAAGGGAACTCCTTCATCGGAAAGCTGAGCTAACTTCGAGCTCGTTTTTGCCAACTGCATCAACGAGTAAGCGGCTTCCATCATACGCGCTCCACCGCTTGAAGAAACTATGATAATCGGAGATTTATCTTTGCGTGCTTTATCGATTGCGCGCGCTACTTTCTCTCCAACAACAGCGCCCATGCTTCCGCCAATGAAACTGAAATCCATCACCCCAACAACAACATCTTGTCCGTTAATTTTCCCCGACCCTGTACGCACAGCGTCGAACAATTCCGTTTTTCTAATCGAATCTTTTATCCGTTCCTTATAACTTTTTGAATCTTTAAAATTCAATGGATCTTTAGATTTCATTTTCCGGTCCATCTCTTTAAACGAACCTTCATCGAGCAAGAATTGAAGATATTCTTTGCTTCCGATACGGAAATGATAGTTACATTTTATGCAGGTGTAAAATTGTTGCTCGAGTTGTTTTTTGTGGATTATTTCCCCGCAGCCATCGCACTTGGTCCACATGCCGTCCGGAATATCTTTCCGCTGAGCGTCGGTGCTTATACTTGCTTTTGATCGTCGAAACCATGCCATTACGATTTAACCTTAGGTTGTTGAACAATTGTGTAGAACTCTTTTACGTAAAGTGGTTCTAATAAATCAATTTTTTCATCTTCCCCGCGTTTGAGTTTCTCTATTCCAAGTAATGCAACTCCAACCGCGCTTGCGCCGCTCAATCCGGGGAATGGAATAATATAAGCAGATGCCTGTTTTGATTCAACTTTTTCAACAAATTTTTTGAATTTCCCAGTTTCGTCTCCTGCAACAAAAACTGTTTTACCATCCGATGATAATTCGAATATCTGTTCCAATGTAAATGCGGCTGGAGAAATCAGTTCATTCAGACCTCCCGACGTTATATCATATAATGCCGCGTAAACTTCGTTGCGTCGTGCATCAATTAAAGATAAAATGCTCCCTGCATTACCTGTAATTTTTTTTCTGTGCGATTCAAAAGCGAATGCCTTTAATGTACTTACAGACACTAACGGTTTCCCGGACGAAAAAGATAGACCCTTAGCAACACTCAAACCAATCCGTAAGCCCGTGAACGACCCGGGACCAATCGATATGGCAATACCATCAATATCGGAAAGATCGCAATTTGCATCTCTTAAACATTCGTCGATAATCGGCACCAACTTCTCGGAATGAATTTGCGGCGTTGTAAGCGATCTCTCTGAAAGAATTTTCGCTTCATCAACCACGGCGGCGCCGCATAAATTTGTTGCCGTCTCAATACCTAACAATTTCATTCCGGCTTCACCTCATTTATCGTAATGATCCGTTCATTCTCATCTTTGCCCAGTGAGAAAGTCATATCAAATCGTTGAGCGGGTAAAATTTCTTTCACCCTGTCAGCCCACTCAACCAAACACACTCCGCCTCCTTCCACATATTCCTCGAAACCGATCTCTCTAAGTTCAGCCGCTGAGTTTATGCGATAAAAATCGAAATGAAATATTTTTAAATTCGAACCCTGATACTCATTAACGATGGTGAATGTAGGACTTGCAACATGTTCTGCAACTCCCAACCCTTCACATATTCCTTTTATGAACCGCGTTTTTCCCGTCCCCAAATCTCCGGAAAGCGCCACAACTGTTCCGCAGCGAATCGAGAGAGAAAATTCCCTGCCTGCTGAAATCGTCTCCATTTCGGAATGAGTTATCAACTTCATATTCATTGTTTTGGTTTCATCTTAATAACCGGTAATATCATCTCTTCCATCGAAATACCTCCGTGCTGGAAACTATCTTTATATTTATTCAAATATTGATGATAGTCGGTAGGATATACGAAATAATAATCTTCTTTCGCGATGATGTAATTTATTGTTACGCTTCTTTTTGGCAGTTTGTACTCCAAAGGATTTTTAATAAACATCGCGTGGTGGTTATCAACCTTCAGGTTCCTGCCGAATTTATAACGTAGATTAGTCGATGCTTCCCGATCCCCAATCACTTTAACTCCCCTCATACTTCTGATACTTCCATGATCTGTGGTTAAAATTATTGTAACATTTTTTTGGCGGGATAATGTTCGAAGCATAGAAAAGAGTGTTGAGTGTGCAAACCACGATGCAGTTAAAGAGCGATATGCCGATTCATCGGGGGCGATTTCTTTAAGCAGTTGAGAATCGGACCTGCCGTGCGCTAACATATCAACAAAATTCACCACAATCGATGTCAGTCGATTTTTCGTGTATGAATTAATATTTTGCTCAATGCTTCTTCCGAACTCTGCGTCAAGAATTTTCACATATTTTGATTCCGGCTTGAGTTGTATTTTACGCCTTTCTAAAAGATTGTCTAAAAATCTATGTTCAAATCTATTCCGACTGTTATCGTCGTCTTCCCATTCTTCCCATATTTCGGGGAAACGCAATTCAATATCAGAGGGCCACGTGCCACTGAAGATTGCATTACGCGAATACGGTGTTGCCGTTGGTAAAATTGAATAATAGAAGTCGCGCGATATATCGAAAAATTCCCTGAGCGCTGTTTCCATTATCATCCATTGATCTAGACGCAAACAATCTATAACGAAGAAGAATACCGACTTATTCGTATCGCGCAATTCTGGAATCAGGTAACGCTCTACAACATCCACAGATAATACCGGACGTTTTTGCTGCTCAATCCAGTTACGGTAATTTCGTTCGATGAATTTTGAGAAAGCTCCGTTGCATTCGCGGAATTGATCGGTCAAAGTTTGTTTTAATCCTAACCCGGGATGATGATCCAACTCTATCGACCAATCTACAAGTTTTGTGTAAATCTCGATCCATTGCTGGAATGAAAGATTGTCGTTGAGCGCGAGAGAAATAGAATTAAACTCTTTAATATAATCGCGCGAAACTGTGGCTCCGGTAATTTTTTTGCTTTCTAAAAATTTCTTGCAAGCAAGCAACACCTGACTTGGATTGACAGGTTTCGTAAGATAATCGCTTATCTTTCCGCCGATAGCTTCCTCCATCAATCCTTCGCTTTCGTTTTTTGTGATCATTATTACAGGCAATTCGGGTCGTATATCTTTTATTTTTGATAACGTTTCCAAGCCGCCCATGCCTGCCATCATTTCATCAAGAAAGACCAAATCGAACGGTTTAGTTTTTACAAGCGAAACAGCATCTTCACCGTTTGTTGCAGTTTCAACAGAATATCCTTTATCGGAAAGTAAAAGTATATGAGAGCGTAACAATTCGATTTCATCATCGACCCAAAGTAACCGACCTTTTATAGCAGTTTGTGTATTCACGGAACACCTCAAATAGTAAAATAACAGAAAGTGAGTTTAGAAACAACCAAAGTACAAATAGTATCAAATAGATATGTGGATATCGATACCTGCTTCGTTAGTTGTTGATCCGAAAATTAGAGAGCCGCTGGCATCGGGCTCGGTGTTTGTGTACCGGTAAAAAATGGCGGCGGTAACCCTGCTGCTCAAAACGTATCTGATACGCGGCTCAAGTAACGTACGTGTGCTGCCGTCTTGAGGTTGCCCTTCCGGGTTTATAGAGAGTTCTTCCGGTTTGTATTGACGGCGTGAATTTTTCGTTCGTGAGTATGTCATCGTTATATCGACATCGTTCGAGAGATTTAATCCAAACAGCGGTATGGAAAACCCACGTCGTGAATAAGTTAGTGATAGCGAAATTTCTTGCGCTAAAGTTGACACGATGTTCGGTCTGGTTGATGATAGATTTAAATCATACGATGTATTTGAATTATATTTGAAATTACCCGAGAAATTTCCTTTCAACAACTGCTTAAACGTCATGTTCATTCCGGCTAACGGCGTGAATCCATAGTTGATTCGTTCTCCGTTTGTTTCCTGAGCTCCTCCGGTTGTGCTTCTGTAATCTTTCCGGAAACCTGATGTGTAAGCATGTTCTAAAGACAGTCTCTCAAAGATAGATGTTAAACCGACACTTTTTTCTATTCCATTCCAACGGAATGTCCAGTTGGGTCGAGAAACATAGGGTCCGATGATCTTTGAAAGGAACGGCAATGCTTCCATTCCTTCTTCAAACGCTTTTGCAATCGCTTCTCTACTCTTAACAGCCGCATCCTGATCGGTTGTTTTATCGCTTGCCATTATCTCATCATATTTTTTGCCGACATTTTCCATATTGCTTTTCAACACTTTGAAGAAGAGCACGGATGGAATCGATAAAAATGATCTCTCTACACTTCCGGTAATAACAGGATCTTTATATTTCGGTGTTCCCAAGGCGTCGGTTTCTAAAGTAGTCGATTTGTTATATTGCCAACTCACTTTCCAGTTAATATCAATTGATGCGTCAGTCCAAAGTGCACGGTTGGTACGCAAAGTAATATTATTCCCTTGCGAAAAATTATCGGATAAGACAGCATTTGCCGCACGCGGACCTTTATTAACTTTCCAACCTAAGAATGGAAAACTTGAACGCGGCTCAAACTGCAGCGTGCCATGCGGATCGTTGATAAGACCAAGCTGGAAAAGTCGGGACGGTCCGTAATCGATACGCGACCCTTGGAAAGGCATTCGTCCCCAAAAATTCTTGAAACCAGTTGCGCCAAGAACTCCGCTGTGTTTCGATCCATTTGTTTGTGAGTAATTGATAACTATAGATTCAAAATCGAGTAAAGGAATTTTAATAAAATATTTTGAAATCATTTTCGCCTGCGAAAGCAATTTCTGTGTATTGCTTACACCCGGTTCTTTTACAGTCGGCTCCGTTTTCTGTTTCATGGAATCGGTAACAGCGTCAGGTTTTTCTTTTTCTAATTTTGGTTTGGGGTCAACCGGACGTTGTTGTTGCGGAGTTTTTTCGTCGAAAGCGAACCACGGATCGGTAAGTGCTTTCAAGCGGAACGTGAAAGAAAAACTCATACTGTTATCGTAGCCGGTTCCTTTTCCAATATCACCTTTCTGGAATGAATTTGACCAGCCGTAATTTACCGAATAACTCGTATTCAGATCAAAGTATTTCGGAATATCAAAAATGTTTGGGATTTTGGGCTTGAATGCCACTGAAAATTTTTGTCCGTATCGGCTGTCGCGTCCGCCGAAGAAAAGATTTTTTAAAATGGTTTTGAAATCTCTTCCAACCGAATCGTTATCGAGATATAAAAGATTTCTATCGACCGACAATCCATAATCGCCCGAAAGATTTGCAATTCCGCCTTCAGTGAATTTCCAACCGAAGCCGAATCCTTTGCCGGCGTTGAAACTGCGCGTATCGCGGATTGCGCTTCCTTTGGCACGCGGAAATTCTAACGATCGAGATCTGCCGCCGCTGGTATTCGCAGAGATGCTTGTAATTGGAATGAAATACAATTTCCAATCCTTGTAATCTTCGAGTAAATAAATTCCTGCAAAAAGTTTTTTAAACGGTTGAATGTAGAAATTCGTTGGCAACGAAACTCCATAACTCAATCGTAGAGACCATTGCCAATTTTGCTTCGAGATAAAAGCAGGATCACGGTCGCGACCGGTGCTGTAATTGAACCCGACACCCAATTTACTTATCGTCTCGCGCACATACCAAGCATCAACCGGTGGAGCAATTTTGAAATTGGAAACAGCATAATTATCACGAACTTGCAACGATTGCGATTGCGTGAGGACATTTTTTGCCGCATCGGGATTATCCGATGCTTGTGCCGCACGATTTGCCGCTTCTGCAACTACAATATCGGTGTTAGGCAGATATTTGGGCTTAATGAGATTTTCTGTGTGCGAATATGAAAACGGAATCGAGGTCCCCGCTTGGCTCCACTCTGACGGTAAAAATTTATCGAGCGTAATATTTGCATTCACCGCCCAATTAATTTTTGTAGTCTGATCACCGAAACGCTGATCGAGTCCGTGGAACGATGGATCGGTTTGACCGTAATTGAAATTTACCTGACCAAGGTCGGCAAGCTTCATCTGTGTATCGAACCGATACGCAATGCCGGGCGCATCATCAACATCAACAAGACGCAATTCATTCACCCACACCTGCCCACTCAGGTATGGTTTGCCGATATTTCTAACACCGATACTTATCTCAACTATCTTTCTGAGAGATGGATTACCTTTAACGCCATATGTTCGTGTTGTATCCCCGGGATTGATCGGAATTCTAAAAACACCTCTGAAAGTATCGGGCTTTGCCGCTTTAACAGATGTCAACTCAGAAAAATTAATATCCACATTATTCTTCGGAACACTCCAACCATGATAGATCGGTTGACGATATTCATAATAGTTCATGGTATCAGATCCAAAACGTACATATAGCTCAGCATCATAAGCATCTGGTACAATATCGTCGAACAAAGGATCGCCGTGCACAAACATCTTCATCGCTTTGTAATTAAACAGATCAAGAGGTCGGGTAGTGAATATTTTTCTCACATCACGATAAATATCTTTTGGAAGACTGTCGATTAATAATGCGAGCGATTGTTCATTTGCCTCGATAACCTGATTCGGATCTGTGCGGTCTTTCTCGCGTTGTATTCCTAATTGATACCACTCCTGAGAATATTGCTGATTATCTTCAATATTTACAACCGTTGCCTTCATGCGGGAGTCGTTTGAGATTCTTTGTTCCCATTGATTACCAACAAGATTTATTTCGGCAAAACGCAATGAGACAGAATCAGAAAAGCCGGACGTCCAAAGACGAACGTACTGAACGGTTCGTAAAATCGATAGCAGATCAGTTCCACCAACAATGTTACCGGAATCGATTAAGGGAATTCGGAACTGAAACCACCCCTTACTACCACCACCAACAAGATAAGGATTTGATCTTAGAATGCCCGAAGAATCGTAATACGCAGTATCGAGAGGAAGCTCGTACTCAATATATTGATCTGCCGCATCTAAACTACCATTACTACTTAAATCTTCAGTATTAGGAAGAAGTCCGGTAGGATCGGTTTCATTTTTATCCGTACCATTGAATTTTCGTAAATATGTTCCATCACCATATGGCTGATAATTATCACCGCTCGGATCACCCGGATCGACATCGGGATCTCCGGAATTTGTGGATAGAAATTCTGCAAACGCACCTTGCTCTTCTGCATCGCTCTTCATATCAATACCGATATCTTCTCCCTGATTTCGGATACCATTCAAGTTTGCATCTTCACTGTTCAAAACTCTGTTCGGTATAACATCTTCGCTTATACGACCAAGGTCTATGTATAAACGGCCTCTGCGCAAATCATCAATGTTAGAACTATTGGCTTGCATCCAGATTTCAAGATATTCTATATTTTGGTCGAGAAGTCCGGAAGCAATTGAACCGACGTAACGCATTATACCGTTCCAATTTTTTCTAAGCTCGGGTTCATTGAAATATTTTCCGGAATTTCCTCCTATATTTTTACGGTGCAATGTTGAATCGATATTGGGTGAATAGTTGTAAACGCTTCGATGATGCGGATCGAAATCAAGATTTAAAACCGTAACCTGATTTTGTCCGGCTCGAGTTTTACGGTTGGGCCAAATATCTTCTGAATACACATCTGTCGGCAAATGATTATACCACGATGCTTGAGCGCGTTTAAACGATTTATCCTCATTCGATAATCCCATTAGAAACGAAGCTTTTTCCGGACAACTCGCCATTGTCCAAGCCGAATACATTACGGGCATAGGTATCGTTCTGCGAGCGCCTTCAAAATCATCTATGTATGCTATTGCCGCACCGTTATCGCCCGATATTGTACTCTTCTTTGTATTTGGATCAGGAATCATGTACGCCGCTTCACCTGCAAATCTGATGGTCGACATTTCTCTTGTTCTAAAAGACGGCAATGCATCAAGTGCATCTGTAAGGAACGGCAGATTTGCGGAGGTAGATGCGTCCACACCTATCATAGTGTTATTAGTTGGTTCTTCACCAATACGAACTTTGTCGCTCAAAGTTTGTTGATTTAAATTTAAAATTGTAAATCCGATATTCGTACCGGGGTAAGTTGCAATTTCGCCGCGGACACCCATTAAAGTTTTCGACGCTATTTGGAACAGATCGTTTTGTTCAAATTTAACCTGCACATTCGCGTTCGGAAGCATTGCATCGCCATTTAAGATATTAACCTCACCTGTAATATAATCGACCGTGTAATCGACTTTTGGGGTTAACACTTTACCGTTAAGAAGAACCTGAACGCTACCTTCAACAATATTGAACCCTAAACTATACCTGCTTTTCTGATCACCAACTGCCCTAACTTTTATGACATATTTATTTCTTTCAGAATTCCTTTGAGCTGCCTCTGCAGTAGTATCGTATATGTCGCTGAATAATAGAGAATCGGGAACCGCTTGGCCAAACTGCCGAAAATATTGAACGATGGTAGAATCAAACGGTCTAAGATGCGGAAATATCACCTCGCCGAGCTTGGGATCGATTGTTACACCTTGAAGAAAATCAAATTTATTATCCGGATTGGGTGAATTGTCTCCATCGTATCTATCCAATCCTAAAACCTGCAACAAGTTCTTTCCCTCAATCTGATCTTGGTCTGCTCCTCCACCATCAGAATTCCGCCAGAGAGTTAATTCAAATCCTTCTTTCTTTAAGTTAGTAGCTTTAACCGAATAGAAATTCTTCAATAACAGTTTCCATGCGGGGTCCCAATTAGGATTGTTAAATAATGATTTCGGTTTAACTAATTTCATATACATTGTTGTATCATCATCAACAATATTTCCGCCGAACTCCACTCCGCTTGCTGTAGAGTACGTTACTGCAATTGCTTGAGAGGCGTCATCAACATTCGATATCATAGTAATATATCCGCTATAAGGATCGAATGTATAATCTTTATCGATCGTCAGTTTGATGAAGTTACCCAGATCATAACGATCGGGAGTTGTCGATAAATCTTTTATGTCATCTTGCGTGTACCGCTGACTGCGCAGATGCGGAGGTAGATCGATAAACGCGAACCCTTTTTTCACTAATCCATCGCGTTGAGCCGCACTGTTGATACTGCTTACCCAAACATCGAGAAGTGTGATACGGTTTTGTTCATTTTCTGTAGTTAGAACGGGTGGAAATTCTTTATGAAGGTTTTCAAAAAGATTCTGATACAAAGTATCGACGAAGAAATGTCGTCGGCTGTATTCGTGCAGTCGAATTATATTCTCTGTCGATGTTGCCCCACCCGAAACGCTGATTTCTTTTGTTTGCCCTTTCTTTTGGGAAAGAAGAGTTGTAAGCGTTAACGGACCTGCCTGTAATTTTGCTTTAATTCCGAATAACGCCTGTCCTCCACCCATCAGAGAAGGTGTTTGCATAGAAACATTGCCCGCCTCGATGCTTTGAATTATTTCATCCTCAAAACCTGTATACTTAATTTTTAACTGGTTTTCATATTCGAATGTACGCTGTGTGTTCCAATCGGCAAGTATGTTCAGTTTCTTTCCGATAGTTCCGCCGACATTTATTTGTACAGTTTGATTGAAGTCCGGCTCGTTGCGCGAGCGGTCAAAAGTTGAAATCGTAGTTTGATCTGATTTAGTATTACGGAATGCGCCCCTGATGTCAACACTTCCGCCGATACGCAGATTAATTTCATTTCCGCCAAAAATGTTCGTGAGCGGATTTGCAGGAACAGGAATTGAAATATTTGTCAGCGAGCTTAGAATTCCGGAAAGATCATCCTTCCCCTGCTTCAATGTATATTGTCCGGCAAGCGAGCGCCAACTGTTTTGTTTTTCATATTCGATCCGCTGGCTAATGTACTCTGAGAGCCGCATAGTTAGAGGGACTTTTACATCTAATCCGTTTACCGTTTCTTTAATCGTAACAATTTCGCCCGATGAATCAATCTGGAATTCGCGCTTGTAAGCGGGTGATTTCGTATCGAGATACAACGAATATTTTGGATTGGGAAAAAATTGAACCATCGGCACGTCATGCCTTTGATGCACCCATTGTGCTACACGCGCGGTTGAATCTTTAAATTCTTTCCATGCTTCAGCATCTTCTTCTTTCCACAATGTATCTTTGAATGCTGTGGCGGTATCCTCCATCGCTTTCATCCATTCTTGTATTCTCCGTAAAGAATCCGATATTTGAATTTTTGGACGCGGCTCCCGTTTTTCTTGGAGAGTATCGGAAACCAACGTTTGTTTTGTTGTATCTAAAATTACGGACGAATCTTGAGGTAAAGCAGAAGGGGGTGGAACCTGTGAATAAGCAATGAAAAAAGATTGCAGCGAAACAAATATAATAAACCAAGCACGATAAATTATGCGCGGGGAATACAATAGTTGACGGCGTGATTGTTTGCTTAAAAGAGCCACGTTGTGAATTCGATCCTGTTATGTTTCTACGTTTAGCAGATGTTGTTACCAAAGATATTAATAACTTAAACAACACCTATCTTACTATTAACCTGTTACCAAGAACCGATACCAACGACTCCTTTCGCTTTTGTAAGCGTTTAAATCGAATAATGATAAATAATTACATAGAAAATGTAGGAAAAAGTCGCCTTAATTGCAAGGAAAATTTAAAAAATGCCCAGAATAAATAATATTGCTCGATTTTAATGAGATATATCTATTTAGACCAATTTTGGGAGAATGTTAATCAATTAATAGCAGTACTCTCCTAATTAGCGATAATCGAAAAACATCAATAAATCTCCTCTTTGGAAAATCTAATGCCAGCCACTATATTAAGAAACAATAATATGAAACTCTACTTGCATATATTGAAATCGCATCTCGGTCCGTTTGTTTTTGCTTTCTTAACTTTGATGTTTATCTTTTTGCTTCAATTCCTGATGCGTGCAATTGAACAATTGGTCGGCAAAGGATTAAGTCCGGTTGTAATCGGAGAATTGCTGATGCTAAGTTTATCGTGGATGGTTGTTCTTGCCGTTCCAATGGCAGTGCTGGTTGCAACTTTGATGGCGTTCGGGAAATTATCATCCCAGAATGAAATTACAGCCATGAAGGCAAGCGGAATGAGTTTGTACAGAATGATAGCGCCGGCACTCATCGCCTCTTTGTTACTAACGATACTTCTAATAGAATTCAACAATAAAATTCTTCCCGAAGCCAATCATCGATTTAAAATATTGATGATCGATATCCGCCGAACAAAACCAACGCTCACGATCCAATCGGGATTATTTTCTCAGGATGTACCGGGATATAGTATTCTTGCCCGAAAAACATTCGAACAATCGAACAACCTTGAAGGCATCACCATTTACGACTATACCGATCCGTCAACAAACGTGGTTGTCACAGCCGAGAAAGGTAAAGTATCGTTCACACCGGATTACAGAAAACTTGTAATGGATCTATACAAAGGTGAAATACATCAATTAGGATCGGGCAATAAATCTCCTTATCAACGGATGCGCTTTGACAGACATCGTATAATTATGGATGCGGAAGGATTTGAATTTGAAAGATCGAGTATGGGAGCGTTCGATAGAAGCGATCGCGAGATGAGTTCAGATGAAATGAGAAAGCTTGTCGATAGTCTTTCTAATGCAAATCTGCATCTCGAACACGAGATCATGATTGGTGAAGATCATTCAACTTCTTCAATGATAGATCCACGCAGATATTTATCATCAGCTACGCCAGATCAACAATATCAGCGTGCTCTTACGCTCGCTCTCAACAAAGTGCGCAATGTTAAAATGCAAATCTCGAATCAGTTATCTCTCATAGAATATAACAACCGGAAAATTGATGAATTTCTTGTAGAGATTTATAAAAAATATTCCTTACCTGCGGCATGTATAGTGTTCGTTCTAATAGGAGCACCGCTTGGAATAATTGCTCGTAAAGGCACATTCGGTGTTGCGGCTACATTCAGTTTAGGATTTTTTGTGATATACTGGGCGGCGCTTATCGGCGGCGAAAAATTAGCAGACCGCAACCTGATCAGTCCATGGTTAGGAATGTGGATGGCAAACATCGTTCTATTCATACTTGGCTTTTATCTCACTATCCGCATCGGGCGTGAGACACCGGCAATTAATTGGTCGGCAATGCGAAAATTTTCTCCTAAATTCTTACGCTCCCCGCAAATAGACGAATCGGAACATTTCGAGCGAACATGACAAAACTGGATCGATACGTCCTTCGCCAATTTATTGTTACCTGGGCATTTTCACTTTTAGCAATTACGATCATCTTCGTTGCGGTTAATTTAATGGATAACCTCGACGATTTCATAGACGCTAATGCCTCTGTCTGGATGGTGATACAATATTATTTATTTTTTATCCCCGAGATCATTAAACTGATGACACCTGTTGCCACATTACTCAGCTCGCTGTTCACAACTGGTCGGATGTCGACTTATAATGAACTCACTGCTCTGAAATCCGGAGGGGTTTCTCTCTTCCGATTCATGGCGCCTATGCTGGTTTTTGCGATATTAATAAGCGGTGTTTCGATTTATTTTAACGGATGGATTGTTCCTTACGCAAACAAGAAAAAGGTTGAATTGGGCAGAAGATATTTTCAAAAAGATATACGCTTTGTTTCAAAAAGCAATATATATATTCAAGATTCAAAAGACAGGATTTTATCCATCGGGATGTTTGATGATACCCGGAACGTGGCAATGCGAGTCAGCATTCAGGATTTCGATCCGGTAGATCAAACTATGTTGCGGGTACGGTACGATGCAGATGAGATGTACTGGAACGACAGCACAAAAAAATGGCATCTCGTTAACGGTTCGGAGCGTAAATTCTACAACACCTCTGAAAATCTTTTTCAATTTAAAATTTTTGATATCGGTCTACTAAATTTCACTCCCGATGATATTAAGAAAAAACAAGAGAAGCCGGAAGAAATGAATTACCCCGATCTTAAACATTTCATAACAAATCAACAGCGTGCCGGTCACGATGTTTCGCGATGGATGGTTGATTATTACGGTAAAATCGCTTTCCCTTTTGCAAGCGTGATTGTTGTTCTTTTCGGAATTCCATTCTCTTCCATCAAACGCAGAAGTGGACTTGGCGTGGAGTTCGGAATTGCAATCGGGATTTCATTCTTGTATATGATATTCCTTCAGGTCAGTCAGGCATTTGGATACAACGGCGACTTGCATCCTTTACTAACGGCATGGCTTGCTAATATGGTTTTCTTCCTCGCCGGATTATTTGTGCTTTTCAAAGTACCCAAGTAATTTCGATTAACCCACATTAAGTTAACCGAAACGGTTCTGAATTTAAAAAGTATAAGTTATATGTGCCTCTGCTGTTGGAATCATCCCATAAATTGTCGGCTGCATTTTTAACTGCACATCGGCATGTAAGGCGTTATTATAACGCGATGCCGTGAGGTAAGCATCGAATGCGCTTACAATATGATTGACAATTATTACCGATATAAACATATCAGAAATTTTGTAATACTTATCGGCTTTATTGAATTCCACACCATAGTAATAAAACTGATCGCTCGGAGTGAGGTGATCGGTTTCGTAAGGATCTTCCGTATCCCATCCCTTGCTAAATTGTTTATACTTACCAATCAATTCAAAATATTGTTGTTCGCCGTATAACGGCAATCGATGTGTGAAGGTGGAAACCTCTCCTTCTAATCTATTCAATTCTATCCAACTCAAACAATCGAACGGAGGTTTTTCGGAAGATGTTGGTGGGCGATAGTAAAGTGTTGTATCTATACCCGGGATCAGTGATCCGTAGTTTCGCAAAACCCAATCAGCATACCGTACCGGGCTGTAATGTTCGTTTGCATAATTTTTAAACCATTCGGTTTGCTTGTTTCCCTTGCTGTTGTAAACACCTGCAACGATCCATGACGCAATTTCGACACCCAGGAATATTCCCCCCTTGGTGTAACTTTCTGCATATATCTCACCGGCGCCGGGTACAAGAAGCGACATAGCCGCGGCAAGCCATGGTGATTTCTCGGAATTATTTGAAGAAGTCCCTTGTAACAAAGGAACTTCATTCTGATAGCCGGTCAATAACTTGCCGGGCTTTCCAAAAAAATCAACTTGTCTGTTTCCGGTTACATATAATGAATCATTCTGTTGTGCGACAGCAGATGATATAAGAATGATGTTGAATATTATGCAAGCGATGGTTCGCGTCATTTAAAATTCCTTTCTTTAATCGAAGTCGAATCCGAAAAGTACGCCAAAGTGGAAATTCCACTCTTTGCCGTAGGTTACAATTTTCTTGCTCGATTCCATCTGATAATCGAACCTGTCGAAACCGTAAGTCGCGTTTAAAAATATTCTTGTTGGGAAAGCATAATAAGAAAATGCTTCGAGCCGTAATTCAAGACCGGCATCGCGTTTAAATTTCTTTCCTGCTATTCCCCCACCCGTCCAGGCATTTCCGATATCACCGTAAACCGCACCGTAAAGTTGATTGAATATCATATGTAAAATTCGTGTGTCAATATCTTGTAAAATCGGAAATCTATAAGTCGCGTTTGCCATAGCGTACTCGTTCCCGCCCATTGAATAGAATGTATATCCTTTCATACCCGCCAAGCCCCCGATGTAATAATTGAAGAAATTATCTTGTGGAGGACCGAAGATAGTGCCGCCGCGTAATTGAGCCGAAAGCGTATGCTTCCATCCGGGAAGTTTCACATATTCAGTCCAGCGCGTATCAAGTCGATGGAATTTTACGCGCTGATATCTGGCAATTAGAGCGCCATCTTTGTAATCGTATTCGCCGGTCGGATTAAATTTATTTGTCTCGAATTCATACTTCATCCGAATTTTCCTGCCGATCGGATTTATATCCGTTGTTCGTGATGGTTTTAATGCTCGAAATTCAAAGTTGGCAGAAATATTATTTCCGATCAGATATAAATCGCTGAAGGCAGAAACGAGCGCGCCAATTGCAGGGAGAGTAAACGATCCGATTGAAGTGCTATACCTGCTATGAGCATATCGAAGTTCAAGATCCAAATTCTCAATAAATAATTTATGTCTGAGCACTAAATCAAATTCAAATAGGTTATATGTAATCCCCACAGGTGGTATTGAATCAAGACCAAGCGTGAAAGAAATATCTGTTTTTCGTGTTATATTGTACACTTCGAATGCCACCGTCGGCTCTACACCAAGTTGAAAAAGCCCGGGCACTTTTCCGCGATAATCGAATGTCAGGAACAGATCGCGTTCACCTTTTTTGTTTATTGCGCCACCGGCAAAAAAACCATATCGGTCAAGTACATCGTACGAGTACATATACAATCCCAACTTGAGCATGTCAATCCCCTTATTTTTAGGATTATAATTATCGACACGAATAAATGGAATAAACGCCAACCCTGACGATGATGCCTTATACGATCCTTCTTTAAATTCGGGCAATTGTGTATCATCATAAAACCGGAGTGATTTCCAATCGAATGAGCCGCTTAAAGAGGTGTCGGCGGTGTTCGATTGAAATGATTGCGAGCGAATGTATGATGGTGTGTTATCCATACATTGCACCGTTTCCATGTATGATATTTTATATCCTGTGGAAGTGTAAGACGCGAATGTCATTTGTCCATCCACTGATGTATTCGGCATGAACGCTCCGCCCAATACATTTGATTTTTGCACTATTCGTTTACTTTCAATATCGTATTCATAAATATTGAAAATGCCGGTTTTATCGGACGAGAATAAAATACTTTTCCCATCCGCGGTAAAGACGCCGTTCCGTTCATCATCGGGCGTTGAGAGCACGAATTCCATTTCGCCACCCGTTGCCGGAATTAAAGCCAAATCTCTGCCATCTTTTATGGAGTAATCGAAAAGAATTTTAGAACCGTTCGGTGACCAGGATGGATTAAAAACCTGCTCACCATTTTTAAAAAATGTGAGTTGTTTGATGTTCTTCCCATCTAAATCCATAGTGAAAATATTAAGGGTTCCATCCGCACCTGAGACATAACTGATTTTATTTCCGTCAGGAGAAACCGAAGGCGCATCTGCGCGTAATCCTTTGGTAATCCGGTTGTTTTCTTCATTTTCGATATTATAGCAAAAAATATCGAAGATATTCGACCAATGTGGATTATCGCGCGTGAGTTTTGAATAATAGATTTTTTTTCCGTCCGGACTCCATGAAAAATTAGACCTTACACCCGCATGCAGAAGCTTTTCTTTTTTTGAAATGATATCGTACAAGTATAAGGATGACGTTCCGAAATAATCCGATTCCTTATTACTGATGTAAGCAATCGACTTTCCATCAGGTGAAAAATGGGGATAGAAATTTCCGAACCCAACGCTTCCGATCATTTCTCCGGTTACAAGATTTCCTTTCAGGGCAGATATTCTATTGTTATAATCATTTCGAAGATAATCAATCCACTCGCTGTACAATTCTTTACCGCTTTTACCAATTGCTTTTTCTATTGCTCCATCGATTGTAAAAGTTGTGAGTGAACGAAGATTGTAAGTAATCTCCCGCAGCTTATCTTCCCCATAATGATCTGCAATGTAACCAACAAGCGCGAATCCGGAATTGTATGCCGATTCATTTCCAAGACTTGTTTTACCAAACGTTGACATTTGATTCCACGACAACATGTTGCCATCAAGTATGTACATTCGAAGAATCATATCGCGATGCGAATCCCACCAATCGTAGGCAAATTCTCGTCGATTGTATTGTGCTACACCTTCTGCAAACCAAGCCGGCATAACGAAGCCGGATACTGGATAAGAAACGATACCATTCGGATAACCATATAAAACGTCTGTTCGTCTTTCAGACTCATACTGAAGCCATTGTAGATAAAAAGCTGGAACTTTTCGTCCGAATTTTATAGAAGCTTGAATTTGAATCATGTGGGTGAATTCGTGCGTGATAACGTTCCGAAGCCAATTATGTGAACCACGAAGATCAAAATCGAGCGCCGATGCCCATATTTCAATCTTGTTATCGAAAAAATATGTCGCTCCGTTCGAAAAATCATCGTAATCCTTCATTATAAAACTTATTTTACCGTCGGGTTCGTATTGATAGAAGGATGTAATGGGTCCATAAATATCTTCAGCAATTTTTGCAACAACGCGCGCGGTTCGTTCAACACCCGGATGGTAATGAATATTAAAATGTTCCGTTTGAATTGTCCGCCATTCAAGCTCGGGATGATAGAAGTCTTCTTGAGCGGAAAGAGTTAAATGAATAATAAAAATAGATGTGAAGAGTATATAATATTTCATAGGGGATTATTCTAAAGTCAGAACGAGCGATGTGATTGTATTTTTCATGAGTTGAATAGATTCATATGTGGCAACGCTTTGCCGTTTGTTCAAAATGAGTGCAATTTTGGGTTCAACTTTTAAAACCCCGTAAAAATTTCCATCATCACTATACGCATCAAATACAGCGCCAACAGGAAGATTTTCATTGGGCAATATGAACCTGCCGTAATAATCTGTAACAGTTGTACCATGCCCCTCAATAATCATGTTGTTTTGTTTTACAACCACACTATCGAGAGTGAAGACCATATAATATAAGCCGCTCGGTACAGGATTATTGTTATCGTCGCGCCCATTCCAGTAAATATGCTGAACAGGACCGAGTGTTTTCCATCTTCCGGAAAATATTTTTCGCACTTCTTTTAATTTATTTGATAAAACCGTGATATCAAGAACTTGCATCGTGTCTGTTATTATAATCTCCACCGTATCAAGTTGCTTATCACTGATATATTCGTAATAGTAGTATAAACTCACCTGCACACTTTCAATCGGTATCCCGTTTGTAGTCGCAACCTTACCTCGGACTTCATAACCATTGATATTTCCAAGTTCGGATGGTGATTCGATATCGCGGCACGAGAAAACAAGCAAAGATATTGAAATAAGAATAAATGACCGCACAAAATGTTACCGGACTATTGCCATCTTAAAAATTGAATATCCACTTCCGGATGATCCGCCGGCTTCGATGTGAACAAAATACACTCCGCTTTGTAACGCGGATGCATCCCATTCAAATTCGTTGTCGATTCCGCCAATTCCGTTTGTATCGAATTGATTAACTAAATCACCCGCAGGATCAATAATTTTGAAATGTATGCTTGAGTTTTCTTTAACATAGAAACGAAAATGCGTTCTAAAATTATCGGCGGCGGTTACCGGATTGGGCCAATTGTATGCCCGCTCAGCGGGCAAATAATTATCACTTTTTGAAATTGGAGCACTCACTTCAGCGCTCATTCCCGTATTCTGTGCATCGTGAAGATATTGTGGCCATGGCATTACTGGTGGTGCAATTAAACCTGTAACCATTCCTCCGGTTTTCCACGCATATACAAAACCGTCATCCGAGCCGACAGCCAATCCAATGTCAATACAACTGAGACAAAGACTATCCATATAAAAAACTGCAGGTGTTGAACCGCTGTTTGGTCCGGAAAGAAGTGGAAAACCGTTCACCATTCTTCCTTGTGAATTGTATGCAACAACAATCCCTTCCTGAGTAACCGCGACAATATCAACCAGTCCGTCTCCGTTAACATCCGCAATGATTGGTGAAGTTAGAATCGGTTTTTGGCTCGACACAGTGATCGGGAAATTATCTAAGTACGCCCCCGTTGCATTCACGGCGTATATTTTACTTCCGCTGAACACAACGATATCTTTTATATTATCGCCGTCAACATCACCGATAGCAGGAGAGTTATTAATTTCGCCGCCAGTTGCAACCGGAAATCCGTTGAGTACATTTAGCAAACTATCAACGACAAATAGATATCCATCCTTTGAGGCAAAAGCGATACATTGACCCACAACATCCGCCCAATAGGAATTGGCGGAAAGAAATGCAGAAGCAGCCGGAGCGTTCAAAGAATGCCCATAATTTTTAAGCTCACTCACTGTTCCGTTATTATAAATTTTTCGCACATCACCTTTAGCAGAAAGCGCAATAAAACTATTATTCGATAGAAGACTTAATCCTACAATCTCTGTTGAATCAAAAACATTTAAACTAACCGCACCTGTTATATTACCATCGCTTTTGACAAAATATATTGATCCGTTCTTTGTTCCATATGCTATGGAAGAATCGGAGAAGACCGGAGATGTAGAAATTTCCCTTGCTACAAAAAAAGGAGAGAACAATGAATCTAATTTATTATCTAAATCAGTATCCGCTAATGACCACCCAAGTAAATAACTTCCGGGCACATCGCTATTAACCGATATTACCAAGTCGCTAATTAGATCTCTCGAAAAATCGTGAACAGCAATTTTACCTGTAAACCTTGCGTTAAGGTATTGTAATGACAATGGTAAAGGCGTAGAATCGACTCCGGTTATTAAAGAAGAGCCATCAAATTTCCATCCATAAATAGCTGGTGATTGATATACAAAATTCGATGTGTCAACAGGTGGATTTGCTGAAACTATCAATCCCTGATTCCCGGGATCATATCCGAGCGCGGTGATTGAATTGCATTTAAAATTTTTTCCAACAGATTTCGGGAATTGAGGAAGAAGCGAAATTTGCTCATCTCCAATTTTTATTCTTGCGCTCATTCTTGGTCCGCGTTCCGAAAATCTATTTATATAGATATGGCTATTAGCCCCGGTATTACTATTGCTGCTCGGATAAGATGTTGGGGTGAAACCGGTTGTGTCATATTTTCTGAGCGGAGCGGAATTTCCGGCGAACCAAAAATCGAGCGCGGTACCGCTTTCACTTCCCGAACCCGGATGTAATAAATCATAAGATTGACCGATATCGGGCGAACCGTCGGCTTCCATTAAATTAACTCCCCGCTTATTGGCATCCGCATTGATTGTGCTGGAAGCGATATTCTGATTGATAATATTTTCATCGATGTGCCAAATGAGAATTCCGCCGTCATAAAATGTTTTCGTTCGGCTATCAACACCACCCGGCAAGCTCCAATCAAATTCATCAACGTCGATGATCGTTCCGTACAATGAATCCTGATCGATGGCATTAAAATTTGATGTATCTCTTAACCATCGTTTTCTGACTGTATCTCCCCCAACAATCATTGTAACAATTGCACCGTCGCCGTTAGCATCGCGGTTTCGATTTTCGATCAAAAAATATTCTTCGGAATTAATATTGACTTTAAAAGTAGTATCTGAACTACCGGTTAAACTTTTTGCGGGAAAAGTAAATATCGAATCAGATGATTTTATTTCAATCGGTTTGATCCAACCTAAATATTGTTTTTCCCAAGCGCATGGTTCCGGCGGGAATGCTCCATTCCAACTGAAAATCGATTGCCCGTCCATTAATCCAAAACGTCCGATTGCAGAACTACCGTTTATCGTGTTGAATAGGTCGGGTAATTCAAGATGGCTGCCAATAGAAGCAATAATTAAACCGTTAATCCCTAACGGAAATGGCACTTGATCACGCGTTTCGGTTTCAGGTAAAATCATTGAACTTGTTACATGGAATCTACCGCTATCGAGCGCAATCCCGGCATAATTATCGTCATTAAACATTGTTCGCATCGATTTAAGATTAATGTAAAGCGATGGAATATCATAAGGTGTAGGATCATAACCGTAAAGGGATGCAAGATCTATATCTCTTCCAACTCCAGCATGAAAAATTATAAAAGTATTATATTGCTGATAATCTATCGGATGCAGGGATGCCACTGCAAGCGAATCTACCAGCTTCCACGTATCATTGACAAGGTTTCCGAGTTCAACATTATTTTTACTCGATTTTATTGGACTGTAGTATTTCATTTCATGAGGCAAACGATAAATGCTGTCAAGTAACTCAAATGAAACATTTAATACGTTGTCTGAAACTTTTTCATAATAATTTTTTAAAAATGCAAGATGTTGATTAAAATACGATCTGTTATGCGGCGGTGCATCGAGAAATTTTTTCGAAGTGTCACGAAGATCGAAATGACCATCCCCTGTGGTTCTTGAATCATTATCCGTCTGGAAATCAACCATAACCGCAAGAACCCGGAGCGAAGTTTCGGGTTTGGAAACATTTTGAGAAAAATAATCTCGCTCAGCCATCAACGAATGATCGAAAACCGGTTGAAATTTATTTTGACCGAGTGATAATAAAGGGAAAATGAATAACGAGATAAGTATTATCGTGATGATTTTATTTTGCACAGTCGTCTCGTATGGATTATTGATTGCTTGAAAGAATGAATCGACACCCGCAGGTGTCGATTCAATTATAAATTATATTTTTCTAATGAAATAAAATCTGATTATTCTTCGTCCTCGCCACCCCACGACATCAGCAGTGTGAAGCGAAGTGTTTCGCTTAACGGATGATTTTCTTCAATCGCAGAGAGATAACTGAAATCGAAACCATAAATATCGTAACGGAGACCGGCACCGAATGTCATAAACTTTCTGTTCCCGTAATTTGGATGCTCGTAAAAATAACCCCAGCGCAACGCAAATAACTTCGGACTGCCATACCAATATTCAAGCCCGCCTGCTATTGTAACTTTCTTTAACCCGCCCGCTTCCCAAGCGCTGATCAACGACTTCGGGAGATTATCAACATGAGATTCTGTTACAACTAACGGTTGCACAGGATTACCTTCAGCATCCTTTAAAGTATCGGTTGGATAGCGACGCACCAACATTCTGCTGAAATCTATTGTGCCCGTGATGTTGTTAAATTCACTCTTGATAATTTTCACTGCAAATCCGAGACGTAAATTGGTTGGAAGCGGATCTGCCTGAGCTTGTTGAATATAAGTAAGCTTTGGACCAAGATTTGAAAGATTTACACCGACCGCGAATCGATCTTCAATATCCCCGAGGCCTGGAAGTACGAGCGACTGTGGTTTCCAGAGCGCGCCGATATCAAAACTGACGGTTGAAGCAACACCTCGCGCCTGATTCTGAGATGTCTGCGGATCAAGAGCGCTATAAATGAAACGAAGATTCACTCCAACTCCAAGTTCAGATAATACTTTCGTAGCATACCCTGCCGTTACTGCAAACTCATAAGCTTTGAATGTACCAAGGTCTTCGTTATTTTCACCGCGCCGGTTGAATTCACCAAGATTCAAATAGATAATGCTTCCAGAAACCGTACCACCCCAATCTTCTATATTATTTCGGTACGCAAGAAATTCATAAAAAAGATCGGATAGATGAAATTGCGGAAGCCAGTTGGAATGAGTGATGCTGATTTCTTGATATTTTTCAAATGCAAGGCCACCGGGATTCCAATAAGAAGCAGCCCCATCATCTGAAAGAGCCACGCCCGATTCACCCATACCGTCGGCACGGGCATTAGGAGCAATTAGTAGAAAAGGCACAGCCGATTCACCTTGCCCGAACATCTGCGACGCAAATAAAATTAACGCAACAGAAATAAAGAAAATTTGGGATATTTTTCCCGTGGATTTTTTTGATCTCATATCTATTACCTTTTGAAAATGACGTTTAAATAATGAATATTCTATTGGATTCTCCAACCAGTTTATTAAATGTACCACCTTTGATTTTTATAAGCAACTACAAATATTTGACAAATTTTCAATGTAAAATAGTTAATTTCCCAATACCCTCAGCGTTGAATCGACGGTCAGGAGTTTTGGCGATAACTTTATACAGATAGACACCGTTCGCTAAACGATCTCCATCCTTATCATATCCATCCCAATATATTTTTACGAAACGTTCCATGATCCCTTTACGCGATAATGATTGAATCATCCTTCCGGCAACTGTGTATATTTTTATTTCAGCATCGATTGCATTCACTTGATTATGCGCGAATGTAAAATACGTTGCGCTTGAAATAGGATTTGGATAGTTGAGAATATTAGACAGCGATAATCCTGATCCTGATACGACATTGAACATCGTTTCTTCAGTCGAAGAGTTGTTGTATGTGTCCCACGCACGCAATCGGAGAATGTGAGTCCCATTGCTTAGCGGACCGAGCGGATATTCTACCGATCCAAGACGGTAGGTATTAACTTTACTCTTATAATATTCGGAAAGATCGATGCTTTCAGAATTGTTGTCTAACCATGCTTCAAGACGGTGCCCAATTCCGCCGCCCGATGTATTTATTCCGCTCGAATCAACAAAGTCGGCTAACAGTATCGGTGATGAACTCACAACATCTCCCGGTTTGAAACTTCGTCTGTCGAGATATAACGTAATTTGAGGACCTTTATTATCAGCGACAGCATTGGTATCGGTTCCATTCATTAGAATATTTCTTGTGAAACCGGCGCCATCCGCTGAATCACCCGTGAAATAAATTACTATACGCCCGGGATCGCTTGAATAGGAAATATCTTTTGGAACTATAAATTCACCTTCTATATTTCCGTTCATAATTGTATCTTGACCGCGGAATAATATTGACCCGGATGTTGAATATTTATAACCGCTACCCAATTCTGGCGCGTTGATTATATTGGTCCGATCTGCATCATATACTGTTAGGTGTGCCCGACCGGAAATTTGTGTTGCCTGATTCAAACTTGTATCGCGCACGGTTGCATCTATCTCGGTTCTGCTCAACGCCTGCAGTTGAACAGGTTGAGTGTTTGCAATATGGTTTATGCTGTCTACCGATGCAACAAGTTTTGGGAATTGAAGCTCAAGAGAAGGATCTCCGATAAGAAAATATTTTCGATCATTTACAAGATCGTGAATATGCTGTTTAGTTTGAAAAATAATATCTCCTAAGCGTTTTCTTTTAACGTTGCCATAACGGGTGGTATCAATGAGATACTTATATAAATCAACATTCAGATCATAGTTATCGTCTGCGTAAACAGCGCGAAGGGCTGAGAACACCCCGATTGCGCCTGCATCTTTCATCAGCATAAGCAATTCACCGCTCGATTGATCTGTCAGTAAATCGAAAACGGCATAATTGCATGTTGCCGCAACTAGGAAAAAATATTTTCCCTTATTACTTAGCAAGGGGAAATCGGTTTCTTTAACAAAAATAGCTTCGTGTGTCCAGAGACGAGGATTTCCATGCCCCGCGAAATTCAAAACAAGACTCCCTTGGTTGATTGCATTGAGAATGGCAAGATTCGCGGTTGGCTTACGTCTACCTGCGGGTGTATATACAGTCGGATTTTCATAAATATAAATTTTTCTTTTTTCAAATAAAGGTGGAACCATGGCGGCTATACCTTCTGCATGCGCCATGTGAGTTGACCGATCGTTTCTGTCGGGCGCCGCAGGTCCATCATCGGCAACAAAAGTAAATCTGAGTTTCCAGATATCAGGGACAGATTCCTCTTCATACTCGATGATTTTATCGACAACATTATTCGCTTCGGTCATGGATCTAACCGGCAATCTGCCTATACCAAGGTTCACTCTTTCTCCGGTGAAAAAGACACCGTAAAGATCATCGCTTGCGTAACTCGAAAGTTGAATAAATGATTCAATCGATTCCCATGGCGGTACCCAGTTTGGTTCGTCGGATCCCATGATACGTTTATAATCAAAATCTCCGTCTCCAAAAAGTAATAAATATTTTGGGGGTTGTTGCCAATTGAGATAAGCATATTTCAAAAAATTTCTGACCGCGACCGGAGATTTCGATCCGCCACCAAATTCATGGTAAATTTCATCAAGATCAAAAACTTGAGTGGAAATTGGATTCTTGCTTTTCCCCTCGCGATGTTGTTTTAATCTTTCTGCGGCAGAAAGGAAATCTTTGTGTGTCACTATTATAAACTCCGCTTCGTTTGAACTTCCATGTAGATTTTGATTTTGCACAGATGACAACGTTCCCGGAGTTTTGAAACCATTTTGACCGACAGCAAATATTTCCTTCACCGTACCGGCATTCAATGCTAATTGAAATGTGCATGTATCCATCGAATATCGAGTGGTCTCTATCTTAATAATACTATCAAACTTTGAAACATCATACACTAAAACATTTCCGCCGCTGAAACCCGCAACATGGTACTCGGCAATTGCATTTGTATCTGGCGCGTGAAACGAAAAATTATCGTTCTGCGCTTTAAGCAATTGTCGATAAAATATTTCATACCAATCTATATAGCCGCGCCCGGAAGAAGAATTATTATACCGGAACCTAAGCACCGATTGTTCTTCGATAAAGTTGGGAATCCTCCCCTGAATTGTTGCTGTGTTAGAATAATAATTCGGATAGTCGCCCCCATCGCCGCGAATTGATGAACTTGTGAGAAGCGAATCATGTTCATAAACCTCGAAAGTAGAATACGCCACCGACAGAGCGCCAAGATTTATCTTGTAACGCATTGGCTGTGTCAAATCGATGCCCGAAAGCTGATGGCGATATACAATTTGCCCGCCACCGAGAAAAGATTCTCCAACCCATTCAATACCTGAATTAAATAAATTCGATTTATCATCTTCCCGGAATATTTTCGCTTCAATGGTTTGCGGGATAAACCCTGCAGTCTGGAATGGATTCGTAACTTTCGCGACTTGTTTCGAACTTGCGCCACCGTAAGTAATCCAATAATAACTCCGATCATCAAAATGGTTGATATAATGCGAGAACGATTTAGATGATGAATTGTATTTCCAGCCGCGTGAACTTTTTCCATAAAAAACTATGTAATCGGTTGGATCTAATTGCCCGGCATTATCTCCATCGAAAACATCGACCGCGTTTTGAATAAGATCATCAGGATAGTAAGCGCGTACATCGATTGGCGTTTCCATTCCGCCATTTGAATAAACTTTGATTGTGTGTGGATCGGTACTTGCAGGAAACCCGGCATTAAGTAAACTTTGACCTGTAAGTTTGTACATACCATCTTCATTTACATCGAATCGATACCAGGTTCCTTCGCTGAGTACACTGTTTATTTTGCCGCGTGTAGCGATGCGGGTGTCTGCACCTTCCGCAGATTGATTTATGATGTTGTTGATTATTAGATTATCCCGAAGTTGACCGGCTCTCTGCAATTTATCCGGTGTTCCATAGTTTACCCGAACGACCAATCGTGTGTATTTACGTAATATTTTTCTAACGGGATCAAACTGGATTGGAGAAATTCGTAACGATCCTAAGAACATACCTCGCGTTTCTCCGATATGATCGATCCATACCGGATCCACGGGAACAAATCCATTTCGATTATAGATATTGGACTCGAAACGATATTCTGCAGTCATTCCAATGGTATTACGCATAGGATAAGGCACTGGCGGAATTAAAACATTCTGAATTTCTTCATATTCACTTTGCAGTATCGAAACCGTATTACCTTGCATTCCCGGCATCTGTAAAAGAGTTGACCGGACAAAAATTTCAGGTTCACCCGATTTTGTTTCAGAATAACGTATTGCTTCCGCGAATCCGAAACGTACAGTTTGAACTCCATCAACGAACAAAGTCTCAGGTAGCAAAAAATCAGCGGAAAACTGAATGGTGCATCCTGACGCATCGGACTGAACTACACTCACGTCCTGCGCTTTAAGTGCAGACAAAAAAGAAAATAGAAAAATCAGAAATCCTGATAAAATTTTTCGCATCGGCAAGTGATAAAAATAAAAAACCGAATATCGATTTATGTGAGACATTCGGTGAATTAACCGACTTTCTCTCTCAGTATATGGTGTTAAAGGTCTCAATATTAATGATAAATTAAAAAAAATGATATCTGCTTACGCAGTTATAGACTTTTCAATGTTAACCTTTAACAAAATCGATAGAGAAAGCTCCGGTTGATGAAATATTTTCTTGAGTAAATATATAGAAAGTTTTTAAGAATGTCAAGAATATTGTTGTTTTTTTGGCGAAATATTCGTAAATTGTATTGCAAATCTATTGGATTTCCTCATAATAATCGGACATCATGCCAAAACCCATAGGGATACTTTTTGTAGCAAGCGAAGCCGATCCATTCATTAAAACAGGTGCAATCGGTGACCTTGCCGGAAATTTACCAAAAATTTTGAAATCGCTCGGTCATGATATCCGGGTTATGCTGCCGGGATATGGTTCGATTAGCAATAGACGGTTCCAGTTGCATAATCTCCTTCGCATGAAAGACATTGAAGTGCCGATAGCCGCCTCTTTCGAACATGCCCACGTAAAATCATCTTATTTGTGCAGCGATAATCATAAAGTGCTTGTTTATTTTCTTTCGAACGATCGGTATTTTGAACGCGACGGATTATATTTTCATCCCGAGACAAAAAAATATTTCCCCGATAACGACGAACGTTTTATTTTCTTCTGCCGAGGTGTTTTAGAAACATTGAAGCGTCTTCACTGGCAGCCCAACATTATTCATTGTAACGATTGGCAGGCGGGTTTGATTCCGGCTTATTTAAAAACTATCTATAAGAATGATCCTTATTTTAAAAATGTTCGAACAGTTTTTACGGTTTACAACCTGTCTCCACATGCTTCATTCCCAAAAAGTTCTTTAGATAAATCGGGACTTCCATTCGATCACTTTCGCAATAATGGAAACGGTCAAGATGCAGATAGATTGAACTTCATGAAGATGGGCTTATCGTTTGCAGATGTAATTACCACGTTCGGCAGTAGAGCCGATAAAGGCATATGGAAAGAACCCTGTGACGACATTGAGAAAATTTTGCATAAACGGAAGTCAGCCATCGTATCAATGAAGTCTGAAAATGGTTCCGGGCATTCGCAGATCGCCCAAAAACTTATCGATATTTATAGGGATCTATCTAAGAATAACGGATGAACCGCGTCGGCATTTTTTTAGATCGCGATGGAACGATCATCAAAGAAGTTGATTATCTTCGTTCCCCTTCCCAGATTCAACTCATTGCAGAATCTTCTGAAGCTATTCGCATAGCGAACAAGCTTGGCTTACATCTTTTCATCGTTACAAACCAGTCGGGTATTGCTCGCGGTCTACTAACCGAACAGGAACTTGAAATAATTCATCAAAACTTAATGGCTCAACTCAAGAGCCAAGGCGCAAAGATTGATGGATTGTATTACTGCCCGCATCATCCCGAAGTTGGATCTGATAAATATAGAATAGATTGCGAATGCCGGAAACCTAAAACCGGGATGCTTCGCCAGGCATCAAAAGATCACGGAATAGATTTATCGAGATCATTTGTCGTTGGAGATAAAATGATCGACATCCAAACCGGCAACAATTGCGGCGCAAGTACAATTCTTGTCCTGACCGGTTATGGTGAAGAGGAATTAAAAATTTGCCGCTTAAATAAAATTCATATCGATTATGTGGCGGCTAATCTAATCGACGCTGTCCAATACATACAAGAAATTATTAACAAAGAACAACCACAAACTGCAACAATAAAAACCTCATGAAGCACATACATAATATTGTTATTCTCGCGCTCATTTTAATCGGCATATTTTACGGATGCAGCGATGATCCGGGCATTTTCGGATCGGGACTTATATCACCGACCGATACGCTTTCGGTAGCAACTGTTGAATTGTTCTCAACTGCCGACACATCTTTTCTATATCGATTCAGCGGAACTTCACATCTTATGGTGGGAAAGTATCAAAACGGCACAACAAATATTGAAGCTCGCGGTCTAACGCAATTCTCAGGAATATCTACCGTGCCAGATTCAGCAATCATAGATACGGCTTATATTACTCTTCATCTTAACTATTCGGTCCCTGATACAATAGGGAACGTTCGCTTCGGAGTTTACGAGATGAACGTAGGTTGGGACCAAACCACTTTTTTGTGGGATTCGTTGAAAGATTCTTATAACCCAACGGTCAAATATGATTTTCAACAATCTTTTACCGGACTAAAGGATATTAACATCTTGATAGATTCTCTTGCTGAAAAATGGGTCCGAAACAAAATCGATAAGCCAAATGGTATTCTTTTAGAGCCGGGTTTGGATGGCAGCGATATTATAATAGGATCCAGATTGTTAACGCTCGCAGATCAATATCCAAAGCTTACAATCGCTTATCATATTTTGGGCGATACCACTATCAAACATTTTAGTACTAACGCTGTTCAAACAACATTCGTTTCGAACGGAACATTCCCCGTTATCGATACCACTATTTTAATCCAAGGCGGGATCGGTCATCGTGGTAAATTACAATTCGATCTAAGTAAATTACCCCAACGAATCAGCATCACCCGCGCAATACTTGAGTTGTCCTCCGATACAACCAATCCGTTGTCAAATTCACGCACACACGATTCTCTTCTTGTTCACCTGATACGAAAAAGTTATTACCCGTTCGATTCAACCGCACTCGGAACTCTTTGTGTACCAGCAATCAAGAACGGACAAAAAGTTTACCGCGCGGATATTAAAGCTATTGTTCAAACATGGCTCGTTCGCGAACCGAACAATGGTTTGCTTATCAGACCTTACGCGGAAAATTATTCGCTCGATCATTTTGCTCTCTTCAACAATAAAGCGGCATCGCACCTGAAGCCAAAATTATCAATCATTTACACTAAGTTACCATAATTATGAAACGGCAAATTTTTTATACGAAAATATTAACTGTTTCGTTCTCGATTCTTATCGGATTT
Source organism: Chlorobiaceae bacterium (assembly GCA_013824245.1). GTDB lineage: Bacteria > Bacteroidota > Ignavibacteria > UBA10030 > SZUA-254 > PNNN01. Next base: position 157,691 of record PNNN01000011.1, on the reverse strand, counting down.
CAATCTCTAATTGCCGGCAACGGCGGTATCGGCAGTTCACGATATGGGATAGGAGACATACAGTATTTCCCTTCAAGTCGTGCGTTCGGTATGGGAGGTGCATCGTTTGCAGTGCTTACATCTGCCTCGATCAATCGGATGAACCCAGCCGCGTGGACACAGCTTAACCGCACACGTTATTCGTTCGGTGTGTTGTATGAGGGAATTTCGGCAGAAGACATAAACGAATCACGGTTTTTCAGCGGGGTTGCTTTTACCGGACTGATGGTATCATTGCCAGTTGCACCGAGTAATGGTATAACTCTCGCATTCGGACTTACACCTTATAGCCGAATAAATTACAATATCATTACTCCAAGTTCTTTTGATACGCTTAATTACAACATTCAATATCTCGGTGATGGCGGAATCTCTCAAGCCAATCTCGGTTCATCCGTTAAAATCGGTTCCGATTTAAGTCTCGGTTTGAAAATAGATTATTATTCCGGCACACTCAATTATACAACCAAACAACTTTTTGTTGGATCAGATTATACGAGCAGTGAAGTTACACGCACAATCGAAGTGAATGGTTTTGGCGCTACGGTAGGTTTTGTATACACCGGTTTAAGGTCAATTCTAAACCTTCCTGAATCACAAATGTTTTCCATTGGTGGAGTATTTTCAACCGGCTCTTCATTGAAAGCAAAGGAGCAAAAATATTATTCATTCAACACGGCAACCATACTGGTGAGAGACACAGCAGATGCAGTTACCGGAAAATTAGAAATTCCTTTTTCATTTGGCGGCGGCATTGCCTATTCAACAGAAAAAATACTTTACGCAGGTGATTTCTTCTATCAGAACTGGGATAAATATTCTCTCTTCGGAAACAGTTCTTCTGAGATCAGAAATAATTTCCGTTTCTCTGCCGGATTAGAGCACCTATCCAAACGTGATCTTTCTTCTTCATATTTTCAGAGGGTTGCGTACCGAGCAGGATTTTTCTACAACTCTTCCTATTATCAATTGAAGGATGAACCGTTGAACGAGTTAGGATTTACTATCGGATTTGGAGCGCCGTTGTTTACCGATGCGCGCTTGAATATAAATCTTGGGTACAGTTTCCGCGGCACTACCGACAAGCAGTTACAGAAGGATAACATATTCCGTCTTTCATTTTCGCTCAGCGGCGGCGAAGTTTGGTTCGAAAGACCTGCTCAGGAATAAGGAATATTTCAATGATCGCAATTGCCTCAGACCACGCAGGTTTTGAATACAAAGAAAATATAAAAAAGCTTCTTGATACGATGAAGATAGAGTATCAAGATTTCGGAACCCACTCAACAGCATCTTGCGATTATCCGGACTTTGCTCATGCTGTAGCCGAAAGTGTCAGTGCCAACAAATCGCAATGCGGGATTTTAATATGCGGAACAGGAATTGGGATGGCAATAACCGCGAACAAGCACACCGGTATCCGCGCTGCAAATGTTGAATCAAAAGGAGCCGCAATTTGGGCGAGGGCGCATAACGATGCCAACATCCTCTGCGTTGGAGCGCGCTTAACCGATTGGGAAACAGTTGCAGAAATTGTAAAAATTTTCCTCTCGACTGCATTTGAAGGAGGAAGACATGAAATGCGAGTCAAGAAAATTCATTCACTAACGAATCTTTAAATTATTTTCAGAAATAATGTGGGAATCACAATGAATACCTTACGCCAACAAGACCCCGAAGTATTTAATACTATCCAGAGCGAAATCAATCGCCAGAATACCAAGCTTGAATTGATCGCATCCGAAAATTTTGTAAGCCGCGCCGTCCTTGAAGCAATCGGCTCAGTTATGACTAACAAATATGCCGAAGGTTATCCCGGCAAACGTTATTACGGCGGTTGTGAGTACGTTGATATGGCGGAAGATTTGGCAAGAGACCGCGCAAAAAAATTATTCGGAGCCGAGTATTCCAATGTTCAACCTCACTCCGGTTCACAGGCGAATATGGCAGTTTATTTTACATTTATAAAACCGGGGGATAAAGTTTTGGGTATGAATCTTTCTCACGGCGGACATCTAACACATGGCTCACCTGTGAATTTTTCGGGTCAGCTTTATAACTTCGTTGCATACGGAGTTAAAAAAGAAACCGGCTACATCGATTATGATGAGGTCGAAACAATTGCCTTAAAAGAAAAACCAAAGATGATCACGGTTGGCGCAAGCGCTTACTCACGCAATATAGATTATAAAGCATTCCGTGTTATCGCAGATAAAATTGGTGCGTTTCTTTTTGCCGATATCGCTCACCCGGCAGGGTTGATTGCAAAGAAATTATTAAACGATCCACTTCCCCATTGCCATGTAGTAACCTCAACAACACACAAAACACTTCGTGGTCCGCGAGGCGGATTAATTTTGATGGGTAAAGATTTTGAAAATCCGTTCGGTATTGTTGCGCCGAAATCGGGAAGAAGAAAGATGATGTCGGAATTAATTGATTCGATGGTAATACCGGGAATTCAGGGTGGACCTTTAATGCACATTATTGCCGCGAAGGCAGTCGGGTTTGGTGAAAATCTTCAACCAAATTTCGAGGAATATGCGAAACAGGTAATCAAAAATGCAAAAGCGCTCGCTGCAAAACTAATGAGTTTGGGATATAATATTATTTCCGGTGGCACAGATAACCATTTAATGCTAATTGATTTAAGAAATAAAAATCTTACGGGCAAAGCGGCGCAGGAAGCACTTGATCCTGCTGGTATAACCGTAAATAAAAATGGCGTGCCATTTGATGACAAAAGTCCGCTTATAACGAGTGGTATTCGTGTCGGCACACCAGCTCTGACAACTCGTGGAATGAAAGAACCGGAAATGGAGATTGTTGGTGAGTTGATTGATGATGTTCTGAAGAATATTGGAAATCTTGATATTGCCCGACAAGTAGAACAAAAAGTGAAAGAGCTTTGCTCAAGATTTCCACTTTATCAATGATGAATATTATTGCTGGTTTTAAATGAGAACTGTATTTGTCTTTTTCATATTTATCATTCTATCTGAAAGTTGCTTTACTCAATCCACTTTCAATTCTCTAGATACACCAATGGATGCTAAAAGTATATCAATGGGAGAATCGTTTGTTGCATTACACAATTCATCATCAGGTAGTTACTACAATCCAGCAACTATAAGAAGTGATGAAGAATTTAGTATTTCATTCAATAAAAGATATTTCAACTGGATGAAACAAGATCCGGATATGTTTTACACCTCATTTAACAGTATTGCTAAAACTGAAATTGGGACATTCGAAGTTTTTTACAATAAATTCCATATGCAAAGAATGCAGATGACCACTCCAACATATCCCGAAGGTACCGGAGTTGTAAATTATTATGATCATACTTTCGGTTTCGCATATGTAAGGGAATTCGCTTCTAATTTATCTGCTGGTTTAACTCTAAAAACATTTAATTTCGGATGGAAATCAGTTTCCTCAATCGTTCCGATTAAAACATCTAAAACCACGACTCACCCTCTAATCGTTGATTTGGGATTCTTTTTTTCTCATTCGCCCTTCTTAGTATCTAAGCATTCTACTGATAATATTTCATTCGGATTATCATTTCAAAATTTTGGTTCAGACTTTTTAATTGAACACAAATATCAAAAAATTCCTCGTTACGCAAGAATCGGATTTTCTTATAGGTTCTCGATGAATAAAATTAAAGAAGAAATGTTCTCACCACTTAAGAGTACAATTACTTTACAATATTGCAACCTATTAAACCAATATAAAGAAAATAGTGATGCCGTTGATTATTGGGGGGCAGGCATAGAAACAACTTTTTATGAGATAGCTTCTATAAGATTTGGATTATACACCAGACCTATAACAGGTATTTATGGAGTAAAGGGTAATCCAGAATTTCGTTACGGTTTCGGAATCATTGCACCACTCAGAAAATTAGGAATAGAGACATCATTCGTACCATCATTCGATTATGCTATCATTCCTCTTTCAAATCAAATCTATTTATATTCTGACAATCCCGAAAGATACCTCTCTGCCTTTTCACTAGAACTGAAATACGAAAAGGATTTATTTTAATTAACCATGCAATGGCGAAAAAAAAATATCGGCGCTTCAGACGGGACAGAAAATGAAATGACTTTCCTCGACCATCTCGAAGAACTGAGATGGCGAATTGTCAAAGCAGTCATAGGGCTTATGGTAACTACCGCCATCTGCGGTTTCTTCTCGGATTGGATTGTAAATGAGGCAATACTTCGTCCCAGCCGGCTCACAAGTCCTCCGCTCGTTCTAATAAATACTATCCCGTACGGACAAATAACTTTTTACATGGTTGTTATATTAATGTCGGGCATTGTACTCAGTGCGCCATGGATTTTATTTCAGGTTTGGAAATTCATACAACCCGGACTTATGCCTAAGGAAAGAAAATATATTTGGGGAATCGTTTTCTTTTCGTCGATATGTTTTTTCGCCGGTGTCGCTTTCGCTTATTTTATCATGATGCCGTACATGCTTCAGTTCTTCGCCACGTTCGGCACGCCCTCTATACAGAATATGATTTCTGTTAGCGAATATGTAAGCTTCGTTCTTCAATTGATTTTAATTTCGGGTTTAATCTTCGAGCTCCCAATGGTATCTTATTTTCTCTCACGTCTTGGTATACTTACACCGAAATTTATGCGCAAGTACCGCCGTCATGCGATTGTGGTTATATTGGTTATCGCCGCGATAGTAACCCCAACAACCGATCCGTTTACAATGGGAGTATTTTCTCTCCCTATGTTGTTGTTATATGAAATAAGCATCTGGATAGCCGCAATCGCCAAACGAAAACGCGATAATGCAGCATTAGCGTAATTAATTATAATTTGAATATGGATTTAAAAGAAATATTAGAACCGATCGATAGAGATTTAGAAATCTTCGACACTCATTTTAAGAAAGCTATACGATCTAAGATAGCTTTCGTTGATTTAATTGCCCGTTACATTGTCAAACAAAAAGGAAAGCGCATTAGACCCGCCCTCGTTTTGTTAAGCGCGAAAGCATGCGGCAACATTAATGAAAGCACTCACCGTGGCGCGTCATTAGTTGAAATATTGCACACCGCCACACTTATACACGACGATGTGGTTGACGAATCGGATACACGACGCGGTTTCCCCTCCATCAACGCGGTATGGAAAAACAAGATCGCTGTTCTGATGGGCGATTATATGCTTGCAAAAGGATTGCTTCTATCACTGGATAACAACGATTTCCAATTTTTAAAGATCACTTCAGACGCTGTGCGGCGGATGAGCGAAGCAGAAATATTACAGATCAAAAAAAGCCGTGATCTCGATATAGATGAATCCACATATTTGAAAATTATCTCCGATAAAACAGCGTCGTTGTTCGCGACATGCTGTGAAATTGGCGCCACAAGCGCCACGAGTGATATTTCCGTTCATAAAGAGATGCATGCGTTCGGTGAGAATTTGGGGATGGTGTTTCAAATCCGTGACGATCTTTTAGATTACACGAGCAGAATGAGCATCACCGGTAAGCCAACCGGTTTAGATGTGAAAGAGAAGAAATTGACATTACCTCTCATCCACGCTTTGAGCAAAGCGCCGAAAAGCGAATCGAAAGAGATCCTGCGAATCATTAAAAACGGTGCTAAGAAAAAAGAGCTTACAAAAATTATAGCTTTCGCCGAACAATACGGCGGTATTGAATATGCTTTGCAAAGAGCCGAAGAATATTCTAATCGTGCATTAGATGCTCTTCAAGTACTCCCGGATTCTTCAGCAAAAACATCTTTACAGGCATTTGTAAAGTTTGTTATGGAACGAAAGAAATAAAACTCAATATCTGGGAGGGAGTTCCTACACCCGACCAATCTCCGATTCATCTTATTATTACGAATATTTCCAACCACCAATCATCAATAGATTCACGCTTAATATTTGACAATACCGAGATAATTCTTTATACTATCCACTGGAATCTGTAATAAATTTCATCACTGGATTTCCATAACAGAGGGATTTGTCAAATGAGGTATAGAAATTTTATTGTTTGTTTTACCATCATCGTATCTTTATCCTGCCATCAATCCAAAATATATATAGAAGATCCCGAAGTGCATATCGTCCGGGAGCTTTCAAAAAAACGCATTGTTATGTTAGGAGATTTTGCTCACGGATTTCCTTTACCATATCAGAGTCTGGTTAAAACTGTATCAACATGGCTGACTATGGTTGAGAAAGGTGAATCAGAAATAATGAACATGGCATTATTTCTCGAGGAGGATAAGCAAATAAATAATCTTATTAAACAGTATATAAAAACCGGTGACATAGATCCCTTTTTGGATCTTGTTTTACCGAATATTTCTATCGAAAGACTTGAATTTTATTCCGACCTTCGAAACATATCTAAACGTGTTGATACTCTGAACAACAAGTTTCCACCTTCTAAACAGATTGTTTTCGATATTCAAGGACCTGAAGCTATGAATATCTTTGATCCAAAAATAATAGATTCTTCTGAAAGGGCATCGCGACTATTCTTTGTCAATCAGCGCGATAGCTTAATTTCATCGAATATAATTTCATATCTCAATGAATATCCAAGCTTTAAAGCAATAATATTCTATGGGGCTGGCCATCTGAAAATAAAAACAGTAAGAAAAGATTATAGCGGCGTACTCACGCCAGAAGAAAGCAAAGGAATGTTCCTCGGAGGATATTTGAAACAAGCACTTGGATCTGATCAGGTTTTTACAATCAATCAGGTAGCTCGAAGTCGTTCCCCGCTTAAATCCGAGCAGTTCGGTTCATCAGATTTTTTTATCAATGCTGAGGATGTTCCATGGAAAGACTCGCCGCCAAATGACGACAACTTGTTACCTGATTATTATGATGCGTTCATAATTCGTAATGGTTTTGTTATCAATCACCATCCGTTGCAGTATATTTTTAGCAATAGAATTATTCAGGCATCTTTAAAGCGGCTTGAATTATTTGAATCTCATAAAAATGGAGCTTCAGGTAAAAACCTTTATCAAATAGCCCTTAACACTTTGAAATTTCATTGTGATACTAGTTTCTCAACAACGGAACAGTGGAAAACGTGGCGCCAAAGATATCCATTTAAAGGATTAGAACTTCTAAGGTCGGAGAATTATAAAAAACAAATCTTTGAAAAAAGTTCTCAACTGATTGGGACTAAAGAATTTTTAAAGTTTATTGACGATTTAATATCTCTCGGCTTTGACCCGAGAATCGGTTCACCTACAATGTCACGTGAGGAGTGGCAGCGAGATCTCGATAAGATGTGGCCCCAGATTGTCTTCCTGAATGCAATCGGTGTTTATTTTGTCGGCGACTCAACCGAAAAAGAAAATGCCAAAAATTATCTTGTTGAAGCCAGTGGTATTAATTATGATGATCCAGCTCCTTATTTAAAATTATGGCGTAAGAAGTTTTATGATTTGAATTATTGATTCGCTCTAAACAAAATTCGGAACATTGAAAACTATTCGCAATAAAAAAAATTACAGCACCTGAAATTTTTCAACTTCCTCTAATATAGCTGGAACAATTTCCTCCTCTTTTATTTTCCTTACAACAACACCTTTACGGTAAAGTATTGCAACACCTTTTCCCGCAGCAATACCGATATCGGCTTCACTTGCTTCACCGGGTCCGTTTACAACACAACCGAGAACCGCTATCTTAATCGGTTTTTTCACGCCGGATAGTTTTTCCTCAAGTTCTTTCATTATTCCGAAGAGATCAACCTCCAATCTGCCGCATGTCGGACAAGCGATCAATTCCACATTACGTGTTGCCAAACTTAAAGATCTGAGTATTTCTTTCCCAACCTCAACTTCTTTAACCGGATCGTCGGTCAAAGAAACGCGGATTGTATCTCCAATTCCTTCCGCTAAAAGTGTTCCGATTCCAACTGCCGATTTGATCGTTCCAATTTTTGTAGGTCCAGCTTCTGTTACACCAAGGTGCAGTGGAATATCTGTCCGCTGTGCGATCAACCGATATGCTTCAATCATCAACTTCACATCTGTCGACTTCACAGAAATTATCACATCTCTAAAATTAAACTCATCGCAAATCTCAACATGCCGCATAGCGCTTTCAAATAGAGCTTCAGCAGTCGGATAACCGTGCTTTTCCAGAATATCTTCTTCAAGCGAACCGGAATTGACACCGATTCTTATCGGGATTCCTTTTGCTTTTGCGGCAGTAAGAACCTGATGAATTCGGTCTTTTGATCCGATGTTACCCGGATTCAAACGAACTTTTGCAACATTCGCATCGATAGATTTCAGAGCAAAGATATGATTGAAGTGAATATCAGCAACAACCGGTATAGGAGATTGTTTTACAATTTCTGCAATGGCATCGGCAGCAGGTTCATCGTTCACGGTTACGCGTATAATATCACATCCTGCAATAGCCGACTGTTTAATTTGTGCAACTGTTGCCGCAACATCCGATGTCTTCGACTTAGTCATAGTCTGAACGGAGATTGGCGCATTACCACCGACAAGAACTCCGCCAACATTAACTTGTCGAGTCGACCGTCGAATGCCGACTTTGTATGAGGCATGCTCTTTAGATTGCGGGTTATTTTGCATTGCTAAGATTATATGATTGAAAATATTTTAATGATTGTAATAATTGTATATGGAATAGCATGAAGCTTGAATCGTGAATCAATTAATTAAGTTTCTTACTTGCTTCGAATAGAATTTTCTTTTCTTCATCTGTCAAGCTTTGGTATCCATGCTGATTTATTTTATCGAGAATATCGTCGACACTTTTTTCAGCTTCAGATTTTCTTTCATCATGTATATCGAAATAACTTGCATCCGATACATCCGATCTTCCGGAAGATGCATATTCATATTCCTTCCCTCCGCTCACATAAGTCATTTTACGTTTCGGTAAAAAGCGTTCGATTGAGAATCCTTTTCTTTCAGCAAGGAGATATATAAAACCAACAGCCGCGCCGCCTAAATGCGCAAAATGCGCTATACCATCCATAGTGCCGGTTACACCTGCGTAAATCTCGATGCCGATATAAAGCATCACAAAATATTTTGCACGTATCGGAAGAAGGAAGTATACAAAAATCGGTCGGTCGGGGAATAACATACCGAACGCAATCAGAACACCGTACACAGCACCCGATGCGCCTACGGTCGGACCACCTGTTGCGAATAAAGGAGCGATGAATAAATTCGATAATCCCGCGCCCAAGCCGCAAAGCATATAGTACAGGAAAAATTTCTTTGAACCCCATTGGTTTTCCAGCTCCATTCCGAACATCCATAAGGCGAACATATTGAAGAGAAGGTGCATGAATCCGCCGTGCATGAACATATAAGTGAAGAGTTGCCAGAAATAAAATCCATTGCCAATCGGGTACAGCGGTAATATCGTGTCGATAAATACCGATAGCGGCATACCCTGATATCGAAAAAGCCCGAAGAAACTTGCAAGGAAATAAATAGCTACATTGCTAACCAGAAGCGCTTTTATAACCGGCGGGAAAAATTTGAATCCCCCAAACAATGATGGTTTTAAAAAACTTGAATTTGAATAACGATAATATGACATGGAATAATATAAACCTTTTTTAATATAAACGAAAGCGAAACCATTTAGGTTTCATCTCCCAAAATATAAATCAGCGCCGTGATAACAAATTTATTGAACCGAAAATATGTCCAGCACGATTAAGACAGTTATTTGTCCATTAGCGCTGCAACGCCGGGAAGGATTTTCCCCTCAAGAAATTCGAGCGAAGCACCACCGCCAGTAGAAACATGCGACATTTGTTTTGCCACTCCTGCTTTTTTTACAGCCGATGCACTATCGCCTCCTCCAATGACAGTCGTTGCGCCACATGTTGCCAGCAGCTTTGCAATTGCAAATGTTCCTTCCGAGTATCGCGGATCTTCGAAAACACCCATCGGTCCGTTCCATACAACGAGCTTCGCATTCTTCAATACATTACTGAAACTCTCAATGCTCCTCGGACCAATATCCATCATGCTTCCGCCACTCGGTACTTTATTAGCATCAAATATTTTTGGTTGGGCTTGAGGATCGGCTTTTAAACCCACAACACCATCGACAGGTAAAAGGAGTTTGCTGCCGGAGTTTGCAATAATCTTTTTTGCAGTATCGATGGCAGTTTGTTCTACCAAACTTTCTGCCATATTAAAACCTTTTGCGGCGAGAAATGTGTTCGCCATTCCCCCGCCGATAATCAGCGTATCGCATTTAGTCAACAAGTTTTCAATCACAGCAATTTTATCACTTATTTTAGCGCCGCCAAGAATTGCAACATATGGCCGCTCGGGGTTCATTGTTGCTTTGCTTAGATATTCCAATTCCTGCTGCATTAAAAAACCGGAAATCGCAGGAAGATATTTCGCCACACCTTCTGTGCTTGCATGAGCGCGATGCGCAGAACCGAACGCATCGTTAACATATATCTCTCCGAGTGCGGCAAGTTTTTTTGCAAACTCAGGATCGTTCTTTTCTTCTTCTTTATGAAAACGGACATTCTCTAACATAAGCACTTCACCCGATTTCAAATTTTTCGACAGCGACTCAACCTCTGTGCCTATACAATCAGATGCTATTTTTACAGGTTTGTTTAACAATTTCGCTAAAACATCAGAAGCCGACTTCAAACTGAATTCCGCTTCAAAGCCAACTCCCTTAGGGCGGCCTAAATGGCTCATCACTATCAACGAAGCGCCTTGTTCTAAAACATATTGAATCGTTGGAAGCGCGGCACGTATGCGCTTGTCATCAGTGACCACGCCCTTATCCATCGGAACATTGAAATCAACGCGCATAAGAACACGTTTACCTTGGAGATCGATATCTTTTACGGTTTTTTTATTCATATATCAATTTTTATTTCTCTTATAATTTTGATGCAATGAGATTAGCCAGATCTGCAGTTCGAACAGAATAACCCCACTCGTTATCGTACCATGTAACAACTTTTATGAAGTCACTCTTCTCTTTACCAAGAACCTGAGTGAATGGTAAATCTACCGATGAACTGTGCGGATCTCCTTTGAAGTCAACACTTACTAAAGGTTCATCAATAGCCGCAAGAATACCTTTCATTGGACCAGCCGCTGCATCGCGGAAAGATTGACGCAATTCATCGGTTGTACAAGGTACTTCTACCTGCGCAGTAAAATCCACTACAGATACTGTCGATGTCGGAACGCGTAAAGCGTATCCATCGAACTTACCTTTGAGTTCAGGAATTACAAGCGCTAAAGCTTTTGCCGCGCCGGTCGTTGTTGGAATGATGTTCATTGCTGCTGCGCGAGCTCGGCGTAAATCGCTATGGGGTAAATCGAGAATTTTCTGATCGTTCGTGTAAGCATGAATGGTTGTCATCAATCCCTTCATGATTTTGAATTTATCGTGTACAACCTTAACTGCCGGCGCGAGACAATTGGTAGTGCAAGAAGCGTTGGAAATAACATGATGATTTTGGGGATCATAATTTTTCTCATTCACACCAAGAACAACTGTGAGGTCTTCACCTTCGGCGGGAGCGGTAATAATAACTTTCTTGGCGCCGCCTTTTGTGATATGGTTTTCGGCACCCTTGACGGTCTTTCCTTTTTTATTTACACCATCTTTCTTGATTGTAAAGAGTCCGGTGCCTTCAATTACGATATCAACACCTACTGAACTCCAAGGAAGTTTATCCGGCTCGGTTTCTTTGAACATCTTAATTTTTTTTTCGTCGATAATAAGTTCACCGTCACCAACCTCAACTTTACCGTTGAACTTGCCGTAGTTTGTGTCGTACCTTAAAAGGTGAGCCATCGTTTTTAGATCACCGATATCATTTATCGCTACAACCTCCAAAGTTTTAGGATAGTTATCACGTATAATCCTGAACACCTGTCGACCGATTCGTCCGAATCCGTTAATACCTACTTTAACTGTCATTGATAATCTCCATTTCGTTTGAATATTTTCTTTTAGATTAGAATTAAATTTTTGACTGCAATAATTTACCAAAGATGGTAATGAAATACAAATGCGGATAACCTGACGAAGTAAAATATTGAATTGGAATTAGTTTGTATCAACTTAAGATTTGATCGTAACTATCCGGATTTCGAAGGTTAATAAAACCCTTACAGGAATTCCAACTACTCAGCCAACGCCACCGAAGCAGCAAGAACGCAACCGGCACCGGTTGCAAGAAGCATCTTCGCGCACGAATTTATCGTTGAGCCGGTTGTAATTACATCATCAACAATTATAAATGTTTTACCTTGAATAAGATATTGATATTTTTCATCTATTTTGAACGCATCTCCGATATTCTCTTTCCGTTCAATTAGATTAAGCTGAGTTTGAGTTTGAGTGTATTTTATTCTTATGGCGATAGAGTTATTCACAGATATTTGGGTAACATTAGATATACCCTTACATATAAATTCGCTTTGGTTATACCCGCGCTCGCGATACTTGAGTTTATGAAGAGGGATTGGTATTAGATAATCGGCACCGGCATAATATTCATCGAGAAGCATTTTCCTGCCCACTTCTTCCCCTAATTTTATTCCTAACGATTTCATACCCTGATATTTTAGAAGGTGGATAAGATGCTGCAACGCTCCTTCTTTTTCGAAGAGGAATGACGAACTGAAATCTTTTATAAAACCTTCAGCGTCGAATTTAGATTTAATCTCTATCCACGTTGGGTGAAGTGAATCGACGCGAGTTATACTCTCCCAACATTGGCGGCACATGCTTTCGTTTTTAGTCTCTATTCGCTTATTACAAGCGAGACAAACCGGTGGAAAAACAAAATCCAGTATGGGATCGATAAGAGTTTGTCGGAAAATATTTAATTGTGCTACCCCCATGCTTTTACCAATTCTATTTTATTATTTTCGCAAGTCGTGCAATTTCATCTCTCAAATCCGCCGCTCTTTCAAACTCTAAATCTTTCGATGCCTTGCGCATTTCCGAGCGAAGTTCTTCGACAAGATCTTTGCGCTGATCATTTGTCATATATTTGAATATGGATTCTGAAACAACGGGCACTTTTTCTCGTTCACGCCGCGCATCTCGCGATGCCTTCACATCAGCTACTGCAGTTGCGGCAAGTACTTCTTCGGTTGTTTTGTATATCGTCTTCGGAGTAATACCGTGCTCTTTATTATATTCAATTTGCTTCTCGCGGCGCCGCCGTGTTTCATCCAGCATACGCTTCATCGATCCAGTTTCAATATCGGCGTAAAGAATTACTTTACCGTTTATATTCCGGGCTGTTCTGCCTGCGGTTTGTATTAACGATTTATCTGAGCGTAAGAAACCTTCCTTATCCGCATCTAAAATAGCCACAAGCGACACTTCCGGCAAATCCAATCCTTCACGCAATAAATTTACACCCACCAAAACATCGAAGTCGCCTAAACGCAGGTTGCGGAGTATCTCAACTCTCTCCAACGAATCTATCTCAGAATGAATATATCTAACTTTGATTTTAATATCGCTTAGATATTTTGATAAGTCTTCCGCCATCCGTTTTGTCAGAGTCGTAATAAGAATCCGTTCTTTTCTTGTTACGCGTTCACGGATTTCATGAATAAGATCATCAATTTGATTTTTTATCGGGCGGACATCCACTTCGGGATCAACAAGTCCGGTGGGTCTTATTATCTGCTCAACAACAACTCCTTTAGATTTTTCCAGCTCGTACAGACCCGGTGTTGCGCTGACAAATATAACCTGATTAATAATCTTTTCCCACTCTTCAAAAGTAAGTGGTCTGTTATCTAACGCCGAAGGTAACCGAAATCCAAAATCAACTAAAGTTGTTTTTCGGGCGCGGTCGCCGTGCCACATACCGCCAACCTGAGGAACAGAAACATGCGATTCATCAACAACGAGAAGAAAATCTTTTGGGAAATAATCGAACAGACAATGAGGTCGCGAGCCCGGAGGTCTTCCGGCAATGTGGCGGGAATAATTTTCTATTCCGGAACAGTACCCCACCTCACGCATCATTTCGATATCGAAACGGGTGCGTTGTTCTATTCTCTGCGCCTCAACAAGCTTACCAATTTGCTTAAAAACTTTCACCTGTTCATTTAGCTCGGCTTCTATGTCTACTATCGCACGTTCTAATGTTGCCGGTGTAGTGATGAAATGTTTAGCGGGATAAATTATTTCAAACGCGCTTTCTGAAATAAAATGTCCGGTAAGAGGATTTATATGAGATATTTTTTCAATTTCATCGCCAAAAAGTTCAATGCGTAGCGCTTCTTCGTTTTCGTAAGCGGGAATTATCTCGATAATATCGCCGCGGACACGAAAAGTTCCTCTGCTAAACTCGAAATCGTTTCTTGAATAATGAATGGCAATAAGTTTTTTCAATAAAACGCTTCGTTCAATTTGGTCTCCCTTTTTGATGCGAAGCATCTGATCGAGCCATTCGTCGGGTGCGCCGATACCGTAAATACAACTTACAGATGCAACAACAATTACATTAGAATCACCGCTAAGCAATGCGCTGGTTGCCTTGAGGCGCAGTCTATCTATTTCGTCATTCACCGACGAATCTTTTTGAATATAAGTATCGGTTACAGGTAAATAAGCTTCGGGCTGATAATAATCGTAGTAAGAAATAAAAAACTCGACATGATCTTTGGGAAAAAATTGTTTAAACTCTGCGTACAACTGAGCCGCGAGGGTTTTATTATGCGACATAATAAGTGTCGGTTTATTTATTTGGGCGATGACGTTGGAAATAGTGAAGGTTTTCCCGCTCCCTGTAACGCCGAGAAGAGTTTGATATTTATCTCCGCGCAAAACAGCTTCAGAAAGCTCTTTTATAGCTTGCGGTTGATCGCCGTCCGGTTTAAAATCAGAGATGAGTTGAAATGCCATCTACCTAATCAATGTAAAAATAATTATTTTTCGACTTAAATACTGAAACTAACGATCAGTTCATTTACGAAATAATTTATGCTTCACCACATAAGCTTCAACGGCTTTTGCAGTCCTGCCTAAATTTTCCGCTATCTTTTCAATCGGCTCACTACTGTAATTTTCTATAACGTAAGTTTTATCTTGTTCAGTCCATAATTTACTTGGACCGGAACTTAATCCTAATTCGCCTGCATAATTGATAATATTATCTTTACTGCGTTGAAATTTTTCTGCAATTTCTTTAGTTGGAATTTTTTTATAGTTTACGCGAAGATATTCTTTTTCCTCATCCGTCCATCGACGCGGTTTTGGTCGGCGGTTTAATCCGTGGCGGCTAAGGTAATGATTGACTGCACTGAGCGTTAAACCAAGACCCTCGGCAAGTTCCTTGTTTGTCTTCTTCTTAAAATTTTTAACAAGGTAGCGGTGCTCTTCCTTCGACCATTCATGATCGTGCTGAGGTCTGTTCACTCCGAGGTATTGTGCATAGATAAGTAAGCTGTATCTTGATCTGCCGATCAATTTTGCAAGTTCCGTAAGTGAAACCGATCTATCGGGATAATATCTTCGAAGTAATTCTTTTTGTTCTTCCGTCCATCTTTCATGACGAGGTCCGGTCAGTCCTAACTTTTTCAATCTTCCAAGAACCGACGGTACAGTTCTTTTAAGAGATCGGGCAATAGAACCGTTAGTTCTGTCTTCATGATGACGCCGTAGATAATTGTCTTCCCACTCTTCCCATTTTCTTATATTTTTAACATGGATATCGAGTTGTCCTGCTTTCATCGTAACAGAATCGGTTGTTCTGCCTATCTTTTCAGCAACATACTTTGCTCCGTGTTTCCTATAATGTTTTTTTAAAAATTTTATTTCATCTTCTGACCATATTTTAATCACAATAACCCCCTATAGATTATTCATACCTCAGTGCATCAATTGGGTTAAGCCCGGATGCCTTCCTTGCGGGATAATATCCGAAAAATACACCGACTGCCATAGAAAACGATACCGCCATAATTATTGACTGTGCTGTTACAAATGTGGGCCACCCTGCAAATTTGGAAACAAGATTTGATGCAATAACACCGAACAAAATTCCGATGAGTCCTCCAAGCAAACTCATTACGATAGCTTCCATTAAGAATTGAGTTAATATATCTCTCTGTCTCGCGCCTATGGAAATTCGTATTCCTATTTCGCGCGTTCGTTCCGTTACCGAAACAAGCATGATGTTCATGATACCAATTCCACCAACAAGCAAAGATATAGATGCAATGCTTGCAAGAAGAATCGTCATTATATTGGCAGTTGCCGATTGCGCATCGGCGATTTCTGTTTGAGTACGTATCGTGAAATCATTATCATCCATAGGTCCAAGTTTATGACGAACTCGTAGAAGATCGGTGATCTGCTGCTGCGCTGCACTAATTTGTGCTTTACTAACTGCCGATACAATGAAACCCCAGGACCGTGTATGACCCATCAACCGTTTTTGTAATGTTGTGTATGGAATGATAATAATATCATCCTGATCTTGCCCCATCGCATTCTGCCCTTTCGGCTGCAGCGTTCCAATTACCCTAAAGGGAATATTGCGAATGCGTACTGTTTGTCCTACCGGATCAGCAGATTCAAATAATTGGTCTACAACAGTTTTCCCAAGTAAACATACTTTTGTTGCAGCACGAACATCTTGCTCAGTAAAATAATCACCCGACTGCAATCTGAAATCTCGGATAGAAAAAAAATCAACAGCACCACCTTGAATTACCGTACCCCAATTGAGATTTGCATAAACTACTTGTGCACCAGATCGAAGTAGCGGACTGACGTAGGCGACTGCAGGGCATTGTTCTTTCACTGCTTGACCGTCTTCTTCAGTGATCGTAGATCCGGTGCCTGCCCCAGCCATTACACCTCCGCGTGTGGTTGTGCCTGGAAATACTAACAATATATTTGAACCCAAACTACTTATCTGGGCTTCTACCTGAACCTGAGCACCTTGCCCGATAGCCACCATCGCAATCACTGCGCCAACACCAATAATGATACCGAGCATTGTAAGCAGTGAGCGCATTTTGTTTCGCAGCAATGCATCGAATGCTATACGTAATATTTCTATAAATCTCATCATAATTTTCTCTAACCGTTTTCCATTTATGGTCCCCGGCGACCCATACCAGAACCGGATCCGCCTATCGTCCTCGGTGCAAATGGATTAGTTTGCTGTGATCCCATTGCAGTCGCCCCGTTCGTCGTTCCAATAATAATTTCATCGCCATCTTTTAACTCATCGGTCATGATTTCAACGAAGCGGTTATCATTGATGCCCGTGCGAACTTCGATTGATTTTAGGTCCTTCCCTTTTTCTAAAATCCAAACTTTTGCCGTCTTCGGTTTGAAATGTTTCCTCGTCATACTGCCATCTTGATTAAGAGAATCATCGCCCGATCGAAATTTTCTTCGCTCCATTTTTTCAGGTCGTCCACGTTCGCTTTTTTGTTCACCTGAAGGGTTCCCTTGTCTGAATTCTCTCATGCGTTGTTCACCTACTTGATTCTCAGGCGATTTCTGTTCGGGCTTGGCTTCGGTTATTATTTTGTCTCCTGTTTCCGGCTTGCCTTCATTCTTCATCTTCGCTAAAACTTCCTGAGGCGGCTGGAAACGGATTGCAAGTGTTGGAACGCGAAGCACGTTCTCGCGTTTGTCGATTAGTATGGAAACCGTAGCCGTCATTCCGGGTCTGAGTTTTAGATCAGCATTCGGGACATGAATAATAACAGTGTAAGTAACTACATTCTGAACCGTTACTGGTGAAAGACGAACCTGTGTAACTTCACCTTCGAATTCTTCACCGGGATATGCATCAACTGTGAAGGTTGCCACTTGATCTTCTTTGATTTGCCCAATATCTGCTTCATCCACACTTGCTTCCACCTGCATCTGTTTCAGATCGTTTGCGATAGTAAAAAGCTTTGGCGCCTGAAAACTTGCCGCCACAGTTTGACCGACATCGATTTCTCTCGATATCACTACTCCGTCTATCGGTGCGCGAATAATAGAATAGCGCAAATTCACCATAACTCTGTCTAAGGATGCTTGCGATTGCTTAAGCTGTGCAGTCGCAGCTTCAAATTGAGTTTGTGCAGCATCGAGATCAGCTTGCGATACTAAATTTTTCTTAAACAGCTCTGTCGTTCTATTGAAGCTGCGTTTTGCTTCGTTGACTTGTGCTTGGTTGCGCTCAAGATTTGCCTCTGCTTCTTTTACAGATGCATAAAGAAACGTTGAATCGATACGTGCGATTATTTGTCCTTGCTTCACCTCCGAGTTGAAGTCGGCATAAAGTTTATCAATTATTCCCGATACCTGACTTCCAACTTGTACTGTTTGAACGGGGTTTATAGTGCCGGTTGCCCGCACCTGTATAGTAACATCTCCACGAGTTACTTTTTCGGTCCTATACTTAATTTCCGCGGAATCCGAACTAAAGAATAAGAAATAAACCGCAACTGCGATTATTATAATACCTACTCCGGAATATAAAAATATTTTTTTCTTCATTTGATATAAAATAATGATTATTTATTAGATTGTGGAAATAGACTGAAAATTAGACATATTTTTAGGTAAAAAGTTTACTATGATATTTCGGATTTCAAAATGCGAATTGCGAATTTATTTTTTACCAAATTTAGCCGTTCTACCTGAGGCAGTAAAAATTGCCAATAATTCTTTCATTTCATTCATCAATGGTTGGACTTTATCGAATTTTATTATCTTTGACTCTGTAAATAATTCCAGCCAATACAAAGAGTCGTCAGCTTCTTCTTCAACGATATCAATTTTATTTATAAAATCGGCTTTTGAACGTGCTCGACATGCGGATCGATAATTGGCACCTACGGAAGTTGCGGAACGTACTAATTGTTTTGCTAAAACATCCACCTCTCTATTTCGTGGCAATGATGAAGTTAATCTTATAACTTCCAATGCCATTTTTTTTGTTCGCTCTTTCAATTCCTCGGTAGTCATATATACCTTCCAAAGGTCAATTCACAATCCACAATTCACAATTCGAAATCAATTAAAAACTTCCCATCCTTCATTATCATCTTATCATCAAACCATACAGTCGGCTCCTTAATCAACCCGTCGAGATGGCTGGCTACGCGCACAGATCCGCCCATTGATTTATTATCACCAAAAGCGATATGGATTGTTCCCATAACTTTTTCGTCTTCTAAAATTTTACCGGTTAGTATAGCTTTGTCGTTCGTTCCAATTCCGAATTCAGCAACCGTGTAAGCATCTTTTCCATGCGGCTCTAATAATTCGCGTAACCGTTTTGCCTCATCGCCTCCCGTAATCTCGGTGGCGTAACCGTCTTTCACCACAATACGTATCGGTACTTTCACCATGCCGACACTTGCCATCGATCCATCGACAACAACAATGCCGTTCGACAATCCTTCAAGTGGAGCTAAATACGATTCGCCGGTTGGAAGATTTCCCCACAAACCCTTCTCTCTGAAAAGTCCGGAACTTGCATGCGCTTCACGCCCCTTGATTGGCATCGTTATATCTGTACCGCTTGAAGCTGTAACACGAATGGCATCGGTTTTCTTCATCATCGCACAAATTTTGAAAGTCCGTTCAGCAATTCTATTGTAATCGGCGTTCATGCAACGAATCATGATTTCTTCAGTTACACCCGGGAGCGTGGCAATTCGCGTTCCCACGGCACTTGCGTTACGCCTCGCATCGGTATGTGTTAGCGACTTAGATGTCGGACATAAAACTACATCAACTTTTTTCATCAACTCGGCAACTTCCGCCGGCGGTTCTTCACCGTTCGTTTTGCGCGGAAGCATTTCAATGAGCATCACTTCGGTTCCTAAATCTTTCGCCGCTTGCCAAAGCGAATAACCAATAGTTCGCAGCGGCTCATCGGTTACGACGAGAACTTTTTCGTTTGATTTTGTTCCCATGCAATCGCGGACGGCGATTAGGGAGGCGGAGTATAACTCATTCGATATGTTCATAAGGATTCAGATTATATTTACAAAAATTATTAAAATCTATTTATTATGGTTTTCATTATTACGAAAATCTAACCTCAGTTCATCATGAATTTCTTCAGAGATATTCTTGAGCAATTGCTTGATCACTGGAATTTCTTCATTGATTGTTTGCCATAATACCTTTGTATTTACACCAAAATATTCATGAATCAATTTATCTCTCATTCCTGCCATTTTCTTCCATGGAACTTTATTATATTTCTTCTTGATAAAAGGTGGAATATTTTTAGATGCTTCTCCCATTATTTCTAATGCACGTACAACTGCATACTTTGTCTTTTCATCCTTCTCAAATTGTTCAAATTTTATATCTTCAGAGAACTCTTCTATCTTTGTGATCATGTCATTTATATCCTTGACATAATCTGCTATAGTCCGGGTCATAGATACATAACCTCTTGAAGAATATATTTTCCTATGTACGGTTTCAAAGCGCTTTTCATAACAAGGTCGACTTTTAAATTCAAGAGATTCGATAGATACTCTTCTAGATCCAGATATTCAAAGAATCCGGGAACTTTAGAGTACTCCACAAGTATATCTACATCACTCCTTTTCTTCTGTTCATTCCTAACGTAAGATCCAAAAACACCTATCTCCTTAACATGAAATCTTTTAACGATTTCAGGTTTGTGCTTTACTAATATTTTTTTTACCGTGTTTAAATTTTTCACAACTATTTATCAATATTGTTTTTGAAATTTCTACAGCTCTGAGCTAAAATATTTTCACCGCAGAGGCGCAGAGAGCACAGAGGATCTATTTTGTTGAACCTGAAACCCTTTCTAATCCATGTCCGTGCGGTCCTATTTCTCTTCTCCTCAATAAAAACGCAAACATCAATCCAAAAAATCCTAACGATGTAAATATCCACATTCCAAGTGTATAACCGCCGGGGTTCGCAGCGCTTGCACCTGAAAAATCATTTGCCCATCCAATCAGCAAATTGAAACCGAACAATCCAATATTCTGTATCATCGTCATCAAACCATAAGCCGTTCCTAATTTTTTAGGATCGACAATATATGCAACTGAGGGCCACATAACAGCGGGTATCAAAGAAAAAGCAATTCCCATTAACGACATCGGAACCATAAGATAATACGGGATAACTGCTTTTTCGATTCCAAAGAATGCAAAGTCGAATGTTAATCCGCCGTGCAAACCGATGAACGAAGCGAGATCAATTTTATATGCCATTATGAGATATACAGGAACAATTAGAAGCGAACCGAACATCATCATCAAAGAACGCTTTCCAATTTTATCTGTTAATAATCCGAACAGCGGCGTGAAGATCATTGCCGCAAGCGTTAACATACTCGAAAGATTTCCGCCAACCTCTCTTGTTGTGCCGTGTGCTTCCTGAAAAAATTTAATAGCGAATGTTTGAAACGGGAACATTGCCGAATAAAATGTAACGCAAAGCGCTGTAATGTACCAGAACGAAACTCCAAATTTAAAAATCTCTTTTATTTCTATCTTGTCCTGATTGCCTTCTTTCTCCATCGCGAATTTTTTATTCCCGTATACATCCATAATGTAGAAAACAATTATGCAAATCACCGCAAACACTCCGGCGCCGACAGTAATCCAGAGCGGCGATTGCCAGTAATCGTACAAACCCCTTCCCCACGAAGGTGCATTGAGAGCCATGAACGATCCAAGTCGGGCAATAGTTAAATTCAAACCGAACGCAAAAGCGAGTTGTTTACCTTTGAACCATCGAGCAATAATCGTAGTGATTGCTACAATCATCGATTCGGCGCCAAGACCGAAGATAAGACGGCCTGCAGCCATCCAAAAAATATCTCCTTTAACTGCGGTAACCAAAGCGCCTAACATTATCAGCATGGTGAAGATAAAAACAGATTTGCGTGTTCCGATTCTATCTATGATGATGCCGCCGATCAACACCATAATGATATTGGGTAGACTGTAAATACCATTGAGCAGCCCGATCTCAGAATCGGTGAAGCAAAGTTGTGATTTCAACAGATCGGCAAGCGGACTTATACTATCGTAAATATAGTAATTACCGAACATCGCAAGACTGATGAATAGTAAAACCATCCAGCGATAGAGAGCAGAGGGTAAAGGTCGTTCAGACATAAAATGCCACTGGATTAATGGAGTTTTGGAATATTGGATTTTCTAATTTATTCCAAAATATAGAAATTTTAGGGAAGATGCAAAGGTTTGATTCTTTCCTCAATTCTTTCTATTTTTCGATTCGCGGATAGATCTATCTCAAAAAAGGCAATTGTTTGAAATGGGATTGTAAAATAATAAAAGATCGGCTGATGAAGCTCCTTGAAGGAGATATCGACCATCGAGAGCTTGCCGAGTTGGTCCATATCAGCAGATCGATAATCGAAAATTACCTCAGGTATTTTCGACAATCGGTGGTACACCTCTCTCTCCATCAAGGTCTTACGATTACCGATTTAGCATACGATTGCATAGCTGAAGCATTCTCAAAAGATGAGAATAATAATTATCAAAAATTGATAAATTTCTCAAAAGCTCTCGATGATGATTTAACACAGCTTCCTGAGATTGAAATATTTCTCGCTTACAAATCGTTCCTCACCTGTTTGGCAGATGCGCAGCTTGCACGGTTATATGCTCAATCCGATCCTGTGGGCGCAAAGATCCATAGAAACATACGCGACACGGTGAAAAAATCCGACACACTTATTATTGAAAGAGATTATCGGGGATTGATCTTAAAACCGAAAAATCAAACAACGCTGCAATTGAATGATTTCCCGCGAGAAGAATTCGAACGCGAATTCATGATAAACGTAGATCATCATCGAACGATACCGGAACTACTGGAAGTTTGCTGTGGAGTATTGACGGGACAAAATAAGTACCGGACATCGATGTCTGTGGTTGATGTGGTTCAGATTTTCAGAAAAATATATCATAGCGATCAAACAATCGAGGAACAAGAAGTTATTTGCACGTCGGAGGGTTTAACCAAATTCGAGATAGAGCAATTATCATCAGAAGTGCTGCTAGCGCTAAAAGAAAAAATATTCCTCACATATTTAGCACGGGGTAAAGTTGATAGAAAAGGAGCAGAGGCATTGTACAATACATTCAGAGATATGCTGGAAGATTGGTGTTGCGGGGAAGAATCTAAACCGTCGATACTAGAATATTTGAAAGCACATTTACAAATTGAGGAAAAGCAATATGAAGAAATATACCGCACGAAAATGGAATATTTGTTGAAAATAGCGAGGGAAGAATTTGCGGCAAGGTTGATGAAAGAGATTTGAACCCTCACCCTATAGGGGTTGACTAATAAGTCTATTTTCTCGTTACATTCTTCGACTTGTCGTCGAAGAACACTCGAAAACCGGCTATTGATACAGGTTCTCTGGTCCTTAGTTTCATCATAGAGTATCGTGAGCCGAAGGCTCATCAGCCTCGGGCTGAAGAGAACCTTTTCAGTCAACTCCGTTCCGATGTCACCCTGAGCGAAGTCGAAGGGTCATCGGAACTGGTAAAGGGTTTTTATGGAATTGATATGAAACGTTGAAATGTATTAAGTAGTAGATGAGTCCGCATGAGGCGGATTGAGTATGTTAGATTGGAGAAATGGATTAGTGGATTGATGACGTTATTTTTAAATTTTTGCGCTTGCTTGTCCGCCAATCTTAATGGCGGAAGGTACATCCGTTTTTGGCAGATATTTTGATTTTTTTATTTTATATTTTTTTGATTTTTACTTTTGAATTTTTAATTGATAGTGGAACATATAGAAAAAAACATATTAGAGAAATACATAATATCGCGTGAAGATTTCACTCACGTTGAGTTGACTGATATCTCAACCCATTTAGAACAGTGTGCTTACTGCAAAGACCATGCTGAAAAGCTGACCGCATTTTATAATGGTGTTGAGAAGGAGTCGCAAACCGAGCCAACCGAGCGCGATAAAGCGTTTGCCGATAAACTCCTCGAACGTAAACGACTTGCACTTCCTGAAAAGAAACTTGCACTTCAAGAGCGGGTGGATAATGCACTCTCGACATTTGTGGAGATAATTGAGCCGTACCAAAGGCCACTAATGCAAAGGATCGTAAGATATATTAGGATTCATCCAGTAAGATTTGTAGGGGGGACATCATTTGCCGCATTTGCAATAGTGCTGGCATTCTTGGCAATACCGAAAATTGTAAAAGACAACAATCCTGCTTTTGCTAAAGTGAAAGATTATGTTCTCAGAGTTTATAATAAAAATGCTGATGAAATTTGGAGTAAAACTGTTATCGGTGTCCCTGATTGTTCTAGTGAAAACAAAATTGAATCAGAGGGAGAAATGAAAAGGTTTATTTTAATTCGCGATCTTGATAGCGATGGGAAAAACGAACTAATACTGACTGGTAAACTACAGGATGCCGAATATACCTGCGATACTCTTTATTGTCTTAATAACGATGGAAGATTGAGATGGAAAGCTGGCACCGGAAACTGGATTTATTTCGGTGAAGCTGGTAAAAGCCATCAAGGGAATGTTTACATCAGCGATTTTTGTACTATCACACAGCGAATTTCAAATAAGCTTCGATTATATATATTAGCATCTGTCCACCAATTTTCCCCGGTTAAACTTTTGGAAGTTGATATAGATGACGGTAAAGTACTTCACGGCTATTTCAACAGAGGAGGAACATCGACAGTTGATCATTCGGATTTAAACAAAGACGGGAATGAAGAGATTATCCTCGCCGGTATCAATGATGCCTACAACAGAGCTTACATTGCCGTCCTTGATCCCGATAATATCGACGGCCATGCACCTGTTACTCTACAATTCCAACCCACCGAAATAAAAAAAGCAGAAGAAAAATATTATCTATTATTTCCTTTATCAAAATTGCATGAATTGTATGGACAAGTATCATATAACGGCGTTAAGAGTCTTGAGATACTAAAAGATGGAAAGATAAGAGTTTATATTAATGAAATTTTGCAAATCAACACACCTGAAAATATCAAAGATGTTGGAGAAGTATATTTATTTCGCCCCGACTTAGAGGTCGTAGCTATCGCCCCGAATGATCATTTTATTAAACTAAACGATTATTTGTTGAAACATGGCAAATTAAAAAAATCCCTTATACCCGAGCATTTAGAAAAACTCAAAAAATCTCTCCTTTACTGGAATGGTGAGAAATTCGTAAACATTCCAACGATGAACAAGAAATATATTGAAGTGGCAATGAAATTGCCCTAGGCAGCTTGATTTCCGCAGCTAATAGAATTATATTATGTTATATTTTGAATGGAGAAAATTATGTTTGATCGAATTTCTGTAAATCCGAAAATCTGCCACGGGAAACCTTGTATTAAGGGAACAAGAATCATGATCTCAGTAATTTTGGGATTAGTCGAAGAGGGTCTCAATTTCACTCAGATAATTGAGGAATATCCTGAGCTTTCCGAAGCAGATATAAAAGCAGCTATTGAATACGCCCGTTTGATGATTGAAAATGAAGAAATCCATGCCTTGGAGCAAATCAATCCGGCATGAAATTTCTTCTCGATCAAAATATCTCTCCGAAAACCACAGCTTATCTCTGCAATCTTGGACATGATGCTGTAGACACAAGAATACTTAAACTCGGTGAAGCCAGCGACGAAGATTTATGGAAATTATCAGTCTCTGAGAAAAGAATTCTTATCACATTCGATTTAGATTTCGCCGATGTTCGTGAATATCCTCACCGTTTCGGTCCCGGGATTATAGTCTTTCGCACTCGAAGCACAACTTCGGCAACAGTGAATTCTCAACTTCGATACATCTTTGATCATTTCTCAGAACAAGACTTACAAGGAAAACTTATCATTATTACTGAGAATCGAATTCGATTCCGCAGCACATAAGGATTCGCTAAATACTGGGATGGTCTATCACCTCGTGGTTGGGAGAAGTTTGTAAATACACTGATAGGTAATAAATTATACACGTCCAAAGACCTTTCTTAGTAGCAAAACAAGCCAATTCTGTAGATATTAATAAATCCCTTATTTACTTTCTCATTTTTTCTGGAAGAAGAAGCAATCGGTGAAATATATAGATAAATACATTAATCATGTTTCTTCAAACTCAATCGAAGAGGTTAGCCATGAAAAAACGCAGCCCACTTGCAATCCTTTTTCTTCCAATGATAACGTTCGGTATCTACGGGCTTGTTTGGTACGTGAAGACAAAAAACGAGATGAACGGGCAAGGTACCGCCATACCCACGGCGTGGTTACTTATCATTCCATTTGCGAACATCTATTGGTTTTGGGTGTATTCGACAGGCGTTGAGAAAGTCACCAACGGTGCCCACAGTACCTTGGGTAATTTTCTCCTCCGCTTTTTTCTCGGACCGATTGGCATGGCAATCACTCAGAACGAGTTCAACAAGGTGGCAATGGGATAAGGGGGAAATTCAATCTTGATATTTCTTGCCACATTATCTGGAACTATATTCAACAATTGAAATACCAAAGAAAAACGTATGGTTTTATCCGTCTGTCTTTCATCGTATTGTTAAACATGTTCAAATAGAAAGGTCTACAAATGAAACGTCATGTCAATATCTTTCTTGCAGTCGTAAGCATTGCCTTCATTCTCTGGGGTTGTGCAACTTCACAGTCAGTTGAAGCATCAAAGAGAAGCAGAATCTACAATGCTGACTATGCCACCGTTCTAAAAGCAGCAGTAGATTACTGCAACAATAATGGTTATGCAATTCTAACTGTAGATAAAGATTTGGGGATCCTCAATACTGATTATAAATCTAATTCAGGGGTGATGAACTTCCTTGGAAGTGTCCAAAGACTAAAATTCAATCTTTCGATAATTAAATTAACGGAGACACAGATAAAAATAATTGCCATAATATCTTGGCAACAAAAGAAGGGGAGTGATTGGCAAGAAGTTCCTGGTTATATAGGTCAAAGTCCGGAAAGTAAATACAATGAATTGCTAGACGGCATAGAATCAAACATTCCCAAATAGGGAGCAACAACCACTAGTGCCAGATATATCTAGAAAGTGGAAATGCTCTGCAAAAAAATAATTCATCACAAACTTATAAGGAGTACATCAACATGAAAACCGTAATCACACTTATTTTTGTCATCGCAATGGTGAATATTGCTTTTGCCACTACCAGAATTGTTGACATCAACGGAGGTGGGGGTTATACAAGTATCAATGCAGCTATACAAGCATCAGTTGCTGGAGATACTGTGAAAGTATGGCCCGGAATCTACAATCAACAAGTCAATTTGAACAAGGACGTTGTTTTAATGGGATCAGGATACGAAGGAACAATTCTTTCCGGTAGTTATAACCCTGTTGTTTTGATGAATACGGGAAAGCTAATGTGGTTTCGTGTTACATCATATTCAGGAGATGGAATTAAGACAAGTGGTGGAACAGTTTCAAATTGCGCTATTATATCGTGCCTTGGGGAAGGTATTCTATCGAATACCAACGGAGCAATCACACAGATTTTTAATTGTGTTTTCTATAAAAACAATTTACATGGCATTCAGGGTAGCAATGGAGCAACTATAAATGTGATCAATTGTATTGGTTGGAGCAATGGTGCTGGATTTTACTATGATTCATATAGCTCATCGATTGTGATTTCGTATTCGTTCTCCGACGAACCACAGTTCGTATCTGAATACGATATACATCTCCAACCAACTTCCTCTTGTGTGAATGGGGGATCTCCCTCGTTGTTCGATCCTGATGGTTCACGAAGTGACATTGGCTATTTCGGGGGACCAGATTGCCCGATTTATCCGGTCGTTACAGAAATACTTATTACTCCCGGCGTAAGCACAATAAATCTCCAGGCAAAAGCCCGTGCAAATTACTAAGGAAGGTCCAATCATGAAAATGACTATGAAAATACTGGCGCTATTGTGTATCAGTTGCTCGTTTGCTTTCCCTCAGTATCAGCGGGATCAGAATATTGTCGGAGGAGAATACTTTTTGAATACCGATCCCGGTGAAGGACAAGGTACGTGGATTCAAACCGATACTCTCCCCAACATAAATGTCAACGTCGCTATTGGCAATCCTCCCGTTGGAACTAGAATATACATACGATTCAAGAGCACGAACGGAACATGGAGTAAGCCGCAGTGCATCCTTCGCAAAGAGTATTTTAGTAATTCGGGCGCAAATCTTGTCTACGCGGAATATTTTATTAATACCGATCCGGGCAGAGGGAATGGAACATCGATTACGGTTGCTGGAGACAGTACCATAAATCTGAGCGACATACCATTGAAGCGAGGAGACAAAGTGTATTTCCGATTGAAGGATTCGTTCGACCGATGGAGTGATGCAAGACCGGCAAAGTTCCAATTCAAGGACATGTATCGGGCTGAATATTACGTTAAGTACTATGGTGGTGGACAAACATCACCTACAACAATAGCATTCAATGCCCCGAATGATTCAACTAGTATCTTCACGACCATCCAAAAGCAGATTGCCGTGAATAACGGTGATATGATCTTTGTTCGTGCACAAACTACAGAGAGACTGTATAGCGGATGGGACTCAACGGTTGTTTCAATTACACCACCGATCATGGTAGTATCCGCAAGTGCAATCAACTTCAACCCAATTGTTCTGGGTGATTCCTCCGAACAAATTATCCACGTTTCAAATCAATCTACCTCCCCGTTGCTTATTACCTCTGGAGTAACGTCAACATCCGTATTCAGGTCTAACATCAATACTCCCGACACTCTATTCGATTACGATACGATTGAAGTAAAAGTAAAGTTCATTCCAAATAGATTTGGATCTTTTGCTGACACCCTTGTTCTAGGATCGACAGGAGGAACTGTTAGAATTGTACTAAGTGGCACCTCTCCCTTTCCAAACATTTCCATTTTGCCGACGAGCGTGCAATTCGGTGATGTAGCAAAAAATTCTATCGTATTTCGGTCGCTTATTGCTAAGAACACATCAATCAACAACCTTGTTATCGATTCGGTATACACACGGTCACGATGGTTTCACTCAAATATTGGGGGCGGTACGGTGACAAACACTGACTCGCTGACATTACAGGTTACCTTTGCTCCTGATACCATTCGTAGCTACATTGATACATTGTTTCTTCATAATAATTCTTCAACTCCTTTATTAAAGATCCCCATGGCAGGCAATTCACCTAAACCTGTTCTGACTCTTAAGGAAAATCAGTTGAATTACGCCGAAATAGTTGTGGGTGACTCGTTATTACTTAATGCCGTCTTTTTTAATCAAACGATTAATTCTCTAATTATTTTATCTTTAAATAACGCAAACGCATCCTTCTCATTTTCACTCGGATTGCCTGATACTATAAAACCACACGATAGCTTGGTAGTTGCAGTAAAATTTAAACCGGCATCTTTTGGAATTTTTAAAGATACATTGAGGATAGCGTATGATGGTGGTGCTGGACAGGTTGTCTTACTTGGATCGTCACCTTTCCCAGTATTACATCTAAATACAATGAGCATCGATTTCGGCAACGTGAAGTACGGAGAGACGAGAACAAGAACGCTTTCACTGAACAACTCATCCATCAATGCAGCGAGGGTAGATTCAGCACGCTATTTGGCCCCGATATTCGATTGCGACACGACATTCCCTTTGATCATCTATCAAGGGGACTCAGTCCACATAATCATGTCATTTACACCGGACACTATTCAGGATTATACAGATACGCTGCGTCTGTATAACAATTCACAGGCAGCAGTCATAAAAATCGTTATGACTGGGAACGGTACTATCACTAGTGTCAATCCCGAAAAGAACTTGACACCAAAGACGTTCACACTTTCTCAAAACTACCCCAACCCCTTCAACCCATCCACAACAATCAAGTACGCGTTACCGCAGGCATCGCATGTAAGCTTGAGTGTTTTTAACACACTCGGTCAAAGGGTAGCATTGCTAGTGGATGCAACGCAGGAAGCGGGATATCACGTGATGTACTTCAACGCATCAAGTTTACCAAGCGGAGTTTACTTCTATCGTTTACAAGCTGGAGACCCTTCGTCAAGCCCAGGGCAACGGTTTATGGAAACCAAGAAATTAATTTTGATGAAATGAACCGTAGTAGACGGTCACCTGACCGTCATTATCTGTTTACGCCGATCAGTGATCGGCTACTACACATGGATTGTGGCTTAGAGAATGGTGGAGGGTATTGCGCCCGATCAAATGCTCGGGCGCTTTTATTTAACAATAAACCTCCGATTTCTTTCAGTGTTTGATCTGAATGAAAAATCGGGGGTTTTACAAATCAAATATATCGCATGTAACTATCGGCTAAGAAAGATATTCATCAAATTGCCTAATCCATCAAATTTTTCCATTTTTACCTTAAATTTGCGTTTCTAACCGCAGAATATTATATTGTTGTGCGATTATAAACGCAATATATGATCAAACGCCTATTACAAAAACAAATAACGGAACGCCTTTTTAAAGGCAAAGTCATCATTATTTTGGGACCAAGGCAATCCGGAAAAACCACACTGATTCAGTCTGTTCTTCATACTCAATCGTTACCCTCACTCCTCCTCAACGGCGATGAGGCAGATGTAAGAGAAATGTTGAGCAATACAACCTCAACAAAATTGAAATCTATTACCGGTAAAAATAAAATTGTCTTCATCGATGAAGCTCAGCGCATTCCGAACATAGGAATTACGCTAAAACTATTCGCTGATAATCTGAAAGATATTCAAGTGGTTGCAACAGGTTCATCGGCATTTGAATTAGCAAACAAAACGAACGAGCCGCTTACAGGAAGAAAATATGAATACACTCTCTATCCGATTTCGTTTGGCGAGATGGTCGAGTACCACGGCATTATCGATGAAAAACGGTTGTTGGAACATCGACTAATCTTTGGATACTATCCTGAGATAGTCACTAAACTCGGAGAAGAAAAAGAGTTGTTAAAATTACTTGCCGGAAGTTACCTCTACAAAGATTTGCTGACTTTGGAATATGTAAAGAAACCAGCGATGCTCGAAAAAATATTGAAAGCATTGGCGTTACAAGTGGGCAGCGAAATCAGCTATCATGAAATCGGGCAAATTGTGAACGCAGATAACGAGACAGTAGAAAAATATATAGATCTTCTTGAAAAAACATTCGTCGTATTTCGAATTCCTGCCTTTAGTCGAAATGTTCGGAATGAAATCAAGAAAGGGAAGAAAGTTTATTTTTACGACAATGGGATTCGGAATGCGATCATCGGCAATTACGGGATATTAAATACCCGATCCGATATCGGCGCACTCTGGGAGAACTTTTTGATGAGTGAGCGGATGAAGTACTTACTTTACAATGGCATAGACACATCGCGGTATTTTTGGCGAACAACAATGCAACAAGAGATCGATTACATCGAAGAGATCAACGAAACACTATCGGCATTCGAATTTAAGTGGAATGTAAAAGCGAAATCTAAATTCCCAAAAACATTTACGAACGCTTACCCATCAGTTGTAACTCAACTCGTTAATCAAGAAAATTTTGAATCCTTTTTAGGGATCAAATAAGAACGAAAAACCTCCGACTTCTTTCCTTGTTGCAACTTAATGAAAAATCGGAGGTTTGGCTAATCTACAGAACTCTAATTCGCGTTTTTCAATATCGCCAGCAGGAAGTTCCAGAACTTCTCAACCGTATCGATGTAAATTTTCTCATCAGGTGAGTGAACAGCTTTAAGAGTTGGACCGAAAGAGATCATATCCATTCCGGGATATTTTTCTCCTATGATTCCACATTCAAGTCCTGCGTGGATTGCTTTCACTTCCGGCTCTTTACCAGCGAGTGATTTATAAGTTGCTTTTGCGACTTTCAAAATCGGAGAATCGAGATTAGGCTTCCAGCCGGGGTAACCATCGGACTGTTCAACTTTCGCTGTACCCAAATCGAAAACGGCTTTCACGCCAAACGCAATCTCGTCAATCTCTGAAGCAACCGAGCTTCTCTGACTTGTTGCTAAGGTTATAACTTTATTTGTTGTGGTAATAACAGCGACATTGGTTGATGTTTCAACCAACCCCGGAATATCGGCGCTCATCTTTATTACACCATGTGGTAAGGCGGCAATCGTTTGTAAAATTTTTGCCTGCTGGGCTTTCTTCACAACTTTGCCCTTCTTCACCTTTGGCAATTCTAACATGCTGACGATTAAATCTTTTTCAACAGTAGCTAATTCGGCTTTCATTACGATATTGCAATTAGCAACAATTTCCTTCGCCAAACCGATTTTAGTTTTCGGAATGAATACTTGCGCTACGCACTCGCGCGGAATAGCATTACGTTTATTACCGCCGTTGATACTGGACAAACGCGCGCCAACTTCACCGAGGGCTATTAGAACTCTATTAATTATCTTAATCGCATTGCCTCTGCCTTTATCGATTTCAAGTCCTGAGTGACCGCCTTTCAATCCTTTCACCGAAATTTCAGCCGCGATGTACGGTGCCGGAACTTTTTCAAAATTAACCTTCCATGTCCCAAGCGTATCGCGCCCACCTGAACAGCCGACATAAATTGCGCCTTCTTCTTCTGAATCGAGATTAAGAAGAGTTTGGCTTTGCACGAATCCCTTTTGTAAATTATTCGCGCCGGTCAATCCTGTCTCTTCATCTATCGTGAAAAGAAATTCCAGCGGACCATGTTTTAATGATTTATCTTCCATGATAGCAAGGTTAGTTGCAACGGCGATTCCGTTATCGGCGCCGAGCGTTGTGCCGTTCGCCATGATGACGTTTCCTTTGCGGACAAGCTCGATTGGGTCTTTCATGAAGTCGTGCTGTTTATCGGCATTCTTCTCGCAAACCATGTCGAGATGCCCTTGCAGACAGATACTTTTTTTGTTTTCGAATCCGGATGATGCCGGCTTCTTAACAAGTACAGTTCCGAATTTATCCTGTTTCGCTTCGAGACCGAACTTTTTTGCAGTCTCATAAACATATTTCGAGATTGCTGTTTCGTTCTTAGAGCCGTGAGGAATTTTTGCAATCTCTGCAAAGTATTTCCATACAAGCTCCGGTTTTAATCCATCTATTGCGTTTGACATATATTAGCTCCTTGATTTATCTTTATAAATACTTGTTATTTTCTTTTATAATAATTTAAATGTTTAAAGTTCATGAATACGGAAAAGGCATAATTTGATTTCGGATTTGGGATTTTGGATTTCGGAATCTTTAATAATTTACAATTCGATCTTTTTTTGGAAAGATGAATTGCACTTTCATAATCACCTTTAGCTTTTTCAATCCATGGAGTAGCATCAGCGTGCATACAGCTTTTTACCTTCAGCGAATATCTCTTGAATAAACCAATCTCTTCCCTTCAAAGCATTTTTTACTTGCTCGCGACTTCTAACTACGATATCAATACCAAAGCTGGATGAAGTAATTGCCCGGTCTACGAATCGATTTTTCTCTGACGCGGTGCCAGGTAAATCAGCTACCACAAAAATATCGAGGTCACTATCCTTTTTAGGTTTACCTCGTCCATAAGAGCCAAAAAGAATCACCAACTCCGGATCGCACGCATCAACGATCTCTCTGACAATATTTTTAATTGTCTTTTTTGAAATCACTTTGATTCTCTATCGATAAAAATTTATCCCTCACCAATTGATTTACAAACTTACCAATTCTTTCATAAGTCGGATCGAAGCTCTCGCCGAATTTCTCTTTCAACTTATCGGATATCTTGCCGACCGTTGTATTACCATCGCACTGACTCCAGATGAAACTACCGTGGTCATCAAGTTTTATTTTAAAATAGGGCCTCTTGATATTCGGCATTATATATTTTACTAAAAACCGATTTTGAAATTTCGGAACGAACAAAATAACTTCATTCTTCTCACCCGTTTCCCATTTCAAATTTCTCGATGGTTTTAAATCTAAAAGGTTAATTTTCTCAGTTTCGTTTTGTTTCATATTCTTTAAATTGTTGGGAAATCAGATTCTTCATCCCGTCCCGAAAATAAATGGGACGAGATGAAGAATGACAATATTACATCACTGCCGTTGGCGGCGCGGGTTCGTCTGGACGACCAGCGTTCTTAACCGGTATTTGAATTAAGAGCCAGGCAATGAATAAGAACACCAGCGAGCTGACATAGAACGGGAACGGAAATCCTGCAAAGATAGCCGGAAGCCAAGTATCGTACTTAATATCGCCAACTGCAAGTCCAGCGAAGAGTAATCCGATTAACGCTTCGCCTGCGATTAAACCTGCGGCAAGAAGTACGCCCGTATTCTCCACTCGCGCTTTCTGTGCATCGTTGAATTTTTTCTTCGCTACTACTTTATCGACAACTCCTTTTATCAATCCGCCGATGAAAATAGCAAAAGTCGTCTCAAGCGGTAAATACATACCAACGCTGACAAGCATCGGACTTTTTACCTGCATAAGTATGAATCCCAATCCCATCAACATACCAACTATGATCAGGGGCCATGCCATTTGTCCGCCTACAATTCCTTGAGATAGTAATGCCATCAAACTTGCCTGAGGAGCCGGATATGTTTTTCCTCCCAATCCGGTTCCTCCCATATTTATATCGCCTTGATGAAGAATGACGAGCGGGAAGAACATAACTGCCGCCGCAAGTCCAACGCCGATAAGATCGCCAACCTGCATTTTCCATGGTGTTCCGCCAAGAATGTGACCAACTTTTAAATCTTGCAACATCTCGCCTGCAACCGCAGCCGCCACGCAAACAACTGCCGCAACACCAAGCACTGCCGCAACACCGGTTTGCCCTGTCATACCAAGTGCAACCATCAGAAGTGCAGCTACGAGTAGAGTAGAGAGTGTGAGTCCGCTGATAGGATTATTGCTTGAACCGATTATTCCAACAAGATAACCCGATACTGCGGCAAAGAAAAATCCGGCAATGATCATTACGATTGTTGCAACCAACGCAGCAACAACATCCTGAGCAAAATAATTATAGATGAAAAATGTTAGAACGCCTGTCAACAGAATTCCGATCATCACCCACTTGAAACTGATATCCTGTTCGGTTCGAATTGCAACATGTTCACCGGTTGCCGCTTTTTTAACGTCGCCAATAGAACGTTTCAAACCTGCGCCTAAACTCTTACGCATTCTGAAAAGTGTAAAGCCCGCGCTCATCAACATTCCGCCGATTGCTATCGGACGCACAATATAGCGCCACACGTTGTTCGCCATTCCAATCCACGATCCCTCATCAAGAGGCGTGGTTGATGTAGCCATAAGCGAGGGTCCGATAAAGTAAGTAAGAATCGGAACAAACAATCCCCACGCAAGCAGTCCACCACTGAAATTTAATGAAGCAAGCTTCGGTCCGATGATGTAACCGACGCCCATGTACGATGGATTCACACCAGGAGTGCTAAGAAGAATACCACTTTGAGCAGTAACAGTTCCACTCGCTTTTAAACCGATTGTAGCTTTGGAGAACTCGATGAATTTTTCTGCTGACTCTGCGAAGAATTTTAGATTACGCATCGCCTGAATAACAGCGCCAATACCCATTGCGGCGAAAAGGAATTTCGCGCCTGTCCCACCTGAACGACCTGCTTTGTGAATTTCGGATGCCGCAACCGATTCCGGGAAAGGAAGTTCAACATCTTCAACCATAACGCGGCGAAGAAGCGCAACGAACATAATTCCAAGCACGCCGCCTGCAAGCATAATGAGAGATGATTGGACGTAATGACCCACAGTGAAAAATTCTTCCCAGATTCCTGCGATGAAAAATGCAGGAAGTGTGAAAATTGCGCCCGCTGCAACCGATTCTCCAATTGAGCCGACCGTACGAGCCATATTCTCTTCAAGAATATTTCCCTTTACTAATCGTAGGAATGCCATACCGATAACCGCCGCAGGATATGTTGCCGCGATAGTCATGCCGGCTTTTAAACCTAAATATGCATTTGCGGCGCCAAGAACTACGCACATTATCAAGCCGATAAAAAGCGCTCTGCCGGAAAATTCCGTCATCACTTTATCGGCAGGAACGTACGGTGTGAACCGTTTTGTTCCGCTTCCGGATTGTGTATCTGCCATTTAAATCTCCTTTTTTATATTATATAAGGATTGATAATTAAGATTATTTTTTTCAATTGAATAAAGCTTTTAAAACATATCCTGCCATTTGCGGATTTTCTTTAAACCGTCGGATCGAGTATCGATACCAGTGCTCACCAAACGGAACGTAGACTCGCATCCTATGTCCATCGCGTACAATCTTCGACCGGAGATCATCCTTCACACCGAGTAACATTTGAAATTCATATTCCTGTTTCTGCAACTTCATAGACTGAATAATTCTGTATGCCGCATCCACCAAAGCATCATCGTGAGTTGCAATACCGACGTATGCTTTTTTCTCAAACATTTTTTTCATCACCTGAATGAAATTCTGATTTACCTCATCATGTCCTTTGAAAGCAATCTCTGCCGGTTCAACATAAATTCCTTTGCACAACCGGAAATGTCCGAGTCCTTCTTTTATTAATTCATCCGCATCGTTTTCCGTTCTGCGCATGTACGCCTGAAGAACAATCCCGCTGTTT
Source organism: Chlorobiaceae bacterium (assembly GCA_013824245.1). Lineage (GTDB taxonomy): Bacteria > Bacteroidota > Ignavibacteria > UBA10030 > SZUA-254 > PNNN01. The sequence goes on along the minus strand of PNNN01000011.1, from coordinate 120,922 downwards.
TTAAACTCTTTTCTAATTTGACGGTAAACCCAGATTGTATCATCGGTCGTCGGAGAATCTTCCATGTCGATTCGAACGAAGTTGTTCATCTCTTTCGCTTTTGCAACTATCATGCGAACATTATCAAGACAAAAATATTTATCAAGCGCTAAGCCAAGCTGAGTAAGTTTGATCGAGACATTCGAATCTAATTTTTCTTTTTGGATTGTTGGGAATAATTCTAAAATTTCATTACGGGCAACAATCGCTTCTTCCTTTGTTGTGATCGCTTCGCCAAGAACATCTAAAGTTGCCATAATACCTTTTGTGTTCAATTCTTTCACAACACGAACTGCATCGGAAAGTTTTTCGCCGGCGATATATTTACTTGCGAACTTTCTTACTATTGGTTTTGGAATTGCCGGGAGCGTAGTAACAATAAGCTTATTTAACAGATTCATTTGCTCTATTCAAAAGGAATTGAAATTTTGTTTATTTCGGCATTATGGGAAAATTAAACTTGCTGAATATAGCCAAGATGGGCTTAAAAATCAAGCTAACTTAACCGAAAATAAGATTTACAATCCACACCGACATCAAAATCCCAACAATATCCGCAATAATACCTGCAGGAACCGCCTGCCGAGTTTTGGTGATGCTCACCGAACCGAAGTAAACAGCAAGTACGTAGAAGGTTGTCTCACCGCTACCCATCATAACTGCAACCATCCGCCCGATTAGAGAATCAGGTCCATTAGCTTTTATTGTTTCTGCCATAACACCTAATGCACCACTTCCAGATAACGGGCGCATGATAGCCATCGGTAATGCTTCGGCAGGCATGTTGATAAAATTTGTTAAGGGTGATATTAATTTTGCCAGCAGTTCCATTGCGCCACCAGCACGGAAGATGCCGATCGCTACAAGCATTGCAACAAGGTATGGAATTATACGCACGCCAACATTGAAACCTTCTTTCGCACCTTCAACAAATGCTTCGTAGATTTTGACTTTTTTGATAACTCCGTAAACAACGATGAAAAGAATAAGTCCGGGAATTGCAACTACGGAAATAGTGCTTACTATATTTATTATTATATCTGACATCTTAATTTCCTTAAAAAAAATTTAACCGCTAAGATCGCAAAGAGACGCCAAGAGTTTACTCTGCGTTGAAAAATTCTTTGCTATTATACATTGGGCTGTATCTGCTTTTTAAATACTTTCAATCTCGATAGAAGTTTGACAGTAACCACACCCACTATAGTATTGACTGTAGTGGCAACAATAACAGGTCCGATGATATCAGTCGGATTGGATGCACCCGCAGATGCTCGTATCGCAATTACTGTTGCAGGAATAAGTTGAACGTTACTTGTGTTGATAACCAAAAATGTACACATGGCATCAGTAGCCGTTCCAAGTTTTTTGTTGAGCTTATTTAATTCTTCCATAGCTTTCAAGCCGAGAGGAGTGGCGGCGTTTGCAAGTCCAAGCATGTTAGCAGAAATATTCATAATCATCGCGCCCATAGCAGGATGATCGGCAGGAACATCCGGAAACAATCTGGTTGTAACTGGCTTCAGTGCGCTTGCAAGTTTTGCAATCAAACCGGATTGTTCGGCAATCTTCATGATGCCAAGCCACAGCGCCATTATTCCGATAAGTCCCAGTGCAAGCTCTACCGCAATTTTTGCGTACTTGATTATTCCATCGTTTGTAACGGCATTCAGTTTTACAAACTTTACCGGATCGAAAACCATTTTACAATGCACTGTTTGTCCTTCAATACCGCCGAGGGTTACATGAGCAAGGAGGTATTTTTCGTTCTTCTGAATTTTATAAACCTCGCGCCAGAGCGGAGGCGTGTTGTCATCCATGAATATGTGAAGAACTCCTGAATTATTCGATCCGACTATAAGTTCCGCTTGCTGGGTTATACCGAGCGCCTCCGAATAGATTAGTGTGCACGGATAAGTTTGAGATGAAGTCAACGGGAGTGTTGGATTATTGGAGAGTTGGATTAATGTTTCGATTTCTTCACCGTTGTGGTATTTGTTGGTGGAGATATCTCTCCAATCGCTCCTGACTGCCACAGCAATACCGATGACTATCAATCCTAACCATATATAATTGAGCATGGTTTTACCTTCTAGCTTTTTGGTTTTGGTTTTTAGCTTTTTAATTTTTGCGCCAGAGGCGCATCCACATCAAGTGAAATTTTTTAATTTTTAATTTTGATTTTATAATGTGGTAATATAACGGATTATTGGGGAGATGTCAACCCTATACCATGTTTGCACAACTCCCAAAATTGAGCTATCTTTTATTGATTGCGGATTGCAGATTTCGGATTATTAAAAAATGGCATAAATTAACTTTCTTCTCTTTTCCATGAAAATTAAACTTAAAATTTCATCGATCTATAATCTCTTTTCTCGTAGTTCCAAGCTCACGGCTCTTAGCTCTTGGCTGTTGGTTGTTGGCTCTTTGTTAATGGTTCTTGGTAAACCGTTATACGCTCAGGATAAAGAAAACTCCGAGTTCAAATTAGCAGTCGGTTTGTACAACGATGGGATGTACGATTTAGCTGTTGAGCAATTCAAAAATTTTATCAACACTTACCCGAATACATCCAACGGTATTGAATCGCATTTTTACCTTGGCACTACACAACTAAAATTAAAACGGTACGATGAGGCAAGAGTAACGTTTCAGAATTTTGCGCTTACCTATGTTGAACACCCGAAAGCGCCCGAAGCATGGCTTAAAGTTGGCGACGCTTTCCTTGCCCTCAACAATACGCGTGAAGCCGCTTCTGCATATGAGCGGGTGAAAGTGTTTCATCCTAAAAGTCAGTTGGTGCCCGAAGCGCTGTTAAAAGCGGGACAGTTATATCGTCAGTTAGCGGATAGAGAAAATGCGAAGAAAATTTTCAGAGCTATAATACAGGAATATCCTGCTGCCGCGAGTGTATTGCCTGCACGGCTTGCTATCGGAGAGATGTATGCCGAGGAAGGTCAAACAGAATTGGCAGAACGCGAAGCACGCCGAGTAGCCGAAAGCGATGCCCCGCCTGAGGTGAAGGCAAGCGCCTTATTCTCAATCGGTAAACTGCAGGTATTGAACTGCTTATTTGCCGAAGCCGAGGGTACATTTAAATCTGTAATCGTTAACAATAAAAAATCTTCTGCCGCAACAGCCGCGGCGTTCGAGATGGGAAAGTTAGCCGCAAGCGGGCGCGACTATATTACCGCGATAGATTATTTTAAAAAAGTTTCCTCCGACGATTCTGCCGATGATTCACTTCAAGCCAGAGCATTGCTGGAAACAGGTAAGTTATATCAGATTCAAAAAGAATATTCGAATGCCAGAAAATCATTCGATAAACTTACATCGAAATTTCCCAAATCAGTATTGGCAGAGCAGGCAATTCTTGAAGCCGGTAGATCGTCTTTACTGAACGAAGATTATAAAGACGCCCTGCGATATTTTAAAAAAATAATTTCCGTTCATGCTTCTCCTTATTCCGCGCCGGCTTTACTGCTTGCCGCCGAAGCATCGTTCGCCCTTAGACAGTACAGCGAAGCATGTCGCTATTTGCTAAGTTACACCGAGGCATTCCCTGATAATATTCAAACTCCTTCTGCATTAATTCGATTAGCCGGTATCTTCGAGATTAATTTACAGGAATACAGAAAAGCGATAAATGTTTACGATCAACTGACGCAAAAATTTCCGCAAACACCGTTAGTTGTTGAAGCCGCGATAGGGATTGCAGCTTGTCAGGAAAAAGCCAATGATTTCGACGGCGCGTTGAAAACATACATCGATCTTCAATCACGTTACCCCGCGAACGATTTCTCCGATTCGGTATCGGGCAAAATCGAATATATTAAGAATCATCGCATCAAAGACCGGGATGCCGGAATTGAAAAACTCGCGCGATTGATGGGCGAAGTTTTAACCGATAAAAATAAATCAGAATTGTCATTCAAATTGGGTGAAATTTATTTTAACGATTTAAAAGATTATGAGTCCGCGGCAAAACAATTCACATCGGCAATCGACGGCGGGCTTGAAGAGAAACAGCTCTTCGATGCTTACTATTACCGCGCACGATCATATCATCTTTTGTCGGAATTAAAACCTGAAGCAATCGCTTCGGCGATTGAATTTTATGATGCTCTATTAAAAAAATATCCGAAGAACAGCGCCAACGAAGATGTTGCGTTTTATTCTTACAAATTAAAATCTCATGAGAAAAATCCTGCAGAGGTTATCGGCTTGGCGCAGGAATATTTATCCCAATATCCATCCTCACTCCACTGGGATCAGGTTTTGCTCGAGTTGGCAAACGCATCTGCAATGGCTCAAGCTCCTAATGATGCAATCTCATCTCTACAATTATTGGTAACTGAATATCCAAAATCTCCTTTTTTACCCGATGCATATTTTCAGTTGGGTAATCTGTATAAACTCCTCAAGCACCCCGACTCGTCTGAACTAAATTGGCGAAAGGCAATAACAACCGATTATATTAAAACTTCTACAATTCACTCGCTCTGGAATCTTGCTGATTATTATAATGTTAAACGTAATTATCCTGATGCAATTAACATACTGAAACGATTGGTAAACGACTTCTATTATACTTCCATTTCAGAAAAAGCGGCATCTGCGATACCGGAACTGTACATCGCGAACGCCGAGTACGATGAAGCGATTCAATTTTATAATGATCCGCTAAACAAATATTTGTCTGACGAATTAAAAGCTAAGAATGTAAATCAAATCTATTTTTCGCTTGCGACGGTTTACGAAAAAATGGGAGAACGGCAAAAAGCGGTTAAATATTATTCGGAATATTTAGCGAACGATAGAAAAGGAGTTAACGCAAGCAAAGCTTTTTACTCGCTTGGAACACTTTCGCGTACCGAGGGACGCTTGGATAACGCTTCATCATACTTTAAACAAGCCGTTTCGCTTGGCGACGCCGGTTCCATGACGAGCGAGATTGCAGACTTACTTTTTCAAACCGAACAATACGGCGAGGCGGCAAAACAATATTCCCAACTCGCTCAAGCAAATGACAGTTTGAAAGATAAACAGCACTTCCAATCGCGCGCCATTGTTTCTACTCTACGCGATAACCGACTCGCTGAAGCGCAAAAATTGATAAACGATTTTAACAAAAACTATAAAGATATAGAAAATTACAAAGCCGAATTTGAATACGAGACCGGACTTCTTTATTACCGAAAACAAGATTATACCGCGGCAAAAAAATTGTTTGAAAATGTTGCCGACGATTATGAAGAGACTCGATTCGGCGCCTGGGGCAATTTTTATATCGGAAAAATATCCGAAGTTTTAAATAAGCTTGAGGATGCGGCAAAAAAATATGAGTCGATATTGAAGAAATTCCCCGACTCAGATGTGATACCGCGAGTACTGCTATCGCTTGGCAACATGCACTTCAATGCTGAACGGTTCGAACAATCAATCCGATTTTATCAGGAAATCATTAAGTCACCCACCAAATCGGGCGATATACTCTCTTATGCGATGAACAACTTGATAGAAGCGTATGAATCGACAAAGCTATATGATGATGCCTTAAAGATTACGCGCGATTACATTGAACGATATCCTAACGATGAAGGTATAGTCGACAAAAAAATTAAACTCGGTACACTCTATACAAAAATAGGATATTACGATCAGGCGGTTCTGCATTTCCAGAATTTAATTCCTGAAGCCGGAAGTTTATTGGAAGCTGAGATCCGTTACAACATTGGCGAAGCATATTATTATAAAGGCGATTATCAACAAGCGATTCTCGAATTTTTAAAAATTCCGTATCTGGTTACTAAGCAGGGAAAAGTAAATTGGACTGCTACATCGCTTTATATGGCGGGACAATCGTACGAAAAAATGTCTAAATTCAGTGAAGCTATTAGCATGTACCAGCAGGTAATTGATAGACCCGGAATCAACGCAACATTTAAAGCGGCGGCTCAAAAAGAAATCAACAGGGTGAATTCAATAATAAAAAAAGAACCCCGATAGTGCTTGAACGAGAGACAGAAAACATATTAAAGGGAATTAAACAACTTTTCCCGAATAAGGGAACCGATGTTATATGCTTGAAAGATATTTTAGCGGTTGACATCCCGGACCCAATAAAATATTATTTCAAGGCAGAAGTTGAAGCTTTACTGCGAAACGAGCAAAATAAATTCACTAAAGAAAGTCGGTTTAATCATCACCACCCTGGGATTCGAAGTTTACAACAGCAAATTGATTCTATACTCATCTTAAACTTCAAGTTCAACAATATGGAGCATCGAATAGATGAAGCAGTTCACTTGATGATAAATTATCTTGTTCGCCCACAGTGGACATTATCGAACATCATATTCGAAAAAGATAAGACAATTTCAACCCAAAATCTAATGGAGATATTCAGGTATTTCGCGCCTTATAATTATTCTAAAGAGATCGTCATAAGATATTTTTCTGAAAAACAGATTGAATCAATAACGGAAAAAGAATTCAGAACCCTGTTATGGAAAGCCGACAGTGAATATATAAAACGAAAATCGGGTTATGAGCTTGCAGAAATAATCTCACCGATATTTGACTTTTTTAATCACTATATTAAGAGCGGCAATTATTTGTTGCCGATTAAAGCGATAATCAAGTTTTTTGAAGACAAAGGGCTAAATCTTGTAATTCCGCGCCTTGAAGGTGAAGTAGCCCAGGGTAAAAGTGAAATTAGTAAAAAAGAACTTGGAGATATACTCGAAGACAGCAGGCACACACTCGGTTCGTTTCAGGCAGATAACTTAAATTTAGATCAGTCGGATAATATTGATGATACCGATCGATCGATTTCAAAGATAGAGTTTGATATTTCCGAATCGGATAAAAGAAAATTTGTAAAGAAAATATTCAGCCATAATGAGAAGGCATATCTCTCATTACTGAACACCTTAACAAAACAGACATCATGGAAGCAGGCATCGAAATTAATCGATGAGATTTTCATAAAACACGAGGTCTACCCGTATTCTTCAGAAGCGACAAAGTTTATAGAGATAATTTCCGAACAGTTTCATCTGAAGAAATGATTTGAGATACGAGATTTGCGAAAAACAACGTTTGATATCAGTGATATTAATTTTTAACTTTTTAATTTTGGATTGAACCATGTTCATCGATGAAGCAACGATATATGTAAAAGCGGGAAATGGCGGAGACGGGATGGTAAGTTTTCGTCGTGAAAAGTATATTCCCAAAGGCGGACCCGACGGCGGCAACGGCGGCAAGGGTGGCGATATAATTTTACGTGCCGATAAACAACTTACAACTTTGATGGACTTCCGCTACAAGCGAAGATATAATGCGACTGATGGTAACAAAGGAGAAACATCCAATAGAACCGGCAAGAGCGGAGAAGACACAATACTGAGAGTTCCTGTCGGTACGATTATACATGATTCTGAAACAAATAATATCATCATCGATCTAAAACGCGAAGGTGATGAAATTGTAATTGTAAAAGGCGGACGCGGCGGCAAAGGAAATGCCGAATTTGCAACATCAACCAATCAAGCACCTCGCAAAGCAACAAAAGGCATACAGGGTGAAGAACGAAACATCAACCTCGAACTGAAGCTTCTTGCCGATGTCGGACTGGTTGGGCTCCCCAATGCAGGCAAATCGACATTAATCTCGCGTATATCTGCCGCGAAACCAAAAATAGCGGATTATCCATTCACAACACTTATTCCCAATCTTGGCATTGTTAGGTACAGCGAGGAAAAAAGTTTCGTCGTTGCCGATATGCCGGGACTTATTGAAGGTGCACACACCGGAAAAGGACTCGGGATTGAATTCTTACGACACATTGAGAGAACAAGCGTTCTCGTCTTCCTCATCGAGTGCACAAGCGATGATCCAAAAGAACAGTATAAAACTTTGGTGAATGAGTTAAAATCGTTCAATGAGAAAATGCTGAAGAAACCTCAGATCATTGCGATATCTAAAATTGATTTGGCGGATGCAGATCTTAAAAAAACTTTAAAGAAACTTAAATTCAGGAAAACCATAAAGGTTATTCATATATCAGCCGTCTCGGGCGAGGGTTTGAAAGATTTAATAGATGAGATGTGGAGAAAAGTTAGTCGAAACATTAAATAACATGGATACAATACAATGAAAAGAACTTTTATTAATATATTCATTTTGATTTTATTCATTGGAACGCCCGTACTGATCTCAGCCCAAAGTGTGGCTAAACCCGAATACATTCCGGTTGAAAAATTTGATCCAGCTCGCGATGCCTCAGCAGATATCCGTTCAGCAATTGTGGAAGCCACAAAAAGTAATCGCAGAATCATACTCGATATTGGCGGTAATTGGTGCATTTGGTGCAAGCGGCTCGATACGTTGTTCATAAAAAATGTTGATTTAATGGAATTCATGTTTAAAAATTACGTTGTCGTCAAAGTAAACTTCAGCAAAGAAAATGAGAATGAAAAAGTTTTATCACAGTATCCGGAGATCAAAGGATACCCGCATATATTTGTACTGGAAAAAGACGGTAAACTGCTTCACTCACAAGATACGGGTGATTTAGAATCGGGTAAAGGACACAGCAGGGAAAAAGTTTTCGAGTTTCTTAAGAGGTGGGCGCCCGTTTCCACGTCATCGCAAGATGAATTGGATATAAAGGTAGGTGAAGAAAATTACACGATGAAAAAATATTTCTTCTGCTTGCTCAAGAAAGGACCTAACAGAACGCAGGATTCATTAGCCGCAGCAAAAATACAGGAAAATCACTTAGCCCACCTGAACAAGTTAGGGAAAGCCGGATTAATCTCCGTTGCCGGTCCGTTTGACGGCGATAATGAATACCGTGGAATAATAATTTTCAACGTAAAAACAAAAGAAGAAGCTGATAAATTAGAAAGAGATGATCCTGCAGTAATCTCGGGACGATTGTCAATGGAGATTTTGCCGGTGTGGCTTGCGAAGGGATCGAAGTTGAATTAACGATTTAACCAATTTTGGATTATCTTTTTTCCATAATCGGTCATTATCGATTCGGGATGAAATTGGATACCTCTAACATCAAAATGTTTGTGTCTGATTGCCATAATCGTTCCGTCATCATCCCATGCAGTAACATCCAAGCAATCGGGCAAGTATTTTTTAGAGACCGCCCATGAATGATAAAATCCTGCGGAAATATTTTTCGGAATGCCTTTGAACAAATACTCATCACGAGCAACAACAGTGATTCGCTTTTTTATTCCATGTACTACTTTGGGCATTTTTTCTAATCGACCTCCAAACGCTTCTGCGATTGCCTGATGTCCGAGGCAAATACCCAATATGCATTTACTTGAACCATACCGTTTAATGACACTCAATATTTCCCCGGCATCCAAGGGCACTCCAGGTCCGGGTGTGATTAATATTTTTTTATACCGTTTTATTGCACGGAGATTAATTGCATCATTTTTCAGAACAACACAATCATGTTTTCCGAGCCCTTCCACAATCTGAATCAAGTTATATGTAAATGAATCGTAATTATCAATTACTAATATCTCTGAGTTCATAAATTTAATATGAATAATTTTTTCATTACTTTATTCTATGCATAAACAAAGCGCAATCAAAATGATGAACAAATACGGGACTACTAAAACCCCGTTCCTTTTCATCGTCGATTTTGAGATGAAAGCACTAATTGTCCATCGACTCGATAAAATCAATAACTTTGAAATTCGTTATGATATAAATGGTACAAAAAATTACATCACTCCAACCATATTACTGAAAAATATTCTATTCACAAAACAATTTGTTTCATTCAACCGGTACCAATCCGCGTTTAGTAAGGTGAAGCGGCACATCGCTAACGGCAACACATATCTTTTAAACCTAACATTTCCGACAAAAGTAAAAATAAATCTTTCGCTCGAAGAGATATTCTATCGGAGCCGTGCAAAATATAAATTATGTTTTCAAAATAAATTCGTTGTATTTTCACCGGAAACATTTATACGGATTCATAATAACAAAATATCATCGTATCCAATGAAGGGAACGATAAACGCATCAATCCCAAATGCAAAACAAATATTATTATCAGACCCAAAAGAACTCGCCGAACATAACACAATCGTTGATTTAATTAGAAACGATTTAAGTATGGTGGCTAAGAATGTTCGTGTCGAGAGATTCCGGTACATCGATAAGATTAAGACACACAATAAAAACCTTCTTCAAGTCAGTTCGAAGATCGTCGGTGAACTTGGTCGGGATTATAGATCAAATATCGGCGACATCATTTTCGCGTTGTTGCCAGCCGGCTCAATTAGCGGTGCACCGAAAAAGAAAACGATTCAAATTATAAAAGAAACAGAAAATTACAAACGTGGCTATTATACCGGCGTGTTCGGATATTTTGACGGCAATAATCTTGACAGCGGAGTTATGATAAGGTTTATAGAAAAAACAGGAAAACAATTAAAGTATAAAAGCGGCGGCGGGATAACATCAATGAGTGATTCCAAATCGGAATATCAAGAATTAATTGATAAAGTATATGTGCCCATTGTTTGAGACAATAAAAATTGAAAATAAGATTCTGCACAATCTCGAATATCACAACGAGAGATTGAACAAATCCCGAAAAAATATATTCGGATGTACTGACATTATTGACTTGAATGATCTGATTTCAATTCCCGAAGATCTAGGCAATGATGTTTCCAAATGCCGGGTCGTCTATTCAGAAGAAATCGAGCAAATTCAATTCGCCCATTACGCCAAAAGACAAATTAGAACACTCAAGTTAGTTGAGTGTGATAATCTCGTATACACGTATAAATACGTGGATAGAAGAATATTCAACGATCTTATGGACTCCGTTAAGACTGACGATATTCTTATCATTAAGAATGGAATGATTACAGACACCTCTTTCGCCAACATTGTATTTTACGACGGGAAAAAATGGATAACCCCTTCCACCCCGTTGCTTCGTGGGACAAAAAGAGAAAAGTTATTGAGAAACAATATCATAAGCGAAGAAAGAATTTCCAGAGAAGACATTGCCCATTATGAGAAAGCGACTCTTATAAATGCAATGATGGATCTTGACGAAGGTCCGATGATAGAGATTTCCAATATCATCTATTAATAACAGATTATCGTTAACCTCTACACAATGCAAACCCGATTTTGAAGAACCAAAAGCAAAATTAGAAACGATTCGACAGAGGAGGTGAAACTTGCAAATTCTTTGCAATTAAGAAACGAGTATTGTATATTCCTCATGATGTTGAAAAGAAATATTCAAGCAAACAGTAACTCGGATGCGCTTATCATCGAGCGGATCCAAAATGATAATGATCTGAACGGATTTATCCGTCTCCCTTGGCAGATTTACAAAGATTATCCTCATTGGGTACCTCCTCTCTTGCGGGATGTGAAGTTCAAATTGAATCAATCGAAGCATCCGTTTTTCGAACATGCAAAAATAGAATTATTCGTCGCTCGCCGCGGAACTACTATCACGGGGCGTATCGCCGCAATCGTTGACGACCGTTATAATGAATTTCACAAAGAACGCACCGGATTTTTCGGCATGTTCGAATGCGTTGAAGACTACGAGGCAGCGAAAGCATTATTTTCTTCCGCAGAAACTTGGTGCAAGAATCAGGGCATGAACCGAATGCGGGGACCGATGAATTTAAGCATGAACGACGAGTGCGGATTCTTGTTGGAAGGTTTCGATATCGACCCTGTCATAATGATGCCGTATAATCCTAAGTACTATCTTGAATTCTGCGAGCGATACGGTTTTGTTAAAGCAAAAGATTTATACGCCTATCTAAAAAGTGACATAGGGGTAGTCGATCGGATTGCAAAACTTGTAGAGCGGGTGAAGAGCAAAGAAAATGTCGTCATCAGACCGGTTGACTTGAAAAATTTTAAACAGGAAGTAGCGATCGTCAAGGATATTTACAATGCGGCGTGGGAATTAAACTGGGGTTTTGTACCTATGACTGAAAAGGAAATGGATCTCATGGCGAAAGAATTGAGACCCATTTGTGAGCCGGAACTCGTCTTATTCGCTGAAGTCAACGGACAGCCGGTAGGTGTGAGCATCACTCTCCCCGATATGAATCAGGTGTTGAAAAAGCTGAACGGAAAACTTGGTCCCATCGGTATCTTAAAGTTTCTCTATTACAAAAAGAAGATAACCGGAGCCCGGGCGATCGTGTTCGGCATTAAGAAAGAATACCGACTCACGGGCATCAGCAGCGTGTTGTATTACGAGACGGTAAAGAGAGGCGCGCGATTAGGGTATACGTGGTGCGAGATGTCGTGGAACCTCGAGGATAACGATCTGATCAACCGCTTCGATGAAGCTGTGGGCGGGAAGCTGTACAAGAAATATAGGATTTACGAAAAGGAGCTATCTTAATAAGAAGCCCGTTGTTCCGTCCCATTTTTCGAGCGGGATTGATCAGAATCTGACACAATATGCGTCATCACGACACGTTGTACCCCAATTGTCACGGTCCATACTGTGACACTAAAAGAGACTTAATTTTGGTGTTACGTGTAATTCACTCCCCCTGAACTTATCATTGGAAAGTAAGTCGCAGTTCAATCTCACATCAATACAATGACATCAGCTCTTCCACAAGTACCTTCTCCTGCCCAAGAATGGATTCTTAGCTGGAATGTGCTTATATTCTATTAATTCTTAACCAGAAAGAAATTATGTTCTGAGTAACAAAATCGATTTTGGAGCCAACCACTTGACAGAATTAGAGACAATCGGACCATACACATTAGATAAGATTTACTGCCTTGATTGCGTCGAAGCAATGAAAACAATTCCCGACGGATCCATCGACCTTGTTGTTACTTCACCTCCGTATGATAATACAAGGGACTACCAAGGATTTTCCTACGATTTGCATGCTACGGGAGAACAAATTCTTCGCATCCTCAGGGACGGTGGAATAGCAGCAATGGTGATTCAAGACCAAACTCAGGACTTCGGAAAGACGTTAACCTCGTTTCGCACAATTGTTGATTGGTGCGATAATATTGGTTTCAAACTCTTCGAGTGTGTGATCTACCGGAAACATGGAACTGAAGGAGCTTGGTGGACGCAACGGTTCAGAGTAGACCACGAGTATATGCCAATTTTTGTGAAGGGGAGGAAACCGCAATACTTCAACAAAGAACCTTTGAAGGTTCCGTCTAAACATGGTGGCAAGACCATGACCGGTAGTGGAAATCGACGGACAAATGGAGAAACAACTGAGACTGTTAGACGTGAGATAAACTCAACAAAATGTCGAGGAACTGTTTGGGAGTATTTAATGGCAGGAGACAAGAACCCAATCAAGCGAAAACACCCTGCACCTTTTCCTGATAAGATTCCATATGACTTCATTCAATGTTTCTGTCCACCAGACGGAGTAGTGCTCGACCCATTTATGGGGAGTGGATCAACAGCGGTGAGCGCAAAGAAAATAGGAAGGCACTACATCGGTTTTGATATCAGCAAAGAATACTGTGAGATTGCAGAAAGGCGTTTGCGGGACACTGAGAATGAGTCGCCTCTTTTTTCCAAAACCAACATCGTCTCCTCTGAAGAGGACAGTAATCTCCCATTTATTGAGGAATACCAAATCTCTATTCAGGAGGTTACTCAAATCTCCCTTAAGGAAGAGAATCGGGCTCCTCTAAAGTGAACTCGATATTTTGACCGCTTGTCATTGCCCACGACAATGGGTTCAAACGCATTAACTTGTCAAAATCTCTGTCAGATACAGTCCACTTCCTTCCCTCGAAAGACCCTTTGCTGAACTTGTAGCACTTCAGATTCTCAAACGTCCATGCATCTTCATCAAACCGCCACCCTGTCGTTTCTGCAAGCAGCTTGATAAAACCCTTCACTTTGCATTGTTCTGCGTCTGAAACTTTTACCTTTCTATGCGATTGATCTTCGATGTTCTTAAATTGTCCATCCGATTCAGAGATTCCGAACTTGTCTCCTCTTTCACCCTGCTCATTGAGTTTGTCCCGCTTTCGGAAGAAGTCGTCCATTATCTTCATCTGGTCGTAGACAGTAAAATGATCATGCATAAAAATTTTCCGTAATGGGCTACCCTCTTTTTCAATTCCAAGGTAGTTTAACCAATTCAAGACATTTTCAGGGTATTTATACAATACGTTGAACGTGCCATCAGTAAAAAAGAGAGGTGCTATCGCACTGACAGGAATATCAATCGGATGTTGTGTGCCTACTATTCCGATTAAAAAATGTATTGTCGCTAGAGGATATTTTAGTCGGAAATCATGTTTACCGTCATAAGATCGTAGATTGTTTGGTTGCAGACAATTTGTGAAGTTCGTCCAGTCACTGGTGATCCTATTTTTGTTGAGCAACACCATGTGATGACCGACGCTCTTTACATGAGATCTGTAAATCTCCATGTCTAAAAAAACGCAGTCATCATCATGCGTTGAGACCCCTTCTTTCAGCAACATTACCTTTCCATCATAGTAACCCACCACTTTCCATCCGAAATACATAGACATGAACAATCCACATAGGAGTCCGTCACTATCCGGACTTAATATGCATTTTTTGTTTCTCTGCATTATCCAAGGGTATCGCACCAACAAATCCGGATAATTCAGTTCTGTAATTCGACCTGCTAGTAGCTCTGAGATGTGTGGTGTCATTGTCTCTTAATTTCCTTCATGCTAGGAGAGCAACTCACTGACCGATATCTTCAACGCCTTGGCGATTCTCTCGATATTGAACAAGGTGATGTTTTTTTCTCCTCTTTCTACCATGCCAACGTATGTCCTGTGCACATTTGCTAATTCGGCAAGTTGCTCTTGCGACAGATCCCTTTTTGTTCTTTCTTGACGAACACGCTTACCAAATCTGATAATTATTGAATTTTTCATGTGTTTAATATACAATCCTGCCTACTTTAAGTCTACATACTATAGTTAGCGACTCTCCTGCCAATGTGGAGAGCAATCGGCTCACGATCTATAATAATATGTACCCCGAAAAAAGAATTCGGGACAAGCAAAGTTACCCTCCATCCTTCGACAAAGCTCAGGATGCGGCTGGATTTTGCAAGCTCAAATAGAGAAAAAGATATCCTATATCTAATCCTCGCTCAAGCTGTTCCCAAGAAAAATCATCTCCTAACAAAGGGTATTCCCTAATAATCCATTTGCAATAATAAGGGTATAACCTTATATTATGGCATCACAAACAAGGATATACCCTAATGGATAAACTCAACAAAAAGCTCATGGTAGAACAACTTGACAGGAAGTTGGCGAAACTGCATGTTTTAAGTGAAGTTGAGGTACCCTCAAAAGGATGGATAAACGCTATTAGAACAACACTCAACATGTCGTTAGTGCAGCTTGCAAAACGGCTCAACAAGACATCGGTAAGCGTGAAAGAAATTGAAGAACGAGAGCAGAACAAGACTATCACTCTCAACAAATTGATTGAAGTTGGCGAGGCACTCGATCTTCAGTTTGTGTACGGATTCTTACCGAAGGAATCTTCCATTGAAAAGATGATCGACAAGCGTGCTCAACAAGTTGCTCGTGATGTTGTAATGAGAACCTCCCATACTATGAAGCTTGAGGAACAGGAAAACAGAGAAGATAGATTACGGCGGGCAATCAAAGACAGGGCAGATATGCTGAAACAAGAGATGCCGAAACATCTATGGGATTAGATCTCGATTACACGAACGGTCAAACTCCAATTGATGAAGACGAGAAAGATGGCTTACTCATACCGACGATTACGACGCGGGGCGAGCTTGACGAATTTGAACAGCTTGGAGTGGAGAAAGCCATAGAATGGACAAGGAAAAGAAAATTTGGTTTCCAGCAGATACTTACCGAGGAGTTTGTGAGAGAGCTGCACAAAAAGATGTTTGAGGATATTTGGAAGTGGGCTGGACAATTCCGAATCTCGAATAAGAATCTTGGTGTAGATAAAAATCAAATCCGTACCGAAATAAAGAAGCTCTTAGACGATTGCCGATACTGGATCGACAACAAAGTGTTTGATGAGGACGAGATTGGCGTGAGATTCAGCCACCGGATTGTTATGATTCATCCATTCTCAAACGGGAACGGAAGACATTCCCGCCTCATAGCAGATATTCTCGTAAGCCATGGATTTGGTCGTCCCACCTTTTCATGGGGTAGTATCAATTTGACGGCACAAGGTGCCGCAAGGTCGGCGTATCTGAAAGCTCTGCGTAAAGCCGATGAAAACGATTATCAATCTCTCATTGAATTTGCAAGGCAATGAAGTTTTATTATGCACGTTAATCAATTCTTATTCACTTATATACTCTCAGAAATATCACTAATCCCTTTATCTTCCTTATTCTTCCAAAGTCTTTTAATAACAGAAATCTCTCCTGCTCTAAAAAACTTCATCCCATACATCAGCATCAAGAAAAGTACAATCAAAAATATCTTCCAAAGAAAAACAATTGTCGCTGAGCCGGACAACGCCTCAACCGGGATGAAATAATACAGCATTATTACTACCGCTGCTGAGCCGGCAACTTTGAATAAGCGGCTAAACTCGTAGCTCACCGGATAAATGCGCTGGACAACGATGTACATCGTCACAGTCATAATGAAATAAGCAATAAACGTCGCCCACGCCGCACCTAACATCCCGAACGGTGGGATCAGGAGGAGATTGGCGACGACATTCACCACCGCGCCAACACCTGTAACAAGCGGCGAGAATTTGGTTTTCTTCTCAATAAATATTCCCGCCGAAAGATTCGTGGAAATGCCGAGGAAAACATATCCGAGGAGAACTATAGGAACAATATTCAATCCGCTCCAGTAACTCGGACCGATTACATGCCTGCCGAGAATACTGATCTTTGCGATATCTCCGATGAAGAACGTCAGTACCAAAAAGATTGCCGACATAAATAGGACAAGGTAAGTCAACACGCGCGCGAAGATTTCTTTTGCATTCGTTTCTTTGGCTGTAGAAAAATAAAACGGTCGCCACGCGTAATCGTACATCGAGACAATTAACATCATGAAAATCCCGAGCCGGTAATTCGCCTGATAGATGCCAACTGTTGCGTCATCCGTTAGTGCGCGAAGTATCGGTCGGTCGATCACCTGAATTGCCATTGCCGCAAGTCCCGATGGGATATAAGGTAAGCCGAAATTCATCAGCGCTTTCCAGAGCGGCAGATTGAATTCCTTCGTGAGATAGCGGAATATTGTCGGCAACAGCATAACAACCGTCAGCACCGAAGCGGCAAGTCCGCTGATAAATACTCCAATCACACCCATCTTAAAGACAAGGAGCAATATGAGATTCATTCCGACATTAACAACGATGTTCAGAAATTTTATTGTTGCAAAGAGTTTTGCTTTGTGCTCCATCCGCAACGCTGCAAATGGAATGATTGCAATCGCATCGAATGCTAAAATACCGACAGTGTAAAGTAAAATTGATTCATAATCTATCGGAACGTTTATCATTCTCGCTATCGGTGAAGCAAGAATCACGAGGATGATTGAAAATATAACCGATGTACCGAATAACGATATGAACGGTGTGCTGAAATTTTGCTTTGCAGTACCTATCTCCAGCGTAGATGAGTACTTAAAGTACGCGGATTCCATCCCGTACGAATAAAAGACATTGACGAACGCGATCAGTGAGTAAAGGTATGCCACGATGCCGTAATCGCCGGGAGCGAGGACATTCGTATAGAATGGAACGAGGAGAAAATTAAGAAATCGACCGAGAATCGTGCTGATGCCGTAAATTGCCGTCTCGGTTCCGAGCCGCTTAATTTGATGAAACATTCAGGAAGATTTTGGTAAGTGAATAACCTTTAAAGAAATATCGAGCGCTTTTGGAGAATGTGTCAGAGCTCCGACAGAAATAAAATCGACGCCTGTTTCCGCAACTGTTCGAACATTTTGCAATGTTACATTGCCGGAAGCTTCTACCTCCACACGCTGACTGATAAATTCAACCGCTTTTTTCATTTCATCAATTGAATAGTTATCGAGCATGATACGGCGGATTTCTTCAAACTTTAAAACCTCTTTCACTTCATCAAGATTTTTAGTTTCAACTTCGATTTTTATTTTATATTTTTTTGTGTGCAAGTAATTTAGACAGAGTTCAATCGCCTGAGATATTCCGCCCGCGGCTGCAATATGATTGTCTTTAATCAGAACCATATCGTCTAATCCGAATCTATGGTTTGTGCCGCCGCCTAATTTTACAGATAATTTATCTAAATACCGTAACCCAGGCGCAGTTTTACGTGTATCGGTTATTTTTGCGTGCGTTCCACGAACCGCATCCACAAATTTTGCGGTCATGGTTGCTATGCCGCTCATGCGCTGAACAATATTTAGTACCGTGCGCTCAGCTTTTAAGATAGATCCGAATGAACCATCAACCGCATTGATAATCGTATTAGTGTCTACAACCGATCCATCGGTTATGAATCGTTTGAACTGCAATTCCGGATCGATAAAATGAAATATTTTTTCAGCGATCGCAACTCCTGCTACAATCCCCTGTTCCTTAGCGCGCATTTCACCGTGCCCTAATAAATCGTGAGATACAATCGACTCGGTGGTTATATCTCCAAGTCCAACATCTTCAACTATGGCTTCTTGAATTATTTGATTAAGATGTCCGTTATCGTAATACTGATCCATCATTTCCCTCCGAAATATCATCATCAATTATTAATATTGGAATATCATTTTCGATTCTATAAATCATATTGCATTTTATACATCTTAGTTGGTTTTCTTTTTGGTTATAATCCAATTCTCCAAGACATTTCGGACAACAGATTATTTTCAACAATTCGTTCGATAGCATCCAATCGTCTCCTTATTCCTTTTTATGTGAATCGGTAAATAATTTAGATACAATATCGAGAAATATTTTCGGGGCGCGGGTCGGCTTTCCGGTCGAGGCATTCACGAAACCATGTTTTGTATATCCCGCAACAAGTAATTCAGTAGATTCCGAATTGAGTATTGCATATTCGATTGTGATACGCGCTTGCGGTTCTTCCGTCAGCATGGTTGTTACAATAAGAAGATCATCGTATCGTGCCGCTTTAATAAATTTTGCATGAGCTTCAATAACAGGTAAATAAATTCCCATTTCTTCAATTTTAGGATAGGGAATCCCGATTTCACGCAACAAATCGGAACGCCCCTGTTCGAAATACTCAAGATATTTGGAATGATACACCATCTTCATCTGATCGGTATCTGCATAACGCACACGGATTTTAGTCTTGCTGAAAATCATATTTGGCAATGAGATGTGAGATATTCGATATGCGAACAAATCGGTAAGTAAATAGGTTTATCTTTTTTAATTTTTAATTTTGACTTTTGCATTTACTCTTCATACTCTCCCATCTTCGAAAATTTATCGATGCGTTTCTCAATTAATTTTTCAGTTTTAAGTTTCTTAAGTTTTGATATTTCTTCTAAAAGAATTCCCTTTAATATTTCCGCGGCTTGAGGAGGATTACGGTGTGCACCGCCGAGAGGTTCCGGTATTATTCGATCAATAATCCCCTGAGCAAGTAAATCAGGCGCGGTTAACTTCAGTGCTTCGGCGGCTTGCTCTTTAAAACTCCAACTTCTCCAGAGAATGCTAGAGCACGACTCAGGAGAAATTACCGAGTACCATGTATTTTCCATCATCAAAACTCGATCGCCAACACCAAGACCGAGCGCGCCGCCTGACGCTCCTTCACCAATAATGACGATAACAATTGGAGTGGGAAGATGCGACATTTCAAATAAATTTCTGGCAATAGCTTCGGCTTGTCCACGTTCTTCCGCTTCTAATCCGGGAAAAGCTCCTGGTGTATCGATAAGCGTAATCACCGGTCGTTTAAATTTTGCCGCGAGCTTCATTAACCTGAGCGCTTTGCGATAACCTTCCGGATTCATCATCCCAAAATTTCGGTAGACATTCGATTTTGTATCTCGCCCTTTCTGCTGACCGATTATCATCACAGGTTCACTATCCAAGAAAGCAAGTCCGCCCACCACCGCTTTATCATCACGAAACGAACGATCACCGTGAAGTTCAATAAAATCGGTTGTCATCATATTTATATAGTCGAGTGTGTATGGTCTATCAGGATGACGAGCAAGTTGTACTTTTTGCCAGCGAGTTAATCCTTCATAAACTGATTTCCGGAGTTGATTGACTTTTTCTTCCAACGTAGTTATTTCTTCACCGAGATCAAGCGACTCGGAATATTTTTTCATTTCCGCTATCTTCTTTTCCAATTCAATTATCGGCTTTTCAAATTCGAGTACCGTTTTAGCCATCAATATTTTCCTTCTTCATGATCATAATTATTGTCTTTATCAAAATCTCTAAATCGAGAACCAACGATTGATTCTTTGCATAATACAAATTATATTTTTCAATCTCCTCGTTTGTAAGATCGTTTCGATAATTCAGTTGAACTAGTCCGGTCAGTCCATATTTTCCGCAATATTCGTGCACCTTATTATCATCCGATCTGGATAAATAACTAGGAGGTCCAACCAAACTCAATACACCTTTCATAACATCTGGAATTAATATAATTTTTTTTCCGAATCTTCCTAACCGGGCCGACGATTTATTTTTTATTATTACAAACGGATAAACAAACAACAATAAAATACCGGCAATTGTCATATCGAATATTCTTTTCAGAATTCGCCTGGATGTTTTATTGATATTATAGTCGATATCGACCAACGGTATATCATCCAGTTCATCGATATGCGTTTTGCCGATAATAACATCAAGACTACTCGGAACCATTCTGAAGTTCACCGCCCTGTTTGTGCCTCGCGCAATAACCGTTAGGATATCGGCATAAGGAAGTGAATCTGTTGAAAATATCACTTCTGAAACTCTTTTTTCTTCAATAACCTTACCAATATTATCAATACTTCCGAGAATTTCAACTCCGCTTATTTTATCCCCGATATTTTTTCGAGACAAATCGATGAACCCCAATACTTCGTAGCCGTCGTCGACTCGGGTTCGGAGTTTACGCAACAGTTCCTCTCCTTTTCTATCGACTCCGACGATAAGAGTTCTGCGCCCGAATAAACTTCTTTTTTGATGTTCAGGAGATTTCAAAATGGCGCGCGCCATCAATCTCCATCCGGGCAATAAGAAAAAATTAAGAACACCCGATATTACGACAACCATTCTGCTGAAGCCATATTGTTTGAAAAAAAACGTCAGCGCTGAAAGAATAATATATCCAAATATCACCGAGCCGCTCGCATGTGTTGCCGATAATTTCCGCTTTGTGTAGATACCGAAAAAATACATCGATCCAATTATGATAAAAGCGGGAATGATAAAAATAATCGGATACGCATGAGAAGGAAAGTGCAATATTTCACCGAACCAAAGATATTCTCCGATTAATAAAGATAAGTTTACAAAGATAAAATCCAATATCGGAGCTTGCAATTGACGGATCGATTTGCTTATCGAAGCGGCAAATTCTCTGGCGGCAATTCCGAAACTCAATAAACCTGTCGAGATTAATCCCTTCGAGAAATGCTTTTTCACAAATAGCCGCATCGCTTCGTAAAACAATTTCACCTCATCAATATTACTGCGGCGTACGCTTTCTCCTTTGTAATGGATCACTTGAGTTTTGTGAACATAAAATATTTTCCAACCTGCTTTTTTAATACGGTAGCACCAGTCGAGGTCTTCACCGTACATAAAGAACTGCTCGTCAAGTCCGCCAACTTCTTCAGCAACTTTGCGCTGGAGAAACATAAAAGAGCCGCTGACGGCATCTACTTCGTAAGATTTATCGGGAGCGAGATATTCAAGATTGTATTTTCCGAAAAGAGGAATTTTTGGGAAGAGCGCGCTCAACCCAATTATTTTTGTAAATGCAACCCATGGCGTTGGGAAACTGCGACGACACGCAAGCTGCAGAGTACCATCAGGATTTAATATCTTGCAGCCAGCCAATCCAACATCTTTATTGCTTTCAAGAAAATTCAACATTATCGTAATCGTGTTCTCTTGAAGAATCGTATCAGGATTTAATAATAGAAGATAATCTCCTTTGGCTATACGAATACCTGCATTATTCGCTGCTGCAAATCCTACATTATTATCATTTACAATTAATTTGACTTGAGGAAATTTTTGTCTCACCATCTCTATACTGCCGTCGTCGGATGCGTTATCGACAACGATTATTTCGCCATCGATGCCGGCAAGCGCCTTCATAACGGAGTTCAGAGAATTTTCTAAGAACGCCCGGACATTATAATTTACTATGATTACAGAAACTTGCATCGCTGATATTAAAGCTTGCCAAAAATTTGTTGAAACTTTAATTTCCAAACCATAAAAACCGCTTCGTAAACTATCTTCTTCGACATTTTGGAAACTCCCGATTGTCTGTCCATGAATATTATCGGATGTTCCAACAACTTGAAACCTTTATTCCATGCTTTATAATTCATCTCAATCTGAAAAGCATAACCGTTGGAATGTATTTTATCTAAATCAATCGCCTCTAAAACCTGCCTGCGAAAACATTTAAAACCGCCTGTTGCATCTTTGACCGGCATTCCCGTAATCACACGAGTGTAAACATTTGCTCCATAGCTAAGAATTAAACGTCGGATGGGCCAATTGATAACACGTACACCATTTGTGTAACGCGAACCTATCACGAGATCACAGCTCTTAATTTTTTCGATAAAGTTTGGAAGCTCGTCGGGACTATGCGAAAAATCGGCGTCCATTTCACAAACGAAATCGAATTTATTTTCTATCGCATATTTGAACCCTGCAACGTAAGCCGTTCCAAGCCCCATTTTTCCGGCACGACGAATCAAATGGATCCGCGGATTTTGCGATTGCATTTTCTCGACGATATTTCCCGTTCCATCCGGCGAGTTATCATCCACAACAAGGATTTCGATATCGGGAGATTCGCCGAGAACCTGTCCGATAAATTTTTCGATGTTTTCCGCTTCATCATAAGTTGGAGTTACTACAAGTGTTTTTGGCATAAAGAAGATTTCACTTAATGATTATTTGAATTAATATTCTACCGATAATCTTATTGAACCGTAATGATTGTTTTCTGTAATACTGAGAACATCTTTCTTAATCCGTTGAAATTCATACAGACCTGAAATGAAAATATTCGTTATCGGTTCATAAATTGCTTTCAATTGTAAACGATTTGCTGTTACCAAATCGCCGTCTAAAAACTTTGCTGTTTCTGAATCAAACTGACGGTGACCTTGAACTATATCGCCACCGTAATTTTCTAAAACCACTCCATCAATAACTTTGTTTTCTCCGTGGCGCGATGTTCCAAAACTAACCCAGGTACGCAGTTGTTTCATCGGGCGGTAAGCAAATTGCACTACCAGTTCATTGGAATTTGGTTGCAGATGATGACCCAAGCCAATGGAGTTATTCGTAAAAGAATTGCCATTGAGTCGGTTACTGTATACATACGGTTCTAAACGAGTGTACTCAACATAGCCATCGATATTTTCAAAGCCGGCAAGATCAGCTACCATAAGACCGCCCTGCCAGCCAAACTCGTTTCCCCACCAACCGGTTCCCATTTTTTTAAAATCCATATCATCGATGAGCCATGTACCGTAACATTTATATCCGGGGAACGGAAATATTTCAAGATCGAAATTTAAGAAAGCATTATCCTTGTCGCGAAGCGAATGTTCCGATGATTTATAGAAATTAATCGGATTCATATAAGCAAAATCAACCGAATTACGCTGGTATATTATCATTTCCGAAATTCCGACATTCATTATATCAAAAAGGGAAAACTGAGCGCGATGAAGTGCGAGATATTTATTCGATGACGACATTGGATCGACAAGCGAGCCCTGCATGAACAAAAATCTAAACGATTTGTACTGGAAATCTAATTTCAAAAAGTCGAATACAGGCGCATTAGCCGAAAGAAGCAGGCGGTCGGAATATCCGGTTCCAATCATATTATGCTCTCGACCGAACTCGAGATTGAACCAATCAAGATCGGCACGAAGATATGCCTCTGTAAAATCGAAATATGGCGAATCAAGATCGTTGAGCTTCACATTCCCTTTCAATCGTGGATCCGATAACGCAAATTCTCTGTTGCCATACATCGTTCCATTTGTCGCTTGCAAATAATATCCTAACCGATTCTTGATAGTTCCGCGAATTCTGCCTCCATGTTCCTCGAATGTGGAATGTGCCGAACCGTAACTATCACCCGAAATTTGCCGCTGTTCCAGCGAACCAATAAATTCCATATAAAAAGATATTGTTGAATCTCTGAAATCGTAAAGATATTTTTCTTTCTCGGAAAGAAGATCGCCGAAAGAACTTCCGCGAAAAAGAACAGCCGGATTTTCTTTGGCAGGATCAATCTCGTGCATGAATTCGATCTTAAACTTATCGATAAATTCAATCTCGATATTATTCAGTCCATTACGCTTATGATCGATACTCATCAATAATTCCGCGACTTCTTTTCGAGATATCGGAATCATCGTGTTGCTATAGAGTGGGAGAATTCCCTTCACTCCCATTCTGTCAAGAAATTCATACACCTGATTATTCACAGGAACGTTTTCGATCTGGGATAACGAAACGGTACTAATCGAGATAATCACCAACCATAACCATACTGTTAACCTGCTCAAAAATCGAACATCGAATATCGAATATCGAATATTCATCAGTGTCCTTTTCCTAATAATACTACCGAAATAGTGTTGAGAAGAATTTTAAAATCCATTCTGAGCGACATATTTTCAATATAAAAGAGATCATATTGAACTTTCTTTTTTACATCCTCTATATTTTCATCGTATTTGTGTTTAACCTGCGCCCAGCCGGTGATTCCGGGGCGCACTTTAAGTCGGCGTTTGTAAAGCGGAATTTCCTTAGAAAGCTGTTCAACAAAAAATGGTCTCTCGGGACGAGGACCTACCAAACTCATGTTTCCGTCTAAAATGTTAATAAGCTGTGGAATTTCATCGATGCGGAGCTTTCTTAAAATTTTACCAACACGAGTAACACGCGGGTCTTGCTTGTTTGCCCACACAGGTCCCGATTCACTTTCGGCGTTCGCAAACATAGTGCGGAATTTTATTATCGGGAAATGTTTTTCATCTTTTCCTACACGATCTTGAGTGTAAAACACCGGACCTTTTGTATCAAGCTTGATTGCAATTGCAACAATAATCCAAATTGGCAATCCAATCAAAAGTACTATTGCTGAGAACATAATATCAATCGTTCTCTTGATCGCCCGCTCCCATGGCTGCATTATCTCAGGCATAATCTCAATAAGAGGAAAACCATAGATTTGGTTTGTCCGTGCCTGACCGCTGATGATATCATACAGGTCAGGAATAATTTTTAGTCCAACCGGCTTTGTATTGCAAGTGGCAATAATGCGAAGCAGGTTATCATGTTCCGAAGAATCAAGAGCTATAAGGATCTCTCTCACATTATTTTCATCGACAAGCTTTGGAAGATCATCAACAGAACCTTTTATTGGGATGCCGTCATACTCAGTATCATTTTCTCCGTTGATAACCGGAACAAAACCAATAATCTTATAACCGAGCGCGGGAGAATTTTTTACAGAGTTAAAAAGTTCTCTCGCCTTATCAGACCAGCCGACAATCAGAGTGTTGCGTAAACCGATGCCAGCCATCAGCAAACGGCGCTGAAAAGTATGCATCAAAAAACGACCCGAGCCAACAAAAGTCAGCATTAACACCCAATATAACAGAATAAGCAACCGCGATTTGAGTGGCGAGCCAACACCTCCGTCGTCTATGAATATTGCGAAAAATAAAAACAACACGCCAAAGGTTGTCGCTTTAAAAATGGTAGCGAATTCATCGAAACGAGATTTTGCATACCACGGGCGGTAAAGTCCGAAGAAGAAAAATATGATAAGCCAAAATATACCAACCGCGATCATTGGAATGATAAAATCGGGTTCTGTAGAATATGTCAGCCAACCGCTACGGATACGGAGGAGGTAGTAGAGCAACCACCCAGCATTGATCATAAAAAGATCAATAAAGAAAACTACTTTGGAATCTTTTTGTTCTATCTTCATTTCTTAAATAAATTCATTATTTTTATATTTTATAAAAAATTATAAGGGCTTATCATTAATAATCCATCTAAAATAACCACGGTGGTCTTAATGATCTCCGGCCACATATTGGCAAAACCGAGGGTGGTTTTCATATTACCTGTTATTATCATATAGGATTAAATTTTTATACCTCAATATAATTCTTTCGAGAGTATATTTTTCTTCAACTACCTTTCTTGCTCGAGCACCCATTTCAAGCAACTCCGTTTCCTTATTTTTTGCAGTTAAAATCACATCTACTACATCTTGAGCATTATAAGAAGATATCACCCAGCCGATGTTTTCTTCGCGTACTACCATTGCCAATTCAGATTTCTCATCTGCAATAGCCAGAATCGGCTTCCCCCCCGCCATAATATTATACATCCTACTTGGGACCGATATACCAGCCATACCGGGAATAAAAGATACGACGGCTATATCTCCTGCCGAATGAACATCAGACTGTCTAGTTCGAGAATAAAATGTGTGTGTTTTGATATTGCAAAGACCGAGTTCTGCAATACGGTTATCCAACCATTTTTTTTTCGCACCATCGCCAATGAACAAGAATGAAATATCAGATTTATTTATAAGCAATTGGGCGCATTGAACAAGAAGTTCAACATTATGAGTTCGACCGATGTTGCCAACATACAAAACAACGAAGTTGTTTTCAAAAGAATGCTCTTTTAAAATTGGATTACATTTTTTATCCATCGGCACAATATGTTGAACATCTCCCCAAAGAGGTATTATTTCAAGGTTTTCAGTTTTTTTATATTTATCCTTTACAAGTTTGCGCACATCGCGTCCTAATACAATAACATGCTCTGCTCCTATTAAAATAAAGCTTGCCGCTTTATTCATCAAACCCACCAATGGATTTTTATCTTTCAATAATCCCGTGGCAATAAGTACGTCAGGATAGACATCAAACAACAACACCGAATAGAATGTTTTTTTCAATCTACTAACAATAGCAACGATAAATGGAAAAGATGGTGGATTAGTAACAACAAGGATATGATCGCCTTGATACAATACTTGAAGAAGTCGAAATAATAGTTGTATGCTCAACGTAATAATATTTATTAATCGAAGCACAAGAATATTTTTATTATAGGTGGATGCTCGAAGTCGTTCAACAACTACGCCATTCCGCACGTAAGAATATTCCTTTATTTTAGCTGATTGATTCATACGAGGACCAGACAGAACATGAACTTCATCATCAATAGATAGCCTTTCAGCCATCTCGGTGATTAAATGACCAGTTGCGTTTTCATCGGGATAGTAAAATTCGGAAATAATCCAAAGTCGTTTTTTCATTATTGTCTTCAAATCTAATTCGCAGATCTCTTTAAGGTACTAACAGAGCCATAAGAACGATTGAAAAGCGCTCGATAATAAATCGAGAGTAATCTTTTTATTTGTTGACGTTCCCGCGTGCCATTTTCATGTAATACTGTGAAAATCATTTTCACCGAAAACAACAAGAGACTCATTGTGATCATTGTAAAATACTTCCAAGCACCGTAATTTTTGGAAAAAAACTTTAAGTACCCATCGTTCATATGAAAAAGCACAAAAGGGTTGTTCATTGCTTCGTAGTTCATGCCAATGTGGATGACATCTCTAGTCTGAAAAAGGAGTGAACGTTTCCCCTTGCGTTTAACCTGATAACCAAGATCTGCATCTTCAAGATACATAAAATAACGGTCATCAAAACAGTGGATGTCGTAAAAGAACAATCTATTTATCATAAAGAAAGCGCCGGAGACAAAATCCAATTCCAATGTTTCTGAGTATTTAAACCGTAATCTTGGATATATTTTTAGAATAAGAGTTTTCAATCCGCTTAATTGGATAAACCTCATTCTTATGCTCGGAAATCTGAAATATGAAGGCTGTAATGTGCCATCCATATTAAATAATTGACATCCAACAATACCTGCGTGTGGATTTTGTACGAAAATTTTTATCATATCCTGCACAGGATTACCCTTGAGAATAACGTCACTATTAACAAAGAGCAAATATTCACCTCGGGCAATTCGTGCTCCTATATTATTAGCTGCACCAAAACCCAAATTATGCTTGTTCGCGACGATTAGTATTTGCGGAAACTCCTTTTGTATCGATTCAACAATAGGTTCATGAGAGGCATTATCAACAAGAATTATTTCCGAAGAAACCCCGGTAACATGATGTAATAAACTCGCAAGGGTACCACGTAACACATCAAGATTATTATAACTAACTACAATGATTGAAACTATAGGATTATCTATCATAGACCGCAAATAAATGAAATGATCAATGATGTTGAAATATTTATAAGAACCTGAAAAGCATTCATAGGTTGTTTTTAGATGAAAATTAACAAGTTGAAAAACACTTTATTTAATTTAATAATTTTCAGCGATAATTCTCGTTTACACATGCCGATATTTCCCCATCCGGCCAATGACGCAATCTCTCATTCCTAAAAAAGCCATTTTACATTTGATATATTTATTTTTTTCAAAGCAGATTATTTTAATTAATTCATTCATCGATGTAATTAACTCTCTAAATGCCCACATAGGGTACGCAAAAAAAAACTTGTTAACCACGAACAATCTATTTCGGAATTTATAATACACTCTGATAGGTGGATAATTATATACAGCGACCCGCCGAAAAATAAACCTTCTTGCCTCAATTGCTCCCAATTGATGATTCAAGGTTGCAAGACTAAGTTGAATCACTTTGAATCCACTTATACGTAGGCGCAAGCAATATTCAAAGTCAACATAGTCAATAAACAAATCGTCCATAAAAGGACCTGCTTGTTTATATGCTGCAAGATTTAGTAGCGCCCCCGATGTAATAGTCATTGATATTTCTTTCGCCATTGCTAACTCAGCAGGTCTCTCGTAATTCTTGTATACATGATATGGCGCAAGAATTCCAATATCGTTTGAAGAATAGGTTTGTATAAACTGCGAATATTCACGTAACAAATTTTCCGAAGTGAAGCTATCTTGATCCATCGTTAAAAGAAAATCGTAATCATGATCTATTGCAAGCTTAGCACCAATATTCAAAGCTGTGGCAACTCCTAAATTACCGCCATTCCATTTATAAATAACATTTTTCGCCAAGATAATATTATTTATCCACGTTTGATTTTGTTTTTCAGAATTATCAACTATAAATAAAGTTTCGATTTGTCCCCTATAAGAATTTATATTTTGTAAGACGTCTTCTGGGGGATTATACAAAACTACAACACCCGCTATCCGAATCATAATTAGCCGACTAAATTTGGTTTTATTAGTACTACTGAATATTTTATATATTTATCGCAGGATCGATTCTTATTAACCAAAACCTGAATTGCTTGTATTTTTCTCATTCGGAGGCATTTAAAAAAATTTATCAATTAAAGTTCAGGATAAAAATAGAGAGTTACATTTATCAATTATCACACATGTATTTCTTTCTGCATTGAAGTTTGTAATTGCTTTCTTTGCTCCTTCGATCCTAAGTCTTTTGCTTAATTCTTCATTGTCAAGTAGTAATAGAATGTATCGAGAGAGAGAATGGTAATCATGAACATCCACCAAAAAACCGTCAACTCCATGTGTGATTAGATCTTTCATATGTTCTGTCTTTGCGGCAATAACAGGTATACCTAGTCCCCACGCCTCTATAACTGGTCTGGAAAAATGAGTTTGAATTGATGGTGAAATTACAATATCTGAAGCCGCAATTAATTTTAATGAATCCGCAACTTCACCCAGAACCCTGATTCCTTCATTTTCCTTTAATGAATCTGCTATCTGCATGCATTGCATAAAATATGCTTGATCTTCTGAGTTTCCAACTTTTTTAATTTTCCCTGCAATAACAAAAATGACATCGTTTCGCTCTGAAATAACCAGTTGAGCTGCACGTAAAAAGTCGATAGTGCCTTTTACAAGTTCAATTCCCCCTAACATCAATATAATCTTTTTATTCTTTGGTAAACCGAATAATTCGCGATAC
Source organism: Chlorobiaceae bacterium (assembly GCA_013824245.1). GTDB lineage: Bacteria > Bacteroidota > Ignavibacteria > UBA10030 > SZUA-254 > PNNN01. Next base: position 90,575 of record PNNN01000011.1, on the reverse strand, counting down.
ACACTCTTTTCATCATTACTTACATAACATGGGGAAAAAAATTCACCGACAATTAAAATTTTTTCAAGTTCTTCTTTATACGGATTCAACTGTTCTGCTTCAATTCGAGTAATTGCTATGATGAACCGATTATAAGCCAGAATAAGTCGTGAAATGATCCGTCTGCGTACGCCAAAATCACCTTTTAAGAACGGGCTACGTATATGAATTACCGATGGCACCCCACTGAAGTACGCCGCTACCGATGCTTGTACCATGATATATTCATTAACGTATACCAAGTCAGGTTTAATCTTTTTTATAACTTGTCGTGTGATAATAAATCCCAAAAAAAACCTAATAATACTAGACACCATCATCCGCATACCTCTCCACGAGAAAAACGAACTCGTCGTTGTGAAGTGAAAACCCAGCATTAATGTACCCGAATACCATTTTCGTAAATCGATAAGTGTTGCACCCGCTTCCAAAAACGGTTGCGACTCCATCGCATCCTTTGATGTTAGAACATAACAATCGTACTTCTTAGCAATAAATGCTCTGAGCAGGTATTCAAGACTGATAGTCGAACCAGATCGTCCTTCATCATGATCGACAAATAAAATTCGTTTATTTTTCAATCTTTCAACCACGTTTTCTTAGATGTCGAATGATTGCCGCTAAACCTTTTACCGCACCGATTGAGTTGAAATACTTCCGAATTAAATAATTCGCACGAGGAATCGTCATCGGAATATGTTGTTTTCTGAAAACCTTGTAGATTTCATATACTTGTCGTCGGGGCAATGCACTGGTTTTATTTACTTCATACGTTCGGTAGTAACTCAAATTTCTATTAATATAATGGAACTTATATCTGCGTGCAATGCGGAGAAAAAAATCAAAATCCATAACGAGATGTAAGTCCTCATCCACGCCGCCAATTATTTCTATCACTTCTCGCCTCCAGAAAAAACTCGGTTGGCGAACAATATCAGGACACTCAATGAGCTTGCCGTAGTCAATTGTATCACCGGAAACCTTATAGAGAGAATGTCCTTCTTTGTTAACAAACGTAATATCACCATATAGGAGCATACATTCAGGATTTTGCTCAAAATATTTAACAATATCACCAAATATGTGATCCTCATAATAATCATCAGAATTTAACCACGCTATGATATTCCCAGATACTTTTCGAAAGCCCATGTTTATGGCATTGCTCTGCCCAGAATCTCGTTCGGACACCCATTTTAAATGATCGTACTTTTTTAAGATCGATACTGTTTGATCTGTTGATCCTCCATCCATAATGATATGCTCAATATCCTTATGGTCTTGGTTGATCACAGATTTGATTGTATCCTCAATAAATTCGCCTTGATTATATGAAGGTGTTATTATTGATATTCTCATTACCTTATCTCAGTTAGCTCTTAAATCTTGACGGAGAACATTTGAAATGCTTTCCCATCGATGACGCCATGTATGATGTTCTACTACTGTCTTATAGTTTTTTTCTATCAGTGGAATATAGTCTTTAATATGTTCAAGGAGAAAAAATATTTGCTTCACTGGGTCTTGGCTGTCAATTTCAATAACAGGATTATAACCGAACAGACGAATCATTTCTTGCGGGGCATGCCCCAACAAAAGGCACTTCGAAACCATCGATTGCAGATATCTAATAGTCATTGTTTCTATACCACCTGCTCGCACGGGATGTGTTATACTGGAAGGAACACAAATCGAAATTTTTGCCCGCGCTATACCCTCAATGAATTTTCCCCTGCCCGGGAAGATAATTTCTCCTTTTACTTTCTCATACAAATAAACTTTCCGCTCTTTTTCTAAAGGTTCTACTATTAGCCGATGATGGGTTTCGTACTTTCGTCCAACTTGTACAACATCAATATTTTTATCATTGTAAGAATAAGACATGTAGAGATCTGGATTTATGCCTTCCGGTATCCATGAGTAATTACACTTATGACTGGCCGAACATAATTGTTCTACCGCCTGAGAAGAACTCAAAAACACGTGATTGATATTCCAATATTTAACTATGTCTTTTAGTCTTTCGTGAGTGTTGGGCCAGGCATCAAATAAATATATATTTTTTCTCCCGGAAAACAGGAAATATGGTAAAACTTTATTGACATCAAGTCCCATGAGGACTGCGAAATAGTCTCGGGCGCCTTTATTTTTAATGCCTATAAACAACTTCGGTTTAATAAAATGATTTGTACCACGGCTGAGACTTTTTAATCCCAACCAACAGTATGTGCAAATCTTTGATATGATTTTATTTTTAATATAAATAGCTCTAATCTGAGTATCAGATAATATTGCATTCTCGAATTCGGCAACGGCATCTAAAGATACATGATAATCTGTATTTTTATTTATGATCAATCTCAAGAATAAATCTTCTCCAAATTCAGATTATCGTGATAATGATAAGATGTAGTTAATAGTCAATTAAGTCATCTCCATGATGTTGCTAATTTATGTAGACAATTATGATAGAATTTCAATTGAATGACAATAAGGGTATTATGTAATTTATTTTATCTATAATATTTACACAAAATCCGTACAGATAATTTAGAAAGCGCGGTATTTTCTCCAAAATATCGATTGATATCAGCGTGATTTAGTAATGCAAAGTATCTATATGTAATAATCGTCATTAGCACAACAATTATTGATGGAGTAATGATCTTCCACATAATAGATTCGATAATTATGGTAGTATAGTAACCGAGCGAAAATGCAATAATAAAAGATACAATGACTGCCGCTAGTTGCTTCTTAGAGTCGAAAATAAGACTATCCAAATATCGCTTCTGATAAGATATTAGCAAACCGAACGATGAAGATATGGAAGCTACGGTTGAAACAACAATAGCATAATATCCAAGCCAAGGTAGAAAGAGAAAGAAAAAGATCGCATTGACGACTGCGTTCAGTCCTTGGACGATTATAATCTTAGACGGATGTCCCTTAGCCATTAAAAATAAATACATCGGAATCACAGTTGTGCTACCCAATAAATATGCTGAAACAATATAAATGACAGTTATAGAGATAATATCTGCCTGTGAATAAAAAATGAGATTGATTATTGGATCTGCCGTCAATATTATTATTCCGGTTATAGGTATCACCGCAAGAAAAATTTTTTGTTCTATATCATGTACCAAAAATTTAAAATTATCGGTTTGTGTAAGTTTAGATATTGCTGGATATAGGGGGGTTAGTAGCTTGTTAAACAAACCGACAACTTGATTCTTTACTCGCAATCCTATATCAAAAAATCCAACTTCCGTTACACCGATGAAATGAGATACCAGTATCTTTGCAATGGGTTCATGAAAAAAACCAAGAATACCAGCTGTATAGATTTTCAACCCATAGGACAATTGTTTGCCAATTATTCGCATTGCGTCATTTCTTAAACCCCGGAACGAAAGCTTTCCCCATGATCGAAGTGCGCTGATAGTCACTATGCTAAACCATATTATCGTAGCTATAAGCATAGCCATTGCAACACCCTTTAACGAATAGCCAAACGATATTGCTATTAAAATCGTACTCCAGTATATGATATTATAAATCATTTGATAAAAGTTCGTTAAATAAACCTTTTGCTGCGAGTCCAAGATAGCAGTGAATACCTGCCCTAAAAGAATGAAAATATTTCCAATTAGCATCGAGAAAAACAACCACCTTGCATCCCCGAGCAATTGTATAGGTACACTCAGAATATGAACAAGAATGCTATTATGAAATAAAATTCCACCAAGTGTCAGAGGACAAAGAATTACTATTGAGATAATGAATGTAATAATAATATCGTGATCTGATTCTTTGGTTTTCCCTTGTTCAGCTAGAAAACGAACAAGAGAAGAATTGAGTCCAAAATTTGCAAACGTGTTAACACTACCTACTATAGCTACGAGAGAAAATATTCCATACGCTTCTGTTCCTAGAATTCTTACGAAAATCGGTATTGCAATAAATACCAACAGAGTACTAATAATAAATTGAGCGATGCCAGTTAACGAACTTTTACCGAGAGAACCTTTCATTGGTTTTAAAATTCTTGGTATTCTTCAAATGTTCTAAACATACGTGTGACTTAATGCTTAAACTGAAAATCAGTTGCGATAAAACGATAACACTGGTTGTGATTTGCCCGACGTAGATAAACTTGGTCATCTCTAAATATCTCGAATCGGAAAGATAGTATTTTATTTGCGGTTAGATTTAGCATGTGGAGAGAAGACCCAAGTATGGTTGTTTTTTGTTTCATACATTTACAATATTCTGGATCGGTTTGCAGCTTATTTTTCTGTTTACCAACATCAATCCAACAACTAACCCAAGTAGAACTATTCCTTGCCCCCAAAGCCAAGCATCGGTGAATAACATGGAAACAACGCAATATACAACACCAATTAATCCAACTAAAGCATAGCGTTTTCCTCTATTGTCTACCGCCTCCCTGACCGTTCTGAAAGTATATTTTAGTATCGAAAATATAAAAACGATAAATCCGATAAAACCAATAATTCCGGTCTCAGCGAGAACGGCTATATGAGTTTGATGAGGTGAGGCATTGGCTACATAACGAGTATAAAGAATTTTGGGAATTTGATAATATTGATGAGACGAATATCCAAAACCATAAACACCAATACCAACTATTGGATGTGCTCGGAAAGCATTTAGGGCTGTGTCCCATATAAACAATCGTGTAACCATCGAATTTTCTGCTTTGCCACTTTCATCAACACTATATTCATTATTCAGAGTCAACTCGGTCGCACGTTTTTCAATTCTTGGATTATAGGTCAGAGTAACCATCACAACTCCAACCATTACAAGCAAACCCATCATAATAAGCAACAATAATTGTTTGCGCGAAAACCCTGCAAGATTTGGATATATAATTAAATAACCGATAAGAACAACGATGGTAATCACGGCTGAAAGCCAAGTATTTCGTGTCTGAGTTAATATCAACGCAACTGTTGGTATAAACGATAGAAGAAGAAAAAAGATACGTTTCAAACCATGTGAAATCAGTGCGATAGTGATGGCAAGACAAATTCCCAACGCTGAATAATCGACAAACATTATTCCAGCAAATCCAAATGGTCGATTCGCACCTTGTACTGAAAGTCGAAAAACATCCAAAGAATTAAGAAGCACCATGACGAGAAAAACCGCAACAATTTTATTTATCTCTTTATAGGTGCGAACTCCCGCAATAATTGAATATGTTACTATAAGAAAGGCGACAACATTAAATAACATCAGAAAACTGGTCAAGGGTTTAACTGAGTTTAAAAATGAAGGGAGAATACAAAAACCATATACAATAATTGGTATTGTTATTGGATTGGCGAATTCTTTCCATTCAATATCTCTATGCCTAATGATGAACGATACTCCCAGTGGTATGGAAAACAATACTGCAGATGTATATATAAAAGGAAAATTGGCAAACAACAAAACCACAATTGTCAATAACGATAACTCGAAATTAAATATTAAGGCCAGCTGAACAGCGATAAGAGGAAACAACATGATAGCTGATATATTTCCTGCCGAAAGTAAAACAACAATCGTAAATATGATTGTTAGACCTATTGTTAATTGTAAGGCAAATCGATATTCTTTTGATAATAACGATTTTTCTCCTATCGCCAGTAGATTCATCATTTTAACTTATGGATATTCCAACTCCAATGCTTCATATCTTTAAGAATAGAAAGCCATCGTGGGTCTGTAATATTTATCATAGATTTACGAATCATGGTAGATATAAGGACAAGCAGAGTAATGGATAATGCCCCAATGAGTGCAAACAAAGTGCGTGGTGGAAAGCTTTTCTTTGCCGGTGGTACTGCATAATCTATTACTTGTAATACTGGGTAATCTTTTTTTTCTTCAATTTTTGATTGTTCATAAAGCGGGACAACAAACTCCAGAAGCATATTGTTAAGTTCAACTTCACGATATAATCGAAGGAAATCGACACTAGCACGAGGAAGTTTCTTCAGGGCAAGCAAAGGACTACCCGGGTCCCCCTGTGACCTTAAACGCATAAGTCTTTTTTCATATTCCTGAATCTGCATATTCAATTCTTTTACTTGCGAAGAGTTTTTATCGTAGATACGTTCGAGTATGCCAAGTTGTACTCGCTTTCCGGTAATCTCCGTCTCCAGTATGGTATGGGCAGAAATAATTCCCTGTAGTTGCGACTTCACATCTAAAAGACCCGATCGTTCTTGGAAGGCGCGAAGTGAATCTTCAGAATTCCTTAATTGAGTTGTAATTTCTTTAACCCGTTTTTGTAAAAATTCTTTGCTGTCTCTTGAACGACTGGTTTTTAAATGTATAATTCTTTCGTTCATACTGCTGACGATGTAATTTGTCATCTCGGCTGCCGTCTCGCGCATATTAGCCCGCACAGATACAATGAAGGCAGACTCCTCCGTTTCCTTAGTCCTAATCTCACCCTGAAGCCGTTTCACCGCCTTCTCCATGTGGGCAGCATCCATTGTGTCTAATTTGTAAATTTGAATGAGACCAAACCTCTTGATCACATCTTCCAACATTGTTCTGCTAAAAATTATTGTCTTATAAATATCAACCTCAGAGTTGAGAGATTTTGTGCCTAAATTAAATGGCATTTTTTTCATACTAGCTAAAAGGCCACCCGTTAAACTGGATGTTTCATCCTCGCTAGGGATAATTGTAGCGGTTGCTTCATACTGTTCTTCTACAAGAATAAAGATTGCTACATAACTTAGGATAAGAGAAGAGAAAAAAATAATAATAAATAATTGTTTCCTCTTAACAAGAAAATCTAAATAGTCTAGTAAATGAAACCCATCTTTATCAAACATTGTTACCGCCTTCTATTTACTAACTCAATGTGTATTGCGTGATAAAATCATCTTTTTATGTAATTTTCAATAAATCGATCCATCGGACATCCTATCACTTTTATTTCGTTACCTGCGCTATCACAACCATAATTCCCACCACCACACTCAGCACACTTGCCGCCTGGCTGGCGATTGTCATATAATATGAGAACGGACGATCGGGGTCTTTTGGTATCCAGATGTAATCACCTTCTTCAATTGTTGTTTCATCTGGATCGAGCCATTGTTTAGTTTTGTTTTTAATAATTTGCACGTCGCCCGTTCGAGCCCGGTCTGTGAACCCGCCGGCTTTGGCGATGTAATATTCACTATTCATTCCTTTTATAAACGGTACATGCCCGGGTGTAACCGCCTGCCCAAACACATAAATAGTTTTTTTAACCGACGGGACAATTATGTAATCTTCATCTTGAAGAATCACATCTTGTGAACTATCTCCATCGATAAATAATTTTTCGAAATCAATACTAACAATTTCTTTCTTAAGTCGAAGTTCAGTCTCAAGAAAATAATCGGAACTATCTTCGGCAGAGACGCCTCCACGAGCGCTGAGGAGCCGTTCGATTTCAACTTCACGCGGCTGGACAGACCTTCTGTTCAAAGTCGCAGATTTAAGAGCGGAAAATTCGGTAAATCCTCCTGCCTGTTTAATAACCTCCGAGAGCTTCGTCCTATCTTTTGTGATCGGATACATTCCGGGGTACATTAATTCGCCTTGAATATTCACCCTGTAATCTTCGCGAGATTCCTTCTTTGCTTTCACAACAATTCTATCGCCAGATTCGAGAGGGAAATTCGGTTGATTCCCATTCATTATTGACTGAATATCGATTATATGACTTGTTAGGATCGTACCGTCAAGCGAGAGCCGCGTAAACTCAACGCTGTCTTTCATTGCAAGCCGGGTACATCCCATTCCGATCTTGAATGCATCTAAAAGACTATCACCATCAACAAACTCATATCTACCCGGAGAATTGACCTCTCCGTAAATACCAAAAACATTTTTTAGCGGATTTTTCCTCGGCACAATAATTACATCACCTTCGCGAAGGTAAGGATTCCAACAATCTTTCTTTGTGGCTAAATATTTTGTTATATCCACTTTATCTTCTGCGCCGTTTTTATGCTTAAGAACAATATTACGAGTTGACATTTGCTGCAATATATAATTCAGATCATCCTGCTTCTGCAAACGGGTTGGCTTGTTCGCTTCTTCAATAGCTTTAGTGGCACGATCAATTGCACTCAACGTATAAAGTCCTTCATTTAACACATTACCGGTTACGGTAACAATAATCGGTCGCGGCTTTATCAATGTGGCGGTTATCTCGGCAGATAAATATTTTTTTCGTGCCTCTCGAAATATCAACTCCTTGGCTTTCGCAAGCGTGAGGTCTGCTACCATCACTTCACCGATAGTTGGAATTATTAGTGTTCCCTCCGGAGTAACCGTCAGAGAGAAATTGAATGGCGGACTCATCCAGATATTTACAGCTATAACATCCGAAGGTCCAATAAAATATTTTTCCGGATCGACTGTGGATTCGAGAGGAACACCTGCGGGCTGCACAATTGCTTGCGCTGTTTTATCCTGCAGTTGTAATCCGAATTCATCTGTCTTTTGTTTATCTTGTGAAATAGAAATGAATGTAATAAAGAACAAAAGTGAAACGACCTTAATCATAGATTTGAAATACATAACGTTTTTATCTGTTCCCATACAATTTCTGATAATATTGTTGATATTCTCCGCTGATTATTCGTCGCCACCAGTTTTCGTTTTCAAGGTACCACTTTATAGTTTTTTCCAAACCGATTTCAAAAGTTACGCTCGGCTTCCAACCGAGTTCCTTTTCAATCTTCGAAGCATCAATCGCATACCGACGATCGTGCCCTGGGCGGTCTTTCACATATTTAATAAGCGACTCGGGCTTATTAATAATTTTCAATAATAATTTTATGATATTGATATTCGCCCACTCGTTATTACCGCCGATATTATAAACTTCTCCAACTTTCCCTTCGCGAAGCGCTACGTCGATCGCGATGCAATGATCTTTTACATAAAGCCAATCTCGTATATTCATCCCGTCACCGTAAACAGGCAATGGTTTATTATCGAAAGCGTTGGCAATCATCAACGGTAAAAGTTTTTCGGGAAATTGATAAGGTCCGTAATTATTAGAACAGCGTGTAATTACAACAGGCAATCCAAATGTATGTTCGTACGCAAGCGCCAACAAATCGGCGGATGTTTTGGATGCAGAATACGGACTGTTAGGATGAAGCGGTGTTGTTTCGGTGAATTTTCCATCGTTGCCGAGTGATCCGTAAACTTCATCCGTTGAAATCTGCACGAATTTCTTAATGCCGATTTCTTTGGCAACCTGTAAAAGAATTCCTGTTCCGGCAATATTTGTTTCAATAAAAACCGCAGGTCCTAAAATACTTCGATCAACATGCGATTCCGCGGCGAAATTGACGATAACATCGGTATTAAATTTCTTGATACAATCTTCAACTTCAAGTCGATTGCAGATATCACCCTTAACGAAATGATATTTGGGATTTTTTTCAATATCCTGTAAATTCTCAAGATTCCCGGCATATGTCAGCTTATCGAAATTCACTATTATATCTTCGGGATAAGTTTCGAGCATATACTTAACAAAATTACTGCCGATGAATCCGCATCCGCCTGTTACTAATATGGTCATTTATTATTGGTTATTGGTTCTTAGTTGTTTGTTCTTGGTACATTTTTCTTAATTGACGGATTAACAACAACGATTCGACTGTTTTTCAATAGAATTACGGATTTAAGTTACGAAATTGAGACCCTAAAGTCAAAAGAATGAAGTTTGTCGGCTAAAGTATCTTAAAATCTTTATTAAATCAAACATCCGAAATATTTAGAAAAGATTAGAGTCATTCCAAACTCCCGCCTGCCAAAGCGAAGCGGCGGGCAGGTGTTTCGGAATCTATCCAATTTTAGACCCTGAAACAAGACTTCGTCAAGCTCAGTCGAGACGTTCAGGGTGACTCTGTGCTAATTTTTCAGAAAGCTCTAAATACGCTTTTATATGCTGAGCGTAAATAAATTCTTTCGGAAATGAATCTTCAATTATAATTCGGTCGAGAAAACTAAAAATTAGATTATCTGAACATCTTTCAGCAACAGCCAGCCGATTTTACCATCAGCAAGACGGATTTTGCGCCAATCACCAACAGCATCGAGAAATTCTACTTTTACACCTTCATGCAGTACGAAAAGATCGGTGCTTTGATTATCAGGTGCGCTTTTTACTGAAACAGTTTGCGTAAAAACAATCGCTATTTCATCGCTGTTTTCAATTTCATTTTGTTTGTATGCCCCGGTGAAAGCTGAAACGGTTAAAGCAATCAAGACGAGAGTTAAGAAAAATAGCAATCGTTGAAAGGTGATCACTTTTACAACGAAAATCATGATACCGGTTACGGCAGATATCCAAAGCAAAATTATTCCGATTGTTGACCAACCATTTGAAGAATATAAACTGATAAATGATAACCACCAATTCAGAAAAAATAATCGTGGGATCGGTTCAATCTTATCAACAACCCGGAGATTCACAAGACGCAGGTTGTAATTTATATCTTCGTCGTTGGGTGATATTTTTTTTGCGCGTTCATAATTCAGGATGGAAGCGGGAATATCTCCCATCTTAAAATATGCGTTGCCCAGATTGTAATACAACTTTGCGCTTTCAAATCCATTCTTAATAACCTGCTGATACAACTGTGATGCCTTTTCGTATTCACCGTTACGATAAAGTTGATTTGCCTGTTCGAATTGACGTGATGCTTCCTGCGCAAATACGACACAACTTAATAGAAGTAAAAATACGATTGAATACTTTTTCATCGCAATTGCTCCTCTATTGTTGAGATCAATTCAACGGTCTCTTTGTACACCTGATCCATCTGAACAGAATCGGTTGCAGGGGCAAATCGGGCGAACTCACACATTTCGATTATATTAACAAATCTCGTTATCACTTCTACGTTGATGATATGATTTTCAAGGGATGATCGAACAAGATCAATAGACAAATCGGACGGCGGTATCCCGAGTTTGTCTGCAATATAACCCCATAACGCGCGCGATATTTCGGAATAAAATTCTTCTTTCTTTTTCTCATCAAGAAATTTTTTAGCGTCGGCAAGCCGCTTACGTGCAATCTTTTGTGCTTTTCTATTTCTAACGAGTGTAACATTTCCCAAAATTTTCTTGCGTCTTTTAAGGTAGATAAGAAATCCTGTAAATATGACAATCGGGCTTACTAACAGAACAAAAAAGAGCACACTACCGGTAAACGTCTCTCCTTTTCGATGAATGGAAATATTACCACTCTTAATAAACCTGATATCTTCACCGAGAAGTTTCACATCCTCTTTGCTCACTCCGGCAGCATAAGCAGATTGAATATCATTCCCTTTTTCTACCGCGATTGTAAATTCAGGGCTTTTCAGTGTAACATAATTTTTCTTTTCTATATCGAAATATGTATACGGGAATGATGGAATTTTTTGTTCACCCGGGTGTCTCGGTATCAATAAAAACTCAAATGTGCGGCTGCCGGTGATCTGATCGCCTTGCTTGGTTATGTTGTCGGAATTTTTCGGATCATATTTTTCTATATCTGTCGATACATTTATTATCGGTGCGTCAAGCAGCTTGAGATTTCCTCTACCTGATATTTTCACCTTAAGAGTAACAGGTTCATTTGTTTTAGTTTGAGATTTATCGAGCCATGCTTCCATGGTGAACTTTCCCACTCCGCCGGAAAACCCCGGAGGCACATTATCATTCGGCAGCGGCAGTACAGTAATAGCCACAGGTTGGTTTTTCACCTTATAGTTAACGTTAGAAACACCGCCGAAGAAAGGATCATTGAAAAACTGATCGAATATATCGTTAGAGCGACGCTTGCCCTGCACTTGCACCACACACTCTATCTCCATCGGATCGATTGAAAGCGTGCCGCTGCGTTGCGGAAAGAGAGCAACCTTTTTTAAAATGCCGACTCTGTATTGTTTGCCGTTCACAACTTCCGTAGAAAGTTGAACCTGCTTAGGGACATCGAGTTCCTCGCTCCAAAATCCGGTAAGCGATGGGACTTTTGAAAGATTATAATTAGCAATATTGACGCGGGTGTATATTTTATAAATTGCGGTAATCTGCTCTCCCTGAAACACCCGCGATTTATCGATGGATACTTTGAGAAACAGATTATCACCAATCTGTTTGCCGATATCAGAATCTTGTTGGGATTGTTTAGATTGAGATTGCGTTTTGGACTGTGGCGCACCTTTGCTTACTTCAATAGTGATAGGTTGCGTTTGAAGTTGTTTCCCGTTGTGATTGATAAATGCGGGACCGATAACAAATTTACCTTCAGCTCGTGGTTGCAATATATAACTGTATGAAACCGACGCCGACATTGCACCATTGATAAACTGCATATTGGTGGATTGATTAGGACCCGAGAGTGTCTGGAAATCGTTGAACGACGGCGGACGAAAATTACTACCACCGCTCGAACCGTTAAGTGTAAACGTCACTTCAATCTGCTCTCCCATTCCAATTTTATTTCTATCCACCGAAGCATTGAATGAAGCATCTTGGGCAATAGCAACTTTGGCAATCGAGAATAAAATGATAAAAAACAATACAGTCTTTTTTATGTAAATAGAATATGTCATTCGTCAATTGTTATTAGTCATTTGTTTTTGGCTCTTGTTATATAATCCGAAATCTACGATCTGAAATCCGAAATCTCAAATTACCAATCCTTTTCAACTCGCACTTTGGCTGGGGCTTTCTTTTTCAATTTTTTCTGAACATCTTTTTCTTCGTTTTTTAGAGCTTCGAGAATTCTTTCAGCATCCTGCTTTGATATCTGTTGCTTTTTCTGCTGGGCTTGCTGTTGTTTCTGCTGATCTTGTTTATCTTTTTGTTGTTGTTGATCTTGATTTTGCTGATCTTGCTTCTGCTCCTCTTTTTTGTCCTGCTTCTGATCTTTCTTTTGATCCTGTTTTTGTTGTTTTTGTTGTTGTTGTTGCTGCTGAAGCATCCGCTTAGCATACTCAAGGTTGTACTTGGTGTCTATATCTTTTGGATTCATTTTGAGGGCTTCTTTATATGCCGCAATACCGTCGGGAAATTTTTGTTCTTTTACCAAAGCATTTCCAAGATTATGGAGCGCTTGTGCTTTTGTTTCTTCATCTTTATGATTTTGAGCGGCAATCCTGTATTGTTCCGCGGCTTCACCATATCTTTCTTGTTTGTATAACGCGTCTCCAAGATTGAACGCTCCCTGCTTTAATTCTTTATTTTTCTCAAGCGCTTTTCGGTAACTTATCTCAGCATCGGAATATTTATCCTTTTTATACAATTGGTTCCCTTCGCGGATTAAGGAGCGTTCCGACTGGGCGTTCATCCCACCAATCGATAGTAGTAATATAATTAATGTAATAAATATTTTCATTTTCGTTCTTTGAAGAATTTCCATTTTGCGAACCATCGGTTTTTGCGTTCCGATATAAAATATTCAATTAACAATAATAGCAGAGCGATTCCAAGAAAATACTGGAACCTGTCTTCATATTCCGTAAAAATTTTTGCGCCGAACTCTTTCTTCTCCATCGTTTGTATATCTTTGAAAATCGTGTCAAGCTCATCTTGCTGATTTGTTGCCCTGATATACATTCCGCCACCGGCTTCGGCTATTTGCCTTAACGCCTGCTCATCAAGTTTGGTTACAACTGTATTCCCATCCTGATCTTTTCTAAACCCTACCTGAATTCCGTTCTGGTAAACCGGAATCGGCACTCCATCGGGCGATCCCATGCCGACAGTGTGAACAACAACTCCATCCTCCAACGCATCTTTCGCGGCTGTTATGGCATCGTCTTCATGATTTTCGCCGTCGGAAATAATGATAATCACTTTATGCTTCTTCTCACCCGAAGCGAACGATTTCATCGCAAGCTTAATCGCCGATCCGATGGCTGTTCCCGGAATGGGAACAACATCCACATCGATAGTGCTAAGTATGAGACGTGCGGCTGAGTAATCGGTAGTAAGAGGTAATTGAAGATAACTGTCTCCAGCAAAGACAATCAATCCGAGACGATCGTTCTGAAATTTATCAAGCATGTGCGATATTTCTTGCTTCGCGCTTTCAAGTCGGTTTGGTTTGATGTCTTCCGCTTTCATGCTGTTGGAAACGTCCAACGCAATCATGATATCCACACCCGCGCGTTTAACTTCTTCCATCTTGGTTCCGATTTGAGGATTAGCGATGCCAAAAATAATAAATGCGAACGCGATAAAAGCTGTAAAGAATTTTGTCGATTTTTTGTACTTACTGATTGCCGGCATCAGATTATCCAGCAACGAAAGATTGCCGAATCGTTCTAAATTTTTCTTCCGCATTCTCAGCGACCAGTAGAATATAACAAGAATCACAGGTAAAAGTGCGAGCGCGTACAGGTATCCGGTATGTGCGAAACGAATCATAATGACCTCACCTCCGGCTGGGGTTGACCAATAAGTTTGTTTTCTCGTTACATTCTTCGACTTGTCGTCGAAGAACACTCGAAAACCAGCTACGTATGCCGGTTCTCAAGTACGATTTCAGAGAAATCGTGCATCGAGAGAACATTTTAGTCAGCCCCAGGGATGGTGTCAAGGTATCTTTCTAAAAATAGTTTGTGAAAAAATTAATTCTAAAAATAAAAACAATATTGCAAAAAATGCAGCGGTATAATATTCTTCTTTATGCCGCCGGAATTGAGTTACTTCAATCTTCGTTTTTTCAAGCCGATCAATTTCATCGTAAATGGCTTTTAATTTTTTATTATCTGTTGCGCGATAGTATTTTCCACCTGTCTGATCGGCAATCTGCTGCAGTAATTTTTCATCAATTTCGACCGGAACGTTTTGATACTGTGTTCCGAAAGGTGTTTGTACCGGATACGGCGCCATTCCGATTGTCCCAACACCGATTGTGTAAACGCGGATGCAGAACTCTTGTGCAATTCCCGCAGCGGTCATCGGATCAATAAAACCTTTGTTATTTATTCCGTCGGTCAGAAGAACGATCACTTTGCTTTTTGCTTTGCTGTCTTTAAGCCGACTGACAGCCGTGGCTAATCCCATTCCTATCGCGGTGCCATCTTCAATCATTCCGCTTTTAATTTCAGAAAGTAAACTTTTAAGAACTGCATGGTCAAGCGTTAACGGGCATTGAGTAAAACTTTCCCCTGAAAAAACCACGAGAGCAATTCTATCTGTAAGGCGTCCATCTATAAAATCGATAGCTGTTTTCTTTGCCGCTTCAATTCGATTGGGTCTAAAATCTTCTGCAAGCATACTTCCCGATATATCGTTGACCAATACGATATCAATTCCTTCCGTCGAAACATTTTCACCTTTCGATGTCGATTGAGGTCTCGCAAGGGCGACCGTTAGAAAGACAATAGTCAAAACTCTGAATAAAAATAAAAGATGGCGAAAACGCTGGCGCCAGCTCCTTGGTACGGTTTGGAATACTTTTATCGTAGATACCTGTAATTCTACAATTTGCTGCTCTTGTTTCTTCCAATACCAGTATATCATCAGCGGCAAGAAAAGAAGCAAGTAGAAATATTCAGGATTGGCAAAAGTCACGCTGTTACCTCTTCCGTTGATTTCATTTGAATAGGTTCTACTTTTTCTTGCCAGGTATCTTCAACAAATTTATATCCCAGCGCTAAACTTTTCTCGTTCTCCTCGGCAACCGGTTGAAACTTTGCGAACTTGACAAGATCGGCACGTATCAATATTTCTTTTAATTCATCTTTGGAATTGTTCTTAATAGTCTCTTTTCCGAAAGCATCCAATATTTCATCAGTTGTCGATTCCATCGCGAGTATCTTGAATCGCCTTTCAATGTACAAACGAACAATATCTGTAAGTTGAGAATGAAAGTCTTTCAATTTACCACGCTGCCAAAGTTTTTCAGATTCGAGAGAGCGTAATGCTTCAATAGCTAACTCGTTTGCGGGTCGTGATGGCGCTTCGGGAATTAATGGTTCACCTCGTTTACGTTTTCTTATAACATATCGTGTAAGCCATATTACTCCTCCAACTCCAATGAGTACAAGCAGATATGGAAGTATATCGGCAAACGTAATTGGAACCGATAGAGGCGGCTTAACGTCTTTTATATCTTGAGAAGTATCGACGGCAACGGTTCCAACATTCATAATGATGGGTGATGTTTCGATCAAATATTTGGTAGTATCACCTGCCCGTGTATAGTGAACAACGATTGCGGGAATAATATGAATTCCAGAATCAAATGATGTAACGATAAAATCCTGAATCTTTTGTGTTCGCTGATCGATTTGTTTTATTACAGGTTCTTCGCGCTTAACAATTTCAAAACCGTTCAATGAATCGGGCAATGGCGGGATCGACAGAGTAACATTACTTGGATGCTCAACTTCAATATGAAGTTTGAACCAATCACCGATCATGATATGGTTGGAATCGACCTTCGCAGTAGCTCTTACATCCTGAGAATAACAGAACAGATTTGATAGAATTATGAAACTAACAACTAATAAAACCCTAAATACGAATATCGAATTCCGAAATAAATCGGAATTTTTATAATTCCAAATTCTAACCGAAGTTTTGATTTCGGATTTCGGATTTCGGATTTCGGATTTCATTTTATCTACCATCTCTTCTCCCTCGCTTTGAAGAAATTCATCAATGGATTTATATAAGATTGATCGATACGAATATCTATTCCATCCACTCCGCTGCGGCGAAATAGTTTAATGCGTTCTACCTGACGATCACTCCACCATCTTTCATATCTCTGAATAACCCTGCGGTCAGATGTATCTACCCAAACCGACTCGCCAGTCTCAGCGTCAACAACTCTCATCAATCCAACGCGCGCCATATTTGATTCACGAGGATCGAACAGTCTGATACCGATAAGATCGTGTTTGCGCGCGGCGATTTTGAGCGCGTCATCATATCCTTCGTCAAGAAAATCGGAAATTAAGAATGCAATACTTCTTTTCTTAATCGCGCTTGTGAGATAACGTAAGCCCTCGGAGATTTTGGTCCCGCGATTAGAAGGTTGAAAATCAAGAAGCTCGCGTACGATTCGAAGCACATGGGTTCTCCCTTTTTTAGGGGGAATAAATTTTTCAATGATATCGCTGAAGAAAATTACTCCTACCTTATCGTTGTTTTGAAGCGCAGAAAACGCAAGCACAGCACAAAGCTCAGCGGCAATATCTTTCTTCATCTGACGGACAGTGCCAAACTCACCCGAACCGCTGACATCGACCACTAGCATGACGGTAAGTTCGCGCTCTTCTTCGTATATCTTCACATATGGATGATTGAAACGAGCCGACACGTTCCAGTCAATTGTGCGTATATCATCACCGAACTGATATTCTCGCACTTCGCTGAAAGACATACCTCTTCCTTTGAACACGCTATGGTATTCACCTGAAAAGATTTGATTTACCAAACCTTTTGTTCGGATCTCGATCTTTCGGACTTTTTTTATTAGCTCAGTGGTATCCAAGTTGATTAATACTGCTTAGATGTTAAATTTTGAGTTTTGGTTATTTAAGTAAAATGTCATTTGTTAATTGTCAGTTGTCATTTTGGGGATTTGCTGAGTTCAGCTTTAATAGAACGGATGTACGCGTTCAATTTCGGAGCCAAAGGTTGTAAAATATTTTTAATACTTTTTGTTTGCTCGGTACTCAATAATTTTCTTTGCATCGCTCTTCTTAAAAAATGTTTTACTTCCATTAAAGATCCACGGGCATAGCAGCAAAAATGGATATTCTCTTTAAAGGCATAACGCCCATAACCTTCTGCAATGTTTGCACCTACAGAATCTGCCGCTTTTACCAACTGCTTACCGATTGTATCTTTCGCAAACCATTCCCAGCCGATACAAATATCCCACACCAAATCTGCCAACGATTCCGCAAGCTGATACACTTCAAGTTTTTCCAATTCAACTGTCATAAATTTTTCCTCCTTTAATTATTTTCCAAATGACGATTGACTAATGACTATTAACTAATGACGATTTATGGGACTTCAATCGTATTGAGTATTTCATCCACAATATTCTCCGATGTTACATTTTCCGCTTCGGCTTCGTATGTAACCGCAATTCGATGGCGGAGAACATCGTGGCAGACAGCACGAATATCTTCGGGTATCACATATCCGCGCCGCTTGATGAAAGCGAATGACTTGGCAGCGAGCGCAAGATTGATGCTCGCACGTGGCGACGCACCATAGCTGATAAGATTGGTCAGCTTTTCTAATTTGAAATCTTTAGGTTTCCTTGTTGCGAAAACTATATCGAGTATGTACCGTTCGATTTTCTCGTCCATATATACTTCCTGAACAACAGAACGTGCTTTCAGAATGTCGGCAGGATTAACAACTGATTTTACCTGCGGTTGTGTATCTGCAATATTCTGGCGCATGATTAACCGCTCTTCGTCACGATTCGGATAATCGATTTTAATCTTGAGCATGAAGCGATCCACTTGCGCTTCGGGCAAAGGATATGTTCCTTCCTGCTCAATCGGATTTTGAGTCGCGAGCACAAGGAACGGCTCATCAAGCTTGAACGTGTTCTCGCCAATTGTTATCTGCCGTTCCTGCATCGCTTCGAGCAGAGCACTTTGCACTTTTGCGGGTGCACGGTTTATTTCATCGGCAAGTATGAAGTTTGCAAAAATAGGACCTTTACGAACCGTGAACTCGGCATTCTTCTGATTGAAGATCATCGTTCCTATCACGTCGGCAGGAAGAAGGTCAGGTGTAAACTGTATGCGCTGGAACTTGGCTTGAATAGACGCCGCAAGTGTTTTGATGGAGAGTGTTTTTGCCAACCCCGGCACACCCTCCAACAGCACGTGACCGTTAGAAAGCAACCCGATGAGCAAACGCTCGACCATATATTTTTGTCCGATGATAACTTTACCGACTTCCATTTGCAGTATATCGACGAATGCGCTCTCGCGCTGAATTTTTTCGTTGAGTAATTTAATGTCTGTCATTTCTCACTCGATAATTGTGAATAAAAACTTCTTATTGAAATATTGGATGATACAGCGGTTATAAATTCATTAGATGAACAAATCCGTTGTACGGTTGACGTTGATAATTATTATTTTAGCGTTTTTTCTAAAATAGTATCAATTTTGCAGGTTATTTACCTCGATGGGGAACATAATTTAGTGGTTAAAATGTATGAAAATTTCCTCAAAAATCCAATTCCATTGATTTGTTTTTAATGCTTTCACTTAGTAACTTCTTGTAACATAGTAATCATTGATAACTTTTTCAAATGGAGGTAGTATGAAAGTTTTATCTGTAAAATTAATGATGTGGATAGCATTTTGTACTATTCTGAATATAGAAACTTCATTTACTCAAGTACCGATAGAATTTTGGATAAAAGTTGAGGATAACCAAGGATCCCGTCCCTACACAAATATCTTCGGTAATGCAATTGGCGCCACAAACGGTTTCAATTTAAGTCAATTAGATTCCATAAATTCAACCATAATCGAACGCGAATCTCCACCGCCTCCACCAGATTTATTTGTTGTTTGGAGACCCCCATGGACTGGAGCAAACTGGGGCAACGGATTATTAACTTATGACTTCAGACCATTAAATGATTTCACGCAACGCGATACATTTGTATTGAATTTCGTGAATCAGCAAGCACCTGATGCCGATGTGATTTTTTCATGGCCCAATAGTGTTTATTTAGGATGCCGATGCGATAGCATGTTTCTTGTCGATACTTCAGGTCACATTCCCAAAATCGATATGTTCAAACAACAGCAATTTATTGTTCATGCTGCAGGAGATTCCGGAATGAGCATACTCCATATTATTAAACAAGGAGCTTATTCAATAATAGATTGTGAAAGTGGTGTAAAAGAAAACTTTCTGAATACACCATTGATAAT
Source organism: Chlorobiaceae bacterium (assembly GCA_013824245.1). Classification (GTDB taxonomy): domain Bacteria; phylum Bacteroidota; class Ignavibacteria; order UBA10030; family SZUA-254; genus PNNN01. The sequence continues at coordinate 70,548 of PNNN01000011.1, read as the reverse complement.
TGGCTTATATCAAAACTATCCCAACCCATTCAACCCAACAACATCAATAAAATATCAATTGCCGTTCAATAGCCAAGTGAAATTAAAAATCTATAATGTGCTTGGCGAGCAAATAGCTTTGCTTACAGATGAAATTCAACAAGCCGGATTCAAGTCGGCAACATGGTATGCGAACGATGCAGCAAGCGGAGTATATTTCTACAAGTTAGAAGCTGTGAGTGTGAGCGATCCGAGCAAGATATTTTCACAGGTACGTAAGATGATTTTAATAAAATAAGGAGGAAATAAATTATGAATATCCGATTTTATCATTGGCTATGGTTGGCGTTTGCAGCCATTACGTTAACTACATTCATGACACGAGCGCAATTAACATCAGAAATTCGGCTGACCGGAACTGGATACTATGCTACAAGTGCATTACTACACAGGATGGTGTTCGGTAATCATATCAATGCAACTTTTTGTATTGATAGTTTGAATCCGACATTTATAGAAAGAGAATGTCCGCCCGATATATGCGATTTTGTCTGGAAAAATATTCCCGGACGAATTAATTGTTTTGGTGGTGGTTTAATGTACTACGATATCCGAAGTATACCGCCCAATAATGCTCAGAAAGATACATTCTTCTTAGGATTTGGAGAAACTCCCTTCACCCCTGAGTATTCAAAATGGGTATTTCGGTGGCCGGATTCTAGTTATTTAAGGGAGCGTTGTGACAGCATGTTTCTTGTTGGGGCAGGCAATTTGCAAGGGACAAATATTAATATGTTTAAAACCGACAGCTTGGAATTAAATATTCCAATTGATAGCCATCCATATTTTGGAGCATTCTATATATATAAATATGGTTGTAAAATCATCGATGATATCGAATCGGTATATTCTTCAGCTCCAACTAATTTCTCTCTTCACCAAAACTATCCCAACCCATTTAACCCAACAACATCAATTAAATATCAATTACCGTTCAACAGCCAAGTGAAATTAAAAATCTATACCGTGCTTGGCCAGCAAGTTGCTTTACTCACAGATGAAATTCAACAAGCAGGAATCAAGTCGGCAACTTGGAATGCGAATGATGCTGCAAGTGGAGTATATTTCTACAAGTTAGAGGCGGTAAGCGTGAGCGATCCAAGTAAAACTTTTACGCAGGTTAAGAAGATGTTGCTTGTGAAGTAAAAATCTTGGACAAACGTCCGACTTCTGACTTTGTTTTTACACAGAAAGAAGTCGGACGTTTAGCAGGTTACATCTTCTCCGGCGCGTGGATGCCGAGAATTGAAAATCCGTTGGCAAGTACTGTTTTGGTTGCAAGACAAAGTGCGATGCGTGAAGCGGTGATATTTAAATCATCTCCCACAACCCGATGCTCATGGTAAAACTTGTGGTAACTTCCCGCGACATCATGTAAATATTCTGCAAGCCGGTGCGGCTCATATGTTGCGGCACATGATTCAACCATATCCGGGAATTGCGACAGGAGTTTCATCAAAGAAATCTCTTCAGGCTGATTCAACAGCGATAAATCATACGACTTGCTCACATCTACACCTTTACTTTCAGCGAGCCGGATGATGCTCGCTATCCGCGCGTGAGCATATTGCAAATAGTAAACAGGATTTTCCTCCGACTGTTCCTTCGCAAGTTTGAGATCAAAATTCAAATGACTTCCAATCCCGCGCATCAAAAAGAAATATCGCACGACATCGGCTCCGACTTCATCTATCAGTTCATCGAGCGTGATGAAGTTTGCCTTGCGGGTGGACATCTTCACAACCGCGCCCTCCTGCAGGATTGTAACGAACTGATGAATCGGAACTTTTATTTTAGATTCATCGTAACCGAGCGCTTTAATTCCCGCAAGTACATCTGGATATGTTGCAACATGATCGGCACCAAGCACGTCAATTATCAACTCATAACCGCGTCGAAGTTTATCGCGGTGATACGCGATATCGGGCAATCGATATGTTGGCTCACCGGTTGCTTTCACAATCACTTTATCTTTCTCACCCCCGAAAGCAGTTGCCTTAAACCATACCGCTCCATCCTGATCGTAAGCTAAATCTTTCTTGCGTAATTCCTCTATTACTTCCTTCACCTGCCCGGTTTCGTAGAGTGTGTTCTCATTGAAGAAAACATCATGTTTCACTCCAATCCTTGCCAAAGTTTTTTTGATGTCGTCAAATATTTCCGTCTCGGCTTGCTGTTTGAATTTACCTTCAGCCGGCTCATCCTTCAAATTCTTTCCATGAAGATCAATAAGATGCTGCGCAATCTCTTTGATATACTCGCCCTGATAATAATCTTCGGGAAAATCTATTTTTTCTCCCAACAGTTCAAGATAGCGCAATCGAACCGAATCGCCCAAAACACGCATTTGTCTGCCCGCGTTGTTGAAATAATACTCGCGCGTTACATCGTAACCTGTCCATTCAAGAAGTCGCGCGACAGTATCTCCGTACACCGCTCCTCTCCCGTGACCTACAGTTAAAGGTCCGGTTGGGTTTGCGCTGACAAACTCGACTTGTGTTTTTAATTTGTTACCTGTGCCGGACCTTCCAAACTGATTTTCTTTTTCCAGAATATCAGCTAATTGAGCATGATAATATTTATCCGAAAACCTGAAATTTATAAAACCGGGACCGGCAATTTCTATCTTGTCGACCAGAGTTTTATCAAGATTCAGTTTTTCCAAAATTTGCTGTGCAAGCTGACGCGGATTTGTTTTCAGATGCTTAGCCGCGATCATCGCAATATTTGTAGTCAAATCGCCGTGAGATTCGGTTCGCGGTTTTTCAAATATCGGTGCAATAGATTCAGGAACACCAAGCGCTTGCAGCACAGGTGAGAGTTGTAATGAGAGGTACTTTTTCACTTTTTCTTTTTTGTGGTGCGTGGTTTGCGTGTGGTTTTCTTCGGCGCGGGTTTATCGATAACCTCTTCAATTTTTGCATCGCCCCATAGTTTTTCAAGTCCGTAAAATTTTCTCATCTCTTTATGAAAAATATGGACCACAACATCAACATAATCGAGCAAAACCCATTGCCGGTTTGTTAAACCTTCCTGATGCCAAGGCGATGAGCCGACATCTTCCATTCCATCAACAATAGCATCGGCAATTGCTTTAACCTGCACATCGGAATCGGCGGAACAAACAACAAAAAAGTCTGCCATATCGGTCAGTTTTCGTAGATCTAAAATTAATACATTGTTCGCTTTTTTTGAAAGCGCCAGATCTGCGATTTTTTTAGAAAGTGTTTTAGGTGTCAATATTTCTCCAATAATTGTTAGTGCGTTACTTTTAATTCTGAAAAATCTTTCCCAATGATTACCGAAACGTCAACGAAGTAATCGGGATTTATTTGCTGTATAATATTTTTTTCACTCACTCCTAACGCGGCGGCAATACGCCGGGCTAAAGATAAATCCCCTATCCTGTCAACAACAAGCGTTTGGTTGACGAGAAAACTTTTATAGTTCTTCATCTCAACTACATCAAAACCATTTGCCCGCAGGAAATCGGTGAAGCGAGATCCAACGCCTTTCGCCCCGCAGCCGTTTAGAACATCGAGTTGAATAATTCGTGGCGGTTGTAATTGCTGTTTCTCTTTGGGCTGTTCAATATTTCCTGAAAGATATGGGTAACCAAAATAGATTGCCGCGATAAGCAAAATACCTATCGATCCAGAAATAATAAACTTAGGTAATTTACTTTTCACTGGAAGCTTGGGCGCAGGTTTAACCGTTCGCTCTTCTATACCGTCAAATTCAAGATTCATCATTTGACATAAAACCGGGTAAGCTTTTTAAATGGAAATACCCCCTCGGGAAAAAAATGAGAACTGCAGTGAAGAAAGTTTCCAACGCCGCTTATTCACCTTCATCAAAAAATGAATTTGAATACGGACTGTACCACGGGTTGAATCTTCCGTAATAATTCATAGGCATCCTGTTATATTCGAACTTGACGAAAAAATTTTCCCATGGACGATAGTTCAACTCGGCGCGGCTCAGGAAAACTCCGTTAAGTGAATTTTGAAACTGTGTTTGTCCGAACGGCGATCCTTGCAAAGTTACATCGAAACGCACATTCAGCGGATCAGATATTTTATAGAACAAACTGTTTGTGTACGAAGCAACCGAAACCCCCATATTCCCCATCGACATATAATTAAGAGAAAGACTATGTCGCATAAAAAGATTATCGGGATTTATCAAACCCAACAAACTTCCAACGCCCGACATCGGTTTTACGAGAGAGCTGGCAACGCTTGTCTGCTCACTCTGAGATTTAAATTGGGCTAAGCTTAACGCAACAATTAACAACGATAAGATTCCGGGATACAATATTCTTTTCATATTCAAACCTTTCAACACTATACAATAATACAGAAATTGGTACATATAATCAAACTCTTCAAAGTGCCCAATTTGTTCTTGCGATTCAGGGACACAGAAGTTGGGCAGGATGGATTTTGGGGGCGTGTTATTTGTTGTTTTGATTGAATTTAAAGGAAACCCGAAATAACCCCCTCTGTAATCTCCCCCTCATCGAGGTGGAGATTTTAATGCCGGTGAATTCATTGTAGAACGAACTTCAGTTCGTTAAATATTTTGCAGAAAACGAAATATCCCGAGGACACCGTCGGGGAATTTCGTTATACATTTCACAAATATGTTAGTAACGCCTTTAAAAAACCATAAGTATAAAAGGAAAGGATTCTTCTGTTTGATATTTATTGCAAGATTGATATATTAAGAAAAATAAACGTAGAGTTGTAAGTTTGAATTTTGAATGAGAAATAACACAACTCAGCAATACTCAAAAAAGTGATCACTATGAAAAACTTCCCGAAAGTTCCAGATGGAACAAACACAGCAACTTTCGGGAAGTTTAGATTGATTATTGAGTTCTCTCCGCCCGGCAAAACTTGACACTTCACTTAAGATTGCGTAAATTCTTGACAATGAAAGATAAAACTGTTTAAACTACGAGCGCTAACAAACATTTTATGATATGCCTCAAACTATTAACAAATACAGAATATTAGTTGCTTCTCCATCGGATGTACGAGATGAAAGAGAATCGATGGATGAGGTAATTGATGAACTCAACATCACGTATGGAAATAAAGCCAATAAAATTATTGAACTCATTAAATGGGAAACACATTCGGCACCTGCAGTTAGTGAAGCAAGCCCTCAAGATATAATAGACAAAGACCTTGGAACAGATTATGATCTTTTTATTGGAATTCTATGGAAAAAATTTGGAACCCCAACAAAAGAATGTGAATCTGGGACTGAGCAAGAATTTCGAAATGCTTATTCAAGATTTAAAAGAGATCCGAAATCACTTCAAATATTGTTCTATTTTAAAACTGCTTCCCCAATGTCTCTTTCTGACATTGAACCACATGAACTTAAAAAGGTTAATGAGTTTAAAAATGAAATCGGCGATAAAGGCGTTTACTATTGGGAATATAATACAAATGAGGAACTACAAAAATTTCTTAGAATGCATATCCCTAAAAGATTAGATGAATTGGGAGAACCATCTGCGAATACTAAATCAAAAATTGCTTCAATTGAGACGCCCTTAGAAGAAGAGCTTGGCGTCATTGATTATCAAGAAATAATAGAAGAATCATTTAACGACTCAACACAGGCTTTATTGCGAATAACTGATGCCACAAAATGGGTAGGGAGTGAGATAAACAAAAAGACAACCGAACTCAATTCTTTGACATCAAGCAAACAAGATATTAGTAAGAAAGTTCTTCGTGATTTTTTTGGGCGGACTGCTGATATAATGAATAACTTTGCAAGCAGAATTGAGCCCGACATACCTATCTTCATAAAGAGCTTTGAAAAAGGTTCAGATGCACTCTTTCATTTAGTGACAATCTACCGTTCAGACTTTAGCATATCTAACGAAGAAGACATACGGGGAGCAATTAACTCTCTTGAAGGATTGATGTCAGGTATTGAAAGCAGTTTGAGTGGCACGAAATCTTTCCTTGATACAATCAGCAATTTACCCAGAATGGCAAAAGAATTAAATCAAGCGAGAAGAAATGTTGAAGCCAAATTGGAAGAACTAATAAATAAACTTATAATTTGTCATTCTATAGTAATCGAGCTACAAAAAAATCTTCATAAAAAATAAAACGTTTGTAGAAAGATAAACTAACGTTAGCATTAACTTTACAGATAAGTGATTCAATAACCCCGCCTTTGACAATACCTGCACTGTTATCTCACCATCAACAATTTCTTCGTCACCGAGAAGCCTCCCACTTGCAGTCGATACAAATACACTCCGCTCGTCAACTTTGAGCCATCTTCGTCTTCGGTGGAGTAGTTAGAATAAACTTAGATAGTCGCGTGCACCGTGGAGTATTCGATGGATGTAAATCGATTGCCCTTCTACGGTATAAAAGATGAGATAATTCTCCACAACGAGGTATCGATAATGGAGTTGAGCAAGCTCATCTTCTTTCGGTACCCGACCTAAATGTGGATTTTGGGAAAGGAGTTGAAGATTTTTTTCAATCTTTGTGCCAAGAACTTCTGCTGCTGACGGACGGTCGGCTGAGATATAAGTTATGATTTCCGCAAAATCGTCCTCGGCAATCCGGAGAAATCGAACAGTATACTTATTCCGACTCATGTATCCGCCGGCGGATGTCTTTCATAACGGCTGATAAACTTCGACCTTTGTCGCCGCTCGCACGCTGAACTTGAGCGACTGCAAGTTTGCTAAACAGGTCAAGCTTGAGTTGAATTTTGCTGTATTGAGCCATGGACATTACGACCATATCTCCTTCACCATTTTTCGTGATGAAAATCGGCTCACCCGATTTGTGGGCAAGCTCAGAGATTTTGTTGGCTTTATTCCTCAAATCGGAAATGGGTCTTATTACTGGCATTAGATGCTCCAATTTATTACTATCAATATAATATCATTTAACTGAGAAAGTCAACTGTGAGATTATCTCACCATCAACAACTTCTTCGTCACCGAGAAACCTCCCACCTGCAGTCGGTACAAATACACTCCGCTCGACACTCCTTCTGCATTCCACTTCACCTTGTATTCACCGGGCTGTTTCGTTTCGTTAACTAAAGTTGCCACTTCACGTCCCAGCAGATCAAATATCTTTAGCGTTACAAATCCGAAATCAACAATCCGAAATCCGAAATTAGTCGACGGATTAAACGGATTTGGATAATTCTGATCGAGCTTAATCTCAACCGGATGATTATTTATTTCAGAAACACCGGAAGGATATCCGAAAAAATGTCGCAGTATCAAATCGGTTGTCGCGCGCCAGAGGCCCCAGCTATGACCCTCATGTCTTTCCTGCCAACCGAAAACGTATCCTTTTTTTAAAAGAGAATCCTTGAACGCACGCATATTTTGAGTTAGGGGATTTTCATAAGTTCCCCAGACAGAAAAATATCTGATCGAATCTTTTTTATTCACACCGTTTACAATGAGGTTGAATGCTTCGTAATTGTTAGGTTGAAATGCACCGGAATGTAATCCGCAATTACCGAATATACCGGGATGATTATAAGATATAAGAGCCGAAATATTCCCGCCGTACGAATCTCCTATAACTGCTCTTGCATGCCGGGCTTTATTCGTGTTATAAAGAGTGTCGATGAACGGCACAAGTTCATAAACGAAAAATTGCATATACTGATCACGCAATGAACCGGCATATTCTTCGTTGCGGTTGAGCGGTGTGACAAAAACCGCAATTATATCTTGAATATAAAAATATCCGATGAGGTTATCGATAACGTTTTTCGTTTTTCCTAAGTTGATATATTCCGAACCGTCCTGAAAATAAACAACTGGATAAGGCTGACCAACGCTACGATAATCAGGCGGCAAATAAACATTCAGACTGTACGTTGCCGAACGATAATTACTGAAAATAGTTCTTGACTCGATGCGACCGTGCGGGACGGTGGAATCGTATTGAATCTCCCACGGCTGAACATATTGCGGCATGGCAAGCTCGGAGTTCGGACCGAATCCGCCCGATACAGTATGCGGATTGCGCGGATCGAGAATCCATGATGAACTGTTGAGAATAAATTTATAATCGAGACGTGCATCGCTCTCGAACACCTGAGAAGTATACCAGAAATCTGTAGTGGAGAGTTTTGTCATCGGATATCCGCTGCTGCTCCATCCGTTAGCATCGCCGGGAACATTTACGCTTGTTACATTTCCGCGATAAATAAAATGCGCTACCGGATCTTCAATGAACGGGAACGCAGGAACCGCCAGCATGAAGCTATCGACAATTGCGCTTCGATCCTGCGAGGCGGCGGCATTCACACGGTTAATGAATTGCTGGAAATTCGAATCCTGAGATTCTCGCACTAACCCTGTTGAAGGCGATGTCTGGGATAGTGAAACACTAGTAATTACAAAGAAAGTCAGCAGAAATGATATTGAGTATCTATACATAAAACCTCGTTAGATTTGAACCGGTTTAATGCAACAATCTATCCAAAATCATAAGAATAAACAAGATCGGAAGATATATTATCGAAGCAGTGAACAGCAATCGTGCTTTTGAATTCGTGCGATCACGGAAGAGGATCAATCCAACCGATAAATATCCTAGAGAAAAGATCAAGGCACCGATAAAATAGATCGTGCCTGCAAGTCCAACTAACGCAGGCATGAGTGAAGCGGGAACAAGAGCTATGCAATAAATTATAACTTGCCGGGTTGCAGAAATTCCGGTAGGGTCAACAACGGTGATAACTTTGTAACCTGCTCGTTCATAATCTTCGCGGTGAATCCAGGCGAGTGCGAGAAAATGCGGCGTTTGCCAGAAAAACAATATGAAAAAAAGGGATAACCCGGCTAATGAAATACTTCCCGTCATTGCAGTCCACCCGATAAGCGGCGGAAGCGCGCCCGCGATGCCGCCGATAACAGTTGCAAACGGAGTGCGGCGTTTCATCGGCGTGTATAAAAGTAAATAGATAATTAACGTTGCCGCAGTTAGAACCGCCGCAACTATGGTTGTAAAAACCGCCAGATAAATGCAACCAATAAGAGAGAGTATAATCCCAAACAAAAGAACATTGTTGGCAGGTAATCTATTTGCCGGAAGCGGTCTCAGGCCTGTTCTTGTCATCCGTGCATCATAGTTGCGTTCAAGATACTGATTTAGCGCGCCTGCTCCGCCGCCCGCGATGAACGCACCGATGAAAACATGCCACAGCAAATACAAATTATCCGTTCCAACCAATGCAAGGTATGCACTACCAACTGCGGTACTTACTGAGACAAATGTTAACCCCGGTTTGGTGAGGGCGATGTAATTGGAAAGTTTGTTTGTCATTATTTATTGTTCAGCTTTATAGTCCCGACATTCATGTCGGGGAAACCAAAAATAAAACCTAAAGGGGTTTCAACACAAATGAAGTATCGGACTGAAGTCCGGATATACAATTTATATTAAACCACGGCCTAAAGGTCGTGGCAATTTATGATAACTTTGTTGTTTCATTTCTGCTGTGTATTACCTGCAATCTTACTCAGCAAATAACTCACAATCGAATCGGCTTCAGCGGGTTTCAATCCCTGATTTGGCATCGGAGGATAAGCAGGATTTATCTTGGATGGGTTCAAAACAAAGGCGATGATCTTCGCTTTATCTCCTTTATATTTTGGAATTGTTTCGTTGTAAGGCGGACCAACTTTTTTTTGATCGAACACATGACACGCAGAACACTTCGCATTGTAAATATCCTCCCCAGTCATAACCACCATCGCAACACCCAATTTCAATTTTAATTCCTCAGTTGTTTTCTCATATTTCAAACCAAGCAGAGCGGCATGCTCTTTAGTTGCATTTCCGATCATCACATGATCGTTGATGATGAGCGATGCTGCCGCACAAAGGAAGAAGAAAAACCCGTATCCGACGGCTTTTAACTCTCCTTGTTTGAAATAACCGTAAAGGAAATGTGCTGCAAGAAATAAAAACAAAAGCGTTAACCCGGTAAGAAGATAAATCGTTCCGGAAAGGACATCAATAGAAAGCGTGAAAACGTTCAGGAGAACCAGCGTTGGCAGTACAAGCATCGAAATGACTATGAATCGTCTGGTAATTTTATGAACGAGTTCTTTTAACTGTTCATCCGTATCCGGCTTATGCCCCTGATATGCGAAGAAGAAATATAAAATACCAACTCCGGTAATACCGAGAGAGAATATGAGGAAAATCAAAAACTTCAACCAAACATCAGCCGAGATCAAAACATCGAATATCGAACCGATATCGGTCCAGCTTGATGGATTCGTTGTTACACTCATCGCCGATGCGTAAAGAAAGGCGGCAACAAAAAGGAAGAACAATCCCCACTTCCCCGAACGCACATGAACACTGGTATTTGTTCTGCGGTAATCGTTAACATCGCTGTTTGCCTTGTTATCTTCTACGACATCGAGCAATCCCTGAACCCTGAATGTATATTTATAAGTGTACAGAAGAACGAGAGCGATCACGAGAGATAAAAAACCGAATCCAGCCAGCCCGACAGATATAGCGTCTGTGGACTGAAGCATTTGCGCGTAAACAAAAACGAGCGATATGCCGGGAATTATTCCAAGAAACGTAAGTGCGCTTTTGTTGTATAAGGCAACATCAATTACTTCCTTTGCTATTTTATTGTATGACGGATTGTTTTCCCTTCTCCCTTTCCTATCGAAAAGGTTAGAAAGAACAGATGAGCCAAGCAAGAAGGTCAGAAATGGCACGAACATAAGTGAATTGATGACCGCGATCAGCACGATGAGATGAAAGTGTTCTAACGATTGCGGAAGAGCCGCATCCTTTAGGAAATCCATACCTACTCCTTCACCTTTTCTTCCGTCAGCATCGGCAGGTACGGCTTCGATTGTTTCAGTGAAACTTCTTTATACCACTGCTCAAAATCGGATGAATCTTTTGCAACGACTTTCGTGTACATGTAGGAATGCTGCAACCCGCAGTATTCGGCACATGCAATATCGTACGATGCCACTTTTGGTGTTTGAAACCACATGACGTTTTCGCGGTTAGGAATTACATCTTTCTTAATACGGAAATCAGGGATGTAAAGAGAATGGTTTACATCCAACGAATGAAGCGATAACTTGATGGGCGTGTTGACCGGGACATAAAGCGTATCGGTTTTGACGCCGTTGGGATACTCGAACGACCATGCCCACATCCGCGCGGTAACTTTGATTACGTGCGCTCCTTCAGGAATGGTGATTTCTTTTAGATAACCGTGCCAGCCAAGATAGAACATCCCCATAAAGAGCACTAATGGAATTACCGTCCAGGTAATTTCAAGCGGTACGTTTCCTTCGATGTTCGTTGGATTCGGATTTCTTTTACGGCTGTAACGAATGATGAAATACACCATCGCAATCATCAATCCCAATAACACGAGAGATGAGATTCCAACAATGATTAGGAACGTTGTATCAACATATTCCGAAAATGGCGAAGCATCTTTTAACATATCAAATCCTAATAGAACGCGTAGTCGAAAAATGTCAGTGAAATAAATATCACAAGCGTTGCAACAGCAACGAGAACAAATATTTTGAACATTTTGTCTTCAAATTTTAAGTGCATGAAAACATTCAGCACCAAAATAGATTTTATTGAAGCAATAACAAGTGAAGTGATAATAACCCATCTACCCAAATCGATACCGGCGAGCGTTACCGTTATGCCGGTAAACGCGAGCAGACCGAGCCAGATTAAAATATATCTGCCGTAACCGACTGAATGCTGCGTATGTTGTTCTTCGTGTTGCGACATAAATTAACTAATCAAATAAAATAATGGGAACAAGAAAATCCAGATTATATCGACAAGGTGCCAGTAAAGTCCGCCGGCTTCAAGCTTTACATACGATTGCTGATTAATTTTCCCGGTTGCAATGAAGACCATACTGAACAAAAGCACTACCATACCGATTATAACATGAAGCGCATGAAGCCCGGTCATCACATAATACAAACCGAAGTAGAGAATCTCGCCCTGAGGTTTATTAAGAAGCTCAGGTGATTGCGGATAGATGCCGATAGAAATTTTATGACTCCACTCAAAATATTTATTCACTAAGAAAGCCAAGGCGAAAATTATCGTCATCCCGATCAACATCATCGACAGATGTTTTTTCCCTTGCTGAATCGCAGTAATCGACATCGCAACGGTTAAACTGCTCGTAAGCAGTATAATCGTGTTCACCGTGCCGACTAACGTATCTAATTCTCTTGCCGCAAGCTGGAATTGTTCCGGGAATTTAAAACGATATACAGCATAAACAATGAACAACCCACCGAAAAGAATAAGCTCGGTGAACAGGAAAAGCCACATTCCCATTCTCGATCCCACATCGTCGCGGTGCGTATGTGTCGCTGCTGCCGTGGTCACTTTGCTATCTCCGGTTTGATTTCATACTCGGAATAATCATAGGGACCTTTTTCCACAATGGGTATTTCTTGAAAATTCTCGACAGGCGGCGGCGATGGAATTGTCCATTCGAGCGTTTTTCCACCCCACGGATTTGCAGGCGCTTTCATCCCTTTTTTCAGAGAGATAATAAGATTGATGAAGATGATTAAAATTCCTATAAAAAGGATCCAAGAACCGACGGTAGAAATTATATGATACGATTGATACTGAGGTAAAAAATCATAATACCTGCGCGGCATGCCTAAATATCCAAGGAAGAACATCGGGAAATATAGCACGTTAAAACCAACTGTCATCAGTAACCAACCGATGATTGCCGGAGTTTTTTTAAACATTTTCCCAAACATTTTCGGGAACCAGAAGTGCATTGCTGCCATCAATCCGAATCCGGTTCCGCCGAACATGACATAATGAAAATGTCCGACTACAAAATATGTATCTTGCACGTGGATGTTCACTGAAAGGACTCCAAGCATTAAACCTGTCAATCCGCCGATTGAAAACTGGAAGATGAACGATAAAACAAAAAGAAGCGGGACTTCAATTTTAATCGATCCCTTATACAGTGTTGCAATCCAGTTAAAAACTTTTATCGCGCTTGGAATTGAAACAAGGAACGTCAGTAATGAAAAGATAAACATCCCTGTATTGCTCATACCTACAGTGAACATATGGTGCGCCCATACAAGCGAGCCGATAAAAGCTATTGCTAAACTTGAGTAGGCGATAACTTTGTATCCGAAAATAGTTCTTCGCGCAAACACCGGTAGAACTTCAGAAACAACACCAAGTCCGGGAAGAATCATGATATAAACTGCGGGATGTGAATATATCCAGAATAAATGCTGATAGAGAACAGGGTCACCGCCTAAGTTCGGATCGAAAATACCAACACCGAACAAACGCTCAACAACCACAAGTAGCAAAGTGATTCCGATGACAGGAGTTGCAAGAACCTGTATCCAGGCAGTTGAATATAACGCCCATGTGAATAGCGGCATCTTAAACCACGTCATCCCCGGCGCTCTCATCCGGTGAATTGTAGTTATGAAATTTAATCCGGTTAATATAGATGAGAATCCGAGAATGAACGCCGCAAATAATGCAGGTATAACATTCGTTGTTGTGCGTATGCTGTACGGAACATAAAATGTCCAGCCGGTATCTGCAGGACCGCCGGGTAAGAATAATGAAACCAACGCTAACAAACCTCCAATAATGAACAACCACCATGAAAGAAGATTTAGCCGCGGGAAAAATACATCCTTCGCTCCAATCATGAGCGGCAGCAAAAAATTACCGAACACGGCAGGTAATCCCGGTATAATGAAAAGGAAAATCATCATTATACCGTGCAGTGTAAAAAATGTATTATACGTTTGGGGTTCCATTATCGTTTTCCCCGGAGTCAACATTTCCAGACGCATGAGTACACCGAGAACAACTGCTGTTAGGAAGAATACCAGCATCGATACCATATAGAGTATACCGATTCGCTTATGGTCGGTACTGAATATCCATGCGCTAATTCCTTTGCGGTTTGTTTGTGCGTGTAAATAATCAGGTTCTGACGTTCGTACAACTGTCGTCATATCTTTGATGCCTTTCCGGAATCCTTCTTCTTTGGTTTAATAAGAAATATGCCGATGAAAATTAGAACAAATAAAATCGTTACCGCGAATCCTATCCGCGTGTAGTTAAAAGCATACCTCTTTCCGTCCGGATCGTAACTATAACAGAATTTTAACACCTTCGCAATCGTGGGTGTTGCTTTTCCTTCAGACGCTTCGATAACTGCCATCTTCACATCGAACGGCAAATGCTGAATACCGTAAAGATAACGGGTAATTTTTCCTTGCGGAGAAAGAACAATCAACGAAGCCGCGTGAATCCAGTCTCTTCCGCTGCGTTGAAAGTAGAAACCGGCAGCATCAGTCAAGCGGTAAATATTAGCGCTATCGCCGGTGAAGAATTTCCATCCGCTGGGATCGACCGGTTTTTTTATTTCGGCTAAGTAATTTTCTTTTTTCTCTTTCCCTAACTCAGGTTTCTCATTATGATCAAAACTTAATGAAAGTATCTGATAATCTTTGCCCAATGTTAAATCCATCTTGCTTACAATACCAGTCATTTCTTTGAGAAGCGGATTGCAGATACCCGCACACTTATAATAGACAAAAGTTACAATAGTCGGTTTGTTGATTATCGATTTTATCGATACAAGATTCCCGTTTTCATCATAAAATTCTTCATCCATGGAAATAGTTTGTCCCAACTTTTCAACTATCCCGACAGGCGGCTTTGGTTGTTCCTGATTTGAATATCCTAACCCCGATGCAACGGTTAGGAAGAAAAATATAACGATGAGATTTTTCAAATTATTTTTCCTTCTGTTCAACAACAGTTACAATATATTTATACATTTGCTGCCATTCGGCGGCAGAAAGCTGTACAACATTCGCCTTGAATCCGAATTGAATCGGATCGGCAGTTACGGTTTTAATAAATTGGTCGATCGCCACTGGAAGATTCCGGCTATTGCTGAAACCTGTAAATACCTTTGATGCATTCCGCACAACCCGCCAGAATATGTCTGCGCCAGAACTTTCTTCAGCCAACGCCAATTTTAGTTTATCCGAGATTTTCACTTCACCTATTTTTGTTTCACCTGCAATGATTTGCATTGCTTTCTTAACAGGAATCTGTCCTGCAACATTCATCCCCTTTGAGAGCTGGTAATTAACATCGAGCTGTTTAAGCTCTTCCGGCGAATCAATCGGATGCCCTGTCGCAAATGATCTCACATAATGAATCAATCCGAATCGGTCTTCGGGTGAGAGATAATTGTAAGATGCCATACCGCTTCCGGCAATCCCTTCCTGAAGGGTTTTATATGTTTGATTGACTTTTGAGCCATTTTTCCATCCATCGAGTGTATGAAAATTTCTCGGCTTCGGATTTAACGTTGGCGCTGTCTGTCCGTCACCTTGCCCGTTATCGCCATGACATGATGCACAATTCGCTTTGAATAAATCTTTTCCTTTTGTAACAAGCTCAGGAGATGAAATTCCGACTTTCATAACATCAACTGGCGGTATGACTCTCGCACTTTGCATCGGAATATCCTGAACGAAAGCTGTTGAATCGCTAAGCACAGCAGGTGCAACCGAGTTCTTTCCAATGTTAGTGAGATTCGAAATATAAAGATAACCTAGCGTGCCAAGAATAATAACGAAGTAAAAATAAGAATAACCGAAAAGCATCGCCGGCTTTTTCAGCAGATCGCTCCAATCCATCTCGGCTTTATATTTGGGATTATTCTCTGTCATAATCTGAATTTTAATCCCCGCTCCAATTTCGGATCTCCAACCGGAACCAGATTGTGTCGCTTCATTTTATATCCAAGCATTACTATGATTAATCCAACTATTAAAACCGGGAAGCCGATTTCCATCCATCCAATAGTTACACCGTTTGCGTAAGTCGGCATAACCAACCAATACAAATCGAGAAGGTGTGCAAATAAAATCCATATCGACATGAACTTCAATCTCTTCAAATTCATTTTCGCTTCCTGCGGAAGAAGTAAAAAGTACGGCACAGCAAAATGAACGATGATGAGAAGAACGGAAACGAATTGCATTCCGCCTTCCCAGCGTTTCATAAACCAAATTGTTTCTTCAGGAAGATTAGCATACCAAATCAAAAGAAACTGACTGAAAGCGATATACGCCCAAAAGTTTATGAATGCAAATAGAAGTGCGCCGAGACTATAGAAATGATCGCGCTTCAGATTTTGCAGATAACCGTTCTCATGAAATTTCACAATTATATATGTTGCAGTTGCAACAGCAGCAAGAACGGTTCCCGAAAAATAGTAAACACCAAGAATAGTTGAGAACCAGTGCGGTTCCAAACTCATCGCCCAATCCACGGCTGTAACTGTAAGAGTTATTGCGAATACCGGCAGGAACACTGCTGCCAACCGAATGTTTTGTGTTGTTAGCTTTTGATCTTTTGATAAATCCTGCTTGAGAGAATTGCGCACGAACAGCCAGTAAAACAAATTCCAAAGAGCGAACACAACAACGAAGCGGATGATAAAGAAATTCAAATTGAGGTACGGTTGTTTGCCTTTAAGTAGTTCATCAGTTCCAACCGCTCCTAAATCTGTCCAATGAAAAATATCGTGCAAATGGAAAAACATCGGGAGCGCAACGAGAGGAGCAACCAGTACAAGTCCACCGAGGAACTCATTCACTCTCCGCATCGGAACACTCCAGACCGCACCCGCTATATATTCGAGCGCAATCAAAAATATTGATCCGACTGCAATGCTTGTGATGAATAAGAATCCAATTACGTTGTTGAAAGCCGCTTCCCTTGGATTCACCGTATATCCGATTACATAAATAACTATACCAACAAATAATAATGCCCATCCGATGTTTTTAACTTTGGAGGGAAGTTCTTTTTTCATTGGTTCGATATGGAAATTAGTTTCAATCACTTGAAATCGGATTCCTTTGCGTTCTGTGCGCGTTGTAATGCCCGGAGATAATGAATAATTGCCCAGCGGTCGTCGCGTGCAATCTGTGGCGCGTAACTCGGCATCACGTTCTGTCCCTCTGTGATAACATGATAGATATTTCCGTCGTGCCAATTTCGTACTTTATCGGAATGAAGCGTAGGCGGATTTGGGAATTGTCCCCGAAGGCGACTGTCGCCTTGCGCAAAATTTCCGTGGCATGGACTGCAAAATGTGAGATATTTCTGTTTTCCGGTTTCCAAAACTTCTTTTGTGGGTAACAACGGATTCACTAAATATTTTCCGACAGAATCGAGCTGCCCCTTAAATGGGTACGGTAAAAATCCACGCGCAACAGTTCCATCAACCGGATTACGCATTCCGATACCATCGGAAAATAACTCGCTCGGTTTTTGTGCCTTCAATTTCTCCTGCGTCATCATCCAGTTGAACGGCGGCATGAACATTAATTGATTGAATATAAAGTACGTTGTTCCGGATGCAATCACAGCTACTACAGCCAATATCCCAATAAATTTAGGATCGAATAATTTTTGACCGTGGCTTAATTCATCTTCATCAAAATAAACTGGGGTAATTTCTTTACCGCCGAGTGATTTGAAAAACTCCGTAACAGCTTTCTCATCAAATTTCGGATCTTCTGCCTGAATATTTATGCCGAATTTATCGGACGAAACTGCCTTCATATATTTTGTGTCGTGAAGCGGATGAGCGTTGTTCGGAAATTTAAAATAGATAACGATCATCGCAACAACAGACAGAACCGAGGCAAGAAGTACTGTTAGTTCAAACGAAACCGGCACAAATGCGGGCCATGACCAGAACGGTTTACCACCAATCACAAGCGGATACTCGATTAATGTTACCCAAGTCATGAAACCAATTGCTGAAACCGCTCCAAGCAACCCGAACGCCATTGCAAAAAATCCGAGGCGCGACGGCTTCAACTGCATCGCTCCATCCATTCCGTGAACCGGATAAGGCGTATTCACATCGTACTTAGTGTAACCCGCTTTACTCGTCTCTGACGCCGCATGGATAATTTCATCCGGTGAATCGAAAAGCGCTGTTATAGAATATAATTGTTTTGTACTCATACTTTTTTAATGATGACTCGGCTGCGCTCCCTCGACAACCGCCTTTACTTCCGATATTGAGACAACAGGTAATACTCTCACAAAAATCAAAATCAGTGTGAAGAATAAACCAAAACTACCGAGGAATAATCCGGCATCGTAAAGCGTCGGAGTGTAATGCCCCCAACTCGACGGCAGGAAATCTCTTGAAAGCGATGTTACAACAATGACAAATCTTTCGAACCACATGCCGATATTGACTGTAATCCCGATAAGAAACATAGCCGGAATAGAACGCCTGATTTTCTTGATCCAGAAAAGTTGTGGGAAAATTACGTTACAACTTACCATTGTCCAGTATGCCCACGAATATGGACCGAGCGCGCGATTCAAAAAGACGAATGTTTCAAATTGGCTTCCACTGTACCAGGCGATGAAGAATTCCATCGCGTACGCATATCCAACCATACTACCTGTGAGTACCATGACTTTGTTCATCTTTTCAAGATGATCTAACGTGATGATATGTTTGAGATTGAAATATTGTCTGACAAAAATTAAAACATTTTGCACCATCGCAAAGCCGGAGAAGACCGCGCCTGCCACAAAGTATGGCGGAAAAATTGTTGTATGCCATCCCGGTATCACAGATACTGCAAAATCGAAACTCACTATTGTATGAACTGAGAGAACCAGCGGAGTTGCAAAGCCCGCGAGTATCAGATATGCGCGTTCGTAATGCTGCCAATGCCGGTTAGAATGGCGCCATCCCAAACTGAAGATCGAATAGATTGTTTTTTTGATCTTGCTCGTTGTTCTGTCGCGCAAAGTTGCCAAGTCGGGAATCAATCCCAAATACCAAAACACTAACGACACAGTAAAATAAGTTGAGACTGCAAACACATCCCACAATAATGGCGATGTAAAGTTCACCCACAGTCCGTGTTGGTTGGGATATGGAGTCAAATACATCGGAAGCCATTGTCTTCCTGTGTGCATTAGCGGAAATAATCCGGCGCACATAACTGCAAAGATGGTCATAGCTTCTGCGAAACGTGCGATGCCTGTCCGCCATCTTTGTCGGAGTAAAAATAAAATTGCTGATATCAATGTTCCAGCATGACCGATTCCCACCCAGAAGACAAAGTTCACTATATCGAATCCCCAGCCAACAGGTTGGTTAACTCCCCAGAGTCCCAATCCTTTATAAAGAGACATACCAATACAAAATCCGCCAATCGAAAGCATCGAAAGTGTAACCGCAAAAGCATACCACCATTTACGCGGCGGGAATTGATCGAGTGGAGCGGTGACAACAACTTCAATCTGCGATGCAGTGGGTCGTCCTTCAACAACAGGTAGTTCTTTCGTATAATCAATCACCGTCGTGCTCACGCAGTTTTCTCCTCATTAACATTCCTCAGCCGGGCAAGGTATGTTACGTTGGGTTTGGCATTTACTTCTTCTAATACATGGTAACCAAGTTCATGCTTCCGGTATTTTGATATTTCTGAACCCGGGTCGTTCATATCTCCAAAAATTATTGCCGACGCAGGGCATGCTTCTTCGCAGGCAGTTTTTACATCGGTTCCAACTAAAACTTTTCCCTGTTCAGTTGCATGTTGACGCGCCTCCATGATGCGTTGAATGCAGAATGTACATTTTTCCATCACGCCGCGTGACCTAATTGTAACTTCCGGATTGTGCGATAAGCTGATCGGTTCTTCTTCGTAATATCCATCTGCTAAATTATCGCGCCAGTTAAAGAAGTTGAAGCGGCGTACTTTATACGGACAGTTATTCGAACAATATTTCGTACCGACACAACGGTTGTAAACCATTTGATTCAATCCGTCGGGGCTGTGGTTTGTGGCAACAACCGGGCAAACATTTTCGCACGGCGCATTATCGCAATGCTGGCAAAGCATCGGCTGATGACTGAGCGACGGATTTTCATTCGTGCCGGAATAATAGCGGTCGATGCGAATCCACTGCATCTCGCGCCCTTTGCCTACCTGCTCTTTTCCAACGACTGGAATATTGTTCTCAACGTTACATCCTGCAACGCAAACATTACAGCCCGTGCATTTGTTAAGATCGATTGCCATCGCCCACTTAACGCCGTTATATTCGACGGTCTTGGCAATGTTGAACAATTCATGTTTTTCTTCATGAAGGAAGTTCGGATTCTTTTCGTATTTTCCAAGCGTTCCCTCTTGAATGATTTTCCGTTTATGATGGAGATCTTTTACAAACTCATCATCAAGCGAATGATGTTCCTGCGTGGAAACGAGTTCATGCTTCCCTTCTACTTTTCGAATTACAGCGCCTTGGAGAATTCGAGATGCAGCAATGGATTCTTTAGAGAGCAAAAGATTTCCATTCACACCAACATCTGTCCCAATTGGTCCGGCGTTCCTTCTTCCATAGCCAAGTGCGATTGAAATTAAATTATCTGCTTGTCCGGGTTGTAAAAATATGGGTAACATTGCTTTCCTGTCCGAAATTTTTATCTCAACTAGATCGTTGTTTTCAATATTCAAATCTTTTGCACTTTTAGGTGAGATTGCCGCATAATTATCCCAGACGATTTTTGAAACAGGATGCGGAAGCTCCTGAAGCCATCCGTTATTAGTAAATCGTCCATCACCCATGAAATAACTTTCGGTCAAAGCAACGGTGAACCCCGATGTACTTTGCATTAGTGCAATCGAAGAAAGCGATCCTTTGTTGAAGCTGTAATTATTTTTTGCCGCGCGGTCATATTCCACAACTCCGTCGTGAAGAGAAGAATACCAGAACGATTTAAAATCTACTTTTCTGTCGAGCGACGGGAACAGTTCCTTTTGCCACCTGTTCATCAAATATTCATGATAGATTGTATCTTTATAAGAATCTTTACCGCTAATCCATGTTAATAGGATCGATTCCTTCTGTCGTGTATTATATAGAGGAGCAATAACCGGTTGTTGAAACGAATAAATGCCCGTTCGTATTTGGTAATCACCCCAAGATTCGAATGCGTGATTGATTGGCAGAACAAAATTAGATAAACGCGATGTCTCATTATCAGTTTCGACTAAACTTACAATCAGCGGAACAAATTTCATTGCCTGTTCGTAACCGAAATCTATCGGAAAATGATAGACAGGATTTGTATCAAAATGAATCACAACACCGACATTTCCCGATCTCATCTTACCGACAAGATTCTCAAACTCCTTTGGTTCTGTTAAGGTTACTAAAGATGTTAAAGTTTGGTTTGGGTGATATAATTTCGCATTACCGAGAATTTCATTCAGATAATTGACCGCAACGTGAATCTCTTCGGATAAAATATTCCCGGCATAGACGATAGACTGACCATGATTTTTCAGTAAATCTTCGATGAGATGATTGATGATATTTTCATCGAGTAAATATTTATTCATGAACGATTTGAGGGAACCACTTAGCGGAAGAGCGTTGATGATACCAATCTTTTTAGAGATTTCATCAATCAGGACGAGAACAAATTCAAGTTGAGCATCGGGACTGAGACACAATCGATAGTCAGCATTCGCGCCGGTTAACGACATTGTTCCTTCAACAGAATAAAGTCGATTGAACTCTTTCGACTTCATGATGTCTCGCCCATCGGCATACTTTCGTGTTTGCTCAACTGTCATGCCATCGGTTCCGAGGAAGTCTGCTTCAAGTGCTAATATAACTTTTGCTTTCTCCCATTCTATCACAGGCAAGTTAGTTGTTCCGTAACTTTTACTCCATGCGTGCTTTCGGTTTTCGTCATTCAAAATATCGTAAGTATAAATTTTTGTAGTCGGATATTTAGCCGAAAAATCATCTAAAACTTTTTTTGTTGTCGGTGAGTAAATTGAATGAGCAACGATGGCTATCTCTTTTCCACTCTTGACTGATTCCTCTAATTTCTTAATCACTTCAGCGTCCGCAATTTGCCATGATAGGTCTTCCAATCGCCCCGAAGCTGTCCCATATTGCGGTGCGCGTAATCTGTACGGGTCGTATAAATTCAGGATACCCGCTTGTCCTTTTGCGCAAATTTTTCCACGATTGATAGGATGATCAGGATTTCCATCAACTTTGATTGGTCTGCCTTCTCGGGTTTTGATCAAGATTCCACACGACTGACTGCATCCATTGCAAGTTGAAGCATAGTAGTTCGCGACACCGGGCGTAACATTTTCCGGCTTTTTACTGTAAGGAACTATCTCTCCGCGGTCTTTATAATTGCTGCATCCCGCCATGGCAAAAGCGGTAGATGCGGAAAGAAGCGCAATAAACTTTTTGCGCGAGATCGGCGAAAGATTCGAAAGTCCGAACTCCTCTGTAGCACCATCGATGAATTCATTCTCTTTCATCGGGCGTGATGCGCCCTCATCCTGATATTCGCTTAAACTCTTCCAGTATTTTTTATCGTTAGGCATCTTAACGTGCTTCATCTTTCTTTCGCGGAACCGCTAAAGGATTTTGCTTCACGACAATTTTCTCTTCCGATTTAAAAATCTTCTTTGTTTTAGCGATCAGTGAAGTTGCATTCGCCGAAAATATCCCGCCGGCTAATCCGCCAAGGATGTATCCGAAAAATTTACGCCGCTTTATTTCATTCTTCATAATCATCGATGACACGCTGAACAGTTTGTGGGACCATTTTTAATATTCAGGACATTCGTTAATTGAGTCGTGGCGTTGCGGTGGCAATTCAAACACGCCGCCATAGTAAATTCAGACACTTGCTGAACGACATCCATGTTCTCAACTTTTCCATGACAGTTAGCGCAATCTATTCCCTTATTCACATGCGCGCTGTGGTTGAAGTAAGCATAATCGGGAACTTTATGAACTCGTTTCCATGGAATTGCGGTGCTGTCCTGATAAAATTTCGTAAGCTTTATAATTTCGGGTTTGTTCTTGCGCGCAACGCTGTGGCAGTTCATGCAGGTGCTCGCGGGCGGCACCATAGCGTTGGGAGAAGATGTTACTCCGGTATGGCAATATTTACAATCAATCCGCATCGTACCCGCATGGAGTTTATGCGAGAAGGCAATCGGCTGAACCGGCGCGTAACCAACACCATCACGCTCGGCTCGCGAAACAAAGTACGTAATCACCGATACGGCTACAGCGACAAACAGTACGATTGGAAGCCGAATGCGGAGCGTATAATCTAAAAGCGATTTCTTCATATCATGCGGAGTTTATCTCAACTTATCATCAACAGAAACATCTTTATCAAAATATTCCTCTGCATATGTTACAGAAGAAACAATTATCGGACTTAAAAGGGTGATTTTAGATTAAGGATATTACGAAAAAAATAACTCGTAAGCAACCCAAATTCAAGAACAATAACGATTATTTGGAATAATGAGTTCCGCGAGCACTCTTTTTTTATCTAACCATGATTCTCATGATTAAAGGATGACAACGATTATATAATCAAGGTAATCCATAATCCTATAAATCACAATTCAAACTAATGGCAGCACCCTCCGCCATCTGTGGGAATCATCTTCGCAAGTTTTGGGCTTAGATATGGTATCCCCAAATTCAGTCCCCGAATAATTAACAATAATCCGATGATAACCTGAAGTGCGGGAAGAAATTTTACAATTTTCAATCTGAAATTTGCGGAAATAAGTTTGGGGAAAAAGGATACAGTAAGCATCGATGGAATTGTTCCAAAACCGAAACCGATCATGAACAGCATTCCGGCAAGCAAACCACCTGTAACTGCCGCCGTTGATATTGCCATATAAACAAACCCGCACGGAAGAAATCCGTTTAAAAATCCAAGCGTGAGCATGGAAGCAATATTTTTACTTTGCAATAGTTTGCCGATCATCACTGTAAGTTTTTGAGTAACCGGATCGAATATTTTTTGAAGATACTTTGTTGATCTAACCACTTTCGGAAACAATACGGTAAGAACGAGAAGCGCCCCTACGATTATCGAAAGATTTTGTTGAAATATTGGGAGAAGCAGTTTCCCTCCCACCAATCCTACAGCAATACCCATGAGCGCGTAACTTATTACTCTGCCAAGATGATACAATGTTCTTCCAAATGTGAATTTTAAGGTCGATTGCTCACCTACAGGCAACGCCAAAACAATTGGTCCGCACATGCCTATGCAGTGCAAACTTCCCAAAATCCCGAATATGAAACCTGTGATTAACTCCATCGAAATCTCATCATTGAATTACAACTACTTCTTCATAATAATATTTTTCTCCCTCAAACTCCCATGCGGTTTTCAGTCGCCACAAACCTTTATCAAACGACGAGGTAAGAATTGTTTGAGAATTCGCCGAGTCGAGAACTAACGGAATCATAATGTCCCGCTTTCTATCGGATGGACGATAGAGAGTTAGCGAACCTGTAATTTTTTTGTTGGCAAAAAAAGCAGGAAAGATAATTTGCAGTTCCGAATCTGCGGTGTGTAGTACGATTTTTTCTTTGAGATCAGCCGACCGTCTCGATTCATCGATACGATCCTGATGCTTCAATTCCTGTTCGTAATAATCGTCGGCAACCAGATCGACCTTCTGACTTGCGGCAATATAAACCAGAAACCCGATACCAATCGCAAATATTACAACAACTAATGCAATTCCGAAACCCCAATTAAATTTCATCAACTATTCCTTTTTCCCAACCGGTCCTAAAAAAGATGTTTCAACAATTTGTGCAGTCTCACCATTTCGTAGTATTTCAATTTGTAGCGGTGTATTCATCGATTTTATTTGATCGCGTTTCAGTATAATGAACAATTTTGCCGAAACCGATTCTTGAGTTTTTACATTTAAAGAATCTCCGAGTACGGAAATTATTCCGTCAACATTTTTCAACTTAAACGATAACGGCACAGATTCAAAAGTTTTATTCAATGCCTTCACATCATAAAGATTGCTTATATAATCGTCCGGTTGTTCCTGATAAAACATTCCCGCTGTGCGGAGAATTGTAACATCGATATCAGAGCGGGTGGCAACAAGATATGTGAGAAGCGAAATTAGAATTATCAGCACAATCGAATACCCGATACTCCGCGGCGTAAGAAGCGTGCGGATTTTCTTTTCGATCCCTTCGATAGAGTCGTACCGGATAAGTCCCCGCGGTTTTTCAACCGAATCCATAATCGAATCACAAGCATCAATGCAAGCCGTGCAGTTTATACACTCAAGCTGTGTGCCGTTCCGAATGTCGATTCCCGTCGGGCAAACATCCACGCATTGATGACAATCGATGCAGTCACCGTTTGTTCTTTCTTCTCCTTTTTTGAACTTTCCTCTCGGTTCTCCCCGAATAAAATCATATGCTATCACTATTGAATTTCTATCAAGCAAGACTCCTTGCAATCTGCCGTATGGACAAACGAGAATGCACGCTTGTTCGCGGAACCAGCCGAAAATCCAGTGAAAAACTCCGGTGAATATAACGATTGCAATAAATCCGCCTAAATGTTCTGATGGAGTCGCGGAAATGATTTTCAATAATTTGTCGGAACCAATAATCCAGGCAAGAAGCATATTGGCAATGAGAAACGATAACGTAAAATAGATTCCATGCTTGAAAATCTTTTTGAAAAATTTTTTAATGGTCATCGAAGATTCATTCAACCGCTTTTGTTGAGGCGGCCCTCCTTCAATCCAATAATCCACTTTACGGAAAACCATTTCCATAAAAACGGTTTGCGGACATATCCATCCACAGAATAAGCGACCGAACACTACGGTAAATAAAAAAATGAAAACGATTGCCGAGATCATTGCGAGCGCGAAAAGAATATAATCGTGCGGTCCGAAGATTAAACCGAATACAATAAATTTCCGCTCCGTTATATCAAAAAGCATAATCGGATGACCGTTGAAACGCAGAAATGGAGTAACAAAAAGAATCGCGAGAAGGAACCAGCTAAAGAGAATACGCCCGGTATGAAATTTGCCGTTTGGTTTTTTTGAGTAAATCCATTTACGCTTTCCTTCTTTTGAAACTATTCCGAGTTGGTCGCGGAAAGAAGTTTCGGATGTCGGAGAATTTGTTGTTTCAGTTTCTGTCACGATTTCACAGCAATTTTTACAGAATCACTTTCTTCAATTATCGGTTCTACCCACAAATTGCCTTCCGGCGGTTTTCCGCCCGGCGGGTTTGTTCCCTGCAATGTAAGAATATACGATGCGATCTGCTGGATTTCTTTAGGAGTGAATACGAGTTTCCAACTGATCATTCCTTTTTCGGGCACTCCATTTTTAATCGTGGCAAAAATATTTTTTACACTGCCGCCGTGGATCCAATGTTGATCCGCAAGGTTGGGTCCCACAATTCCACCCCCTTCACTGCCGTGACAACTGACGCAGTTCTTTTTAAATTTTTCCATCCCTTCCTTCAGCGAAGCATCATCTTTGAGCGCGACCAACTTATCTTCATTGATCTCACCTTCCGATGCCATGCGGACGCGCCGCATCAAATCAGCCGAGGCAAGTTCATCTGAAAATTCGTCATGCGGCAATGGACTTGTTTTGAGAACGTGATAACTGATCATATAAACAACCGCGAAGATTATCGTCGCGCCAAAAAGATAATTAAACCACGGGGGAATCCTGTTATCCAATTCGGTTATACCGTCGAAGTCTTCATCCATCTGGATTGCCTTTTCAGTTGATTGCGGTACAACATATGCCCAGGCAGCATGGAATAATGTTACAATCGGTTCTATGTTTCCTTCAAGAACAAAGATGACAAAGAAAATAATTATCACAAAAAATGCGGTGAGTATGCCGGTAACAATTAAAGCTGTTTCGGTACCGCTATCGGGAGTTTGAGCGAGTAAAACAGAACTGTAAAAAAGGGAGAGGAGAAACATTATCAAAAATATTTTTAGCAATTTTATTTGCATAATTAAATCCTTTCCGAATTCTGAATTTCATCAAGCGGGAGACGACTCATGTGGTCTGTGTATTCTTTTTTCATGCGGATCGCGATAAAAAGAACGATGATAAAGAACGGTATAAAGATGAAAAGAGAGATAAGCGGATAAGTAGCAATACCTTCGATCTGTTGCAGATATTGTGAAAACATTTTTTTCTCCTTCCTACTTTTGTACCTGAATGTCGGTGCCAAGCCGCTGGAGATATGCGATAACTGCGATAATCTCCTTTGAAGGATCGGCAGGTATTTTTTGTTTTTGAAGATCAATGGCAATTATTTCTGCCTGGCTCTGTAAATCGGTTAGCGCCAACGAATCAAATCCTTTAGGATATGGAACGCCCAAACTTTGCATCGCTCTAATTTTTGATTCGAGTGTCGAGTTATCCAGATCCTGTGTGAATAACCATGGATAAGACGGCATTATAGATCCCGGCGAGACCGAACGCGGATCGTCCATGTGCATAAAGTGCCAGAGGTTAGGATATTTTTTCCCTTCGCGATGAAGATCGGGACCTGTGCGCTTCGAACCCCAGAGAAACGGATGATCGTAAACGAACTCACCCGCCTTAGAATAGTCGCCATAGCGCTCTGTCTCGGATCGAAAAGGTCGAATCATCTGTGAGTGGCAAGTATTGCATCCTTCACGAAGATAAATATCGCGTCCTTGTAATTCGAGAGGTGTATATGGTTTCACCGATGCGATTGTTGGGATATTAGATTTGATTAAAAATGTTGGAATAATTTCTATCAATCCACCGATTAAAATTACGACAAGAGAAACGACAGCAAATTGAATCGGACGTTTTTCAAGCCATCGATGTTTGTTATCTTTAGAGATATGCTCATCAACCCACGCGGCGGGAACCTGTACTTCTTCTTCCTTTATCAATTTCCCTGAGCGAACGGTTTTAAACATATTATAACACATTATGCACGCGCCGGTAAGGTAAAGCGTTCCGCCGAACGCACGAAGAATATACATCGGTATAATTTGAAGAACAGTTTCTAAAAAATTAGGATACTGGAGAACACCGAAGGTGGTGAATTGTTTCCACATTAGTGACTGTGTAACACCAGCCCAGTACAGCGGCACAGTATAGAAAACAATACCGAGAGTGCCGAGCCAAAAATGCAGGTTTGCGAGTTTCTTAGAAAAAAGATTTGTTCCCCACATTCGCGGGATAAGCCAGTAAACAATTCCGAACGTAAGAAATCCATTCCAGCCCAATGCGCCAACATGTACATGCGCGATTGTCCAATCTGTGTAATGCGAAAGTGCATTTACGTTCTTCAGGGAAAGCGCTGGACCTTCTAACGTTGCCATACCGTATGCTGTAACGGCAACCACCATGAATTTCAAAATCGGATCTTCGCGAACTTTATCCCACGCGCCGCGGAGCGTAAGCAATCCGTTGATGGCGCCACCCCAAGATGGAGCAATTAGCATTATAGAGAATACTGTTCCTAATGATTGCGCCCAATCCGGAAGTGCGGTGTAAAGCAGATGATGAGGTCCTGCCCAGATATAAATAAATATAAGTGACCAAAAATGAACTATCGAAAGTCGGTATGAATAAACGGGACGGTTTGCCGCTTTGGGCAAAAAGTAATACATCAATCCTAAGTATGGAGTAGTAAGAAAAAAAGCAACCGCGTTATGTCCATACCACCACTGCACGAGCGCGTCTTGAACTCCCGCATATACCGGATAACTTTTAGTTAATGAAACAGGTATTTCTATTGAATTGACAATATGAAGAACTGTAACTGTTACCAATGTTGCAAGATAAAACCAGATTGCAACGTACATATGTTTCTCGCGCCGCTTGATGATTGTGCCGACGACATTAATAGTAAGCACTACCCAGATCAGTGTAATTGCAATATCAATGGGCCACTCAAGCTCGGCATATTCCTTCGCAGTGGAAATTCCTAACGGCAGAGACACAGCGGCGGCAACGATTATGATTTGCCATCCCCAGAAATGAATCTTGCTTAGGACATCGCTAAACATCCGGGCTTTGCATAATCGCTGGAGCGAATAGTAAAGCCCCATAAAAATTCCATTTCCAACGAACGCGAAGATGATTGAATTTGTGTGCAACGGTCGAAGGCGTCCGAAAGTAAGGTATTGGAGTTTTGCATTGTATATCGGATCGAATAATTGGAAAGCTATTGTCAACCCGACTGTCATTGCTACAATCCCCCACACCATTGTTGCAATCGTAAAATTTCGAACGATACCGTTATCGTACTTGATCGTTTGCATTTCCATAATCGACGGATCCTTTTACATTATTTCCCGATGTTTGATTCGTAGTAATATTTTTCTTTTCATCATCAAAAAGAATTCTGACCGATGGCGTATATTTATCATCGTATTGACCGTTCCTCACAGCCCATATAAACAAAAACAAAAAACTAACTGCAACGAAAACACTGAATCCAACTAATATCCAAATAACCGACATTACAATAATCCCTTGCGTTTGGCAAGATATTGGGTAACAAACGTTGAAAAAATTACTACCGATATCGAGCTTAGCGGCATAAGTATAGCTGCCAATATCGGAGATAGTTCACCCCGCATGGCGAAGTACAATCCTATAATATTATAGATAAAAGATATCACAAAGCTCCAATATACTACAAGTTTTGCTGTTGATGCAAATCGGATAAATCTGTCCAAATCGTTGAAAGCGTAGGCATTTAAGATTCCATCGCAAGCTGGCGAGAACGAACTCACATCTTCAGTAACGGCAATAGCAACATCGCTTTGCCATAATGCGCCTGCATCATTTAAACCATCACCAATCATAATAACGTTCCTGTTTTTTGATTGCAAAGATTTAATATATGATAATTTATCAGACGGAGATTGATTGAACTGCATCTCGCTGAAATTCGGAAAGATTTCTTTTAATTTCTCCCTTTCACCATCATCATCGCCGGATAGAAGAGATATTGAATGGCTTGTATTGAGATTGCCAAGAACTTCTTCAAGGCGATCCCGATAAACATTTTCAAATTCGAACCGGCCAAGAATGTTTCCGTCAACCGCGGCATAGACGCTTGTTTGTTTGATATTATTATCCGGAGATTTTGCGCCAACAAATGATGCAGAACCGAGTTGAACCTTAGCTCCCCCAACTCGCGCACAAATTCCTGCCGCTTCCACTTCTTCGAAGTTGGTCACTTCGGAAATATCTCTCACCTGCAAACAGTCATAAATCGATCTACTGAGTGGATGTGTTGAACTTCGCGCAAGAGATGCAACTTGAATTCGCTGTTCCTTCGAAAGAGAATTCCCGTTGAACCTGATGGATGTTCGTTCTGTGTGGGTGATTGTTCCGGTTTTATCGAACACAATCATGTCGGTTTTCGATAATGCCTCCACAACGGATGAATGTTTTAGGTAGAATCCTTTTTTCCCGAACAGTCGAAGCGTGGTGCCGAAGACAAACGGAGCGGCAAGTGCGAGCGCGCACGGACATGCGATGATTAGAATCGCTGTTACCGAGTCGAGTATTTTACCCGGATCAATCAACCACCATGCAAACGCTGTTGATAATGCAATGAGCAATATTCCGAACGTGAAATATTTTCCTATGGTAGTGGATAGAGTCAGTAATCTCGATTTAATTTTATCTATGGCGCCGAATTCGTTCCACAATTGAATAAACTCGCTTTCAGACACTTCTTTTATAGCTTCAAGTTGTATTACACTTCCAAGATGTTTTCCGCCAGCATAAATGAGATCACCAACACTTTTAACAGATGGCTTCGATTCTCCGGTAACAAAACTGTAGTCAATATTCGCGATTCCGGTCATTAGAACAGAATCGGCAGGAACGATTTCATTATTTCTGATAATCATTCTTTCACCCGGTCTGATGAGGGTGATGGGAATAGTAGTATCATTTCCATTTCTGCGGACTGATACCGCCAGAGGAAAATATGCCTGATATTTGCGCTCAAAATTTAAGTTATCATAAGTCTTATTCTGAAACAACCTGCCAATAAGCAAGAAAAATACCAGTCCGCTCAGCGAATCGAAATAACCGGGACCTGTTTGTAGCAGCACATCAACAGCAGAGCGAAGAAACACAATCGCTATGCCGAGAGCGATCGGTACATCGATATTGATCGCCTTTGACCGCAAACCGTTGATTGCCGATATAAAAAAAATCATACCGCTGAAAAACACGACAGGAAAAGATAAGAGCAGGTTGATATAACCGAACAAGGTTCTTGAGCTAATATCAATTGTGGAAGAAGATAGATACTCCGGCAAACTGAACAACATAATGTTGCCAAAACAAAAAGCAGCAACACCGATTTTCAGATAGAAACTTCGTTCGACTTTAGTTCGGTGACTCGAATCGGACTCTTTCAAACCCAATTCAGGTTCGTATCCAATTGAGGAAATGAGTTCAACAACTTGACGAAATGAAATTTTATTTTCTACAAATTTGATTAGTAATCGCTTCTTTAAAAAATCTACGCGTGAATAAAATATTCCTTTATGAAGGTTGTGCAGATTTTCTAAAAGCCAGATACAGGAACTGCAATGCATCTGAGGAATGCGAAGACTAACAACAACAATACCATCCTCCGAAAAATCTATGAGCTTTTTATTTACATTCGGCTCATCCAAAAAAGCGAACTTCGCATTAGTGGATATTGATGGCGTAACACCGGGGTGCTCGCCGAAATCGTAGTAACGATAAAGTTGTTTTCCCCGAAGTATCTCATAGACAGCTTTACATCCGTTGCAGCAAAATACCTTTCCATCGTGAGATATCGGCATCTCACCACTTGGCGCTCCGCAATGGAAGCAGTTCTTTATATTTTCTTCAGGCGCGTTCCTCATCATCAATTATATTGGATCGATAGCAATATACAATTTGTCTTATAATTAAGTCAACAGCTATAAAATTTTAAAGATCGAACATATTTTATAACACGATACAGTATTTCGTAGGTTTTCATTTATTACAAACTGTACGGCGAATAATCTTTAATAGCAAATATTAATAGCAAGACAAAAATGAAGAATTCGGAAACAGAGAAAAATTAACAAGCCGAGAAGATGGCAGATTTAATTTTTTTATTTCTTGACCGGGGTATATATCTTAGAAAGCGCAGAGTATAACAATGATTATAAAAATTGATATCATCATTGTCTGCAATTCCTCCTTATGGCGATGATAAGAAAATTAATGCTCTCTCTTTGCGTCTCGTGTCATTAAATCGGAAGTTGCAATGATCGGATCTTTATATTCGAAAAGAACTTCATACACTTCGTTGCAGATTGGAAGTTCGACGTTGTGTTTGATGGCAAGATCGTGAACAGATCGTGTTGTGGGAACACCCTCTGCTACCATTTTCATCTCTCCCAGAACATCGCTCAGTTTTCTTCCTCTCCCTATCTCTTCTCCAACATGCCGGTTGCGGCTATGCTTACTCATACATGTAACAATCAAATCACCGATGCCTGAAAGTCCGGCGAAAGTTTCTTGCCGCGCACCCATCACTCTACCGAGCCGGGCAATTTCGGCAGTGGCACGTGTCATGATTGCAGCTTTTGTATTGTCGCCAAACCCGGCACCATCGGCAATGCCCGCACCAACCGCGATAACATTTTTTAACGAACCGGCTAATTCAACACCGCGAATATCGTCGCTGGAATAAACACGGAAATACGGCGTCATAAAGGTCTGCTGTATCTGCTTGGCTAAATTGAGATTTATCGATGCGGCAACAACAGCGGTGGGGATTTGTCTGCTGACTTCTTCTGCGAAGCTTGGTCCTGAGACAGTAACAATATTTTCCAGCTTTAAAGAAGGAAGAACATCGGTTAAAATTTCTGAGACGGTTAAAAGAGTCTGATTCTCAATACCTTTCGCAACATTTACGAAGATAGTGTTTAAGAATTGCTGTGAAGCGAGAGGTTGTATTGCCGAGCGCAAAAACTGTGTCGGTACTGCTGTTACTATTATTTCGCAATTGTGGATAGCGGCAAAAAGATCGTTTGTAATCTTTATATCGGTTGGGATATGAAAACCGGGAAGGAAATCTTTATTCTCCCGCATCTCGTTCATCCGGCGGGAATGGCTTGGATCGTAGGTCCAGAGAGTTACACGGTGCGCATTATAATGAAGCAAGATTGCGAGTGTTGTTCCCCAACTTCCCGCTCCGAGCACAGAGATGCGCATAAACTGTTTAAATTATTTTTTATTAAATAAATGAATTCGCGCTAGACGATTTTCAGTTCCGTCTATGAGTCGTTTGATATTCTCACGGTGCGTAAAGACTATCAGCATGGCAATGCCGATACTGAAAAAGATGAGCGTGTTGTATCCCTCAAGATAGGCATTAAAAATATTGTGCCTGAAGAACATAGTCAATGGAAAAGATAATGCACTAATGATCGAGCCGAGGGAAACATACCGGAACAACGCAAATACGATTGCAAAAACACCGAACGAGACAATCATTTCAATAGTAGCAAGTCCTAGCAGAACGCCGCCTGCGGTCGCAATTCCTTTTCCACCTTTAAAACCACTGAAGAGCGTCCATATATGTCCAAGGATTGCCGAACATCCGGCAATAATTCTTATAACAGTTATATCTTCAAACGGAGTGATGTTTGTGAAAGGAACCGGACCGAACATCAACTTAGTAACAAGCATAGTTGCAACATATCCTTTGAAAATATCGAACGCAATCACACTGATTCCAACTTTCCACCCAAGCACTCGGATTACATTTGTACCGCCTGCATTCCCACTGCCGTATTTACGGATGTCGATCCCCTTTGCAAACTTTGTAACAATAATGCTCGTTGGAATAGATCCGACGATATAACTTAAGATCACGACAAGGGTTAAAGAGAGCATATTATTCCGATAATGTATTGATAAATGACTATTAATAAGATAGCATAAAATCGATAAAGATTCAAGAGCGTGTGATTTGCGTTAAATGCCGGCTTAGAATGCCTTCAGCAACGGTTAAATCTTCCGGTGTCGTAATTTTAATATTGTCATACGATCCTTCAATAATTTTGACCGACACGCCGATTCGTTCTACAAGAACGGCATCATCTGTTCCGTAAAAACCATCATCAATCGCTTTTTCAAATGCTTCAATGATCATAGAGAAATGAAACGCCTGCGGTGTTTGCGCGAGCCATAATTTATCTCTGTCGGGTGTCTGATTGATAAATCCATTTTGAACAGACATCTTCACGGTATCCTTTGGCTTAACCGCAATTATAGCTGCTTCATAAACGAGCGCTGCGTGAATCAATTCGCGAATAAGCCGATTATCGATAAAAGGGCGAACAGCATCGTGTATTAGAACGATATCCGGATTATACTCTTTTATGGCAAGCAACCCGTTCCAAACTGAGTCTTGTCGTTCTTTTCCTCCCCGAACAACCCGACGTACTTTTGAAAAAGTGTACTCGTTTACCAATGAGCGAAGCTCCGATTCGAAATCGGGGTGAGCAGCCAGAACAATATCATCAACTTCTTTTGATTGTTGGAAATTTCCGATTGCATGAGTTACAATTGGTTTTCCGCCAAGCGCCAGAAATTGTTTGCTCCGGCTGCCGCCCATTCTTGTGCCTTGTCCGGCAGCGGGGATAACAACACCGATTTTCTTTCCCTCAAACATAAAAGAGCTTAGAGAATCAACATCCCGTCGCCATAACTGAAGAAGCGCCATTTTTCTTTGATGGCTTTCTTATAAGCTTTCATAACGAAATCTCTGCCGCCGAACGCCGACGCGAGCATCAGCAATGTCGATTCGGGCATATGAAAATTCGTAATCAACTTATCTACGATTTTAAAATCGTAAGGCGGGAAGATAAATTTATCTGTCCAACCACGGAATGCTTTCAAGTGTCCGGTTGTCATCACGCTCGATTCAACAGCCCGCGCAACGCTTGTACCAACAACAAACACAGTACCGCGACTATCGATAGTTTTGTTTACAATATCGACCGTTGGTTGGGTTATCTCATAAAATTCAGAATCCATTTTATGCTTCGAGAGATCTTCCACTTCGACAGGACGGAATGAACCCAATCCAAGATGGAGTGTAACGGGCGCGATCTTCACGCCTTTTTTCTCGAGCGCCGCAATCAAACGTTTCGTGAAGTGTAAACCGGCAGTTGGTGCCGCAACCGAACCGATATTTTTAGCATAAACCGTTTGATACGATTCTTTATCGTCCTCAACAGCATCGCGTTTGATATAATACGGCAAGGGAGTTACGCCGATGCGTTCTATAACTTTGTATAAATCGTTCTTGTAGTTGAACCTGACTGTTCTGCCGCGCGAGGTTGTATTATCGATTACCTCGCACCAGATTTTTCCATCATCGAAATATATTTTATTTCCGATGCGAACCTTTCGTGCAGGATCGACAATGACATCCCAAATGGCATCTTCGTGGTTTAACTCACGAAGAAGAAACACTTCAATCTTGGCGTTCGTTTTTTCCTTCTTGCCGAAAAGCCGCGCAGGAAATACTTTTGTCTGATTCACTATCAGACAATCGCCTTTCTTGAAGTATTCTATTATATCACTGAACTTCCGTTCAACTATCGATTCGTCCTCGCGGTTTAAGACCATGAGGCGCGATGAGTCGCGCGGTTTCGCCGGATGCTTAGCAATAAGATTCCGTGGTAAAGGATATTTAAAATCAGAGAGTTTCATAACTCGTCCCTCTGTATTGTTGATTGATGTTGTTAATTAATTTCATTTTTTCTATTTCCTTCTTTCTTTTTTAAGATCAAATTTTAACACTGACTGAGCCGCGGCAAGTCGGGCAATTGGAACACGGAACGGAGAACAACTGACGTAATCCATTCCCACGCGATGGCAGAATTCCACCGAACGTGGATCGCCGCCATGTTCACCGCATATTCCAATTTCAAGATTTTTATTTGTGCTGCGTCCGCGTTCTATACTGATTTTTATCAATTCTCCTATTCCTTCCTGATCGATACTCTGGAAAGGATCTTCCGGTAATATTCCTTGCTTGAGATAATCGGGTAAGAAATCGCCGAAATCATCTCGCGAAAAGCCGAATCCCATTTGTGTAAGATCGTTTGTTCCGAAAGAGAAAAATTGCGCAACCTGCGCTATCTTATTCGACACAAGAGCGGCTCTCGGAATTTCGATCATTGTTCCAAACATATGTTTGATCTTTTTGAGATTGTATTTTGCTAAAACTTCCTGATAAACTTTTTTAGCGATCTCGAATTGGTGAATTAATTCCTTCACATCGCTAAGAACGGGAATCATTATTTCGGGATATGGCTTCTTTCCTTCTTTCAGCAATTCAGCGGCACTCTCAAAGATTGCCCTAATTTGCATCTCGCTGACTTCCGGATAAGTGATTCCCAATCGAACACCGCGATGACCCATCATTGGGTTTGTTTCGTGAAGATTTTCAGCCCGTTTCGATAATTCTTGCATCGAAATGTTTAAGTCATTCGCAAGTTGGCGAAGTTTTTCTTCATCACGAGGAACGAATTCATGAAGAGGCGGATCAAGAAGACGCACAACCACTGGATATGGATCCATCGCCTCCAACGTTCCTTTGATATCCTTTTTTACATACGGGAATAATTCGTCTAACGCTTTCCGGCGTTCTTCTTCTGTCTTCGACATGATCATCTTGCGAAGCCGGAATAACGGTTCCTCGGATCCTTTACCGTAAAACATATGCTCGGTTCTAAACAAACCGATGCCCTGCGCTCCGAATTGTCTTCCTTTTCTCGCATCTTCAGGTGTATCGGCATTTGTTCTGATTCCAAGACGCCGAATAGAATCACAGATTTTGAGAAAATCGCTGAACACTTTATTTTCTTCTGAAGCATCAATCATCGGAAGCTGACCTTCGTATACATTTCCTTTTGTTCCGTTCAGCGTTATCCAATCGCCTTCTTTATAACTCTTCCCGTCGGCAATCATTTCTTTTTTCATAGAATCGATATGGAGCGAGCCGCATCCCACGATGCAACACTTTCCCCAACCGCGCGCAACCAATGCCGCATGAGAAGTCATACCGCCGCGTGCAGTTAAAATTGCCTGAGCGGAGCGCATACCTTCAACATCTTCCGGATTTGTTTCTTCGCGAACGAGTATTACTTTCTTGCCCAATTTAGCCCACGCAACAGCATCTTGCGCCAGAAATACTATTTGTCCATTTGCTCCACCTGGACCAGCAGGTAAACCTTTTGCAAGAATTTTTTGACTCGCTTCTACTTTTGGATCGATAATCGGATGCAGCAGTTCGTCCAACTGCGACGGTGTAACACGCAAAACCGCTATCTCCTTGGTAATCAATTTTTCCTTGAGCATATCCATGGCTATTTGAACCGCGGCAGGACCATTTCTTTTTCCAACGCGGCACTGAAGCATGAAGAGTCGATCTTTTTCAATCGTAAACTCGAGGTCTTGCATGTCTTTGTAATGCCTTTCCAATCTTTTTTGATATTGGAATAATTCTTTGTATAACTTCGGCATTGCTTTTTCAAGCGATATGAGACTCTTGTTGTGTTCCGATTTTGAAGATTCATTTATCGGAGCCGGAGTTCGAATTCCTGCTACAACATCTTCACCC
This sequence comes from Chlorobiaceae bacterium, assembly GCA_013824245.1. Taxonomy (GTDB): domain Bacteria; phylum Bacteroidota; class Ignavibacteria; order UBA10030; family SZUA-254; genus PNNN01. The sequence goes on along the minus strand of PNNN01000011.1, from coordinate 32,803 downwards.
TGCGCATTAATCAGATATTCGCCGTAAAATTGCGGTGCGCCGTTACCGGGATTTCGGGTAAACGCAACACCTGTCGCAGAATCATCACCCATATTTCCGAAAACCATCGATTGAACATTAACTGCCGTGCCCCATTCGTCAGGTATTCCTTCGATTCGGCGGTAACTGATAGCGCGTTTTCCGTTCCATGAAGAAAACACAGCGCCTATTCCACCCCAAAGCTGCTCGTACGGATCGTCTGGGAATGATTTACCCAAAACTTCTTTAACGCGCGTTTTAAAATTCGCGCATAACGAAATCAAATCTTCCAATGCCATGTCTGTATCGGTTTTATAACCTTTTTCTGATTTCATCTTCGACATAATTTTTTCCAACTGCTTGCGGATTCCACTCTCGTCATCCTTCGGCTCTATGCCCCCCGCCTTCTCCATCACCACATCCGAATACATCATGATCAATCGGCGATATGCGTCGTAAACAAATCTTGCATTCCCGCCTGTCTTTTTTATCAACCCGGGAATTGTTTTCTCTGTTAACCCGACATTAAGAACAGTTTCCATCATACCGGGCATCGACTTACGAGCGCCGGAGCGAACTGAAACAAGAAGCGGATTATTGACGTCGCCAAATTTTTTCGACATCAATTTTTCTACACGCTTCAAGCTCTTCTCAACGTCTTCTTTCAATCCTTTTGGGTATTGTTTTTTATTCTTATAATAATATCCGCAGACCTCAGTTGTGATAGTAAATCCTGGAGGAACGGGAAGTTTCAATTCTTTATGTCCTGCCATCTCTGCGAGATTAGCTCCCTTTCCGCCGAGCAGCTCCTTCATGCTTTCATTTCCATCAGCTTTTCCGCCGCCAAAAAAATAAACATATTTATTTGCCATATTTGTAACCTTTACTTTTTAGATGTTGAATAATAAAATGCTTCTGTTAAAAACTCTTTTAATATATTTTTTGAAAAAATTGATTCGCGATCCATCCGCTCAGGATGCCACTGAAGAAGATGGAGGAACTGTGATTTATTTTGATACTCCATAGCTTCGATGATTCCGTCATCGGACTGTGCGCTTATTTCAAAATCAGCCGCGGGTTGATCGACCGCTTGATGATGAACTAAATTTACTTCACCTGCTTCAACGCTGATAATCTCTCGAAGCTTAGAACCGGTTTTCAGGTTAACCCGATGACGTTTCTCAACTTTTGTATCGCTTCGATGAGAAAGGTATCCCGCTTCTTCAATATCGCCAATCAAAGTTCCGCCAAAATGAACATTTGCCAACTGCATACCGCGGCAAATCGCAAGTATCGGCATATTTTTTTTTATTGCAGAATCGAGAAGAGTTCGTTCAAATTCATCTCTCAGCAGATCGACACCTTTTATAGTCGGATTGTCAACCATTCCGCCGTACAGAGCCGGATCAACATCCCCGCCACCGGTTATCAATAAGCCATCACATTGTTGTATCTCATTCATATTATTAAGTAGATACGAAAGTTTAATCCATTTGGGACGTTTATCGCTGGAATCGATCCAGTCTGTGTATAATCGAAATTTATCTTCCGATGTTACGGTATCGGTAATGGCTATTTTCAAGCAAAATGTTTGTTAATTTTTTCTTTTAAAGCATAGTGAAGCAAAGTTTCGCCGGCAATGAAAGATACTTCCACTTCAATATAATAACACGATTGCAGCGGTAAATGTTCACCTTTACACAATGTTCGCAAACGAGTGGCATCTTTTTCAGTCGTAATTATATATTTTGCTTTTTTAATTTCGAAATACCTTTTGATGTTCTGAATTTCATCGATCGTGTAAAGATGATGATCGGGATAAACTATACATTCAACAACATTCACTTTCAGATCTGTCAATGTTTGTCGAAACGCGGCAGGAGCCCCAATTCCACAGAAAACAATGCAAGGCGCTCCAATAAGATCTTCAACCGATATTGTTTGATTGGTAGACAACGATCTGATAGTTTTGATATTATATCTGATTCCAACAGATGATGCGGAGGAATACGGCTTCAGACTATTTAATACCTTTTGTGATGTTGCCGAAACATTTGAAAACACCAGTAAATCTGCACGTCTTAAACCATTTAGAGATTCACGTCTGTTACCTGCAGGTATTACATGTGTTTTCGGAAGATTAACTCTGCCATCTATCATTACAATGTCGAGATTTCTTCCGAGTGAACGATGTTGAAACGCATCATCTAAAAGAAAAATGCTCGGCTGAAACCGTTTTATTGCATACTCCACAGCGCGAACCCGTTTTTCATCTACAATCACTATTGCCCCCGGAAATTTTTCAGCAATCTGCTGTGGCTCATCACCATTCAAATGCGCATCGCCGAATATTTTTGTTCCGTCAGAAACCAACCGCGTCCCGGTCGTTGATCGTTTGTATCCTCGACTTATCACACATACTTTGACACCAAATTCCTGATAGTAGCGAACGAGATATTCAACAAACGGCGTTTTACCGGTTCCACCTGTTGTGATATTACCAACAGATATGATTGGTATATTAAAATTCCGAACCCGAAATATTTTAAAGTCGAACAGTAAATTCCGTAGATTCATCATCCCGGCATATATCCAGGATAAAGGTAAAAGCAGAATTTTACTCGATTGATCTGTCATAATTATTTCATCGACAAAATTGAATCGGCAACTCTAACCGAAGCGCCTTTAGAACCGAGTCGTTCCCGAATAACCGCCATCTTCTCAGACATTTTCTTCCGTTCATCCGTGTTTTCTAATAATTTAGATGCATGAAACGCAAGATTTTCGGGAGTAACTTTTGATTGTAAAATTTCCGGAACAATTTTTTCTCCAGCAACTATATTTGCCAGACTAATATTTTTTATCCGAACGAATATTCTGCCTATCAAGTACGTGAGCCAAGAGGTTTTATATACAACTATCATCGGCGTTTGATAATATGCCGTTTCGAGTGTTGCGGTACCCGAAGTGACAATAGCGAGATCCGAATTCTTCATCAAATCATATGTAGCATGTTGAATAAGGCGAACACTGCTTTCGTCTCGGATGAATGATTTTACATATTCATAATCTAGTATAGATGAAACTCCGACTGCTATCTGAATATCAAGCATACGGTTAAGAATGCGCGCCGCGCCAAGCATTGCCGGGAAGATGCGTTCCAATTCCTGCCGACGACTGCCCGGGAACAATCCGAGTATCGGTTTTTGCGGATCAAAATTATTTCTCTTACAAAATTCCGAATGTCCTTGCGGCTCGGTAAATGCTTCTAAAAGCGGATGTCCTACAAACTCAGCATCTATTCCCTCACGCCGATAAATTTCCTGTTCGAAAGGAAATACGACCAACATCTTATCGATGATCGATTTCATTTTTTTAACTCTGCCTGCATGCCATGCCCATACTTGCGGACTGATATAATAAACAATTTTCATTCCTGCTTCGCGGGCAATTTTTGCAAAGCGAAGGTTAAAACCCGGATAATCAATCAGCACAAGTACATCCGGTTTTTTCAATTTCAGCAGAACACGCATGGTGTGTTCAACGGAACGGAGAAGAGGAAGGTGTTGCAGAACTTCCAAAAATCCCATCACCGATATTTCTTTGATGTGATAAATCAATTCCATTCCTGCCGCTCGCATTTTATCGCCGCCAATGCCGAAGATTACACTATCCGGTTCTCGTTTCATAATCTCTTTTACAACTCCGGATCCGTGCAAATCACCCGAGGCTTCGCCGGCTATCATCATTACACGCACTATTGTTGACCCCTTACAATCCAGATAGTTACTATCAAGAGTATGACTAAGAATGTTGCCTGAAGAGTTCTTCGCTCGGATATCAATCCTTTTTTCCAATCAATTTTAGGTTGAGGGTCTGTTGCTCCTTTGTACTTCTTGAATACAGGAATAAATCGTGGGACAGCCACAAAATACCGAGCATACTCATCAAGAAATTTTTTTGTCAATTGTTCTTCTTCTAAACTTACGATCAATGTATATTGCAAAAAGAAATAAAGAAATCCAGCCAATGCAAGAGCCGGTAAGTTAGCCATTACACCGAAACCCGTATACATAAGCAGGTTTCCAAGATAAAGGGGATTGCGGACGTAACTGAATGGACCGCTCGTTATTAACATTGAAGCGCCAACCGGTCCGGTGGTTCTTGTTTCACTGCCTGCGTATGAGACACCCCACAAGCGAAAAAATTCGCCAAGCAGAACAAAACAAAATCCGGCGGCAAAACTTATAATTGTTGGTTGAGCCAACGAAAGCAACACTATTAGAAAAGGAATCGGTGTGTAGCTTCTGTATTTAAAAAGAGTTTGTCGTAAATCCATTATCCACCTAAATAAACATCGCGCGTTGCAAGCTGTGCTTGCCGACGTTTGTGTAATCCATTATTTTTTTTCGATTGCTTATGAGACAATAACATCTGCATACGTGACTTGATATCTGAAAATGTTCGATATTCGAAGAACGAAATATTTTCCTGTTGACAATATGTTAAAAGCTCATCTTTTGCAAATACGATATCGGCATAGCGCACAGGACATCTATCCGAATATCCTTCTCCGATATAGACTATAATATCGTCATCCGCCGTTCGTGCGAGCATATGATTTCTTTTACAGCATGCGCAACGATTACAATTTTCATCAAGAAAAGGAAATGAAGGTTTGAATAAAATCTCTATTTCATTTTCAAGCGGAACGATTTCGAGATGATTTGTAAAAAAAGGAATATCTGTGATTCCGTTATTCTCCAAAATTCTCTTAATATAATAATCCATTCCGTCGCTTAAGATAAAATGCGGAATCTCCTGTTCTTTACAAAATCGGTGAAAGTCTGTGAACGTGGAATTAATAGTTTGCCTATCAAGAAAAATATCCAAATCGGCTTGCAATGTTCCCTTACATGCATGGCATTCGAGATTGAAACAATCGACAGCGGTTAAATTTCCCGCACGATACTCCTGAATATATTTATTGCAAATATCTCCACCGAACGAAATGAACATCGCATCACCAACATCCTGCGTCGTGATTGTTCCGTCAAAATCGATAAAGATTTTTATCATTGAAATACAATAAAATAAATTTTGTGTGAAATGATTATTCTCTTAAATCAATTTGTAACAGTGGCAGAACGAACGCGTGCTTCTTCGTTGAACCTTACCGTAACAATTTTCGACACGCCTTCCTCTTCCATCGTAACGCCGTAAAGGGCTTGCGCCGATTCCATTGTTCTCTTGTTATGTGTTACTACTATAAATTGTGTATTACCTGAAAATTTTTTCAATATCCGCGCATAACGATCGATGTTTGAATCGTCCAACGGTGCATCAACTTCGTCTAAAATACAGAACGGGCTTGGTTTCACCAGATATATTGCAAAGAGAAGAGCAATTGCCGTTAACGTTTTTTCTCCGCCTGAAAGCAAATCAATGGAGGTCGGTCTCTTACCGCGCGGTTTAGCGATTATTTCGATATTCGCTTCAAGCGGATCAACACCCTCTTCTAATTTCAGATCGCATTCATCACCTTCCATGAACAATTCTTTGAACGTTGTGATGAAATTGGTGCGAATGGCTAAGAATGTTTCAAGAAATTTTCTCTGAGCTGTGTTGTTTATTTCTTCGATAGTGCTGAGAAGCGTTTTCTCGGCTTCCAATAGATCGTCGCGCTGTTGAGTTAGGAAGTTGAGGCGTTGGCTTTCGGTGTTGAACTCATCGAATGCGGCAAAATTGATAGCGCCTAGAATTTTGATCCGATCCTTCAATATTTTCACTTCTTCGCGTAGGTGTGCAAAATTCACCCATTCATCATCAGGATAACTTTTTACCTGAAGCTCCAATTCGAACTCTTCCTGAGCGCGTTGTTTAACATGTTCGATGCCTGATCGAATTTCGGATAATTTCATCTCCAGATCGTGCGCCGCCGCTACTGAATCATCGTGTAATCTGCGCTCATCTTTTATTTTCAATTCGATCTTATGAATATCAGTTCGTAAAGCTATATATTTCTTTTCGATATCATTTTTCTGCTCCAGCAAGAGACCATACTCATTTTGCAGAACAGTTATTTGCTTCTCGATCTCTGCACTCTCATTTTCCAGACGATAAATTTCTGTTTGTGCATGTTTAATTTCAGAGTCACGACGTTCAAGGGTTAAATCAATATCTTTCCGACGTTCTTCCGCCCGTTCAAGATCGCGGGATAAATTTTTAATTTCACCCTGTAACTTTACTACCTTTATTTCAAGTTCGTTAACTTTCTTGGCTTTATCCGTCCACGCCGACTCTGTTTGCTCCAGTAATTGTTCGGCATTCTCAAGTTCAATTTCTTTTTGAGACTTGCGCTCTTCGAGCAACGCAAGATCATCGCCTAACTTCTGATGTTGATCGCCCATCACGACAATTTCATCCTGCACGGTGTTAATCTCAAGGCGATTTCGCTCAAGTCCATCGTTCGCGCGTTTCTTCTCGAATTCCAATTGCGCAATACGCATTTCTATCGAAGTCATCTCTTTCTCTACCGCTTTTACAGCTTTCCGGTCATCATCGATATGTATTAGATTAAGTTCTTGTTGCTTCTGATTGTGCTGTTCTTCAACTTGTTTAAGCTCATCTTGGAGAGTTGAGATTTCGCGTTCAAGCTCTGCAATTTGTGATTTCTTGTTTATGTATCCGCCTTCACCCGGCTTCTTACTGCCACCACGCAGAAAACCGGAACTGGATTGCAAATAACCGTCGAGCGTAATAATTCTTTTACCGGTTACCCGATTTAATATCTCCGATTGATTTGACACATCTACTAAAATAAAAACATCATCCAATAAAAATTCGATCAATTGTTTGTATTTTGACTCGCATTTCACAACATCAACAGCGCTAATGCATGACTTCGGCAATGATATTTTTCCACGTTTTATCTTGATTGGCAGCGATTCTAAACTAATGAAACTCGCCTTTCCTTTGCCCAATCGTTTTAGTTCATCAATCGCGGTGTGACCGTCATTGATACTCTCTACGACAACTGCCTGAGCGAAATCTCCAAGCGCCGCTTCGATCGGCTCACGGTATTTCTCATCGACTTGAATCAAGTCTCCAACGGTAACAAAATTTTTCTTCTTCCAAACTTCGTCAGTTAAAAGAAATCGCGTTCCCTCGGATGATCCTTCATACCCTTCAAGCATGCGGAGGAGAAATTCAATTTTCGATTTCTTTCTTTCAATTTCATAAGAAATATCGCTCCCCTTTTTTCTAAGCAGATCAATATTCACGCGATGCTGTTCTTTTGTCTGTTGATGCGTGAACAATCGCACTTCTGCTTCGGCGAATTGTTTCCGTAAATCGCGATCTTTGGCTGATAATTCTTTTATCTGTTCTTCCACCCGCAGTATATCCGCATCGTACAATGCACTTTCTTCGGTAGCCCGGTCGATCCTTCCTTTTAAGTTATCGATGCGGGCTTTGATGCGATCCATTTCTCCGCGTTTTTCAACATTCTCATGAGCCGTTTTTAAAATTACATCTTTCAGCGAACCGACTTGCAATTGTCTTTCGTCATATTCTCGCGTAAGATTCGCATAGAGTTGTTTTTCTTGGGTGAAAATATTTTCCAATTCGGAAATATTCCGACTTTGTTCTGTTTTTCGTTGATGAAATGTGATTTTTTCTATCGAGAGTGTTTCCTGTTGCTGAATCAAATCGAGTTTTTCTTTTTGATATCGCTCGATGTTCACTTCAAGCGAATTGCGCCGTTCCTTCGCAACTAACGCGCGTTCCTCGATGCGATGAATTTCATCAAACTTCGATGCAGTTGATGTTTGCGCCAATGCAAGTTCTTTTTCGCGTTCGTTTAATTCTTGCTGCATCGCCTCAACACGATTTTCTTCTGCCCTTAAAGCCGCATCAATTTCAGATTTATCGGTTGTAGCAATTTTAAATTTCTCTTCAAGGGGATTGAGTTTGCCGTACAGGTGAGAATACTCCCGTTCAAGCAAATCGACCTCGAGCGCCTTCAATCTTCCGGATACTTCGTTAAACTGTTCGGCTTTTTTTGCCTGTCGTTCAAGCGAGTTTACAGTTTTTTGAACTTCCTTTACAATATCATTGACCCGTGCAAGGTCTTGTTGAACATCGTCCAACCGGCGCAGGGCTGCTTTACGGCGGACTTTATATTTAGTTACACCTGCCGCTTCTTCGAACAATTTTCGCCGCTCGTCTGTTTTGTCGGAGAGAATTGTTTCAACCATTTTCAATTCAATTACGGAGTAGGCATCGCTTCCCATACCGGTATCCATGAAAAGATCAACAATATCTTTCAGGCGGCATGGAACTTTATTCAGAAGATATTCGCTTTCACCCGATCTGAAAACGCGTCGTGTGATTGTAACCTCGGAATAATCGGTTGGAAGAATTCCCTTTGTATTCTCGATTGTTAAAGAAACTTCTGCAAGACCGAGCGGTTTCCGTGTTTTTGTTCCGTTAAAAATCACATCTTCCATCTTATCGCTGCGAAGGGTGCTGTATTTTTGCTCGCCGAGTGCCCAGCGGATTGCATCAACGATATTCGTTTTTCCGCAACCATTGGGCCCGACTATCGCCGTCACTCCGGTATCAAAATTAACATTGATCCTTTGTGCAAAAGACTTGAATCCTATAACTTCAATCTTCGATAGATACATCGTTACTTCGTCGCCTCCAAAAAATATTTTAGATATAACGAGGTCGATTGCGTATAATCAAGATAACCGAAAATAATAATACCGATTAAAATTAAGATCAATATTCCAAAAGCGTACACTCTGCCCGGATAGACATCATAGATTATTGAAATTCCTTTTAACAACCGAATAAAAACCCATAGAGTTATTACGCCGAGAATTATGAAGATAGGGAGAATGTAAAATTCGGTTTCCATGAGCCGAAAAAGAATCATGCTTATCGGGATCAAAATGATGTAAGGAAGAGAAGACCAGATAGATACGGAAAATGCATGATAGAACATAACGCGCGTTTTTACAAGCATCGAAAACAGTTTCACTACCAGCGCGATGAAAAACAGTTTGATTAAAATGATACCGGAAAATACTAAAATAAATTTCGCGGGACTCCAAATCAATCTTATAAGCCATTCTTTTACGAAGTCGGGAAGAAATTGACTCATTAGATTATCAAATAATAAATTTGAACGATAATGAGTAACAATGCTTGAAGAAACGGTTGCCCATGTAATTGCGATAACCACCGCTAAAATGATCGAATGGAAATTACTGATGATGCGCTGATCGCGCACGTCTGCAAAAAAATTATATGTTCTGAAGAGCGATCTATTCACACTGTCGCGAAACCGACGATTTGCATTATACATAAATGCGAAAAGGATCAGCATCAAGAAACCGGAGATAACATAAATGATCGGTGTATTCGAAGAATAATTACCGACAGGTAATGCCTGCACTTTTTCGTCGTTGAAGAGCGCCCGTACAACATCGAATGCAGTTCGCTTTTCCCGGCTTAGATCTACAAGTCCCATTGAAACAACAAACGGATCGGTTGCCCGCGTTACAAGCGATGGACGGTCGGTGCGCCAATCGTTGTACGACCAAAATATGCTTCCGGCAATTTTAACTTCTTTCATCACGTTAAAGAATAACATTGCGTAGCGCGCATGCGCTTCCATGGAGTACGGATCGCTGTAACCGTTATGATTTCCGTGCTCAACATCGATGCCGTATCTGGCAACAATTATTGGTTTTTCGGGATATTGCGCAATACATGATATTAAAGATTGTTTAAAAGATTTCGGGTCACCGCCAAAATTGTTGAGGGCGATCAAATCAACATATTCGAAGCAGGGATTTCGCAATGATTTAGACGCGAAGTAAACACTGCGCTTATCGAGCGATTTGATAACGTTTCTCAATCCGTTTACAAATTCACAAGCTGTATTGTCTACCGCCTCAAATTCATTACCGATACCCCATCCGAGTATCGACACATGACGTCGGTCGCGCAACACCATTTCTTTCGCATAGTTTGTGGCTATCTCTTGGAAATAATCTTTCGCAAGTATCTCTGCCGGGACATTATCAACGGGGATTTCTTCCAACACAAATATTCCGTAGCGATCACACAGATTGAGAATATAAGGATGCGGGGGATACAAAAACCGGACAAGGTTTGTTCCAAGCGTTTTCATTGAAGCTACATCGCGCTCTAACAAGTCGTATGATATCGCGGCGCCGAATGTTTCATGATCTTCACGCCACAAGATTCCTTTTAGCGGCACCGCCTTGTCGTTGATGCTTAACTTGCCTTCTTTCCACTTGATTTCCCGAAAGCCGTGATCGAAAATGAATTCATCGACGACAGAAATTTCTTTCCCAACTACATTCACAATCTGGCATTTAACAGTATAAAGATCGGGAGTTTCCGGCGACCATAATTTTGGCGACGTAACCTGAACTTCGGCAGACGAAAATATTGTTTTGTTAGTCTTCGGGATAATCTGCAACAATCCGCTTCGCCCAACCAATTCAGTCGTAAGCTTATCGAAAACTTCTACCTGACAAGCAAGCATGTTGCCCGTTTCCGATTTCAACCCCGACCATCGATCAGTAATATCAATCTTCAGGTTCAACTTTGCGGTTTTAAAATCAGGAGTAAGATTTGAAGTTACTGAAACATCTTCGATAAAAAATTTTGGAACTGCGAGTATATATAGATCGCGGAATATTCCTCCATAAGTTTTCCATCCACCAACATGTTGTTTGAGCGGCAAAGTTGTGCGTGGAGTAAGTTCGCTGTTAACCGATATGTTTATTGAGTTATCGGATCCTAATTGGAGAGTATTATTCGGAATTGGAAATATAAACGAATTCGCGCCGCCGATGTGTCTTCCTATAAAATTGCCATTGATGGTAACTTCGCTCTGATAATTGATGCCGTACGCTACAAGAAGGAAGGTATACTTGTCTAAATATTCCGACTTAATATCAAAAGAACGCTGAAAAATCATTTTACCGGAATAGTCATAGCAATTTGGCACTTCGACTTTGCTCCAAGTTTTTTTATCGACACTATATTCCCACGCCCCTGCCAAATCTATTTTAAATCGATACGGAGAATCAGGGAACAATGCCGCGTCTGCACCCGAAGCTGTGGGTTTGCCATTGACGTAAAAAGGGATGTTAGAATATGCCGGAATAATTTGAGAATATCCGACAACAATGGGGAGAAAAACAAAAAGGAGCGTTATTGTAACAATAATACTCCAACTGACCGTATGTGCTTTAGATATATTAGTTATGGGTTTCTCGCCCGTCTGTGAATGAACAAGTTACTTTCTAAATGAATCCACTTATAGAAAGTATCCAAAAAATAAAAAAATTGAGGTTCTTCGATCAAAATTCAATAAAATATAATAAAAAATGAAGGCGAAAGCAATCAATTTCTTTAATAAATAGTGGAGTTTTAAAGAATTTTAATCTGTCTTCGCATTCCGCTTCAATGGACGAAAAAAAAAGAAAGTACAATTTTCTCACTGTTTACTGTGAGGTGGTTCACTAAGATTACGCTGAGCATCAGCGGATCAGTTTATCCCGATGATTCAACCCCTGCCTGGACGATTGCCATGAACAAATCGGCTTTTAAGCTTGCCCCGCCGATTAAGCCGCCATCAATATCGGATTGCGAGAGAAGTGCCGATGCGTTTTGTGCATTCATGCTGCCGCCGTATTGAATAATGAGCTTCTCTGCAATCGCCCACGAATACATTTGTCCGACTTGTTTTCGGATAAGCTTATGAACCTGATTGGCTTGTTCGGGGGTTGCGTTTTTACCCGTACCGATAGCCCATACAGGTTCATAAGCGATGAGAAGTTTCTCAACTTCGGATGATGTTAATCCGCGTAAAACTCCGTTTACCTGAGTTGTGATAATTTTATCGGTTATACCTGCTTCGCGTTCATCAAGCGTTTCACCAATGCAAACGATTGGAGTTAATCCTGCGCTTAATGCTTTCTTTATTTTGGCATTGATCAACTCATCTGTTTCTTTAAAATACTGTCTGCGTTCCGAGTGACCAAGTATAACATATTCACATCCGATTGCAGTGAGCATCTTCGTTGATACTTCACCGGTGTAAGCTCCATCATCATGCTGCAACATGTTCTGTGCACCAAGCTTAATTGAAGAATCTTTGATCAGCGATTTTGCTACGACCAATGATGTGTATGACGGACAGATTACAACATCCACTTCATTTTTGAATTCTTTCATCCGTTCCCTTAATTCAGCAATCAAGGTTGCGGTTTCGTGAATGTCTTTGTTCATCTTCCAATTGCCGGCGATTATTTTTCGTCTCATAAATTTTTTCCTTCTTTGCGTACTTGGCGATCTTTGCGTGAAACACACTGAGCGCAGCCGAAGTGTCTGGCAAATGCGCGAAGGTCGCAATTAATCTCTACATTCTTATTATTGCTGGAACATCCTGCGAATGCTCTCTATCTGCTTCAGATGGTTCATGTCATGACCTGCATAAAGAAGAACCATTTTCTCGATTGTTTCTTTACCGCGTTCTGAGTGGATTCCATATCGTTTCCATTCTTTTGAAGATAAAGAATTCAGCAACTCAACATTCTCTTTTCTGATCGCAGTAAACAATGCGAGTTTTTTCTTACAATCAGCTTTTTCATAATGAAGATTCTTAGACCATTTATTTTGATCGTAGAATTCTATCTTCGATCCCGGCTCCGATATTACTTTCCGGAAACGATAGCTTAGAACAATTTCTCCATCAGTAAGATGCGCCAGAATCTGGGCTATCGACCATTTCCCTTTTTTCAGCGACTTCTGCAATTGTTTGTTATTCAATCCGCGAATTGCCTTTGCAATTGCGGAGGGCGTCGATTCAAATACTTCTAACGGTGTTTTATCAACGACATAAAGCGTTAATTGTTTCGCATACGGATTTTTCTTTAGCAATGTCTTATTAATCTTTTTCATCTTTTCATTTTCCTTTTTAATTGTGGATTGCTTGTGTGACTTTCCGTGCCGCATCTTCAAAGCTTGAGGCAACTGCAAAGTTCAAGCCGGAGTTAGCAAGTATTTCTCGTGCCTCTTCCGCGTTTGTTCCGTCAAGTCGAACCACAACGGGCAGAGTAATATTCACTTGCTTCGCCGCTTCAATGACTCCATTTGCCACACGATCGCATCTAACAATACCGCCGAATATATTTATGAGAACTGCTTTCACATTTTTATCTGAAAGAATAATTTTGAAACCGTTCGAAACAGTCTCAACATTTGCGCCGCCGCCGACATCAAGGAAGTTTGCCGGCTCACCGCCTGCAAGTTTGATAATATCCATCGTCGCCATTGCGAGTCCGGCACCGTTCACCATACAACCAACATTGCCGTCGAGTTTGATATAATTAAGATTATATTTCGATGCTTCAATTTCAAGCGGTTCTTCTTCATCAAGATCGCGCATTGCGAGAATATCAGAATGACGGAAGAGCGCGTTATCATCAAAATTCATTTTTGCATCGAGGGCTATTACGTTTCCATCGGTGGTGATAACTAACGGATTTATTTCTGCAAGCGAAGCATCCGTTTCTTCATAAGTCCGATAAAGTGCCATCAGGAATTTTACAGCATTCTTCAGTGCATCACCCGACAACCCTAATCCAAACGCCAACTTACGCGCTTGAAAATCTTTGAAGCCGATAGACGGATTGACCGTCTCCTTCAATATTTTCTCAGGCGTTTCTGCCGCAACTTTTTCGATTTCAACTCCTCCCTCGGTAGATGCCATGACTACGTTTTGAGATTTTGCACGATCGAGCGTGATTCCAACATACAACTCTTTTGCAATAGAAATCCCTTGCTCTATCAGAAGTCGCTTTACAATTTTTCCTTCCGGTCCGGTTTGATGAGTAATCAATCTCATTCCAAGAATTTGAGATGCAAGCTGTCGCACCTCATCTAAACTTTTTGCAATCTTCACACCGCCGCCTTTCCCTCGACCGCCTGCGTGTATCTGAGCTTTCACAACCCACACACTACCACCGATGCTTTGAGCAACTTTCACTGCCTCATCGACGGAGAAAGCAACTCCGCCTTGTGGTGTTGGAACGTTATATTTTCTTAAGATTTCTTTACCTTGATATTCATGTATTTTCATTCTTTACTCCGTTAAATCTGTTTTAATGCAAATTATAATAAATATTTTTCTTTAAATAATTTCATCCACGTTTTATCTGTTTCAGAAAATTGTTCCAACGTTTGAACCACATCTTCTAGATTCCATCGTATGAATGCGGTTTCATCTCTTAGTATTGATCTAAATTTTTCTTCAGTGTTTTCATTATGATCATTCCAAAGCCCTTCATTACCTTTTGGAGAAATTACACCAAACAGATATTCATCATAATTGTTTGCTTTTGCTATTGATGTTTGATAGGCAAGCAACATGTTCCGCCAGAGTTGATTAAGTGAAAATTCAAATGGGCATGATTGCTGCGATTTTAGTGCTTGAACGTTAAAAGGATTATTGTTCTCGTCCAAAGTTAATTTCCAATTTTTGTACTTTCGATATGAGCATTCATTAAATGAATAAAAGTTATTAGAATGACAATCTTTATGTTTTTTCTTTCTTCCACAGTTACTAAATTCAGATTCAATATATTTGAACTCAATGAGCAATACTCCTTTCCGATCATTTCCAAATGTATAATCAATACGAACATCCGCATCTGTCCCAGATCGATCCCCTTGATCACCGACAGATTCTTCATAGTTCGGAGTAAATTCAATTTCGACTTTATTTATTGCTGTAAGTTTTCTTTTCAAGAGAATAGAAAATAGTTTCCGTGTTAACTCTGTATCCTGCTGAAGTGGAACAAACAAATTACAACAACATGGAGTTGAAGCGCAAAGATTGGAATAAATTCTTGCTTCATCAACCTTTTTATCTTTTTTTTCAAATTGCCGCTTAACACTATCGAAAATTTGATTAGATAAAAAGTTCTTACCTTTTTCTGCTAATTTCTCACTCAACAAATGGGCATACGGATTCCCCTGTGCTGAAATCCCGAATTCAGAAAAATCCGCAAGATTGTTCATTAGAACATTATACTCGGCCATTTTCTGATATCGGCTATCTGCGAACTTGCTGTCTGTTTTGTAAATATATTTATCGGGAATCATTTCACTTTCGTTGCAATCGATTTTGCCTGTGTGAATAGCAGCAGATAATCCTGTCCCCCGGCTTTCGAGTCCGTGCCACTCATATTGAAACCGCCAAACGGATGCGCACCAACCATTGCACCCGTGCACTTACGGTTGAGATATAGATTACCGCAATGGAATTCCTTCCTTGCCCGTTCAATCTTCTTTTTATTTTTCGAATATACAGCACCCGTTAAGCCGAACTCAGTACCGTTGGCAATCTCAAGTGCGTTATCGAAATTCTTCGCCTTGATAACTGCAAGCACTGGTCCAAAAATTTCTTCCTGTGCGATAGTTGCCGTCGGTTCAACATCTGCTATTATTGTCGGACGAAGGAAATAACCGCTCCCCGGAGATAGTGTTCCACCAGCAATTAAACGCCCGCCTTCCTTCTGACCTATCTCGATGTACTGTTGAATTTTTTCCATCGATCCTTTGTTGATAACAGGTCCCATATAATTGCTGAGAATTTTTGATGGACCAACTGTGATCGATTCTGCTTTCGGTCTCAACATCTCTACAAATTTATCGTAAACTTTCTCATCAACAATAGCGCGAGAACAGGCAGAACATTTTTGCCCTTGGAATCCGAACGCCGCAACGATGACACCCGCGGCAGCTTCTTCAAGATTCGCTTCGCTATCGACTATGATCGCATCCTTGCCGCCCATCTCAGCCACAACACGCTTCAACCAGATTTGTCCGGGTTGCACTTTTGCCGCTTCAACATTTATGTGAATGCCCACTTCTTTCGAGCCGGTAAACGCAATGAATCGAGTCTTTGGATGCTTGACCAGTGTATCCCCAACTGCACCACCAGGACCAGCAACATAATTTATAACACCCGGTGGCAGCTTCGCTTCTTGCATAACCTCCATTAACTTGTAACCGATGAGCGGCGAATCGCTCGATGGCTTCAGTATCACAGTATTACCTGCGACTACAGCCGCAGTTGTCATTCCGGTTAGAATTGCCATCGGGAAATTCCACGGCGGCACAACCAACCCAACACCGAGCGGAATATATTCAAGCTCGTCCTTTTCACCAGGAAGTTGAACTGCGGTCTTGGCTTTGGCATAACGCAGCATTTCTCTTGCGTAGAATTCAAGGAAGTCAATTGCTTCGGCGGTATCGCCGTCGGCTTCGGGCCAGGTTTTGCCGACTTCCAAAATCATAGCAGCGTTAATCTCGAAACGCCGCTTGCGCATAATTTTCGCCGCTTTGAAAAGATACTGCGCACGTTTTGCCGGCGGAACCCAGCGCCATTCCTCGAATTTCTTCAGTGCAACATCGAGCGCCTTAAGGGCATCATCGGCAGTTCCTTTCTGAAATACTCCAACAACCTGATTCGGATCTGATGGGTTGAGGGAATTAAATTTTGCGCTTGAATATATTTTCTCTCCGCCAATTATGTTCGGATATTCTTTGCCGAACTGCGATTCAAGCTTGGCAATTGCCTGTTCTTGTTTTTTCCGATTAGCCGGTTTCGACCAATCGGTGTATGGTTCGTTTTTAAATTTGGTGACTGACATAACTGCTCCGTTTTATGTTTTATGTTTCAAGTTTTAGGATTCAAGATGCGAATAAAAAAGAATTTTGTTAATAAATTGCTCTTATAATAATATCATGCACTTTAGGGCGGATTTGCATGATTTTTGAGTTATTTCGTGTCGGATAGACACGATTGGTTAGTAATATAACAAAAATATTTTTCTCCGGCTCAACCCAAACAGATGTTCCTGTGAAGCCGGTATGACCGAATGATTTTTCGCCGAACAGTGTGCCAGCCGAGCTGTAACCGTTTATTGTTTTCGTATCCCAGCCAAGTGCTCGAGTGCTTTTATTGGTCTGCCGTGTTGTAAATAGTTTTATGGTTTCAGGTTTCAAGTATTGCTTACCGCCATAGCTACCACCGTTCATAATCATCTGCAGAAAAATTGAAAGGTCTGAGGCAGTTGAGAATAAACCTGCATGTCCGGAAATACCGCCAAGAGCATAAGCATTTTCATCGTGAACTTCACCTTGAATTAATCGCTTTCGGTAAACGGAATCATACTCGGTTGGTGCGATCTCCCTCCAGATGGATGATGGAGGATTTCCGCCAGAGGCGGATCCGCCTTTGGCGGAGAAGATTGTAGATTTCATGCCGAGTGGTTTAAAGAAAACTGAATCGACATATTTATCAAGAGTGACACCGGAAATTTTTTCAACAATCTTTCCAAGAAGAATAAAATCGAAATCGCTATAAACTGTCGAATCGCCTATCGGATAGATCATCTCAGTTTGGTAAATCGAATCTAAAACTTCCTGAGACGATTTGCATGTCAGATACAATCTTTTAAATGCAGGCAGTCCGCCGTTATGTAGAAGCAGATTCCGGATTGTTATTTTTTCTTTTCCTTTATTCCCAAACTCCGGAATATATTTCATCACCGAATCATCAAGTCGGATTTTTTCTTCATCGTACAACTTCATAATGGATGATGTTGTAGCAACGACTTTTGTTACCGAAGCGATATCAAACATGGTCTCATTATTGATCGCACTACTATTCCTGCTATAGGTTTGTTTCCCAAACGATTTATTCAAAACGATCGCACCATCTTTTGCAACGGTTAATTGAGCGCCGGGAAAAGCCGAATCGGTTATCGCCTTTGTTATGATTGAATCAAGAAGTGCAATGCTGTCTGGATCAAAACCAACATATTCCGGGAGATCGTATCTGAGTATCGATTGCGGCATTACAATTCCGCTTCCAAACTCGAATAAACCGGGAATTGAAATCGGCAGCCGTCCTCGCGTTGGTATCTCACCAAAAAGAACTTCAACGGTGGATTCAACCGATGGCTCTGCATCTGAATAAACACACAAATAAGCGCTGGCATTTGGAAAAGCGCTGAGCATATACGGACTTCCTAACGCAATAAGAATCGTTTTCTTATTTAAACTTATCAGGCGATTAACAGTGCTAATGATATTATCCGATAATCCTAATTTGCCTAAACGTGCTTTTGAATAAATAGGAAGAACAATTATATCACTCTCACCCGCTTGTTTAATTATTGAGTCAATCGCCATAACATTTGTTGAAGGATCAACGCGGAGTGATGTAATATTTTTATTACGCTGACGAAGCTGGTTTATAAAATAATCACCCACACGCTCATTCAATAGAGTGGTCGCGGGGCGATGTACCTCGGTCCTGTATCCTTCCGCATCGCTTATTATTACATTCAAAATTTTCTTACCGTTATTTCGGGCAAGTGGAAGTGCATCATCATTTTTTAATAGAGTGACAGACGCACGTGCAATTTCTTTTGCCAATTGAAGATTATCGGGTGATGCAACGATTTTTGAAACCGAATCGATGTCTACCCGATTATTCTCATCTAACCCAGCCCATTGTTTGAGACTCAGAATTTTCCGAACCGAATGATTAAGCTGCTCTTCAGAAATGCGTCCACGGCGGACTGCATTTACAATTGCACGAATTGCTGCTTCAACGTCGGAAGGAAGTAGAATCATATCTGCACCAGCTTCGATAGCTAACACCGCAGCCGAATCGGAACTGAACGTTTTTGCGATTGCATCCATTTCAAGCGCATCGGTAACAATTAAGCCATCGAAACCAAGTTCTTCTTGAAGCAATTTAGTTTGTATATTTTTAGAAAGTGACGATGGCAAACCGCGCTTTGGCTCGATTGCACGAACATCTAAATGAGCGGTCATAATTGAGAATACACCATTTTGAATAACACGCCTGAATGGAAATAATTCTATACTGTCCATGCGTGCGCGGGAGATATCAATTACAGGTAAATCAAAATGCGAATCGACGCGTGTATCTCCATGACCCGGGAAATGTTTGGCAGTTGCGATTGTTTTTCCCGACTGTAAACCATGGATAAATGCAGATGCCATGTCGGCAACTAATAGCGGTTTTTCACCAAACGACCGAGTATTGATCACTGGATTATCCGGATTGTTATTCACATCAACCACCGGCGCAAACACTTGATGAATACCGATAGCACGGGCTTCATCTGCGACAGCTTTACCCATTCTGAATGAAAGCATAGTATCGCGCGCAGCTCCTAAAGCCATCGCTTCGGGGAAACGAGTTGTTCTCCTCAATCTCATTGCCGCACCCCACTCTAAATCGGAAGATATGAGCAGCGGAACTTTCGACATGCCCTGAAGACGGTTAAGAAGCACAGCGGCTGTGTGAATATCGCCTTGGAACAGACACACTCCACCAACTTTCAGTTCTTTCACTTGTCTCATCAATCTTTGAAAATGGTTACTCTCATCATTCATATAGTAACCATACGCACGCACGCTAATCATCTGCGCAACTTTTTCTTCAAGTGACATCTCTTCGAGTTGGTCTTCGATCCAATCTGTAGGTGTCTCTACAATTTCTTCTACATCTGCTGAATCTAACGGAATTGAAGAATCTTCAGCAGTGATTATTTTTTTTGTTGGTACGCATCCTTGGCTTAACCAAATAGAGATACAAAGGATAAATACGATTAGTATGATGTTGAAAGATTTAATCATGAATGATTTATTATGAAAATACATTCAATTTTAATGAAAAAAGGAGTGGAAAGCAAAAAATAATTCACCGATAAATCTCGGAGAATTTGTAGGAACCTCAAAGTGAAAAAATATTATTTGAACGCATTCAATCCCATAATTGCGGCGCCGAATGCGGCAGGGAATTTCGGTTTTTGTACAACTACATTCGGTAACGAGCTGATAATTTTTTCCCTTACCATTTTTGAGTATGGCGTATCGGATTCTAACATTCCACCCATCAGCGCGACCGGAATTTTTTTCTTTGGGCGAGACTGCATGATAAGAACCCTAACATGATCCATCAATTCAGTAGCATTCTTAACAAGCACAGAATGAGCTACATGATCAAACGCGGAAGCCGCTTCACACACGCGAGGCGCAAAAGATGATACATCCGCTTTTCCGTAATATATCATTTGAATCAATTCATCAGTCGAGTTCACCTGAAAATGCGTTAGCGCTTTTCTCGTCAGTTCTGTTTTATCTCCACGGTTATCATATTGCCGCATAACCGCATTCAATCCATCACGACCAACGGCATAACCGCTTCCTTCATCACCTAATAATTTTCCCCAACCACCTGTTCGTAATATCTTTCCATCTTCCGTGCGGTAAAGAGCAATCGAACCTGTCCCCGCGATAACTATTATTCCGGGACCACCGGCAAATGCGGCTTCAAGAGCAATGCGTGCGTCAGTTTCAACAGTGATGTTATTGAGAGGAAATTTTTTCTTCGCGGCAATAGATTGTAGCGAAGAAACTAGATCAGTCCGGTCAGAAACTCTGCCCGCCCCTGCGATTCCCATTATAACATTATGAATGGAATCTGCCGTTGATCCCACTTGCTGACAGCAATGGAATATCAGATCGAATAAGATTTGAGAAGATTCTTTAACCCCAACTGTCTGTAATTGAGTTGAACCGGCAGATGCCTCTGCAACAACAGTTCCGTCGAAATTCACCAACAATGCGTTGGTTTTTGTCCCGCCGCCGTCTATACCGATTACATATTTTCGTAATTCACCCACCAAATATTCTTTAAAATGATTGATAATCTCAACTTTTAGCTGTACCAAAGTATAAAAAACAGGTAAAATAAGCAAGGAACGTGTGACGAATTATATACGGTGCCATATACTAATACCTATTAATGATGACGAGTTATTCGAGCATTTGACGTTAAATTGAAGTTTTGTTAAATTAGACACAGGGAAACACAGGTGAACAATAGAAAGCATTGTATTGAAGTCACATATTAAAGAAGCGGGTCACTGACAAAATTAAAAAAAGTTGAATGGGTAAACCAATTATAAAAATATTTAAATTATTTAAATTAATCTGGCAATACATGATAGCCTTTATTGGTGGACTGGCTACGATGTTTGGCATTCTTAGTTATGTACATACAAACATATCAGTTAATCCAACGGTTTCTTTGGATACATCAAGAGCATTCTCAATGCAATTTTTGGTTACAAATAATGGCTACTTGACCCTACATAATATTAAGTACGCTTTAGCGATTGGAAACATTAATGGAAGAATTTTTATCGGTTCCTATGGAGGACCACCTGGGGTTGATGAACAAAGCCCAAGGTTCATTATTTCTCCAGATGGACTTGGAGAATCGCTTCGTCCGAATGAATCAGAAACTATCAGTGCTGATTTTGATGTTTTCAGGATGGCTGAGCCTATAAAGGAAGTCAATATTGGTATTGTCGTCACCTTCAATCTTGGTTTTAATCCGTGGCCCCAAGAGCGTATCTATCACTTTGTTACTAAGAAAACCTCCGATGGTAAATTATATTGGTTCCCAAAACCAGTTGATATGTAGTATTTACTTAATAGCTGTAGTAATTTTAACTCTCTCCCAGATCAAAAACGTCGGAGCTAGCAAGCTAATCCATCGGCTTCGCTTAAAGAGAATGTCAACTGTGCAAAATGAGAAACTATGGAATACCGTCACACACAATTTGGCACTGTAATAATCTTTGGCGTGGGAATTGTCATCGCGGCAATTCTTGTTCATTTCCTCGTGAGTGGATCGATACCTCCAAACGAAGCAGGAGTCGCTATCTTACTTCTTCTTACGCTGTTTCTCTTCGCATCACTCACTGTAGAAATCAACAATGGCAGCGTGGTATGTCGCTTCGGACCCGGACTCATCCGAAAGGAGATCAAGCTGTCGGATATAACTGAGGTTCGACCTGTAACAAATTCTTGGCTTGCTGGATGGGGAATTCGATGGATACCCGGCCGATATATGCTGTGGAATGTGTCGGGCTTTCAAGCAGTAGAACTGACGCTAACGAACGGCAAAAGATTTCGGATCGGCACAGATGAACCCGATTTGCTCGTCCATGCAATTCAAATTAACAAAACAACAGGCACCTAAAGATCGGCTCATATGGCAAAAACAATATTGATCGTTGATGATGAAAAAGATATACTCGAACTTCTCAAGTATAATCTTCAAAAAGACGGTTACGATGTAATGATTGCCCGGAATGGAAACGAAGCAATCGCAAAAGCAAACCAGAAAACCGATTTAATAATTCTCGATGTCATGATGCCTGGCTTAGACGGCTGGGAAGTTGCCCGCCAATTGAAGAAAAAACAATCCACAGCAGCGATCCCGATAATTTTTCTGACGGCAAAAAGTACTGAAGCAGATGAAGTGCTTGGCTTGGAACTTGGCGCAGATGATTATATCGTTAAGCCAATCAGTATTCCAAAACTAATGGCGCGAATCAGAAATGTTTTCAGAAAACACGAAAAGCATATACCAACCGCATCAACGCTCCGTGTTGGAGCAATAGAAATATCTCCCGCGAACTATACGGTAAAGATAGATAATAAAGAAGTGTTTTTTCCGAAGAAGGAATTTGAAATTCTTTATTACCTTGCTTCGCGAATCGATCAGGTAATTAACCGCGAAGTATTATTGCAAGCGATTTGGGGAAGCGATGTTGTAGTTATAGATAGGACCATCGATGTTCACATCAGAAAAATACGCGAGAAACTTGGCAAGCACGCGAGATATGTTGAAACAATCAAAGGCGTCGGTTACCGGATGAGAGAAATCAAATGAGCATAAGAACCTCACTAACTCTGCTCTTGGTTACTCTTTCAGTAATCGTAATAACGGCGATGGGGATTTTTTCTTCTATTTCGCTTGATAACTATTTTCGATCGCGTATTATCAATGAACTTGAAACGCAGGCAAACGAGGTCGAATATTTTATTAGAAGTTCAATCAAATCCGATTCTATTGCATACATTAAACTTCAAAATTTTGCATCATCAGCACATTTGCGTCTTACCTTAATAGATAATTCCGGGGTCGTCCTATTCGAATCAGAGCTTCCGCAAAACATGCTTTCATCCATCGAGAACCATCTAACACGACCGGAGATCCAGCTCTCGCTTAATAATGAAATCGGATTCAGCACACGCTATAGCACAACCATAAATACTGATATGCTTTATCTTGCAAAATGGTTGAGAGCACCTTTTCCAAACGAAACAGGTTTCAATCAGGTTAAATTCATACGACTCGCAGTTCCAATGACGAGCGTAGATATTGTGATGAAGGATATTCACAAAAAAATTATTTTCGCCGGTATAATTATATTAATACTCGTGATCGGCATAGCGATAACCGTTTCGAAGAGAGTTGCAAAACCAATAGAGGAAATGGCAAAATTCGCCGAGCAAATTCGTGGAGGGAAATTCGAAAAACGGCTTATTCTACCTAAAACCCTTGAATTAAAAAAACTCGCCGAAACGATCAACAGTATGGTTGACTCTTTAGAAAAAGATATCGCACAACTGAAAAAATTAGAGCAGGTTCGCAGCGAATTTTTAGGAAATGTTTCGCACGAACTGCGAACACCCATTTTTGCCGTGCAAGGAATGCTGGAAACTTTATTACAGGGGGCGCTGGATGATAAAAATGTTAATCACGATTTTGTTCAACGAGCACTCGGTAATACTCAACGATTGAATACACTTTTAGGTGATTTAATAGAAATTTCTCGGATCGAATCCGGCGATATGAAAATGAGTTTCCGCTATTTTGAGATAAATGATTTTTTGAAATCAGTTGTCGGAGAGTTCAACAATTCTCAAGCTAATCTTCAGATTCCAATCGCTATCGAAATACAATCTAAGCCGACCGAAGTATATGGCGATAAAGAAAGGTTGAGACAGGCGCTGATTAATCTTATAGATAACGCTCTGAAGTATAACATACCGGGTGGGCGGGTAAAAGTTAAATACGAAATTCTTGATTCTTCGGTTCGAATAATTGTTGAAGATTCCGGTGTTGGAATCACAGAAGAACACCTGCCGCGAATATTTGAACGATTCTATCGCGTCGATAAAGAGCGCTCACGCGAAGCAGGCGGTACGGGGCTTGGTCTTGCCATAGTAAAACATATCATCGAGGCGCATGGAAGTAAAGTTGAAGTGCAAAGCGAGGTTGGAAAAGGAAGCATGTTCAGCTTTACGCTTAAAAGGTGATTCATCAAAGGAATCAGGTTTTACCGCGTTTCCAAAAAAACTCTTAACAATTTCATAATCTCGCCTTAATCTCCGCGTAATATCAATTCTCTATATTTGTATCGATGCTAATCAACATCTATTACAAATTATCGGAGAATGAATGAAACGAATAATATTTATTATTTCACTTCTAGTTGCGATTTACCTGAATGCCAAATCGCAGGATAGTTCAGCGGTTGCGACCAAGGACGAGGTTACGGAAGTAAAAGGTGCAGTCGATGGAATAAATGAAACGGTTCTTGAGATGAAATCAACTTTAGACGCCTTGAAGAAAATAAAAATCAGCGGATACATACAGGCACAATATCAAGTTGCCGAATCGGCAGGCGTTGGATCGTATGCTGGCGGTAATTTTCCGCAGAATGTGAAATCGCGTTATCAAGTCCGGCGCGGACGATTCAAGATCAATTACGATAACGATCTCACACAATATGTTCTACAGTTGGATGTTACACAAAGCGGAGTGGGCATCAAGGACGCATATGTTTCTATTAAAGAACCGTGGTATCGCGCCGCATCATTAACAGCGGGTGTGTTTGATCGACCGTTTGGATTTGAGATTTCATACTCCTCCAGTTCTCGTGAAGCTCCCGAACGATCTCGATTGTTTCAAACTTTATTTCCCGGTGAGCGCGAGCTTGGCGCAAAAATTGAGCTTGCACCTGAAAACGGACCATTAAGTTATTTCAATCTTAAAGCAGGAGTTTTCAACGGCGTTCTGAGCAATGCCAACGAAAACGATAGGAACAAAGATTTTATCGGAAGAGCGGGTTTTCAACTTCCTTTTGATGAAGAAGGACTCGCTATCGACGGCGGTTTTTCAGTTTATACCGGAACAGTCACGGCAAATTCAAAAAAAATATATGAGATCGATAATTCAAGTTCGATCAAAAAGTATATAGTCGATTCAACTATAACGAATCTCGGAAACGGTTTCGATAGAAATTATTACGGATTCGATTTACAGCTTTACTATGATGTACCTGTAATCGGTGGTGCAACATTGCGCGGTGAATATATTTGGGGAAAACAGCCCGGCACAGACAAATCAAGTTCTTTCTACAATCCTGATGCTGCCGGAACAACAGATACTAAATCGTCCATCGACGGTAAAAAAGTTACCGACATTTATATGCGAAACTTTAACGGATGGTACTTAAATTTTGTTCAAAACATTGGCTTGAAGAACCAGTTTGTCGCAAAATACGATGTTTACACACCAAACAAAGATGTCACTGCAAATGATATAGGCGCAGTTGGCAGTAATCTGAATGCAGGCGATATCAAATACAGCACGCTTGGTTTAGGT
The DNA here is from genome assembly GCA_013824245.1 of Chlorobiaceae bacterium. Classification (GTDB taxonomy): domain Bacteria; phylum Bacteroidota; class Ignavibacteria; order UBA10030; family SZUA-254; genus PNNN01. The sequence continues at coordinate 7,089 of PNNN01000011.1, read as the reverse complement.
TGGATATATCATTGGGATTCGAATGTTAAATTCGTACTCTACTACGATTGGGTAAAGAACGAGAAAGTAAATTCGCTTGCTTCCGGAACACTCGCACCGTTCAAAGAAGATTTGAAAGATAATGTTCTCACATTCAGAATGCAGTACAAATTCTAATATCTCTGCGTTTCTTTGCGTCCTCTGCGGTTAAAATTTAACCGCCAAGCACGCAGAGTATCGCAAAGGAAATCAATAACGAAAGGAATACAAGCAATGAAAAAAATAATCTTAACACTAATTATTGCAATTGCCGCATTCGGCTTTATGCAAAAGGGTGAAACGATCACCGTAAAAGGTTCCGATACGATGGTGATCCTTGCACAAAGATGGGCAGAGTTGTACATGTCAAAACATCCTGATGTAACTGTGCAGGTAACAGGCGGCGGATCAGGTGTCGGTATTTCGGCGCTCATCAACGGCACAACGGATATATGCAATGCATCCCGATCAATGAAGAAATCCGAAAAAGAAAAACTAAAGCAGAGATTCAACACGCTTGGTGTAGAAATTAAAGCGGCAAAAGACGGTCTTGCCATTTACGTGCGGGAAAATAATCCGGTGGATGAATTAAGTCTTTCACAACTTAAAGATATTTACACAGGCAAAACAACAAACTGGAAACAAGTTGGCGGACCTGACACAAAAATAATTGTGTACGGACGTGAAAACAGCTCCGGCACATACGTTTATTTCAAAGACAACGTGCTCGACGGTGAAGATTTCGCTCCATCGGTACAAACGCTTCCCGGCACAGCCGCGGTGGTGAATGCAGTTTCCAAAGACAAAAACGGTATCGGCTACGGCGGTGCGGCTTACGCAAAAGGTATTAAACTCCTCAAAGTTAAAAAAGATGCTAACTCAACTGCGTATGCGCCGACAGAAGAGAACGTGAAGTCGGGTGATTATCCTATCTCCCGCTATCTTTACATGTACACACGCAACAGACCAACCGGCGCTATGAAAGATTACATCGATTGGATATTAAGCAAAGAAGGTCAGGAGATCGTAACAAAGGTTGGATATTTTCCGGTGAAGTAATTGCAGTGAAACTTTGGGGTTGTCTAAAAAGGTTCTCTCGATAGTCAAGAATTAAACTATTAACTCGAGAACCAGCATCTTTAGTCGGTTTTAGAGTGTTCTTCGACGATAAGTCGAAGAATGTAACGAGAAAACAAACTCATTGGTCAGATCCTCTTTCGAAGTAACATGCGGATATTAAGCAAAGAAGGTCAGGAGATTGTAACAAAGGTTGGATATTTTCCGGTGAGGTAGCACTTTACTACCCTTCTACAACTTCAGATTCTAAATTGAAAATGAATATTTAAAGTCTTACATTGATGTAACAACTATCAACCAAACGATATAAGCCAAATGAAGAGCACATTCACAACAATTTCGAACGAGAAGCTTCGGACGATTTGTGAAAAATACGGCATTAAGAAACTTTCTATATTCGGATCATCAATTCACGGTACCGCAAATTCAGAGAGTGATCTCGATATTCTGGTAAAGTTTTTACCCGATAGAACGCCGGGCTTTGCCTATATCGATTTGGAAGATGAACTTTCTGCCTTGTTTCAAAAAAAAGTTGATCTCCATACCCCGCCAAGTTTAAGTCGGTACTTCAGAGCGGCAGTAGTTAAAGAAGCTCAAATGCTTTATGCCCACAGCTAAGAGCGACATACTTCTGAGAAATTTGACTTTTACTTCGATCACTACTATATTAAACAAGTCTCCCAACAACTGTGATATTTAACACGCTAAGAACTGAATTGTGTATTTACTTTGTTATACTAATAAAGTAGGACAATGTAGCATATTTTCAAATAGGTCTAAATTGAATTCTGAAGATAAAAAATTCTCCGACCAGTATCGCCAAAAGATAATTGAGGCGATGGTATTTTTTGCAAGAAATGTCAAATATCCTACCAAAATGATGATGTACAAGCTTCTTGCAGAGTTAGATTTCAGACATTTTGAACAAACCGGACTTCCGGTAACTAATCTGGAATACCAGGCTTGGAAGAAGGGTCCAGTTCCTAAAAAACTTCATCATGAAATTACTGACAGAGATGACGTGTGCCTACCTGAAGATTTTGCAGAAGCATTAACTTGCAATAAAACAGAAGATGTTACCACGGATGGCCATAAAATTCGCATGTTCACTTTTAAGGGAAAGAGACCTCCAAATCTAAAATTATTTTCCCCACGTCAACAAAAAATTTTAAAGGAGGTCGCAGAAATATACAAAAATGTATCTGCAACTGTAGCTTCGAAAGCATCACATGAACCAGATAAACCTTGGTCAAGAGCCGTGAAGAGAATGGGGAAGGAAGATGTACCTATTACATATCGTGATGTAGCTTCGTCTAAGACACCAGTGACTGAAGAAGAAGCCGGGGAAATGGTTCAAGAAATATTAGCATTCCAAAACACTTATTGAGTACAGGAGTTTAGCTCTTTGGTAAAAAGGGGGGAAATATATTACGATCTTAGATATGAATACCCCACCCTCGGAAATGTAGACGACAAGCTAATTATCATCCTCAATAAAATTTACCTTCCAACTCAAGACATTATTGCTGTCCCTGTCGCAACTGCCAAAACCTCCCGTAAGTATAATCACGGTTGTAATCAGAGAGTTGGGATATTTTACTTAGAAGCAAATAAAGATTTTTTTACAAACAATACCTGCGTCCAGCTTTTTGTCTTGAATAGTGGAAAAACTATAACTGAAGAAAAATTTCAAGAAAAGCTTAATTCAAAAACTATGATTTCTAAGGGAATATTGAAAAGCGAAACAATTATAAAACTAGTTAAGTGTATTACTGATTTGAAGGACGATATTCCTGAGTTCCTTCATCCTTTCCTATTTTGAGTCAAACAACAAAAATTGTTTTGAGTTTTCGTTTGCTCATCCCCCGATACATTCTCTCAAAAAACATCATCAATAATTAATTGTAACAAAGGTTGGATATTTTCCGGTGAGATGATGTAATGCAACCTTGCGAAGGTTCAGAACCTTCGCAAGGTTTTAGTTTTCAGAGATTGCGATAAAACGTTTTTGCTTCTGCAGCGGCGAGTTTTTCAGTTCCTTCCGTTTGCTGCATAAGCTCAACCAATCCATAATTCTCTAGTAATCACCTCATTTCTTAACAATTTCTTAACATTGCAATAACCTGCGGGTAATCTTCATTTCATAGATTGTTATGCTGGATAATAGCATACATCATAAAATCATGTCGTATAAAACAAATTGATTCTGAACAGAACACAAACGAACGCTTTCTCAACTGATCGAAATACGAGATCATCCGCGCATCTTTATACCACATCTAAAATTGCCAGCGGAAATATAAATTTGAAAAAACGTTTTCGGATCGGTGAATTTATTGCGGAGAATATAATCAAAGGCGTATCGTTTATTTCATTTGCCGTCATTGTTCTGATTTTTATTTTTGTCTTCCGTGAAGCGGCGCCGATATTTTCACCTGCTAAACAAACATCTGTCACTAACAGTGAATTAGTTCAGGAAACCTACGGCGAAGAATCATCTACTGCAAGCGAGCATATTACCGAACAGAAAAATAAATCTGTGGAATCATCCGGCTACGAAGGTGACGCGACTGCCAAGAATTTGCTCGGCAAAGAGTGGCAGCCCGTTTCCGAAAATCCAAAATACGGATTGCTTCCGTTAATTATCGGAAGTTTCAAAGTTACATTTATTGCAGTTCTGATCGGCGCACCTATCGCGATACTCGCCGCTTTGTACACATCGTTCTTCGCGCCGAGAAAACTTCGGGAAATCCTTAAACCTACAATTGAATTTCTATCCGGCTTCCCATCTGTTGTTATCGGATTTTTTGCGCTTGTTACATTGGCAAGTTTATTCCAGCATTTTTTTGGATATCAGTACCGACTCAATGCGTTCGTCGGAGGAATTGCTCTCTCGCTCGCCGCGATACCGATTATTTACAGCGTAACAGAGGATGCTCTTTCCGCAGTTCCAAAATTTATGACTGAAGCGAGCTTGGCGCTTGGCGCGACTAAATGGCAAACGGCTCTCTTCGTTGTTTTACCCGCCGCAACACCGGGTGTATTTGCAGCGCTTCTTCTCGGTGTCGGACGCGCATTCGGCGAAACGATGATCGTTCTGATGGCAACAGGTAATGCGTCGTTGATGTCGATGAACTTCTTCGAGCCAATCCGAACAATGTCTGCAACCATCGGCGCCGAGATGGCAGAAGTTGTTTTCGGCGATACACATTACAACGTTTTATTTTTCATCGGTTCGATTCTTTTCATCTTTACATTCATTTTAAACGCCGTCGCCGAGTTTTATGTACGCAATAAACTCCAGAAGAAATTTCAGGGGACAGCATGAAGAAGAAAATTATCGGATGGATGTTTGTATTTTCGACTGCTGTGGCAACCCTGCTGATTGTTTCAGCTATCGCTTTCATGTTGTTTGAAATCATCAGAGGCGGGTGGGGAAAAATATCGTGGGAATTTCTTACCGGCGCTCCGGCAGAAGGTATGACCGCAGGCGGAATATTCCCCGCGATTATCGGCACAGTATTGCTGGTTCTCATCATGTCAATTGCGGCGGTTCCTATCGGAACGATTACTGCAATTTATCTTAGTGAGTATGCAAACCGCAGCTCAATTTTTACAAAACTGATACGCTTTGCGGTGAACACGCTCGCTGGCGTTCCTGCAATTGTTTTTGGACTCTTCGGGCTTGGATTCTTCGTACAATTTGTCGGCGGCGGTATAGATAAGTTTATTTCAGGAGACGCACAACTACATTGGGGACAGCCGAATATTCTCTGGGCAAGTCTTACTATGGCACTCCTAACACTTCCTGTTGTGATCGTTTCTGTTGAAGAATCGTTGCGGGCAGTTCCGAGAGATTTACGGGAAGGAAGTCTCGCGCTTGGCGCCACGAAATTTCAAACGATTATAAAAGTCGTTCTTCCGAATGCTTACACCGGAATTCTCACCGGCGCCATTTTAGCAGTGGGTCGCGGCGCAGGCGAGGTAGCTCCGATTCTATTTACCGGAGTTGCATATTTTCTACCTCATCTGCCATCGTCGCTATCAGACCAATTTATGCAGCTTGGTTATCACCTTTATGTGATGTCAACTCAATCCACCGATGTTGAAGCGACTATTGGAATCCAATATGCGACAGCACTTGTTTTGCTTGCCTTGACGTTTCTCTTAAATTTCTCCGCTGTATTTTTACGATACCGATTGCGGGCAAAAGCGATATAAGTATGACGACTGAAACTAAAATTATAACAAAGAATCTCAATCTTCATTACGGAGAGAAGCACGCGCTAAAAAATATCTCGCTCGATATTCCTGCAAACCGTGTTACCGCTTTGATCGGTCCTTCAGGTTGCGGAAAATCTACATTCCTCCGCTCGCTTAACCGGATGAACGATCTCATTGATAACGTAAGAATAGACGGTTCGGTTTTAATAGACGGGACGGATATTTATTATAACGGTATCGATGTTGTCGAGCTGAGGAAGAAGGTTGGAATGATTTTCCAAAAATCGAATCCATTTCCAAAATCTATCTTTGACAATGTTGCTTATGGACCGAGGATAAACGGAGTTCACGATAAGAAAATATTAGATGAAATTGTTGAGAAAAGTCTGCAACGATCTGCTCTTTGGAGCGAAGTCAAAGACGATCTTAAGAAAAGCGGACTTGCACTATCGGGCGGTCAGCAGCAACGGCTTTGCATCGCACGCGCCTTAGCGGTAAATCCAGACATTCTTTTAATGGACGAACCGGCAAGCGCGCTGGATCCGCTTGCCACATCGAAGATTGAAGAATTGATTTACGAGTTAAAAGAAAACTATACAATCGTCATTGTTACGCACAACATGCAGCAAGCCGCGCGCGTGAGCGATTACACCGCCTTCTTTTACTTAGGCAGTCTAATCGAATATGACGAAACAAAAAAGATTTTTACAACACCTAAAGAAAAACAAACCGAAGATTACATCACAGGAAGATTCGGATAAACAGAAAGGATAATTATTATGCTAATTACAAATATTATCATTACGATTACGGCTATCGCAGTTACATACTTTATCCTCATCAATTTCCCGAGATGGATAAAACAGATTGAAAATAAATATTTTCGAATGGGGAAATAATGTATAGAATTGTTCATATTTATTAATTGATTTATTATTATGCAACGACATTTCGAACAGGAACTTAACGGTCTTAAAACAAATCTAATTAAGATGGGTAGCTTGGCGGAGAAAGCAGTTCACGATTCTCTGCAAGCTCTGCTTAACGACGATACAAATACGGCTCAACGTGTAATCGACGGTGAGGATAGAATTAATTCACTCGAAATCGAGATCGACAATTCCATTGTTGATATATTAGCACTTCAACAGCCGGTTGCAATCGATCTGCGCTTTATTCTCTCTGCTTTAAAAATCAACAACGATCTTGAACGTATTGGTGATCACGCTGTGAATATCGCAGAATCGGTTTGTTCGCTTGCGGAGTGTGAAAAAGAAACATACATCTATTTGCCCAAAATGGCTGAAGTTGCAGAACAAATGCTTCATAACGCGCTCGATAGTTTTATTCATTCCGACACAAAATTAGGAATGGATGTTTTAGGGATGGATGATACGATTGATAATTTTAACAAAGATATTTTCATCCGAGTGATTGAACGAATGAAAAACAATCAGCGCTCAATCGAAGCAGGAATGCATCTGATACGTGTAAGCAGAAATTTAGAACGTGTTGCCGATCTCGCCACAAACATTGCAGAAGAAGTGATTTTTATTGCGCAGGCAAGAATAGTAAAACATCACTCGGAGAAACAAAAATAAACCCAGTAAAAATATTATTACAATTTTGAAAAGATTTGTTTTACGGAAGAATGGAGTAATGGAGTATCGGAGTCCTTAATTTATTAAGCCGTTAAAACACCAGACTCCTGTCTGGTGATGGATAGGCAGTCCAGACGATGTGGTGTTGTGATTAAAGTGCTATACTGTA